>CAJOGI010000018.1 GCA_905234075.1 uncultured Synergistales bacterium | reverse complement strand
GATGTGTCGGCTTCTTAAATTTCGCAAGCTCCCAAAACGCAGCACGTGAAATTTCACCATCGATAAAGCCCTGTATATAATTGAAAATAGTATCATTTGCCATAGGTCCTTCGACAACATCGTAATCGTGAGAATTTCCCATTTTGCATGATACAATAAAATCAAGCCATTCTTCAGTCATAGCAGGGAACGAATATCGGGAATGGTGCGAAGAGGAAGAAGCCGAGTACGGCGATGATTTGAGAGCTAAATGGGGCAGGACACTTCGTCAAAAAAAAGCGGCCGCTAATGGCCGCAATGCCTTTCAATAATTCCGTCTATATCTGCTGCACTGCGTGAAATATCGCAACGCCACTCACCCCAATCTTTTGTGCTGTTTACAGCTTTAATCCAGTCTTCCAGTGCGCTCTTTTTCTCTTTGTCCTGCTCACTTAGGCGGCCTTTTACTTCTAATACCAGCGTTATGTCATTGTCGAGAACAATTAGGAAATCGGGCAAATACTTTTTTATTTCGCCGTTGTAGACATAATAAATGTAAAAACCTAAATGGTCGTTTTTTGCCCACGCTTTGACATGCGGATTTTTATCCAGCCGATACGCCTCAGTAGCTTCCCATGTGCTGTCAAAAACACAGCGATTTATATGAGATTTTTGAGTTATTTCGTTCGGCTTCACCGTCCACCAGCGAGACATATCGCCCGTCGAACGAACCCGTTTGAACGTGTCGTAGACTGGCACAATACTTTCGGCATTTTCACTTCGTATTGATTCCCATAGATTTTTTATAATTTTGTCCATGTTCATCGCATAAAGTATTCTTCTGCGAACGTCATTAACCTCGAACAACGGCGGATTAATTTTAATTTGTCGGCTTCGCAGGTATTCCTGTACGAGCCTTATAATCTGTCCGAGCAAAAGTATTCTCGGCGATTTGTCTTTCCATACCGCACTCATCTCATCATAAACTTTTGCTGCGGTTTGAAAAATAATTTGCTGAAGTCTTATTTGCTCATAAGTTTTCTCTAGATCTATGTCGCTGCACATCGCTAAGTTTGCCTTGCCGTTTAGAACCGGGGCAATTTCAGCATTAATTCTAGTTTCTTCCGCATTCAGCTCAAGGTCTTTCACTTTATCGAGTTTTAACTTCTGGCCGCTGATATATTCGAGCCGCGTGATATTCGGCCACGTAATCCTAAATTCGTTAAGTTCTTCGAGAGGTTTTATTTCAGTCGTATTTTTAGGCGGGACTGTTCCACCCTTGCTGTCCGGATCTTCATGCGGAAGAAAACTAAACGGCACTCCGAAAACATTCACATACTCAGGCTCAAAAAAGCCGTTAACAACATCATACGAAGTTCTGCGAAGCCCGCGTCCTACAACCTGCTCGCAGAGCAACTGACTCGAAAATGCCCTAAGCCCCATAATGTGAGTAACCGTCTTAGCGTCCCAGCCTTCCGACAACATGCCGACAGAAATAATGTTACTAAGCTGTGCGCCTAGTTTACCTTCCTGCCCTACAGTATCAACCATCTCACGCAATCTCTCTCCCTCAGCATCTGACTCGTCCTGTAACTTTTTAGAGTCAATTCGTAAAAGTCTTTCTGCCTCGCAAAGTTCTTCAGGCATATTAAGCGTTTCCGTTCTGAAAAAATGCTCAACCCTTGCCGCCGTTGTCGTGCAATTTGCAACGCTAATCATCACGGGTATTTTGCCGGAGTTCTTCCAATTATTATATGTCTCCAACCAGTCGGCAGCGAGAAGGCTGTATGCGTTTCTAACTAAGTCCGGCAACGACTCCGTTTCATGCGCGGAACTCTTCAAAGAGTTTTTTACCTCAGAATAAATATGATAGAGCTTCGTTTTATAGGTACTCGCATCTGGAACTACGTTATCGCGAACGACAATACGAGGAGTTTTAACAAGGCCCGACTCAATTCCGTCGCTTAAAGAAAAATCGCTTACAATCCAGCTAAACAAGCTCTCTTCATTCGTTCTGCCCCCAGGAATAAACGGCGTAGCTGAAAAATCGTAACAGGTTAAAATTCTTCTGACGTTGTGTATTCTGTCGAGCCCCTGAATCCAAATAGTAGCCTGACGCTGTTCTTCTTTTTCTTCTCTTGTAAGCCTTTCCGAAGTTTCTTGAACCCTATAAGCGTGATGCGCTTCGTCATTAATCACAAGCCAATGTTCATAAAAATTTTTCAAAACTTTTCTGGCGTATGCGCCATCGCTCATAGGGCCGCGCTTATCCACACTCTTATTATTATTAGAAGAGTCCCACGCTAAAGCCTGCCAATTATGAATGACTACTCTGGCTTGACTCATTAAATCCTTTATTTCGACGGGCACAATATCGAACTGCTCATAATAATTAATTTCTTTTTTAGGATCTAAAACCTGCAACCGTTTTTTAACCGTCAAGTTAGGCGCGATAATTAAAATATTTTTGCTGTGGCCCATACTGCGAATGTCCCTGACTTTATTACAGACTGACCACGCAATTAACATCGCCATGACAATAGTTTTCCCGCCGCCCGTACAGAGCTTTGTACAGAGACGCTTAAACTTTCCGGAGTCTCCCCGTATTAAAGTGCTTCGACCCTCGTAAGATTCGTTCAGCCAAATTAAAGTTTCTATAGCGTCAAGCTGGCAAAAGAAAAACGGAAAGTTTCTGGCTTCGCTGTCGTGCCAATGAGCTAAGAGCTTGCGCGTTACGTTCGTTGCGCCAGGATAACCAGCCTCGCGCCATGCTTTTACCTTAGGCCGAATTTTATTAACAAGCTCTATTTCTATAAAAGTTCCCGAGTCATCCTCAAAGTCCTTTTTATCTTTTGAAGCAACAAGATAACCGGCACTTCGGCGGCCCTCAACCTTGTCAAAGCTCTTCGTGTCCTTGTTGTATTCCCAGTGATACGTCGGCTCAACGTACGGCGAGTTTATTATCAGGCGGTCAATCTTCGCACTCATAAGTCGGCCTCCTCAACCGTCAAAATTCTCATACTTTCTATGCCCCTGTCGTCAATAATTTTTACGGCAATTTGCTGATCCAGCTTAGCTTCAAAATCAATAGACTCAACGCCGGTAAAAGACTCAACTAAGTCCTGATTTATTTCAGCTCTGAGAGTTTTCGCCAGCTTTGCCCAGCCGCCTGACTTGCCCTCCATCGGAAAGAAAACCTGAGTCGGGTTAAGTTCCATTCCGTTATAATCCGTGTCGAGAAGCCACATAGCAATTTTATCGGCGTTGCCGGATACGACTTTTCCTGCGCTGACATTATAATAATCGAAGCCCAGAACTTTAATGCGATAACGATTTTCCTTAACTCGCTCCAGCAAAACATCAGGCTGACCGACAAGCCAGAAAAGAGAGTCCGTCTTGGCTTTCTTTCTAAGATCATGAGTCGATAAATCCGTATTCATGTTTACCTGCAAAAGTTCTGCGGGGCTAATTTTTTTAAGCTCCTCTATTGTCTTGACTGCTGCGGGATCAAACTGAAATGCCGCAAAAATTATCATATCGAACGGCGGAAAATTTATAGCTTCCTTGTGAGCTTCGTAAACTCTGCGAGTATCCATAAGTGTGTATTCATTCGCAAAAGAAATGAAAGCGCGCTTGCCGTCATCCGTGTACGCTTCGGCGTTAATCCATTTAGTGCCCTGAAAAAGCTCAATACTCTTGAAATTTAATTTTTCTCCGTGCGTGCCGTTTATGCCTGTAGCTTTCATCTGCTCAGCCCAGTCAAAATGTTTAGCAGCTTCGCCAGCGTCGGGCTCAAAGTTTGCAGCTTCTTCAGGCGAGAAAACAATCGGCGCGGGAAGTGCTTCAAC
>CAJOGI010000017.1 GCA_905234075.1 uncultured Synergistales bacterium | reverse complement strand
TGAAAGGCGTAAATTTCGCTTATGCTTCGTTCTCTTAAAAAGTTAGCACATTCTCTCGCGCCCTGCCCTGTCTCTTCAGCGTGCTGAAAAATTAAATAGGCCGACCGCTCCAAGTCCATAGCGTCAAGCTCAAGGGCAAGTCCGCAGAGAGCTGCGCAGTGTCCGTCATGTCCGCACTTGTGGGAAATTCCCGGATTTTCTGACGCATGAGGAATTTTTATAAATTCGTCCATCGGCAGAGCGTCCATATCAGCCCTGAAAGCGATACCCTTTGTGCCCTCGACATAACGCGACGCATAAAACCATTTTCCGCAGTCAACAACGGCCAGCCTCGTATTTTCTTCGATGAAGTTCATTAACGTTCTTTTCGTTTCGCGTTCATTCATTGAAAGCTCCGGGTGCTTATGAAGTTCATGACGAAGATTTTTTATTTTAATTAAGTTTTCCTGTTTCATTGATTTATACTCCAAACTATTTGAACGTAACTATAGTAACGCCGAAGCCGCCTTCGCCTTCTCCGCCGAGCCTGAAGCTTTTAACATAACTCAGCCTCGAACAAAGCGCGTGGACTTCGCGTCTCAAAATTCCCTCGCCCCGTCCATGAATGACAGTAACGACAGAATGATTAGCGCGATATGCCCGGTCTAAATAATTTTCTACTAAGGGCATAGCTTCGCCGACTAACATTCCGCGTACCATTATTGACGGCGGAACGCTCTCGACGGTTTTTAATTGGCTCGTATCGATCGGAGGAGCGGCGACTTTCGCTTTTTTGTCAGTCGCGATTAACTGCGATAAAGGCACGTCAACGCTCATCGGCCCGGCAGTCATATAAGCGCGTCCGTTTTTAATCTCGTTAATAATTCCAACAATGCCGCTTCCTGCTATCATCGCGGTAACTCCGACAGCAGGCTCAAAAGGTTTCGGGCTGTTTTCAATTTCGCGTTCAGTCCGTTTCTTTGTGCGCTTTTCGATAATGCTCTTTAATGTCTTTAATTCTCTCTGCTTCACTGTGTAGCCTCTTCGTGCCGCGTCCCTTGCAGCTTCTTCCATGCTCTTAATAATTTCTTTTGAAGTCTCTTCGGCCTGAGCGATAAACTTCTCGGCTTTTCTGTCGGCGGCCTGCATGATTTTGTCGCGCTGATAATCAATTTCAGCTACGCGGCTTTGATAAGTTTTTTTCAAGTCCTGAGCTTCTTTCATTGTCGTCTGAAATTCACGCTCGGCATTATCTAAAGCGGCTTTGCGCTCGTTTAATTCGCTCATGATGTCTTCGGCGGTCAATTCCCTAGCGTCTAAAGACCCCTGCGCAAGTTTCAAAACCTCTTCGGGCATTCCGTAACGCTTCGCAATTAACAAAGCACTGCTGCGGCCGGGTATGCCCATTAATAAATGATAAGTCGGCTGTAATTTTTCGATGTCAAATTCCATGCTCGCGGTCTCTACTCCGTCAGTAGTTAGGGCATATTGTTTAATCGGGTTATGGTGAGTCGTCGCAAGAGTAACGGCACCGCGCTTCTTCAAAGTTTCAAGGATAGCAACGCCCAACGCCGCGCCCTCGTGAGGGTCCGTGCCTGCGCCTAACTCGTCAAGCAAGATTAATGACTTGTCCGTAGAATTTTTCAGAATGTGAATAATTTTTTTTAAGTGGGAGCTGAAAGTTGAAAGATTTTGCTCTATGCTCTGCTCGTCGCCTATGTCCGCGTAGATCTCGTCAAAAGTTCCGATAACTGTTCCGTCCCGTGCAGGCAGCGGAAGGCCAAGCCAAGCCATTGAAATTAAAACTCCTGCGGTTTTTAACGTTACAGTTTTGCCGCCGGTGTTCGAGCCCGTTATAACAAGAGTTGAAAATTTTTCGCCGCACGAAGCGTCAATAGGCACTGCCTTTTCTCTTAACATTGGGTGCCTTGCTCCGACAAGCCTGAAAAAATTTTTTTGCGTCAGTTCGGGAATGCCCCATTTTTTATTGCGGATTAAGTCATCGCACGCGCATAATAAATCGAACGTGCCTATAACTTTTTCAGCGTTAATAATTGCGTTCTCGCGGCTCAAAATATTTCGCGTCAGAGCTAACAAGATTACGCGCTCTTCGTCCTGTTCGTCCTTAGTTTTAATTATTAAATTGTTATTAATATTTGAAAGTGCCTTCGGCTCCATGTAAACGGAATTTCCTGACGATGAACGCTCAACGGCCAAGCCCGGAAACCTATTTATAAATTCCTGACGTACGAGCAGCAAAAATCTTCCGTCGCGCCACGAGAGCGAACGCTCCTGCAGCATGTTATTAATATCAGCGTCATCAAATAATTTTTGAGCAATGCGTCTTCCGTTGCGTTTAAGATTTTCAATTTCTGTTCTCAAATTAAATAATTTTTGCGAGGCTGTGTCGGCAAGCCGCCCTGAGTCCTCAATGACGCTCAATGCCTCAAGCTCCGGCGAAAAATCCCTAATGCCTCGTCTTAAATCGTCAATGCTTTTATATTTTCCTGCCTGTCCGTCAGACGGGTCGGAAATTTCCGCGAGATTTTCTCTGATATTTTTTGCGGCGTTCAAAAGCAGACGGACTTTCAATAATTCTTCGCCCGATAAAATTCCGCTGCGTTTAGCGTTTGCGAACATGTAAGAGACCTGCTCGGCACTTGCATTAAAATTAAATTCGCCGTTATGGTCGGTGAGGTCGAGCCATTCGCGCAAAAGTTTTTCGCGTTTTTTGAGGCTCTCAAAATTTTCTGCCGGCTGTAAAGAGTTCAAAATTAACTCCCCTAGTTCGCCGCGCAATTTTTCACGGAAGGGGAGCAAATTTTTTTGTAACTCAAGAATTTCGGATATGTTTTCAGTTAAACGCATTGATTTATATTCTGCCTGTCAGTGCTGCGAAATCTAAAACTCCCTGCTTAGTCAAAAAATCTCTGATCGGCGGCCACACGTAAGACGCGGCCTTCATTGCGTAACTTTTTTCGAGAATGTCGGCAGGAATGACATTTGAAAAAATTGAGGCAACGGCATAAAGAAAAACTATAATACAGATAGTTTTTACGAAGCCGATAATTATTCCGAAGAAGCGGTCAGTTACAGAGAGATTTGTAACGCGGATGAGGTACGAGAGCAGCGCGCCGATTATCGCAAAAATAATTTCAACGCCGAAAAATATTATTACGCCGCAAATTATTTCCACTACTGTGTCGTCAAGCGTCAATGACGGAAGATAACGCCGAAACAGTTCGACGGCAGGATCAAGAAATTTCCAAGCGCAGAACCCGGAAACAAAAAGCCCGACGAAGCCGATAATCTCGCCGGAAAATCCGCGAAGAAAGCCGCGCCATAAAAAGAACACAAGCACTATAATAGCGATTAAATCAACAACTAAAGCAATGTTCTTACCCATTATTTTTTCCTCCTTAGAAAAATTTTTTAATTAACTCCCTGCGGAGCGCGGTAATACGCAATTTTAAGCTCCATTGGGTTTATGGCCTCTTTGATTTTTATTTTAGCAAGTTCGCACAAAGAAATTAAATCAGGTTTGACAATTTCAAATTTTATTTCATTCATTGAAATTTTTTCGTGATCGTCAGAAATTATTTTTGCGTCAGGATTTTTTTCGAGCCACGATTTTATAAACTCGTGCGAATATTCGCCGGCCTCTAAAAAATTTTTTGCTTCAGCATATACAAAGCCATGCCCGGCATAAATTAACGTTAAAATTTTTTCTGAACTATTATTATTTTTTTTGAAAGCATACGCGAGCATTTCGAGCGTCGAGACAGGAATTATTTTTGCCCCCGAAGCATACGCAAGCCCGGAAGCATAAGCCGCTCCGACCCTGATTCCCGTGAAATATCCCGGCCCGTTTGTCAAAGCCACGTAATTAATATCTCTAAACGAAATATTATTTTCGCGCAAAATTTTTTCCGTCATCTTTGGGAGTTCTGCGGACTGCCGGCGGCCTAAATCCTGCTGCTCATAAAAAATTTTTTCGCCCGTCATCAGCGCAACGCCCGTCAATTTTAAGCAGCAATCGAACGCTAGCAGGTAGGAGTTAGGAGGTAGGAGGTAGGAGGTAAATTTATCCTTCATTGCTAATTCCCCTCACAATTTCTTCGGCTTTCAAGCCCGACGCTGAAATTTTTATCTCGCGTTCATTTTTGTTCGAGGCTTTCAGAAATATTTTTATAACGTCATTAACGGGGGGATTCGTCCAGCGTTCCGGCCATTCGATAAATAAAACAGAGTCCGAAGCTCCTGCAAACTCTTCGAGGCCAAGTGCATAGACTCCGTTTTCGTCAAGCCTGTATAAATCCGAATGAATTAAAAAAATTCCCGACGGTGAGCTGTATTCATTTATCAGCGTGAATGACGGACTGCGAACGCCGGAAATTTTCATGGCCTCTCCGACTCCGCGAACTAATACGGTTTTCCCCGTGCCTAAATCGCCGTATAAAAGCACAGTAACGCCGGGCAAAATATTCTTTCCAAGCTCTCGGCCTAAATTGAGAGTGTCCTGTTCTGAATGGGAAATAAAAATTTTATCGTTCATCTTCAAAATTATTTTTATTGCGCTTTTTATTTCGTCTCTTAATGACAATGCCGAATATCACGCACGAAATTATGAAGCATACAGTAACTAAAACGGCTCTCGGAATTTCAATCTCTGCGCCGGTTGCGCGGCTCATTCCTAAAATTAAAGCACACGCGAATGCAAAACTTACACCGCTCATTAAAAATCCCCTGCGCTTAATTTTTTCGGTCTTTTCAATTTCAGCGTCCCAGTCAATTTTTTTGCGTTTACTTTCCGTCATTTTTAGACTGCCTCAAAGCGTGAATAACTTTTCTTAACGTGTTGGCAATTTCCGAAGCTAATACGCCGTCAACTCCCTCACGCGCCAAAACATCTCCGGCCATTCCGTGAACGCTCGCGCCCAGCACAGCCGCCTCAAAAGGCTCAAGCCCCATTCCTAAAAACGCGCCGATACAGCCCGACAAAACGTCACCTGATCCCGGAACTGAAAGAGCAGGACTTCCGTTTTTAATCTCAAGGAATTTTTCGCCGCTCGCTACTAAAGTGTGATGACCTTTCAGAACTACACAGCCCCACTTCGCAGAAAGTTCACTGACCGCGTAAAATCTGTCCGCATGAATTTCAGCCGGAGTTGTACCTAAAAGCCGGGCGGCCTCCCCTTCGTGAGGAGTTATGACGGAATCTTTACGGGCCTGCAAATCTTTTTGAACTACAGCGAGAGCGTTCAGTCCGTCGCCGTCAACAAGAATTTTTTTAGGCCATTCGCGCCACATTCTTGAAGTAAATAATTCTGCGGCTACGCTTCTGTCGAGTCCCGGCCCGATTACAACGGCATTAATATTTTTCTGCGTCATCGCTATTTCCTGCCAGCGGAACACGTCATCTTCATAGCAGTAAATTATTTCAGGCAAACGGGCCGCGCAAACCTCACAGACTTTTTGAAGCGACAACAGAGTTACAACGCCTGCGCCGCTCCTCAACGCTCCCAAAGCACTTAAAGCCGGTGCGCCGGGATAACGTGCAGAGCCCCCGGCAATTAAAAGCCTGCCCCGATGTCCCTTGTGCATATCGTCAGGACGAGGGGGCAGTAAGTCTTTTACGTTCATTTATTTATTTCACTCTTACCATGTTGACAGGCTCATGGCCTGCGAAAACTGCCTCGATATTCTTAATAACGAGAATGCCCATATTTTTGCGCGTGTCGAAAGTTCCCGTGCCTACGTGCGGCATTAATACAACGTTCTGAAGTTTTTTGAGTACCGGCTCAACTTCGGGCTCATTCTCGTAAACGTCAAGCCCTGCTCCGGCAATAACATGACGGCTCAACGCATCGGCTAGTGCTTTCTCATCAACGACAGGGCCGCGAGAAGTATTAATTAAAATTCCGTCCGGCTTCATTTTTGAAAGCTCTTCAGCTCCGATTAAGTGTCTTGTCTCCGGCGTTAAAGGCACGTGAATTGAAACGAAGTCTGAACGCTCTAATAATTCCTCAAGACCAACGCGGCTTCCTCCAACAGCCTCAAGAGCAGGCGAACTATGACGGCCGTAATATAAAACTTTCATGTTGAAACCGAGCGCGGCTTTTTTGCCAAGATTTTCGCCGATACGCCCCGCGCCGATTATTCCGAGTGTCTTGCCCGTAACGTCATAGCCAAGCATAAATTTCGGAGCCCATTCAAACGTTCCTGTTCTGACTAAATTGTCGCACTCGATTACACGACGTGCCGCCGCAAAAATCAAAGTCCACGCTAAATCTGCCGTCGCGTCCGTCAAAACGTCAGGCGTGTTTGAAACATAAATGCCCTTAGCGTTCGCCGCCTTAACGTCAATATTATTGAAGCCCACGCCGTAATTAGCAATTAATTTCAAATCCGGCCCGGCTGCGTTGATAACTTCCGCGTCAATGTTGTCATTCAACATTGTAATCATTGCGGCATAATTTTTCGCGGCGTTGATTAATTCTTCGCGTGTCGCTAATCTTTCTTCGGGGTTTACATCATATTCGCAGATGTTGCCAAGAAGTTTCATGACGCTTGTCGGAAGCCTGCGTGTTACATAAACTTTTTTATTCATTGTTAAATTTCCCTTCTTAATCATTTGAGTTAGTTGTTGAGTCTTTTACCTCCTAACTCCTACTTCCTAACTCCTGCCTAATCAATGATGATTGATTTTATTACAACGTCCTCAACGGGTCTGTCGCGCCTGTCGGTTTTTGTGTGTCCGATTTTTTCTACGACTTCCATTCCCTCAACGACATGGCCGAAAATTGCGTGATGTCCGTCAAGCCACGGGGTCGGGACTAAAGTTATAAAGAACTGCGAGCCGCCTGTGTCCGGGCCTGCGTTGGCCATTGACAGAATACCTTTTGAGTCATGCTTCAAACCTTTGCCGAACTCGTCAGGAATCTGATAGCCCGGTCCGCCCATGCCTGTGCCGGTCGGATCTCCGCCCTGTATCATAAAATTATCAATGACGCGGTGAAAAATTACGCCGTCATAAAAATTTTTATTTGCTAAATCGACGAAATTTTTTACGGTGTTTGGCGCAAGGTCTGAATAAAGTTCAATCTTAAAATTTCCCATGTTTGTCTCAAAATTTGCGACGGGACGTTTGACAGCCTCATCAGCAAAAGCAGGAACGCTCACAAACGGGAGCATAGCCGCTCCGACAGCGAGGACTTCTAAAAATTTACGCATCATAAAATTTTTTTTTCTCCTTTTGAATAATTTGCGATAATAATATCACTATACGATGTTTTCTTTGTATCCTCTGGAGGTAATGAGTTTTCCGTCAAGAATATAAGTCTGCGAATTTCCTATTATCACCGTGCAGAGCATGTCAATTTTTCCGCAGTCCTTAATTTTTTCGAGCGTCATTATTTCAGCCTCTTGGCCTTCGCGCTTAATATTTCTCACATAGCCGCAGGGAGTGTCAGGAGATTTATATCTCAATAAAATTTCGCAGGCTCTCTTGAAATTTTCGGGTCTATGACGGCTCGCCGGATTATATAAGCAAATTACAAAATCCCCTTCACATGCCGCAATCAATCTTTTTTCTATAAGCTCCCAGCTCGTTAATAAATTGCTTAGGCTTATGGTAACGTAATCATTCATTAACGGCGCACCTAAAATCGACGCAGCCGAATTAGCCGCAGTTACTCCCGAAATAATTTTTATATCTTCGCCCGTACCTTTGGCCGCCTCGAGCATCAATCCTGCCATGCCGTAAACTCCAGCGTCTCCGCTTGAAATTAAAGCAATCTTTTTTCCGTCTTTTTGTGAAATTTTGAGAGCATGTCGGCAGCGGTCAATTTCGCTTCTCATGGGGTAAGCGAGAAAAAATTTTTCAGGCAGAAATTTTTTTACAAGCTCAATATATTTTTCATAGCCCGAAATAATTTCGCACTCGTTCAGCGCATTCAGAGCTTCCATTGTGAGGCCGTCTTTATCGCCGGGCCCAATGCCTATAATATAAATCATAATGGATAATTTTATCAGAAGAGCCGGAGTTAGTTAGGAGTTAGGAGGTAGGAGGTTATCTCCGTGTAATTTTTAAGTTTAAGAGAGCAAACGCAAACAAGAAAAGAATTAAAACATTTCTAACGCTTAGTCCCTCATTCTTTATTACGTTACAGCCGCCGCCGGAACTGCCCAATGTGTTTGTCTGGGAACTGCTGCCGGTAGAATAAACTGTTACGTCCATTAACGTGTTGTTAATGTCGCCGATGTCGTAATCATATGTCAGTTTGTCGGGCTCACTAGCAAAAGTTATGTTGCCGTTGTCGTCTGACGTGATTATTGCGATTTCTTTGTTGTTATTATAAGCTTTCAGATTTTTAACGTTCGTGAGCTTTGTTGCTGACACACTGACAACGCTTGAAGCCGAAGCCGATTTATCATAACTTTGCACAAATTCATCAAAGTTCAAGAT
>CAJOGI010000016.1 GCA_905234075.1 uncultured Synergistales bacterium | reverse complement strand
TACTCGTTGTTAGCCTCTGCGCTTTGCGATGAAAAGGCCAAGTACCGCGAGCGCAAGTGCTGACGTTCCAAGTGCACAGCCGCCGCCTGATGAGCCGAGAAGAGCCGTAGGGGTACCAGAAGCTGTTGTAGTAACCATAGCAGTTTGTACTGAGGTAGGTACTGCAGAAGCACTAATACCATTGACACCCGTATTGTAAGTAGAAGTGTCGCCTACAACGAAAAGGAGGAAAACACGTTCGCCACTCGTAAAGCCGGTCATAGTTGCCTGATTATCAACTGCTGTGGTGCCATGCACAAGGTACATCTGAGTTTTTCCTGCAGCTGCTTTCGCCGTCTTGTTCGACGAGTTCATGCCGTATAAATCAAGTTTGCAACTATTAAAAGCAGAGATGTTAGAAGATGTAACAGTTCCTAAGCAAGCTACTACGACTGTAGTACCTGCAACTGCACCTGAAGGAACAGCAATATTAGGAATGGTGAAGGGGATCTTCTGCGTGTCGCTATTAGTTACAAGAGCCGCCATAGCAGAAAGAGCCGCATCACTAGGAGCATCTGCCGATGTAGCTACTACGGCATTAGCTAATCCCAAAGTAGAAATCAAAGCAGTTGCAGCTGCACGATTTTCTGTATTTGTAACAGCACTTACTGCAGCGGAGGCATTTGCTTTAGCTGCCTGATAAGCGACCCACCAGTCATACGCATCCTGACCATAATGCCCCACAATATCGCTCTGGGTCATGTCAGTGAAAGTGTCAACATAGTGCCCGACCTCATCATCCGTTGTAGGATCAGTCCAAGTTGTTGCACCAAACGCGTTGCCTGCGAAAGCAAGCAATGAAACAATCGAAATCAAAACCAATAACTTTTTCATAAAACAAAAGCACTCCTTTCGGAAATTTTTTGTGATTAAATTCTTTTTTCTTGTTGATTCTTTTCTAAGTAATACACGCAGAACCACAGAGCACATTTTACACCCCGCTAAATTTTTGTCAACAGCTTTTTTGAACTAAGAATGAGGAGCTAAAAAATTTTTTACGGCGTAGCAGGCGTGATGAAAATCTGCTTTCGTTACTTCTTCTTTCATCTTTAATTTTTAATCAAAGGCTTCCACCATGATTTATTATTGAGATACCACTGAATAGTTTTTTTGATGCCGTCAGAAAATTTTGTCTCCGGCAGCCAGCCAAGACGCTCATGAATTTTTGTCGGGTCAATCGCGTAGCGCAGGTCATGGCCCTTTCTGTCAGTTACGAATTTAATTAAGCTCTCAGGCTTGCCAAGTTCGTGGCAGATTAATTTCACGATGTCAATGTTTTTCATCTCGTTATGTCCGCCGATGTTATAAATTTCGCCGACGGAATTTTCGTCATGAATAATCATGTCGACAGCCCGGCAGTGATCACGGACATAGAGCCAGTCGCGGACGTTCTCGCCTTTTCCGTAGACGGGTAAATCTTTATCGTGAAGCGCGTTAATTATCATGAGGGGGATTAATTTTTCAGGAAAATGATACGGCCCGTAATTATTTGAACAGCGGCTAATGCTCACAGGAAGTTTATAGGTTCTATGATACGCGAGCGTCAACAAATCTGCTCCGGCCTTTGACGCTGAATAAGGCGATGAAGTTTTTATGGGCGTGCTCTCCGTGAAAAATAAATCAGGTCTGTCAAGCGGCAGATCCCCGTAAACTTCGTCCGTGCTTATCTGATGATAGCGTTTTATTCCGAACTTCACGCAGGCATCAAGCAAAACGCCCGTGCCTAAAGTGTTCGTGAATAAAAAAATTCCGGGATTGTCAATGCTTCTGTCAACGTGAGACTCGGCAGCGAAATTTATAACCATGTCGGGACGTTCGCGCTCAAAAAGATTATAAATTCGTTCGCGGTCGCAGATGTCAATCTTGAAGAAATTAATTTTTTCTTCGGCAATTAAATTTTTCAGCGTGTTGAGATTTCCGGCGTAGGTCAATTTATCGACGCAAATTATTTTATAGTACGGGTGTTTTTCGAGCATGTAAAAAATAAAATTGCTTCCGATGAAACCTGCTCCGCCTGTTACGATAATTTTCATTTTATAAAATCTCCTTTAACTTAGGTAAAATTTTGTCCTTGTCAGAAAGAATCAAAGGCGCGTCAACTTCCGGCCATTTAATATTAATATCGGGGTCAGCGTAAAAAATTCCGCCCTCGTCGTTCGGGTGATAAAAGTCGTCGCACTTGTAACAAAATTCCGCCGTGTCCGAGAGAACTAAAAAACCGTGAGCAAAATTTTTCGGGATTAATAATTGCTTGTGGTTTTCTTCAGAAAGTTCAACGCCGTAATATTTTCCGAAAGTTCTGCTTCCTCTCCGAAAATCGACAGCGACATCAAAGACAGAGCCCTTTATAACGCGAACTAATTTCGTCTGCGGAAAATTAATTTGAAAGTGAAGACCGCGCAAAACGCCCTTTGTGCTTCCGCTCTGGTTGTCCTGAACGAAATCAAAATTTAATCCGGCCTCGTCCATGTCGTTTTTGTTGTAAGTCTCCGTGAAATATCCGCGCCTGTCGCCGTGAACGCTCGGAATGATTACACAGAGCCCCTCAATATCTCCTGCATTATGAATAACTTTTATTTGACTCATGAAAATTTTTACTCCTGAATTTTTTGTAATATTATATTAGAAAATTCTTTAGAAGATGTTTTTTTATTATGTCCGTAATTAATGTAATTGAAAAAACGTACCCGTTTCAATGTTCAATAATGGCATGGCTGAAAAAGTTTTTGATGATGTCAAACGCAATGGAACGAAAGTCGTCATTAAAGATAATTCCGCTGAATGTGTGCTTATGTCGCCTGAAGAGTACATGAGACTTAATGACGAATATAACGATGCAAAACTCCTTGCCCTTGCGTATGAACGCATGGAAAATTTTGACCCTTCAAAACTACTCTCAGAAGAAGAAGTTGACAGGCACTTAGGCATAACTGAAGAAGACCTTGAAGGCTTGGAAGAGGTTGAAATCGAATGAAATGGTCTGTAAAATTTTTGCCTGAAGCTCAGCAAGATTTTAAGAACTTATTAGGAAATCAAAGTCGTATTGTTGCGAAATCAATTCAGCGTGTAGAAGCAAACCCTTTGCCGAAAAGTGAAGGGGCTACAGAATTTCGCTTGATCATAAAAGCGGTAACGACTTAACGAATTTTCTTGAAATTAAATTGCGCGGTGCAGGTATTCGCGTAATTTATAAACTGATACGCACGGAAACAGAAATGCTTGTTGTTATCGGAATGCGAGAAGATGAAGAAGTTTATGATGTCGCACAACACCGAATAAAAAAATACGGACTGTAAAAATAGGCTTTTGTTATAATAACAGCACGAGGGAGTCCCGGATGAGAAGCAGGGCTCATCGTCCAAACGGGGAGCCGCCCCTGCAGAATTTAGGTGAAATATCATGGCTAACTTAAAAAGCCGTAAGCCGAAAAAGAAGCAGCGACGTCCATTCCTCCCCAGGATTGACGTTTTAGTCGCTGCTATCTATTGGTTTCTAAGAATTGTCCTGCTGTTATGGGACAGATTTAGTAACTAAATACCGGCACAAGTTCTAAACTTAGGGGTCTAGTAAACTCCCTCACCACTGCCCCTATTTTACCATACTTCCGTACATCTTCATTAACTCAATCACGATTTCTTCTTCCGAAATATTTTTATCCCAGCCGTAAGCCTCGCACACTGCCGCGTCGTTTTCTTTGTGGGCTTTGCGAAGTTCAGCGGGCATTAATTCATCGTTATAAAGACTTGCGAATGAGCTTTTAGGATATAACGCCTTCGCGTCTAAAATTTTTTTCGCTGTCGTTTCAATTTTTGCACGCTGTTTTTCATTCACTGACGGCCACACAAAATTATTATAAACGACCGTATTTGAATATCTGTAATCGCTTTTTAACCGCCCGGCTGTCGCTCTCATCCATGCCATGTGAACGCGGCTTGTCAAAATTCCAAAGTGATATAAAGTTGCGTTAGGAATAATGCTCATCGCGTTGCTTTGTATTATATCTGAGGGCATAAAAGCGATCGGAATATACGTGCGCGTTTCCGAAGAATGTAAAGGAAAAGTAATATAACTTCCTGCAGGCTGTCGAATCTCCGCGAATAGCCAAGAAGTATCAGCAAGAATTTGAGTTGCTTGCCGTTTGCTTTCAAGGCGAAATTTTTTAACTGCCCTTATTCTTTTTTCCACAGAGCGCATTTCGTGGAGTTCTTTAGGTTTCGCGTCAACGAGCCATAAACAGTAACGCAGCTTATTATTAATAAATTCGTCCGCACCCATGTAACGCCGGATAAATTTTTTAGCGTAGGGTTCACGTTTCAAAAATTCTTTGAGTTCTTTCTCACTGTTGATAATTAAATTCCCCCCGTCGCGCGGCAAGTTGCCTAACGTCATAGGTGGCACATCGCAAATCGGAGTTTTCCTTGCCTCAATAAAAAAATTCGGCGCAGGCTTGAGATAAAAATTAATATTCTCAACGAGCTTTAATCCTTCGGCCGTGTAAAGTTTTCTCAATTTCGGCGGATTAGTGCTGAAACCGATCACTACGCAATGAACGTGAGCCATTATATCTCTTAATTCGCTGTCCCAGACGAAAGAGTGATGAGCAAAATCTATTTCAATTCCCCATCTTTCATGAAGAGGCTTGAAAATCGCGGCAACCTGTTCGCCTTGAGTAATTGAATTAGTAGCAACAAAGGCGGCCTTTGTTTTTTTATCCTGTAGATATTCTGACGCTATAGCGAACCAGCAGGCGACATAATCAACTTTTCCGCTGCCTAATAATTTTTTAACGTCCTCTTTTTGTCCCGGATTTTGCTGTGAATAACCCAAGAACGGCGGGTTGCCCATGATGTAGAGCATATCTTAATGATAAATTTTCCAGCCCGGCAGTCCCCAAGCAAATCCCTCTAATGTGTCTAATGTGTCCATTGCGCTGCCTTCTTTAATGTTATCGTATTCTTTCAGCGGCAAGGGGTCTTCTTTCGTTATTTCCTGTGTTTCCTTCCACATCTGATTGTCTACGATCCATAACGCTGTACGGGCAACAGCGACTGCGAAATCATTTACTTCAATCCCGTAGAATTGAGAGATAGAAACTTTTATCTCTAATTTTTCTTTCAAGTCCTTTTGTTTTGATAATTCGCTTAATATTCTGTTCTCTAATTTTCTGAGCGACTTGAAAGACTCCGTGAGAAAATTCCCGGAACCGCAGGCAGGGTCTAAAAATTTCAGCGAGGCCAATTTATTTTGAAATTTGAGCAGGCTTTGAGTTCGCGTCCTGTCAGTTGGAATCGCAAAAATATTTTCAAGTTCCGCGTTAAGCTCATCAAGGAATAACGGGTCGATGACTTTGTGAATATTCTTAACCGTCGTGTAGTGCATACCGCCGGTCTCTCTTTCGCTATCGTCGAGTACACGTTCAAAGATCGCACCGAAAATCGGAGGATTAATCCCGCTCCAGTCGAAGCCCTGCGACATATCATCAAGAATAATTTTTATCGGCTCGCCGCCAAGTTTAGGAATTTCGATATTTTTATCCGCAAATAAACCGCCGTCAACATACGGAAATTTTTTTACATCATCTTCGAGATAAAAATCGCGCTCTTCTTCTTTTGTGCTAAGAACGTCAAAAAGTTCTATCAGAGCATCACGCGCCGTAATCTCACGTAGTTTAAGATAATCGTAAAATTGATTTTTCTTCAAGAGCCCGGAGTCTTCAGCGTAAAGCAGGAAAACAATTCTCACGCAAAAAATAGTTAAATCCCTGTGCTGTCTTTTCAAAATTTCTTCGTCATCACAATGTCTATAACGAGGCTTCAGGCTTTCTTTTAATTTTTTGACGAGTTTTCCGCCCTCTATAGAAATTTTTTCTTCCCGGATTTCTTTAGGGCTAATGGCTTTAGGATCAATTAAGATTTGAAATTTCCGCGCCTCTTCCTCAAGATTTTCGAGCTTGATAATTTCCGGCGGAGCATTAAGGTCAAAGCTGTCCATGTCGTGAACGTGAAACTCTTGAAAATTACACGTAATAATCCAGCGTGCGTGCTGAGAGTCGGGCAGCCAGTCCGAATAACGCTTGGCCTGCTCAAACGGAGTTAAAATTTCGTCATCGGACTGTTTTGCAGGCTTGTCTAAATCAACGTCAAAACTTTTCTGCTCAATTAAAACTCTTGTTGACGGTATATAGACATCAATAAAATTTTTCTGCTCAATTTTGACGCGCTTCTCAAATTCAATGACAGGGCCGGGATTTTCAACGCCTAAAACATCGTGCAGAAATTCGAGCCAGAATGTTTGAGTGTCGCTCTTCTCGTCGCCTTTATTTTTCCACCGCTCTATAAAATTTTTCAAAACTCCCTACCTTCTGCCTCCTAACTCTCTTCTCAAAGCGTCGCGCCAGTCGGGTAATAAATCAAAGCCCGAAGATTTTAATTTGCTTTTATCAAGTCTGGAATTAAAAGGACGTTTAGCCTTTGATACGCCGTATTCAAAACTTGAGACGGGAATAACTTTAACATTAACTCCTGCCTGAGAAAAAATTTCTTTTGCAAAGTCGTACCAGCTAATAAAACCGCCCTCGTTAGTTGCGTGATAAATTCCGAATTTTTCAGTTAAATTTATGTCGGCCAAGAGTCGCGATAAATCCGGCGTGTAAGTCGGCGTTCCGATCTGGTCATTGACTACGCGCAAGGTGTCATGATTTTCTGCTATCTTCAGCATCGTTTTAACAAAATTATTTCCATGCGGCCCGAACACCCAAGCAATACGGACGATAAAAAATTTTTCGAGATATTTTTTTACGGCGAACTCTCCTTTTAATTTCGTCTCTCCGTAAAAATTCAGCGGCGCAAAATTTTCGTCTTCGGGTGTCCATGCTTTTTCGCCCGTTCCGTCAAAAATATAATCCGTGCTTATATACGTCATGACGGAATTAATTTTCTTGCAGGCCCGTGCGATATTTTCTGTCCCTGTAACGTTGACGGCAAAGACTTTATCTTTATTCGCTTCGTCTTCGGCTGCGTCAACTGCTGTCCATGCGGCGCAATGAATTATTCTGTCGGGCATGAAATTTTTTATCGCTTCTTCGACTTTCTCATAATCAGTAATGTCAAGGGAAATATATTTGCAATTTTCCGGGCCCGTAAAATTTTCGCCCAAGTCCGAGCCTGTGCAATCAAAGCCGCGTGAAGTTAATTCATGAATTAAATCGCGTCCTAATTGACCGTTTGCTCCTGTGATGAAAAATTTTTTAACGTCTGGCATCGAGATACTTCCCTTCTAAAACGTCTTTCAGATACTGCCCGTATTGATTTTTCTTGAGACGCTCATAAACTTTCAAAACGTCATCGCATGAAATCCAGCCGTTTAAGTATGCAATTTCTTCGAGACAGGCAATTTTTCTATGCTGATGAGTTTCGACTGTCTTAACAAAATTAGTAGCGTCCGCAAGACTTTCATGAGTCCCAGTGTCGAGCCATGTAAAGCCCTGTCCCAAAAGTTCGACGTTTAATTCTCCGCGTTCTAAATAAATTCTGTTTAAGTCCGTTATTTCCAGTTCTCCGCGCTTTGAGGGCTTGAGATTTTCTGCGAAGTTTATAACTCTGCTGTCATAAAAATAAAGTCCAGTAACGCAATAATTGCTCTTAGGCTTTTCAGGTTTTTCTTCAATGGAAATCGCCCGGCCTTTAGAATCAAATTCGACAATTCCGAATCGTTCAGGGTCATCGACATAATAGCCGAATATTGTCGCGCCTTTTCCTGTCTCTGCATTATTAACGGCCTCTTTTAATTTTTTGACGAGACCCTGCCCGGAAAAAATATTGTCGCCTAAAATCATTGCTACCGTGTCGGAGCCTATAAAGTTCTTTCCTATTATAAAAGCCTGCGCGAGACCGTCGGGGGACTTTTGCTCAGCGTAAGAAAAATTAACGCCGAACTGCGCACCCGTGCCTAAAAGTTTTTCAAATCGCGGTAAATCTTCAGGAGTGGAAATTATTAAGATGTCTTTGATTTTTGCCTGCATTAAAATTGAAACGGGGTAATAAATCATGGGTTTGTCATAAACAGGCAGTAACTGCTTTGATGTTACAAGCGTAAGAGGATAAAGGCGTGTGCCGCTTCCTCCGGCTAAAACTATGCCCTTCAATGTAATTTTGCCTCCAGTGGTGCGGAGGAGGGGACTTGAACCCCTACGTTACGAAAACACCAGATCCTAAGTCTGGCGCGTCTACCATTCCGCCACCCCCGCAAAATTTTCTAGTATTTTAGCATAATTATTCTAATTAGGAATGAGAGGCCGGGAAAAATTTTTACCTCCATTCCCGGCTGCACGTTAAACCGGCACTTCCATAGGATAATTTCCGTCAAAACATGCTTTGCAGTATAAATCTTCTCCGCAGACTTCTCGCAAACTTTCTTCACTTAAATATGTAAGAGAATCCGCGCCTATGTATTCGCAAATTTCATCAGGAGATTTTTGGACGGCAATTAATTTTTCTCTGTGAGGCGTGTCAATTCCGAAATAGCACGAAAATTTTACTTCGGGCGAGGCCGCGCAAACGTGAATTTCTTTCGCTCCTGCGTCCCTTAAATGTCCGACAATTCGCTTTAATGTCGTTCCGCGAACAATAGAGTCATCAATAATAATTAATCTTTTGTTTTCTATATTATGTTTTATCGTTGCAAGTTTAATTCTGACGGCTTTGTCGCGCATTTCTTGAACAGGCAGAATAAAAGTCCGTCCCATGTATTTATTTTTGATTAAGCCTTCGCCGTAAGGTATTCCGGAGGCTTCAGCGTATCCGATCGCGGCAGGTATTCCCGAATCCGGCACAGCCATAACTACATCGGCTTCAATTTTTTTTTGCTTGGCCAGCATCATTCCGCAGCGTCGTCGAAAATCATAGACACTGACCCCGTCAACAATGCTGTCTGGTCTTGCAAAATATACGAGCTCGAAAACGCATAAACTTTTTTTGCAGCGTCTTGAAGGTTCGATAGCGTTCAGTCCGCTTTTATCAATGATAATAATTTCGCCCGGCTGAACGTCTCTGACAAATTCAGCGTCAAGAGCCTCAAGAGCGCATGTCTCAGAAGCAAGCACGTAGCCGGAGTCATTTTGCAGCTTGCCTATACATAACGGGTGCAGGCCGTAAGGGTCTCTAACTCCGATTAATTTGTCGCCGATCGTAATAACAAGAACATACGCGCCTTTTATTAAGCTCATGGCGTTTTTAATTCCTGCTTCAATTCCGCGTGAGCCGTGCTGGCAGATTAAATTTAATATCGATTCTGAATCCGTTGTCGTGTGAAAGATAACGCCCTCGTCCGTGAGCATTTCGCGAAGGCTGTCAGCGTTGACTAAATTTCCGTTGTGAGCAAGGGCGATTTCGCCAAGTCTGCACGTTGCCGCCAGAGGCTGTGCACTCCTGACGCTCCCGTCCCCTGCAGTCGAGTATCTTACGTGGCCGATAGCAATATTGCCCGGAAAATTTGAGAAGGTCTCGCCGCGAAAAACTTCACCTGCAAGGCCAAGACCTTTTCTCAAATCCATAGCTCCGTGATTATTTGCGGCTATTCCCGCGCTCTCCTGTCCTCTGTGCTGTAAGGCGTAAAGACCGTAATAAATAAGATGAGCGGCGTTCTTGCTCTCATCATTACAATAAACTCCTATAACGCCGCACTCTTCATGAATTTCTGATGACATTATTTATTTATTGTTAATTCTCTTGAAAATTTCCTGATAGGCTTCTTCGACTCCGCCTAAATCCCTTCTGAAACGATCCTTGTCAAGTTTTTCATTGGTCTTTGCGTCCCAGAACCTGCACGTATCAGGGGAAATCTCGTCCGCTAAAATTATTTCGCCGCTTGGAAGTCTGCCGGCTTCGATTTTGAAGTCAATCAATTTAACTCCGATGCCCGCAAAAAATTCTTTGAGAACTTCATTAACTTTATAAGCTAATTTTTTAATGTCGTCGAGTTCCTTTTCAGTCGCAACTCCTAGCGCGATTATATGACTGTCGTTAATTAACGGGTCATTAAGTTCATCATTCTTTAATGAAAATTCCAGCGTCGGACATTTTAAGGCCGTGCCCTCTTCAACTCCATAACGTTTTGAAAAAGAACCTGCCGCAACATTCCTGATAATAATCTCAAGCGGAACGATCTTGACGGCTTTAACGACGGTCTCGCGGTCGTTTAACTGTTCAACAAAATGAGTCTTCACTCCGTTTTTTTCAAGAAGTGCGAACATTGTGTTGCTCATCTTGTTATTAATAACGCCCTTTCCCGAAATTGTCCCGTGCTTGAGACCGTTGAACGCGGTCGCGTCGTCTTTATACTCTACAATATAATAATCAGGGCTGTCGGTCTTAAAAACTTTTTTTGCCTTGCCCTCATAAACCTGCTCAAGTTTTTTTATGTTGCTCATGAAAAAATTTTCTCTCCTTTAATTTCAAGTGCCTGCTAAGTATACACGATAATCAATGCGTGATAGAATTTCATAGAAATTTCTTCTGAAAAAAATTTTCGGAGGAAATTTTTTTTTGCAACTACTTTTACAATTACAAAAACTTTCAAATTTTCCAGAGACAATAAAAATTTACGAAGCAAATAAAAAAATAGAATCGAAAAATTTTTTGCGGCTCAAAAATTTTTCGGGCCCTTAAAAATTTCAACCGTCATAAAAATTTTAATTTATTCAAAAAAATCTCAGGATTCTGAAAAAAATCGAGGAATTTCAAAAAAATTTTGCTTCATAAAATCATGGAGCATCAAGTTTTATAAACTTCATAAAAAAAATTTTTTTTAGGGTGTTGACATTTTGAAAAAGGGGCGTATAATTTCACTCGTTGCGCTTGAGAGAGGCAGACGCTCAAGAACGAGAAGAGCCTCAGACTTAAAGCGAACGAATAGCGAAAAACGAAAAGAAATTATAAAGTTTTTTCGAGTTAATTGACAGAGTAAATTTACAGATGAGATGTGAGTTTTTATTTTTGTGATTTATAGCCAGACAAAAAATAAAATCAGAGATTTAACTGAGAGTTTGATCCTGGCTCAGGATCAACGCTGGCGGCGTGCGTAACACATGCAAGTTGAGCGACGGAGATGGAAGGTAGAGACACCGGAAGTCTTACGGAGCAGCGGACGGGTGAGTAATATATGAGGAGCTGTCCATCAGAGGGGGACAACGTTTGGAAACGAACGCTAATACCCCATAGGCCGAAAGGTTAAAGCAGCAATGTGCTGGTGGAGGTACTCGTAACCTATCAATTAGTTGGCGGGGTAACGGCCCACCAAGATGACGACGGGTAGCCGGCCTGAGAGGGTGTCCGGCCACACTGGGACTGAGATACGGCCCAGACTCCTACGGGAGGCAGCAGTGGGGAATATTGGGCAATGGGAGAAATCCTGACCCAGCGACGCCGCGTGAACGAAGAAGGCCTTCGGGTCGTAAAGTTCTTTTATACTAGAAGAAAGAAATGACGGTATAGTATGAATAAGCCCCGGCTAACTACGTGCCAGCAGCCGCGGTAATACGTAGGGGGCGAGCGTTGTTCGGAATTACTGGGCGTAAAGGGCGCGCAGGCTGTTGAACAAGTCAGCTGTTAAATGATGCGGCTTAACCGTGTTATGCAGTTGAAACTGTTTGACTGGAGTATCGGAGAGGTAAGCGGAATTCCCAGTGTAGCGGTGAAATGCGTAGATATTGGGAAGAACATCGGTGGCGAAGGCGGCTTACTGGCCGAAGACTGACGCTGAGGCGCGAAAGCCAGGGTAGCAAACGGGATTAGATACCCCGGTAGTCCTGGCGGTAAACGATGAATGCTAGGTGTGCGAGTAGAGATACTGGTGTGCCGCAGCGAACGCGATAAGCATTCCGCCTGGGGCAAGATTGAAACTCAAAGGAATTGACGGGGGCCCGCACAAGCGGTGGAGCACGTGGTTTAATTCGATGCAAACCGAAGTACCTTACCTGGGTTTGACATGTTAGTGGTAAGAGGTGGAAACACTGATGACTGTAGCAATACAGAGCTATCACAGGTGCTGCATGGCTGTCGTCAGCTCGTGTCGTGAGATGTTGGGTTAAGTCCCGCAACGAGCGCAACCCCTGCGGTTAGTTGCTAACGGGTAAAGCCGAGCACTCTAACAGGACTGCCATCGATAAGATGCGAGGAAGGTGGGGATGACGTCAAGTCATCATGGCCTTTATGCCCAGGGCGACACACGTGCTACAATGGGCAGTACAGAGGGAAGCGAGCCCGAGAGGGTAAGCGGACCCCAGAAAGCTGCTCTCAGTTCGGATTGAGGTCTGCAATTCGACCTCATGAAGCTGGAATCGCTAGTAATCGCAGATCAGCCAAGCTGCGGTGAATCCGTTCCCGGGCCTTGTACACACCGCCCGTCACACCACCCGAGCCGGGTGTACCCGAAGCCGGTGGCCTAACCGAAAGGGAGGAGCCGTCGAAGGTGTGTCTGGTGAGGGGGGTGAAGTCGTAACAAGGTAGCCGTACGGGAACGTGCGGCTGGATCACCTCCTTTCTATGGAGTTTTTTGCAACAAAAATTAGGCTAAACAAAATGAAAATGTTTATGTCTCATCTGGAAACTAAAATTACCCTGAGTAAATTGAAAATTAAATACAAGGCAACGATGAAGAGAATAATTAAGTAAATTAAGAGCATACGGGGAATGCCGTGGCATCTGACAGCGAAGAAGGACGCAGCAAGCGGCGAAACGTTACGGGGAGGCGCAAGCAGTCATTGATCCGTAAATTTCCGAATGGGGCAACCCTTCTGCCGTAGGGCAGAAACCTTATAGTAAGGGGCGAAGTCGGCGAAGTGAAACATCTCAGTAGCCGGATATAAAAGAAATCAAAGAGATGACCTAAGTAGTGGTGAGCGAAAGGGTTATAGCCTAAACTGAATACATGCAAGCCCGCAGGCGTTGTGTATATCAGGGTTATAGGGCTGAATTAGAGAGTCTGCGTAACTCTCATACAGTTACAAATTTTATGCCTAGCTGAACAGTATTGGAAAAGCTGACTGAAACAGGTGAAAGTCCTTTAGGCGAAAGACATAAAGCTGTAATTCAGTTCCTGAGTAGGCCGGAGCACGTGAAATTCCGGTTGAATTTGGGGCGACCATGCTCCAAGGCTAAACATGTCAGATGACCGATAGAGAATAGTACCGTGAGGGAACGGTGAAAAGCACCCCGGGAGGGGAGTGAAAAGACCTGAAACCGTATGCTTACAAGCGATCGGAGTAGGATTTTACAGCAATGTAAAATGCTTATGACGGTATGCCTTTTGTAAAATGAGCCTACGAGTTGTTGTACGTAGCAAGGTTAAAGAGTATAAGCTCTGCAGCCGAAGGGAAACCAAGTCTGAATAGGGCGAGCAGTTGCGTATAACGGACCCGAAGCCCGACGATCTATCCGTGTCCAGGTTGAAGCCGCGGTGAAACGTGGTGGAGGACCCGACTGTAGTCTGTTGAAAAAGACCCGGATGAGGTGCGGATAGGAGTGAAAAGCTAATCGAGTTGGGTGATAGCTGGTTCTCCCCGAAATGCATTGAGGTGCAGCCGTAATTGCTCAGTAATGAGGGTAGAGCACTGAATGGACGAGGGCGGTGTAGACCGTACCAAATTCAATCAAACTCCGAATATCATTACTCAAGAGATTACGAGTGAGACTATGAGAGAGAAGTTCCATGGTCAAAAGGGTAACAGCCCAGACCCGCAGCTAAGGTCTCAAAGTTATGTTAAGTGTAACAAGGATGTGATACAGCCAGGAGGTTGGCTCAGAAGCAGCCACCCTTTAAAGAGTGCGTAACAGCTCACTGGTCGAGGATTGTCGCGCCGAAAATACTGGGGGCTAAACATAACACCGAAGCTCGGGAACGTGAGTAATCACGATTGGTAGGGGAGCGTTGTATTTGAGAAGAAGCAGTTTTGAAAGAAACTGTGAATTAAATAGAAGTGAGAATGTAGGCATGAGTAACGAGAAGTATGCAAGAATCATACTCACCGAAAGTCCAAGGGTTCCTGGGGAAGGTTGATCCGCCCAGGGTAAGGCGGGACCTAAGGGTAAGCCGAAAGGTGAAACCGATGGATAACAGGTTGCTAATCCTGTCCCGTTGAAAGTTCGTTTGAACGAAGGAATGACGCGGAAAGCTAGGTGCGCCGGCTGATGGTGCCGGTTCAAAGAAGCAGTCCGTGAGATAGGCAAATCCGTCTCACACAAGGACGAGATCCCATGAGGAGTTTGTAGCAATACAGACGAAGGCATTGAGGCTATGCCGCCGGGAAAAGTTTCTAAGGAGAACTGAAACGCCCGTACCCTAAACCGACACAGGTGGACAAGTTTAGAAGACTAAGGTGAACGGGAGAACTATCGTTAAGGAACTCTGCAAGTTAACCCCGTAACTTAGGGAGAAGGGGTGCTCTTGGGGTGTTAAAGCCCTTTAGAGTCGCAGAAACCAGGCACAGGCGACTGTTTACTAAAAACACAGGGCTCTGCATAAGACGTGAAGTCGAAGTATAGGGTCTGACACCTGCCCGGTGCCGGAAGGTTAAATGGAGGAGTTAGTCGCAAGGCGAAGCCCTGAAATGAAGCCCCGGTAAACGGCGGCCGTAACTATAACGGTCCTAAGGTAGCGAAATTCCTTGTCGGGTAAGTTCCGACCTGCACGAAAGGTGTAACGATCTGTGCGCTGTCTCGACGGTAGACCCGGTGAAATTGTGGTTCTGGTAAAGACGCCAGATACCCGTGGTGGGACGGAAAGACCCCATGGAGCTTTACTGTAACCTAGTATTGAATTTTGTCATGTGATGCACAGGATAGGCAGGAGGC
>CAJOGI010000015.1 GCA_905234075.1 uncultured Synergistales bacterium | reverse complement strand
TGTCTCCACCTTCCATCTCCGTCGCTCAACTTGCATGTGTTACGCACGCCGCCAGCGTTGATCCTGAGCCAGGATCAAACTCTCAGTTAAATTTTTGAGATTTCTTTATTCCTAGCTATTTAGTACTTCGCTTATTTATTTCACGCTGTATTTTACTTTTGATATACCTTCTCGTAATCGAGTTTTCTTTCAAAAGATTTCCTTGTCAAAAAACTTTTTGCTTCATCGTCGCTATCTCGCAACGACAAGAGAGAATTATACGCGCATTTTTTATAATGTCAACACTTTAATTTAATTTAATTTTTAAGTTTATAAATGCTCTTGAATACTGAATAAAATTAACGGCCAGACTCGAAAGCCCGACCGCTGATTTTATTTTTCCGTTAAAAATTTCAATTTTTATTGAAGCAGATTTAAAACCGATTGCGGAAGTTGATTCGCCTGTGCAAGCATTGAAGTTCCCGACTGATGAATAATTTGATATTTCACAAGATCGAGCATCGATTTTGACATATCAGCGTCCCTTATTCGACTTTCGGACGCGATTAAATTTGTGCTCGAGGCCGTGAGATTTTTCATCGTGTTTTCAAGGTCGTTTTCATAAGCTCCGATTTTTGACCGCTGCGAACTGACTTTATTGATTGCGCTGTCGATAACTCCGATTGAACGTGAAGCTGTCTCGCGTGTCAAGATATTAATGGAAGAAACTCCCAGTGCGTGGCTTGAAAAATCGCCGAGCTGAACCGTAAAAGACTCGTCCGTGTTCGCTCCGACTTGAAAAATTGTTCCGCTGTCCTGCAAGTGAAGCATGGCGGAGAAAACGTCTGTTCGATCCGTTATAAAACGTTTCGTGCCTTCGTCCCAATTCGCTGAAAGTCCTGCCATTAAACTAATTTCAACGTCAACGTTAGGAAAAATTAAATTCTTAAATTCATTTCCTGAAGATTTTACGTTCGTTGCGACTGCTATTCCCGTGTGACCGTCATAAACGGAAGCCGAATATTGAACTTCTTCGGAATTTTGAATAGTGTTGAGGCCAAGTGCGTTCAAAAAGTCTTCATCGCCTGAAAAATATAATTCGCCTGCTTTGCCGGGAATTGCCGAACGAATTACGAAAGTTCCTGCGACAGTTTCAAGGCCGTTGTTTTGAGGCTCCGTAACAAAACTCACGAATTTATTTTCTGAAGCGTATTGTCCTTGCCCAAGACCGTAAGCTATAGCATTATTCAGTTTTTCGCGGACATCGGCTATAGTGTCATTCTTATATAAAGTTACACTGACGCTTTGACCGTTGCCCTGAGTTATGCTTATTGTCTGGGAAGGTTCAATCATGAAAACGCCGCTAGCGTTATAAAATCTCATAATTTCATCAAGTCTTGTCGTCTCGTCGGCAGTTCCGAAGCTGGTTGTTGTTACGGGGTTGTCACGAAGGGCATCGAACGACGCTAAATTTTTCCCGCCTTGAATGGCGTTATCATTCGTGTTAATAACTATATCGCCCTCGTAAACAGTGCCGTCTTCGGAATTTAAGTAAAAGTTGCTGAACGTTAGAGTCGAATTTTTCACGGCTTCAGCGTCAAGTCCGTATAAAACCGGCGCAAGCGTTAAATCCTCGCCCCAATTCAAATCCCAGTCAGGATTTTGAGTGCCGGAAATTGCGACGGTGCTTTCCTCCGTTGCAAAACCTGAAGTCGCTATGTTGCAGACAAATTTATTTCCTGTTGAAAATGAACTTGCCGCGCCTGATGAAAGACTCAACGTAACTGCAGGGGAATTTTCTTCGGTGTCGTAATCGAGAGTTGTTCCCGATAAATTCAGACCGCTGAGAGCCGTTGCGCTTCCTTCTTTCAAAGTCAGCCCCTCGCGGACTATATGCTTCGTTACAGTGCCGTCAGTGTTCATTAGGTTGGCGGTGGCTTTGAGTGTTACAGTGCCGTCAGTCCTATTCACGCCGGTAACTTCAAATAAAATATTTGCGTTCGTGGCCAGCGAGCCTGTCCCGGAACTCATGGTCATGAGGCTGGACAAATTCTTTTCAAAACCGTATGAGCCCGTGAAACTGAAAGATTTTTCCGTCAGGGGTGAAGTCAGTGTCTCGACGCTGTAATTTCCAGCCGGAAGGCCGTTTGCCGTTGCAGAGTCAACGCCGTTTTCGCTGTGAACTTTTACATTCTCAAGTTCATTTTCGAGGGACGGAGCCGGCCTGACGCTCACCGTTCTTGAAGTCTCGGTGAATTTGGGAATTTCGCTGGTTACTTCGACTTCTTCTTCTGTTCTTATGACTGATCGCGATTCTATATAAAATCTGTCGGGAACAGTGCCGGGCGTAAAATCCAGATCGTCAACGTATTCTACATCGTTTACAGTTCCACTGTTGCTTTTGCCTATACGGGTATATGCGAACATGTCTTGGAGACCGTTTTTAATTCTGATTACGCCGCTGTCTCCATCACCGCCGCCGCCTATTTCAGAAGCAAGGCTAGATTCTGCAGTAGCTATAATTGTGCCGCCCGTAATTGTTATTTTTGTGCCGTCAGCGTCATGCAAGCCATTATTAGCATTAGGCAAGAATGCTGTGCCGATACCGGCTGCAAAGCGCATACCCCTAGCTGTTACTTTTCCGCCGTTTATTGTAATCGTTCCGCCGCCATCATAAGCTCCCGGCCCTGTCTCTCCTGAACCTATGCCCGCGCCGCCCTTACCTCCTGAAGCCTCAATAGTGCCACCGTTTATTGTGATAGTTCCTGCGCGTCCGTTTTTGATAGCCCAGCCGCCTATACCTGCTCCCCAATAGCCTGACTGCGCGTATAATTTGCCATTTTCACTTTCATCTCCGTCAGCACTGGTAATCATGACTTCGGCAGTTTTTATTGCGTTGCCGTTATCATCTACTTCTTCGCGGACTTCAAGACCTGCACGATTTTTTCCGCTTTTCAGTGAATTATTGCCGGAAAGATAGACATTAGCTTTTGCGCCCGGTTCAATCTCAAAAGCGCAAGCCTGACTAATTGCGCTTACGTCAATATTAACGTCAGTCAAAAATATATTAGCTTCTACGCCGTCAGCGACTTTTATTCTGTTCGTTGTCGTTAAACCTCCCCTGCCGACTATATTATAAGTTCCGTTTTGGGTGATAGTCAAAACGCCGTCTTCAAAGCTCAAGCCCTCACGGATAGCGTTTACTGTGTCTATACTTTCCTGTGTTGCGTCATCGGGGAGTGAGATAAGATTGTCGAGTACCGTAGTATCGTCATTATTTGCGCCGTTGATATAGATTTTGAAAATTTCTTCGCTGGTTGATACGGTTTCTACAAGCTGTGTTTCAGTCTCCGTAACTGTATCATATTCAACAGTTCTGACCGTCTCTGCAATTTCTTCTGACTCTATTTCATTGCCGTAGTCTGTTGTAGTCTTGTAAGTCGTGAAAATGCTGGACTTCTGAACCTGCGCTTGGCCTCCCTTTGCGCTGACTTCAATTTTGTAATTTCCTTCGGCACTTATTTTTTGTCCGAAGTCGTCAATATAAGTTAAGCCGCCGTTAATTTTTGCTTTGACGTTTCTATCACTGCTTGACCATATTGCGCCGGAGCTGCCGTCTAAAATTCTTTTATTGTTAAACTGCGTTGTGTCGGCTATGCGGTCAATTTGCTTTCTTATTTCGTCAATTTCAAGCTGTAAATATTGCCGATCGTTTGAAGTCAAAGAATCATTCGCGGCCTGAAGAGTCAGCTCTCTCATTCTTTGAAGCATCGAGTTAGTTTGTGCGAGTGCGCCTTCAGCCGTCTGCAAAAAAGAAATTCCGTCTTGAGCGTTTCTGATTGCACGTTCAAGTCCTGTTGACTGTGCACGCATGTTTTCGCTTATGGCGAGTCCTGCGGCATCATCAGCAGCGGAATTGATTCGCATGCCTGTTGAGACCTGCTTAATCATTTTTTGAAGATTATTGTTAGCTGAATTAAGTGAATTGAAAGCGTTAAGAGCGGGGACATTATTCGCGATTCTCATTTTCTTATTTTCCTTTCAACATCTGAAGGACGAAATTCCATATTTCAGGCTTCCAAGTTCTTCGGAACGTCCGCCCTACAAAACTAAATTGCCGATTCAATGAGTCTGCAATAGAATTGACGTTTTTAATTTTTTGCCATTTTATTTCGGTAAGCTGGTTGGCAGCGTCTTTTTCTATTGATTCCGGCTCATGATTAAAACGCCATTCGCTTTTCTCATCGACGACAGCAAAATAATAACGGCCTTCTTGAGAACGCATTAAGATAACATCACCAGCGTTGACATCATCGTGAAGACGTTTGACACTTAAATTTACTTCATCGTAATATGCTTCACTGCAGGCTTGAAAATCTTCCCACGTTTCAATTTTACTGACTGATTCTTCAAGATCAGGATCGTTTTTTAAATCCCTGAAGCTCCAGCCCATAGCGGCAACGTTATTATCGAGACAATATTGAGAAATGTCGCCTCCGCTCGTGTGTGTCAATAACCGCCAAATATTTATCGGCTCTACGAAATCTTTGCTTTCAAATGCTTTAACGAGCCACGCGCTGAACGCCTCGACGTCATAGTCGAGAATTTTTTTGAAAGTTTTTTCACCTAAAAAAGCGTTTTCTATGACGGACGGCACGAGAGCATTATCTTTTCCTACGTAATGCCATTGAAGATTCGTAAGCTGATTGGCTGCTTCAATTTCGCGCGCTTCTTGAGAAAAATGCCACTTGCTTTCTTTATCAACACGAGCGACATAATATCGGCCGTTGAAAAACATCCAAACAAAATCACCTTCGCGGACTTCATCGTGAAGTTTTATAACGCAGTCAAAATCATATTCCATAGCTTCGGCACAGTCCGTGAAATTTTCCCAATTATCGTCAGTAAGAGAATTTATTTTTTCTTTAATTTTGTCATACTGAGAATCTGAAAATTCGTCAAGTTCCTTGAAGCTCCAGCCCATAGCAGCGACATTGTTATCGAGACAATATCCGCCGACTTTATCATCATGAATTTGTAAACTCCATACTGACATTAGAACATTACCCCCGTTCTAAAATCATTGATGGACGCGGAATTGATTCGCAAACCTGTTGAAACTTGTTTAATGACTTTTTGAAGATTGTTGTTAGCTGAATTAAGTGAGTTGAACGCGGTAAGAGCGGGGACATTATTCGCGATTCTCATTGCGAGATCCCCTCCCCTAAAGATTGGTGAGAACGACTTTTTTTACAAGCCGTTACCCCCCTCCAAGATTTTTGGTTACTTCCATGAACATTAAAATTATTCCTCCTGAAAAATAAATTACTTGTTACTGTTTACATTTTCGGCAGTTTGTGAAAGATTATTTAATCCATTTAATCCAATTATCGCTGTAACGGATTTTATAGGGGTCATCATCATTGAACGAGTAACGGAAAGCCCGATATGTTTCGTTGCGTTTAATATTGCGATAATATCTTCTGTAACATTCATGTTCAAGTCGCCGTAGCCGGGACTGAAACGGGGCGTCAAAAATTCTCCGTCGTGAAGTTCCGAAATAATTTCTTCCTTTATAAAATAATCTATAAAGGCATCAATGCGGACAGAAGCGCAAGCGTCAAGCGCAAGACCGTCAAACATATTTTTTTTCTGGGCTATCGTAATCTGACGGTCAACTTCATGGCCAAGAGTGGCGGCTAGTAAATAGCACTCGTCTGAGCGCGAAGTTAAATCAGCGATGTTTCTACTATATATATATGCCCCTTCGATTTCTATTCCATCGTCAAAATGATTAATATTAAAACGTCCGAAAACACTTCGCGGAACGGCATATTTTTCAAGAACGTTAAAAGCGTTCCGCACGGTCTCAACAAGTTCAGGAGTGTGAGAACCGGGCGGAACTTTCATATAGCGCAGAGCGTCCGTGATTAATTTATCTGTCGGAACGAAGCGCATAACGTTTTGTGTAGAGAACAGAGCGAATGCCTGCGTCAATGCGTCGTACGGTGTCGGCCTGGTTCATCGTGTAAAGGTGAATCCCCTCAACGTCTCGCGTCAATAAGTCAATGATTTGCTCCGTAGCGTAGGCTATTCCGGCTTCTTTTATTGCGCCCTGATTATGCCCGTAAGCGTTCACGAATCTTCGCACGCGGTCGGGAACTGACGCGCCGCAGAGTTCGACGACTTTTGAAATCTGAACCGCTGAAGTTATCGGCATAACTCCGGCAATTATCGGCTGTTTAATTCCCATTGCGCGGGCCTTTTCGCGCCATTCGCAGAAAATGTCGTTGTCAAAGAATAATTGCGAGATTAAGCCCTTTACACCCAAGTCGCATTTTTCTTTCAAGTGAATCAAATCTTCCTCGACTGATTTTGACTCCGGGTGTTTTTCCGGGTAACAGGCCGCAAAGATGTCGAACTCGTTACCGTACTCTTCTTTGATGAAGGAAATTAATTCGGAAGCGTGATGAAATTCTCCCAAGTCAGACTCGTCCTTGAGATCTCCGCGCAGAGCCAAAACATTTCTGACATTGTTCGCCTTCAGTCTGTCGAGAATGGCTTTTAATTCGGCGCGTGTTGTTCCGACACATGTCAGGTGAGCGACTCCGCAGACGTTGTATTTATTTTGAATACCTGAAGTTATTTCGACGGTGTTGTCGCGGCTTGAGCCTCCTGCGCCGTAAGTTACGCTGATTAAATCGGGATTGAAGCTCACGAGACTGTCAATAACCGCGTAAGTTCCTGCCGTGCTTGCGTTGCCCTTAGGCGGAAAAATTTCAAACGTGTAGCTGGGGGCAATTTTTTCAAAAAAATTTTCCACTTTATAAATCACTCCTTATTCTTTTTTATGACCGTCTACTCTGTTTTCTTCCCACGTGATGAACGAGTGATAAAATTTCTCGTCATTGTCATCAAGTCCGCGAGTTATTTCAGTTATGTGAATGTGGCTGGCCTTGACCTGCTCAAGAACATAATCAACAGCGAGCATGGGTTCAGTGTGCGCTCCGCAAGTATAAATATCAAGAGCCATGTAATTAACTTCGGGCCACGTATGAACAGACAAATGGCTCTCACTTATAACGACAACGCCGCTGACTCCGTTTGGGGGAAATTTGTTGAACGATACCGACCATACCTGAGCGTGAGCACGCTTGGCCGCCTCGACGAGAATATCTTGAAGTTTCGGGACGTTTGTAATTGTGTCATCACAGCCGGAAACTTCGACAATGTAGTGAACACCTTTAGGGGACAAAATAAAATCGGCCTCCTTCAAAAGAAATATATAAAATTACTTTGCATTGTATCACATTCCAAAGGCTGCGTGTTAAAATATTTCACAAGGCAGTTCAGACGGTCGCCGCGTTAGTTCAAGCGGAGGAAAGTCCGGGCTTCACAGGGCAGTATGCCGGATAACGTCCGGCCGGAGTAATTCGAGGGACAGCGCAACAGAAAATAAACAGCCTTAGGGCGATGGTGAAAAGGTGAGATTAAGCCCACCAGATACGGCGCAAGCCGTATGCTTGGCAAGCCCCATACGAAGCAAGATCGAATAGCGAGGGTTGAGGCGGCCCGCTGACCTCAGGGTACGATCGCTTGAGAAATTCCGCGAGGAGTTTTCCAGATAAATGACCGTTACGCTGATAATAAAAAATCAGAAAAACAGAACCCGGCTTACGGACTGCCTTTTTATTTTTGTTAATAAGGAATGAGGAATGAGATATTATAGAATTTTATGACTGGCAGCTGCGTGCATTCAATCACATTAAAGACAACAGCGCAGTGTTATCAGCTCCCACAGGTTCAGGAAAAACTTTAGTCGCTTATCTTTGGGCAGGAATATTAAATCAGGACGGGACTATTAATAAAAATTTTGACGCTGAAAGAATAATTTTTACAGCTCCGATTAAAGCTCTAAGCAATGAAAGATATATGGACCTTCGCAGAATGGGTTTTGATGTCGGGATTGAGACGGGCGACTTCAAACGCAATGAGGGCGCAAGATTGTTGTGCTGCACTCAAGAAATTTACACCGTAAAGTATTCTTATGTATCTAATCAAATTTTAGTTGTCGATGAATTTCATTATATCTTCACGGATTCAGACAGGGCTAGAACTTATATAGACGGCATCAGAAATACTCCGCCCGACACGAAAATTTTAGTGATGTCCGCAACTATGGGAAGCATTAAAAGCGTCGGAAAATATTTATCAGGAATATGTCAGCGCGATTTTATTATTCACGCCGGAAAAACAAGAATAACAGAATTAATTTTTACGCCGGAAAAGCCCGTTAAACTTCATGAAATTCATGACGCTTTAGTATTTTTATTTTCTCATCGCGGAGTTGTCGAGCTTGCCGAACAGATTGCAGACACCCGAAAAAGAATACCTATGGCTCATATGAGGAGGCTTGAGGAGCTTGCAAAAATTTTAGAGGTCAAAAGGACCGTTCCGTTTTTATACAGAGGCGTTGGAATTTATCACGGGAGCATGTTGCCGAAAGAAAAATTATTAGTTGAGGCTGCTTTCCGTGAAAGATTATTAGACACCGTATGCGGGACGGATGCTCTTGCGCTTGGAGTAAATTTGCCGGCTCAATATGTAATTTTTGCGCAGCTCGTAAATTATTATCAGTATCAGCCCATAACTAAGAACGAATTTTTGCAGATGGCAGGACGTGCCGGGCGCAAGGGGTTATTTGATCCCGGGTATGTTACGTGGCTGAAGGACTCGCCCTTTGAGAGTGAATTTTTCAATACCGGCGAAGAATTCAAAAAATTAATGGAGAAAGACGCGGAAGACGCCGTAATAAAATTAAATCCGTCATTCGGGAAAATATTGAGGCAGCAGACACTAATAGAATTTGAAGCCGAGTATATCGCAGAATATTCAATGCCTGCGCTCGACCCTGAAAAGGTTTTGGCGGAGCTTGAAATTTCAATGCAGAGAATTAACGATGCCGCGTCAAAAATTGCGAAAAGGAAACACCGCTCTAAATTCAAAAAAATTCTTGCTGAAATTTGGTACGACGAAATGACCATAGAGGAAAATCTCGAAATGGCAAGATTATTTCTCGAAGAAAGCACTCCCAGCGCGTTAATGGCCGCAAAAATAATGACGCAATACGAGAGAAATTATCTTCAGGCTTTATTGAAAGTTAAAAGATTTGCCGGCAGGCTTCCGAAAAATCGAAAATTCAGATTAATGAGAGAATTAAATGATACTGTTGATACGATTGACCCGACCATTTACGGCTTTGAAGAAAAATTAGGAGAAATTGAAGAGAGCATTAAAAACAGTTAAGCGAGAATAAAAAATAAGTAACAGCTAACAAATCTCCTGCTCCTCCGGGACTTATATAAGCGTCAATTAATTCACGGTCGAACTTATAAATTTCTTCAAGACCGTAATTTTTTTTTATGATTTCAGCGGCTCTCTGCCGGACTTGTTCTGCCGTTTCAATATCGTGGCGCGAAATTATATTTGTGTCGTGAGCTTCGGCCATTATATTAATTAACGTGAAAACTAGAGCGTCATTGAGATTTTTTCCCTGCGATAAATATTTTTTCAATGCCGGCAGCGCAATATTCATAACAATCGGATAACCTGCTTCAGCTTCTCCGCGTATTCCCGTAATTCCATGTTCAATATAAACACGTTCGCCTTTCGTCAAAAACTTTTTATCTTTACTGCGAACTTCGGCAAAGTCTTTTTCACAGAGCCCCGCGCACATTTTCGCCGCTGCCTGCGTAATTTCTTCGGGAGTTAAAGAAATTTTTTTCTTCGCTAAAAATCCTGCACACGCACTCAATAATCCTAACGAAAAAATTTCGCCCTTGTGAGTATTAATTCCGTCCGTCGCCGCGAACATTTTTTTCTCAGCTTCAATGCCGATTTTACGAATTACGGGGAAAAAATTTTTTATTTCAGTGTCGCAAAAATTTTCTCCGGCCTGCGCAAATTCTTCAAAGCTGTTCCGCAATGCCGACGCACTCTTTATAAAAGTAAAGAAGCTCATATCTCTATGAGCTCCTGAGTTATTTCTGTCAACAAGTCCGGGTTTGGGCGTAACTGATACTTCAATTAACATTGCCTCAAGTGCCAGAGTCCCGATTGAGTTAGGAGTTAGGAGTGAGGAGTTAGGAGTTAATTCTTTTTCATTCCTAATCCCTAATCCCTCATTCCTCATTATCATCATCTTCGTATTCTTCGTCGTCGTCTTTCTCGCCCCATTCACGGCCTCTTATTCTTCCCCACCATAAACGGACGCGCCAGACGAGTTTATACGCCGCCGGGATTGATAACATTGCCAGCATTCCTCCGGCGACTAATCCTCCGATTGCGACGACTGCTATCGGGCGTTTCATTTCCGAGCCTCTTCCCGTCGAGAGCAGCGGCAGCAATGATACGACCGACGTAACGACAGCCATTAATAACGACTTAAAACGAACGTGGCAGGCTTCCTCGACTGCTTCATACGGGTGGGTGCCTTTCAGTCTTAAAACTTCGGCGTAATCGACGACAACAATCGCGTTATTGACGACCATTCCGACTAACATAATCATGCCGATTAGAGCAAAGATTGAAATATTGACTTCAGAAATCAACATTGCAGGAACAACACCGATCGCCGCCATAGGAATTGTCGCAAGAATTACAAGAGAGTAAGTCCAGCTTTCAAGAATCGCCGCAACGACAAGATAAGTGATTACGATAGCGATTACTAAAGTTCTTATTAATTCGATAAAGTTTTCGGCCATGTCTTCCTGCTCGCCGCCGAAATTAATCGTAACGCCTTCGGGAATTTCCATGTGGTTAATTAAATCTCTCATTTTTGCGTTGCCTTCGCCTGAAGTTATATAGCGGACGTTGCCCGTAACGACGACAGCGCGCTGGCGTTCTACCCTTCTTATTTCCGTAGGCGAGTCGCCCCACGAAATGTCAGACATCTCGTCAAGAGGGACTAAGCCGTAACCCGTCATTATAGGAAGTTCGTGAGCCGTGAAAATATCGCTGGCCTTCTCTCTGTTAATTCTTGCTTTGATGTCGTATTCATAACCGCCCTGACGGAATTTTCCTGCGTCCCTTCCGATTAAATAGCCGCGAACAATTCCGGCCAAGTCGGAAATATTTATGCCTAACGGAGCAAGTCTCCAGCGTATGGGCTTAACTTGCAATTCCGGCTTTCCCATTTCCATTTCTGTTCTTAAATCTCGAACACCGGGAATATTTCTGCCTCTTGCTCTGATTTCTTCGGCGAAGTTATAGAGGACGTTCAAATCTTCGCCCTTAACTTGAATTTCAATCGGGTTGCCGAAACCGGAACGTGTCGCCGAGATAGCAATTTGAACACCGGGCAAATTACTAAGATACGGTCTTATTTTGTCGGCTAAATCCTGCGTCGAGGGTCTGTCCGGGTCATTCGTCATGTACAAAGCTATCTGAGCCTCGCTGATTGACTGGCTTCTCATTGAGCTTGCGACCGTCGAGACAACGTTCTTAATATATTTTCTGTCGGGAATCGAATTTATATAATCTTCAACTTGATAAACTAAATCGGAGGTTCTGTGAATTGAAGAGTTATTATCCAGCGTCAAAGTAATTCTGACTGTTCCGTCATCAGTCGAAGGGGTGAACTGTGTACCGATGAAGCCGCCGAGTTTTAATGAGCCGTAAGTCGCCAAAATCGTAAACAGGACGGTTAATAACGGGAATCTCATTGCAAGGTGAAGAATTATGAAGAATAAATCTCTGAAGCCGTCAAAAATCCAATTCCACCAGCCCGTTAAAATTTTGCCGAGTAAAGGAAGCTCGCCCGAGTCGTTCTGCTTTTTTTTCATTCTAGCGGCCAAGCACGGAGTAACTGCCATCGTTACCCATAAAGAAAACGCCGTAGCGTAAACTATAGTAACCGCGTAAGGTTTCAGGAACTGCCCTGCGATCGTTGACATTAAGGCAACGGGCATGAAAACTCCCAAGTTTGTGAAAACTCCTGCGAGAACGGACATAGAAATTTCTACCGTACCTTCTTCAGCTGCCTCATAAGCTCCGTAACCCATGTCCCTGAACCTATAAATATTCTGAATTATCAATATGGCGTTCATGACTAGCGTACCCATTGAAAGAGCAAGGCCGAGCGTGCTCATTAAATTTAACGTGTAGTGGTGAATCTGCAACGGAACAAACGTAGCCGCAAAAGCAACGGGCATTGAGAAGGCAACTATGAAAGTTGCTCCGAAGCGTCCCAAGAATAAATAAATTACAAGAGCCGTTAAAGCAATTCCGATCGCTGTGTCTCGAATGATATTTTTAACCGCGCTTTCAACAAAACTTGTGTCATCGTAGGTATATTCATATGTAAAATCCGGGAAGTCCCGCATTGTCCGCGTCATCAAGCGTTTTATTAATCTTCCTGCTTCAACAACGTCAGCATTAGAACGCGGACTTATTCTCAACTGAACAACGGGCTTTCCGTCAGCACGAGCCATGCTCCGCTGATCTTTTTCGCCGTCAACAACTTCACCGAGCATTGAAAGTCTCACGGGCTGGCCGTTGGGTGTGGGAATTAAAATATCTTCGAGCTGTTCGACCTCATTAAATTCGCCCGTTAAGCGCAAAGAGACTTCATCTTTCTTTTGAGTTACGTAGCCTGAGGGGGTGGTCTGGTTATTCGCCGCGACAACGTTACAAACTTGCATGTAATTTATTCCGTAATCGCTCAGAGCCGCCGGGTCGAGGTTAATATGAATTTCCCTGTCGCGTCCTCCCGTAACGTCAACACGCCCGACACCTTTAACACGGGCGACAACGGGCTGTATTCTGTCCTCAATCATTTTTTTCGCGGTCTTTTCAGGAAGGCTTGAACTGAACGAAATAATTAAGAACGGCTGTGCGCTGATGTCAAATTTGCTTGCTACGGGCTCGTCAGCGTCATCGGGTAAATCAGGGACTTTTGCTTTGACTTTGTTATTAACGTCAACTAAGGCCAAGTCGGGATTAGTTCCGGCCATCATTTCAACGGCAACCATTGAAACGCCTTCGAGCGAATAAGTTGTGATTGATTTCAAATTTTCGAGGTCTGCCAATGCGTCCTCAAGAGGCTTGCTGATTAACTGCTCAATTTCATTCGGGCCTGCTCCCGTGTAAGTCGTGCGGACTAAGACGAAAGGCAGTTCGACATCAGGATAAAGAGTAACTCCGAGCGTGAAGTAGCTCGAAATTCCTAACAATATCCATATAACAACAGAACACCCGGTAAAGACCGGGTGATAAATACAAAATCTTATAAAACCTCTCATAAATTAACCCTCAGTGGAATATGTAACAGTCTTTTTAGCTAAATCAACGTTGCGGATAATTTCGGCTCCGTCATAAAGAACTCTGTTGCCGCTCGTGATTAAATTGTCGCCGGCCTTGAGTCCTGACGTTACGATTACGCGCCCTCCGCGTCCTTCGCCTGTAGTGATCTCGACCTGCTTGGCCTTATTTCCTTTTGCAATGTAAACTGACTGTGAATTTCCGCGATAAACGACAACGTTTGAAGGAATTACGACGACGCTCTGCTGCTTTGAAACTTGGAAACGTCCCTCAACGTAAGTGCCCGGCAAAATTCCAGAGTCCTCCGGCAAACCTACGACGACAGGATACAATCCCGACCCCGTTTGAGCTTCGGGGCTCGTGCGTTTGACCCAGCCTATATGCTTTACGCCGTCAACATAAATTTCAACGGGAGTGCTTCTATTAATTTTCATGATGTCTTTTTTTGAGACCATTAACTCTGCTTCCATTTCTTTAGGGTCAACGATCGAAATTAACGGCACGCCGGCTTCGGCGACTTCTCCGGGCTCGACGTTACGCGCTGAAACTATGCCGTCAATGCTTGCTTTTAAGTTCGTGCGCTGTAAAGTTGACTGCGAAGATCTTAACGAGGCTTCGGCAGTTTTCATTCTAGCGTAGGCCGAATCAACTTCGCTTTGAGAAATTCCGCCCTTCGCGTTTAATTGCTTTAATCTGTTGTAATTTAATTTTGCTTCGTCATATGCTGTTTTGCCTGACTGAACCTGCGCGCCTCGTGCAGCAACCTGCAAAGTAATTAAAGTCTGTCCTGCCTTTACCGGGCTTCCGACATCAACGGCAACGCTCTGAACTATCTCGCGCTCGTAAGTCGTAATATTCTGCGTGTGTGCGCTCTTGGCCTGACCGTAATAACTGC
>CAJOGI010000014.1 GCA_905234075.1 uncultured Synergistales bacterium | reverse complement strand
ATTTTTGTGGCTTATAAATCCCCAGCCCCTATAACTTCTTCGAGTCCTGACGGGAGCAAGTCCGAAATTAAAAAATCCTGCCTCATAGTATGACGCTTTAATTGCGACTTTGCCTTCTTTATTAATATAGCCCCAGCGGCCTTTAATGTTCACAAGCGCGAGCCCCTCATGAAATTCTCCGGCGCGTAAAAATTTCGGCTCGATTACATAATTTCCGCGCATGTCGATATATCCCCAGAGGCCGTCCTTCGCCATGACCGGCGCAAGATTTTCGCTGAACGACCCGGCACGCGAGAACATCGGAACGATTACATAATTTCCTGCTAAGTCAATGAAGCCCCATTGACCTCCGCTTTGTACGGCAGCAAGACCCTGAGAAAAAGGAAGGCCGTTCGTAAAAAATTTTTCTATGCGTTCGTCAGTGTCCTCGTCAATTATCGTGAAAGCCGGCGTGCCTGTCGTGTCGATGTAATGATCTCCGACAAAGGCAAAGCCTTCTGAAAAATCTCCGGCTTCAGGCACTCTATGAACGAACGGAACAGCAATGCGCCCAAGATAATCAATATAGCCCCATCGGTCATCTTGTTTGACTGCGGCCAAGCCCTCATGAAAATCTCTTGCGGCCTGATACTGCGGCTCAATCGCAAAAAATACTGGGCGAGTTACGGCAGCAAAGCAGGTAGGAGTTAGGAGGTAGGAGGTAGGAAGTAAAAAGAAAAACACACTAAATATTTTTAGTATTAATTTTTTCATTCCTAATCCCTAACTCCTTATTCTTCATTGCTACCCGTTACCCTTCGAGCCTTTCTGCGTTCGAGTTCGTCAAGAATTGCCTTGCGGAGCCTCACTGACTGCGGAGTAACTTCGACAAGCTCATCAGCTTCGATCCATTCCATAGCTTTTTCAAGAGACATTCTGCGCGGAACATCGAGCTTGGTCGTTAATTCCTTAGTGGCCGAGCGGTGGTTAGTCTGCTGCTTCTTCTTCGTAGGGTTGCACGGAATATCGCCGGGCCGGGAATTTTCGCCGACAATCATTCCGTTATAAACCTGCTCAAGCGGCGAGATAAATAAAACTCCTCTTTCCTGCAAAATTTCAAGCTGATACGCTGTCGCCTCGCCCGTGCTGACGCTGACGAGTGAGCCCCTGTTGCGCGTGATTAAATCTCCTGCCCATTCTTTATAACCGCTGAAGCAGTTAGACATAATGCCAAGTCCGCGAGTGTCCGTCAAAAATTCTCCCCTGTAGCCTATAAGGCCGCGTGTCGGGATTTCAATTTCAATTCTTAATAATCCTCTGTCGGGGTTGTCAATGTTAATGACCTTTCCTTTTCTGCGCGACATCTTCTCAAAGACTATGCCCTGATATTCTTCGGGAACGTCAATCGTAACAAGTTCATACGGTTCGCATTTAACGCCGTCCCTATATTCGATAATGACTTCGGGCTTTGAGACACAGAACTCCATTCCTTCGCGCCGCATTTCCTCAATCAAAATTCCAAGCTGTAACTCACCGCGCCCGGAAATTTTTACGCCGTCCGGCCTTCCTAAGTCTTCCATGCGTAAAGAAACGTTGACGTGCATTTCACGCTGTAAACGCGCTTTTAACTGCCTCAAAGTTACGGCTTGGCCTTCGCGTCCAGCAAACGGCCCGGAGTTTACAAGAAAGAACATTGAGACCGTAGGCTCTTCGATTGAAAGAGGCTTCAAGGGATTATCAGAAATTTCATCAGCGCAGAAGGTGTCGCCAATGTCGATTTCGTTCGGGCCGGTAAGCCATACGATGTCGCCCGCGCTGACTTCATCGACTTCAACTCTGTCAAGTCCGCGAGTTACCCATAACTGCGCGACTTTTGCGTGTTCTTTGCCCGTTATCTCCCAGTCGTCGCCGCTGTGGTCGTTAGAGTTCCACTTAGTTGAAACGCGCACAAAGGGCTCTGATTTTTTTATATGGCCTTGTAAAATTTTTCCGCAGCCTATGCGCCCGACATATTCATTCCATGCAAGCGTGCTGACCTGCATTAAAAACGGCTTGTCCGGATTAACATCAGGAGCCGGAACGTAATCAATGATAGCTTGAAATAAATCGTCCATGTTATCGCGGCGCGGGTCTTTCAAATCTTTCACTGCCCAGCCGTTTAAGCCGGAGCCGTATAAAACCGGGAAGTCTGCCTGCTCGTCAGACGCTCCAAGCTCGAAAAATAAATCGAACGTCAAATTTAATGCTCTGTCGGGGTCTGCGCCTTCGCGGTCAACTTTATTAATAAAAACTAAAGGCTTCATTCCGATTGATAAGGCGTGCTGTAAAACGTAGCGCGTTTGCGGCATCGGGCCTTCGTTAGCGTCAACAATTAAAATTACGCTGTCAACTGTCGATAAAATTCTCTCGACTTCGCCGGAAAAGTCAGCGTGGCCGGGAGTGTCGATTATGTTAATTAAATAGCCTTTCCATTCGACCGTGCAGGGCTTTGAACGGATTGTTATGCCGCGCTCGCGTTCGAGGGGGTTGCTGTCCATGACGCGCTCAGCTACTTGGGTGTGTGCCGCAAAAGTCTGAGCGGCTCTGAAAATTGAATCTATTAACGTCGTCTTGCCGTGATCAATATGAGCGACGATTGCAAGGTTGCGAATGTTCTTTGCGTTTTGTGATTGCATAAAAAAATTTCAGTCCTGTTATAAAAATTTAATAAAACGTTGAAAATTTTAGCATAGGTTTGCATTATAATTTTCTAAAATTTCAAAGGAGAATAAAAATTTTATGGGAGTATTAAAACATTATAAAGAACTCTTGCCGATTACATCATCAACTCCGAATGTAAATCTTGAGGAAGGCTCAACGCCTTTGATTTATCTGCCGCGAGTAAGTGAAAGACTCGGAGTAAAACTTTACGGAAAATTCGAGGGCTGTAACCCTTCCGGCTCTTTCAAAGACAGGGGCATGGTCTTGGCCGTAGCTAAGGCACTTGAAGAAGGCAAGCGTGCCGTAATTTGTGCGTCAACGGGCAACACGTCAGCTTCGGCGGCGGCGTACGCGGCTTCACAGGGCATTCCGTGTTTCGTTCTTTTGCCTGCAGGAAAGGTCGCGCTCGGAAAACTTGCTCAGGCTTTGATGTACGGAGCTAAAGTCATCGCGGTGAAGGGAAATTTTGACAGAGCTTTAGAGCTTGCGAGAGAAGGCGCGGAAAAAACCGGCTGCGCTATGGTCAACTCCGTCAACCCCTATAGATTAATCGGTCAGCGTTCGGGCGCGTGGGAGATCTGCGACGTTTTAGGCCAAGCCCCCGACTGGCACGCAATACCCGTAGGCAACGCCGGCAACATCAGCGCGTACTGGGCAGGCTACAATGAATATAAAAAGCTCGGAAAGATTAACGCGCTTCCGAAAATGATGGGCTTTCAGGCTGAAGGAGCCGCGCCGTTAGTTTTCAATAAGCCCTGCCCGAATCCTGAGACAATCGCAACGGCTATCAGAATAGGCAACCCCGTCAGCGCACACTTAGCAAGAGCCGCAGTGAGCGAGTCGGGCGGTGAATTTAATTCCGTAACTGACGAAGAAATTTTAGCCGCGCAGAAAATTTTAGCCGCAGAGGGCGGAGTTTTTGCCGAGCCGGCATCATGCGCTCCGTTAGCAGGCTTAATAAAACTCAAAAATCTCGGCAGGCTTCCCGAAGGAATTACAGTAACAATGATTTTAACGGGCAACGGACTGAAAGACCCGGACACCGCTATGTCTCAAGTAGGAAAGCCGATTGAAATTAATGACACTCTCGAAGACTTAATGAGAGTTTTAGAGTCGAAATGATTAGATTAAAAGTTCCGGCAACAACCGCGAATTTAGGCTCAGGCTTTGACACTTTAGGAATGGCCTTGAGCCTCTATAACATCTTCACGATAAAAGAAATTCTGCCCGAAGGCGAATACACCTGCGAAATTTCCGGAGAGGGCGTTGACGAGTTAGCAGACGCTTCAAAAAATATGCTTGTTACGAGCTATATTAAAGCCTGCAATGAGTGGAACGTCCCTGTTAAAGGCTTTGCCTTCGAGAGCTGTAACGCTGTGCCGTTAAATCGCGGCTTGGGCAGTTCATCGACCGCTGTAGTCGCCGGAGTAGTGCTTGCGGATTTATTATCGGGAGCGAATAAATCAGAGAATGAATTGTTGCGCGTCATGACGAAAATCGAAGGACACCCCGATAACGTTGTGCCGTGTTATATCGGCGGAATGACTGTCTCATGCTGGGACGGAGAAGTCCTGCGCTGCGTGAAACTTCCTGCGCTCCCCGATGACTTGAACGTCATAGCTGCTGTTCCTGATTTTCAAGTTCACACGGAGGACGCGAGAAAAATTCTGCCCGACAGTGTACCGTTTAAGGACGCGGTTTTTAATGTCAGCCACGCGAGTATATTATGCGCCGCTTGGGCTATGGGCAAGTGGGATTTACTGCGCGTCGGAATGGAGGACAGACTTCACCAGCCTCATAGGGCAAAATTATTTCCGGGCTCAACGGGCGAAAAATTTTTAAGAGAGATAGCCAATCACCCTGACTGTGTGGCAACTGCCATAAGCGGCTCAGGCCCTACCATGATAGCAATAGTTCACGGCAAGGCCGGGAAATTATCTCAAGCGATGTGTAAAATTTTTACGGAGGGCGGAGCGGCCTCGCATTTCTTTGTTCTTAACTGCGCTTCTTCGGGAACAGTTGTTGAAAGTTAGGAATTAGGAATTTTTTTAACTCCTCAATTTTTATATTTTTTTCAGGAGAAAATTGCAATGCAAATTTTCAAAGGAGAAAGTAAATATTTAATTAATTCAAAAAATCGTGCAAACGGTCTCGAACTTTTGTCCTCAGTTAATGACGAGAGCATCGCTGCGGTATTTTTTGATCCGCAGTATCGGGGCATTCTAGACAAATTAAAATACGGCAACGAGGGAAAATCACGAGGCAAGGCTCGCTCTTCTCTGACGCAAATGAACGAAGCGACCATTATAAATTTTATCAACGAAATAAATCGAGTCTTAAAGGGGAGCGGACATTTATTTTTATGGGTCGATAAGTTTCATTTATGTCAGGGCGTGTTGGACTGGTTTTTAGAGACTGAATTAAACCTTGTTGACATGATAGTCTGGGACAAGGGCAAAATCGGAATGGGCTATCGAACGCGCCGAAAGTCTGAATATCTCATAGTGTTTCAAAAATCTCCCGTCAGAGCGAAATCATGCTGGACTGACCACGCAATCCCTGACGTTTGGGAAGAGAAGGCCGACAAGATTCACCCTCACAGCAAGCCTGTAGAACTTCAAAAAAGACTCATCGCGGCGACAACTGTTGAAGGCGATGTCGTTCTTGATCCTGCGGCAGGGGGCTTTTCCGTTCTTACTGCCTGCGAGCAGCTTGGAGGAAGAAATTTCATCGGAGGCGATATAGCTTATGGCGAAGAATGAATTTTTTCAGCGCGTATAGCTGACTCGAATCCTAAAAACTCTTCAGGAAATTATATTCGATTATTTGGCGATGAAGACATAGGCAGATTAATTTCTCAAATTCAATCCGCCAGCATTAAGGCTGGTTACGTTTTAGAAGAGATAATAACGAAAAAATCAACGCTGATTGCTGACGGAAATTTAGATTTATTTGTCGATGAGTGCATCGAAGGCAAGCATAGCGGAATTTTTCTCGCCACCAAGAAAATGATTAAGGCCAGCAAGTATCATGTTCATGGTCATGAGCCTGACCTTATGATATTTTATCTTGACAAAAACGGGCGCGGAGTTTGCTATATCATTGAATTAAAAGTAGGAGCCGCGTTTGATACAAAGAAAGCGGATGGAGAAAAAGAGACTTTAGAAATATGCCGTTCAGTACTAGGGCCGAAGCTGCCGTTCATAACAAATTTTTATTTATGCGCGTTTCATGCTAAGGACAGGAAAGAAATTGTAAACGGTTTGAAGGGACGTTTTAATGATGACGAAGTTATTACAGGCCAAGAGCTTTGCGACATTTTAAGCATTGACTATAACGAAGTTGTCGAAGAAGAAAGTCAATTTCAGCGCGACAATATTATCTATTTTACCCGCGCTGTCCTTCAAAATACAAAGCAAAAAATTTATCCGATCTCTGAAGAGGATTTTTATTAAATAAAAAAGTTTGTGCTATAATATTTTCATCGGTTCCCTCAAAAAATGGGGGAATTATTTTTTGGGGGACTACAATGGGGACTACAAAGACTTCAAAAATTTTCAATGTCTGCAAAATTTCACAGAGCTAATGAAAAAAATATAAATCAAAAATTTTTTCCGCAATTATTTTCAAAAAAGTTTAATTAAATATGGACTCTCAAATTTTTTTTACCTCCTACCTCCTAATTCCTAACTCCTGCCTGTATTAAAACTCCCACTCAAGATAACGCGCCCTCTTTGCATCGTTGCCCGTCCCCTCGCTGAAGAAGGCTTTATAATTTCGCGATGAGTATCTTTTTATTTTTGCGCTGAGCAGTTCTGCGCGTGCCAGCACCTTATAATTTTTATCGAGAAACAACATTGAGCCCCCGAAGTTCACGTTATACTTTGTGCTGTTCCTGATAGTTACGTTTACGCTGTCGAACGAGTAACTTATAGAGGCGTATGAGAGTCCGTGCTTTCCCCTGATTGCCCCGTCAACGATAACGCCTTCGCAAATTCCTGCGGCTGTCAGCAAAAAAATCATTAACATGAAAATTATTTTTGTCGAAGAATTTTTATTTCTCAAAATTTTTTACACTCCCGTTAAAATTTAGAATAATAATTATCATAGCAAACGAGGATTTTATTTTGAACAAAAAAAATAAATCAGAAGAAAAAATTTTTTCACGCCCTCCATTTTTTCCGATGATGATCGACATAAAAAATAAAGACGTTTTAATAATCGGAGGGGGCCGCGTTGCCTCGCGAAGAGCCGAAACTTTATCACGGTGCGGCGCAAAAATAACAGCCGTGAGCAAAAAATTTCTCGATGAATTTCCAGATGACGTGGTAAAAATTGAAAGAGCCTTCAGCCCGGAGGACATTGACGAAAAATTTTTGTTCGTTATTGCCGCTACAGATGACAGAGAAGTTAATGAACTTGTCCATAAAATTTCGAGCGATAAAAAAATTCCCGTGAATGTCTGCGACTCTCAGGGCGAGTGCGATTTTTTTTTCCCATCGTTAATAAATTATGGGAGCGTCGCCGCGTCCGTCTGCACTGCCGGAGAAAATGTTTCACTGGCAAAAAAAATTTCGGATAAGCTGCGAAGGGTCTGGACTGCGTGGATACTCGAAGAATTATAAAATAAATGCCTCCTGCCTCTTACCGTGTTATAATAACCGAGTTCATTTAAGTTATTGCGACAGGTCGGGAGGAATTTTTTTTGAAATCGGAGTTAAACAGGCCGCGTAATGCTTACTCAAAGAACAAGGGTAAGACAGGACGTGGCAAGAAGCACGCAGGAGCGTCATTGGCTTTCTGCTGGGGTTTTGGTTTTGTTGTGTGCGGTGTTTTCGGGCTTGCCTCGTATCTGATGATTTCGGCGGGGCATTTTGATTTTTCAACGCCGTCCGGAGTCGAGGCCGCGTGGGGCGGAGTTGACGGAGAAGAAACTTTAGTAACCGGCAATTTAATTAAGGTTGAAGTTACTGACCTTGACGGAGCAAAGAGCGAGGGACTTTATGCCCAGCTTGCCGGTGATGTTGCTGCGGAACGAGAAAAACTTGATGAGTTCGGACCGCTCCCTAAATATCTTTCGGATTACGAGAGCATAATATTAAACGTCAATGAGGACGGAACGAGTTTATCGGCAAACGAAGAAGAAGAAGACACAGACAAGGTAGAAATAATCACGCCCATTGCGCCTATTGCGCCTATCTTGGTTGAGAACGCAGTAACGTGGCGCGAGCATGTTGTAAGAAACGGCGAAACGCTTTCAGATATAGCTGCGGCACACGGAAATATTACGGCAGATGAAATTTTACGCGCCAACGGCCTCAAAAATGCTAACAAACTTTCAGAAAATCAGCTTTTATTAATTCCAAACGACTCAAGCAAAATAGAAGAAACTTTAGACGAAGTACGCACAAGGCAGATGAGAGTAGCGGCAGGCAAGGAAAAAGTCGAGCCTGTTAAAACAAAGACGTACGTTGTCGCAAAAGGCGACTCGCTGTGGTCGATCGCGAACTCTCAGGGAATTGAAGTCGATACTCTTATCGGCAGTAATAATTTCAAATCTTCCTCAAGGCTTAGGCCCGGCGCGATGATTAGAATCCCGAATCAGGACGGAATTTTTTACGTCATGAAGACGGGCGAAAAAATCGAGGACATAGCAAAACGCTACGGCGTGAGCATGAATAAACTTCGTATGGCGAACACAGATATTAATACGGCTTCATTAAAGACCGGCGATGAAGTTTTCCTTCCGGGCGCAAAATCTGAAGGCGTTTTAGAACATAGAGAGAAAGACGTGAAAATCGCTGAAGCTAAAAAGGCGGTGTCTGCTAAAAATCAAAAGACTGCCGCGAAAAATGAAAGGGCCGAGAAACCTCAGAAGGGCGAAGTCGCAGTCAGAAGGACTAGCGGAGGATTCAGGTGGCCGATCATGGGAAGAATTAACAGTCCTTTCGGCTGGAGATACCACCCGATCACGAAGCGCAGAGATTTTCACACGGGCATTGACATAAAAGCAAACAGGAACGATCCGATTAAGGCCGCCGGAGCCGGAAGGGCAGTTTATTCCGGCTGGATGGGAGGCTACGGAAAAGTTCTCGTAATTGAACATAACAACGGACAGTCAACTTTATACGCTCATTGCAGCACATTACTTGTAGGAAAAGGAGCGAATGTAACCTCAGGGCAGCTTGTAGCGAAAATCGGGACAACGGGACGTTCAACGGGGCCGCACCTTCATTTTGAAGTACGCAACGGCAACAGCCCTGTAAATCCGATTAAGTACCTGAGCAGGTAAAATGGCAAAATTTGTATTTATTACAGGCGGTGTAGTTTCATCATTAGGCAAAGGAATAACGGCGGCATCTGTCGGAACTCTGTTAAAGAAACGCGGCTTGAAGGTCTCAATCGTTAAGGCCGATCCGTATCTCAACGTTGACGCAGGAACTATGAACCCGTTTCAGCACGGCGAAGTTTTTGTAACTGACGACGGAGCCGAAACGGATTTAGACTTAGGACATTACGAGCGTTTTATTGATGAGACTTTGAGCGAAAAAAATTCCATAACGACCGGGAAAATTTACTCAAGCGTAATCAAAAAAGAACGGCGCGGCGATTATCTGGGCGGAACTGTTCAGGTAATCCCCCATATTACGAATGAAATTCAGGAAAGAATTATTAAAGCAGGCGAAGGGCTTGACGTTTTAATTGTCGAAATCGGCGGAACCGTCGGCGACATAGAGAGTCAGCCCTTCTTAGAGGCCATTCGTCAAATGTCGGTCAGGGTCGGGCGCGAAAATGTTGTTTACTGTCATGTAACTTTAGTCCCGTATCTCGAAGCCGCAAAAGAATTAAAGACGAAACCGACTCAGCACAGCGTTCAGGAATTGCGGCGCATCGGCATTCAGCCTCACATGCTCGTGTGCAGAACAAGCCATCACATGGACGACGGAATGAAAAATAAAATTGCTCTTTTCTGCAACGTTCCTGTCGAAGCTGTTATCGAAGTCATGGACGAGACGACGATTTATAACGTCCCGATAAGCCTGCATAGACAAAAACTTGATGACTTAATTCTTAAATATCTTGGCCTTCCGTATGATAACGAGCCTGATTTAAGCGACTGGCACAGAGTTGTCGACAGGTATATTAATCCTCCCGAAGAAGTGAAAATTGCGCTTGTCGGTAAATATGTTCAGCATAAGGACGCTTATTTGAGCGTTGTCGAGGCTCTTCATCATGCCGGAATTGCTCACAACGTCAGAGTAAATATTATTTCTGTAGAGTCAGAAAATTTAGAGCATGAAACGCCGGAAAAAGTTTTGAACTTTGCTGACGGAATTTTGATTCCCGGCGGTTTCGGAGATCGCGGAATTGAAGGAATGATTAACGCCGCGAAATATGCCCGTGAAAATAACGTGCCTTTGTTCGGAATTTGTCTGGGAATGCAGATGATGGTCGTGGAATTTGCCCGCAACGTCTGCAAACTTCATGACGCTAACAGCAAAGAAATGAACCCTGCAACCCTTCACCCTGTAATTCATTTAATGGAAGAACAGGAAAATTTGAAGGACTTGGGCGGAACAATGAGGCTCGGCGCATATCCTTGCGATTTAGTTGAGGGAACGAAGGCCGCCTCAGCTTACGGAGTTTCAAAGATCACCGAACGCCACAGACACAGATATGAATTTAATAACGCTTATCGTGAACGCCTTGAAAACGCAGGACTAAAAATTTCGGGCGTATGCACTGAGCGCGATTTAGTTGAAATAGTCGAGCTGCCCGGCCATAAATGGTACGTGGGCGGACAATTTCACAGCGAATTAAAATCCCGACCCGTCAGACCTCACCCGCTTTTTGACGGTTTTATCAGCGCGGCTGTCGAGTACATGCGCGAAAAAGTAAAGGAGGCTTGATTAATTATGAAGGCTGTAAAAATTTGCGTTTTAATGTTGTTCGTTTTTGCTTCATCAGTTTGCTTTGCGTCGGAGGTAGTGCCTGACCCTGATTTAACTACGGGCTCGTCTCAGCAGATGATGTCGCAGATTGAAAAAATTATTTACGGTTATGTTCTTCAGGGCGGCTTGATTGAACGGCTTGCAAAAGTCGAAGAAGATTTATTCGGGCGCAGTCTTCCGGGAACTATGGCAGAAAGACACGCAGCTATATTAAATTTTCTCGACATAGGCACGGACGAACAGCCTTCGATGATGTTCAAGCTGGCCATAGCCGAATGGATTGTCGATAAAAAAATCCGTGCGTCTGAACCTGCTGCGCGGAGGCTTGAAGATTTAGAAGTTAATTTAACGGGTGCTTCACGCGGCGGAAATCCCATCGTCATGAGAGTTGAAAGCCTTTTAGCTACTTTAGTGATGGATCCCGTAACGGCACGCCCCGTAAATTTACCCAGCGACACGGTAATGAAATTCAGATTTATGGACGAATTAACCCCGGCTACTTCGCGCGTTGGAGATTTTGTCAGGCTTGAGCTTACGAATGACTTAATAGTTAATCAATGTCTTGTCGCCCCGGCCGGTTCGTTATTAATAACTGAAGTCAGAGATGTAAAGCGTCCGAGAATGTTCGGTGTTCCCGGTGAAGTCAGGCTTTCTTTTAATGAGCTTAAACCTTTAGGAACTCAAAGGCCGCTTGTTTACATAGGCAAAGAATCCCAGAACGCTATAAAAGAGGCAAGGAAGACGGGGGATCGCGGCGAGGGTGCAGTTATCGGAGCAGGAGCTGCCAGCATTGCGGGGGCGGCTTTGCTTGGCCCTGTGGGACTTGTCAGCGGCGTTTTCATTCGCGGAAACTCTCTGAAAATTCCCGTAGGGGCAGTAACTTTTCTGCAGACTTCCGGCGACTGTGTCGTCTCGGCGTATCCGATCCCGATAAGTTTGCAGAAACCCGAAAATAATATTACAAGCTCTATGCCTAATGAAAATACACAGCAGCAGGGCAGCAGCTACAATCCTGACAGAGACACGATTATAAAACGCGATGTCTTTAACAGGAATAGTTACGGCGAGCCTACAAATTCGGGAACAGTTAATAATGGCGGTGGAAATTTTGAGCTTCCTCCAGAGCAGAGCGTTAATTAAACGTGCGTTATTATTACCCGTTATGCTTTTAGCGGCGGGTAATTTTTTTTACTTCCCGTTATGCGTCCAAGCCGCAGAAATAAATCCGTTTGACGAGACCGTAAGAATTTTAGAGCGTTGGACTTCAGCTCACTGGGGCCAAGATTGTTTCGTCTGGATTGTTCATTACCCGGAAGAATTAACGGACTCGTGGGTTGATTCCGAAGCACTGCGTTCAAACATGAGCGATGCTGAACGTGAAAATTTCAAAAAAAGTTTTATCTCAGAGTTAAAACTCGACACTGCTGAAACTTTTTTAGTGAGCATATATTCTTTTGGAGTAAGGCCGATAAGTGTTGCGCCGGTCAGTGAAAATATAACTCTCTTGGCAGCGTCCGGCGAACGTATCAAGCCCGTTAAATATGATTCAGTTCTTGATTATCCTGCCGGAGGAGTTGTTCAAGGTCTTGTATTTTTCCCTAAGCAGACGAACAAGGACTATATAATTTCATTAAAGGGCATGAGTCATAATGAGCGGATTTTTTCGTTCGCCCCTGAGGAAGCTCCTGCGCCTGTCGAGAAAAAAAAGCAGGAAGTTGTCGTGATGACCCTTCCGAAAAAAAATACAAGGAAAAAAGCAGAGACCGAAAAAGCTGCAACGCCTCCGCCTGCTCCTGCAATTCCACGCAGGCCGACACCGCCGCTTTTTGCTGAAAATACAGCCTCGCAGGACATGGACGACTTTCTTAAATCAGTCAGGGAACGTTCGCCGAAATCGAAGGACGTTACACCGAAAACCGCGCAGGCCGTAAAAAAATCAAGGCCGATGAATATTGACAGCACGTATTCAAGCCGCGAGACTGTGCTGAGAAAATTTTTATCTCTTTGGGCGGATTTAGATTCAGTTGCAATGTATGACATGCTGTCGGAAAATTCGCAGAAAAATATTTCGCGTGAAAATTTTGCGAAGAGAGTTGCAAAGGCTACGGACTTCATAGCAAATCTTAGAAAAGGCAAATTTAGAATTGACTGGGTGGGCGAGGAGCGAGCAAAGGTTATAGTTACTCAGAGGGCTTTATTTATTAAGTCATTAATTTCAAAAACGCTGGGCGTAACTCGTGAAGGCTCCTCATGGAAAATTGTTTGGGAATAAATTTATTTTTTTAGGAGAAATTTAATAATGAGTACATTAACAGCAGAAAAAAAATTTACGACAGGCAACGAAGTTCTTGATTACTACGATGACAATGACGAGAGCTGGGCGGACTTGCTGTCGACACCTGAAGAAGAAGCGCAAATTGCTGAGAGCGATGAAGATTTCAAAAAAGGTGAATATCTTACGCTTGAAGAATTTATGAAGGGGCTGTAATGAAGCTCAAAATAAAAATCTCGCCCGTTAAAATTTTTATATTCGCGCTTTTTATCGGCATTGTCGTTCTTGTTCGTTTTGCAATGCGCGACATGAAACTTGACGTTGATTTATTGCGTGAAAGTTTAATGCGTATGCCCGGCATCGTCATGGAGAATATTCAATTCTCGCGAGAAGTCTCCGGCGACATGTGGCGCGTAAAAATTCCTTACCTTGACCGCGAGGGAAATTTATTCACCGTTAAATCGCTTGACGTTGTGAGAGAAATTCATAACGACGGCGGCGAATGGAGTTTCTTCGGGCGCGAAGGGGTTTATTCTTTTGATCAGGCAGTGGCGACTGTCAACGGCCTTCTAGGAAAACTCGACACTAAGAAAAGAATTTGGACTCTCGAAAGTTCGAGATTAGACTGGCGGCAGGAAAACAACACTTTCACTTTTCCTGAGGGTCTTGTAATTTATGACACAGAATTTTTATTGAGAACTCCTATGGCAAGCATGGATAACTCCGGCGTGATATTATTAGAACAAGGAGGCGTAATCCAATGGGTAAAGCCAGTAGCAAAATAATAATTTTAATTTTAATTTTTACAGCAGCGTTTTCATGTCCTGCAATGTCAGCGGATTTTGAAAATTATTATATTAATGAATATCAGGAACTCGATAAGGAAACTAAACCGTCGGATAAAGTTACTCTTAATGCCGACAGAGTTTCTTTTAATGATGAAACAGGCCACGCCCTCGCGGAAGGCAACGCCATTTTAATTTATAACGATATTTCCATAATGGCCGAGCGTCTTGACTATGACGCTGACACGCAGAAAGTTCAGGCAATGCCGCTTCCTAATCAGCAGGTAGTCATAACTGACGGCGAAAAAGTTATAAAAGGCGACAATCTTACTTACGACTTAAATACTCAGGAAGGAATTTTAACGGGCGCGAGGAGTGCCGTACCGATCGGCGAAGACGGAGGCGTACTTTACGTATACGGCGAAGACATTGACGTTATGCCTTGGGAGCTTGCTAAAGAGCGCAAACTCGTGCACGGTGAGCCGGCGGATTATTTAATTGAATGGAAAAGTGTTGTTTTGACTACGTGCGCACTTGACCACCCGCACTACAGACTCGAAGCTAAAAAAATTTCATTCATTCCCGGAAAAAAACTCGTTGCTAAGAGGCCAAGAATTTATTTAGGGAGTAAATATTTATTCACGTCTCCTCTTGATTACGTCGTGCAATTCAAACGCCGCGCCGTAACTCATTCGTTCCTTCCGTATTTTCAGCGCAGCAGCACTCGCGGGGCAGGCGCAGGAATTACAGGCTCAATAGGCTGGGATACAGGCCACGCTTCCGTCGGTGTAGCATGGGCAAATAAAACCGGCTGGGAGGCATTGTTCGAGATTGATCAGGATTTAGGGAGCAACCTTTATTTATCCGCAGGCTTTGAACATTCTTGGGACGATGCGTGGAGAGATAGGGTCTTTAGGCCTCATGTCGCGCTTTCTTATAGATATAACGGTTGGGAAACAACTTTACGCTGGCACGATAACGAATACATCGAGGATCAAAAGGACACTAAAACAGAATTTAAGGGAAGACTTGAAAGAAGGCCCGAACTTATAATCACGACACCGTATTTTAAGAGCTCAAAATATTCGTGGATGGTAATTTCAGCGGCATACGGAAGATTTCAGGAAACAATTCACGGCCAGCCGGACGGTTCAGCAGTTACAAGATACGCTGTCGGCTTAAAAAATTATTTTGAACGTAAAATACATGAAAAGGGCAACGTTGAATTATTTTCATCGAGCGAAGGCATTGCTTTCTTCTACGATAATGATAAATCTGACCACGAAATGTTCAGAAGTTTTACTGGACTGCGCTATAATTTTGGCTCTGTTGAGCTCGGCACGGGCTATGAGAGGCAGAGTGTCTGGGGAGAAAGTCCCATGCACTGGGATCAATATAAAAAGCGTCAAAGAATACATCAGCGCATAAAATTTCCTGTAGGGCGCGAAGTTTATTTAGGCGTTCGCGGAAGCTATGACATTGATGAAAAAGTTTTTGACGAAATGTTTTACAGCATTCAATGGATTACGGACTGCATGGTCTGGGATTTACACTACAGGAACGACAGGACTTCCGGCGGTAATGATACTATCGGCTTGTCGCTGGCCGTGAAAGCATTTCCAAATTCTCCTGCGTCTCTTGGCCAAAATAAATATATTGACCCGTTCGACAGACCCGCGGAAATTCCGAAGGATAAAAAATAAATTTTTAGAGGTGAAAATATTATGTTGTTATGTTACGTAAACGGAAAATTTGTGAAACCTGAAGAGGCCGTTCTGCCGCTTTCAGATTTAATTATTCAAAGGGGCGTAGGAGTTTTCGAGGCTCTTGCAACTTTCAAATTAAAGCCGCTGATGCTCACGCCGCACATGACGCGCTTTATCAACAGCGCAAAAAGTTCCGGCATTGAGAATATTCCCGACGTTGAATTTATGAAGAAAGTAATTCGCGACGGAGTTGCAAAACTCGGCCGCGATGCTAGGGTTAGAACATTTTTGACAGGCGGAGACGCTTTTGACACGGAGAAAGGGTGCTTCTTAAATCCGAGATTTTTTGTGATTTTCGATGAGCCCGGCTATCTCACGGAGGAAGAATTTGAAAAGGGAATGACGCTTAACCCCGTTCCGGTCGGACGCAACGAGCCCTCTGTCAAGAACGTTGACTATCGAATGACATTCAAAGCTGCGGCAGGAGTTAGCGACGTTTTATATTGTCCCGGCGGCGAAATCACGGAGTGCGGACACAGCAATTTCTTTTTAGTCCTGAAAAATGGGACGATTTTAACCGCTCCGTTATCAAGAGTGTTAAAAGGCACGACGCGCACCGCAATTCTTGAGCTTGCTCAAAAAGAAGGCTATAAAGTCGAAGAACGCTGCCCATTATGGTCGGAACTTGCCAGCGACAACGCGGCCGAAGCATTTATCACGGGAAGCATTAAAATGGTCGTGCCCGTCGTGAAAGTAGGCGGAATTACGTTAAATAACGGCAAGCCTGGAGACGTTACGCGAAAACTTTTAGAACTTTACAAAAAAAATCTCGACCAGTGGCTTGAGTAAAGCAGATAAGCAGATAAGGAGTTAGGAATGAGGAGTTAATTTTTTTAATTTCTCATTCCTAATTTTTTGGAGGTTATTTAATTATGAAAAAAATTATAAATATGTTTCGATACACTAAACAAGATGAAATAATTTCATCTATCATGAACGGATTTTTACTTATCTTATTTCCACGTTTATTACGCTGCTGGGTCTTACGATAGACGGAGTAATTGTCGGAAATTTTCTTGGTGAAGAGGGTTTGGATTTGTTTTCTTATTCGCTCTTTTGTTCCTTAATTTTATGGACTTCAACACTTTATTCCTGTCCTTTGTTGTAGGAAAATCAGCCGTATTTCTTTCGATTTTAATTTACGTTTGCATAAAAAAGAAAAAATTTATTTTCTCACTCTCGCTTGAAAATATTTTATTGCTTTCTGAAAACTTCGACGTGCCTGAAAATGATCAATGCACTACTACAATTACATGCAAAGAAGAAGTAATAAATATTTCAGAAAAAATCATAGATTTCTGTTCAGAGCATGGAATAGACAAACGGCGAAGCTATTACACCGGCCTAGCAATCGAAGAAATGAGCATAATTATAATTTAACACGGGCTTCGATTACGGCAAAAATCACAGAATTGATATAAAAGTTTTTCTTAAAGACGAAAAAGTTACAATCAGAATACGCGATGACTGTCAAACATTAAACGCCTCTCAACGTGTTGAAATTCAAAATCCTGAAGATAAAGCTTCAGCTTCAAATGCCGGAATTAGAATTTTAACGAAAATAGCAAGCAGTCTTGACTATTACGCGGCACTCGGAATAAATAATTTAATAATAAAAATTTAAGGATTACAAAAAATAATCTATAATTATAAAATCATTTAATCAGGAGGAATTTTTCAAAATGGAACAAATTCGTTCATTGTCGAAGTTAATTGAAGAAGCAACAAAACTTTGCAAAGAGAAAGGCCGCAAAAGAATTTCCGTAGCAATGGCAGAAGATGCCGGACTTATTGACGCAATCGAGCAGGCCCGCAAAATGGGACTCGTTGACGCGACACTCGTTGGAAATCCCGACAAAGTCAAAGCCTGCATAGCCGAAGCCGGAGCGTCAGAAGCCGACTATCACATTATCCCGGAGACTAATGAGGCCGCCTGCGGTGTTGTTGCTGTTACGGAAGTTTCATCAAAGCGCGCTGACATTTACATGAAGGGCCAGCTTCACACGGATAATTTCCTTCGCGGTATGCTCAACAAAGAAGTCGGGCTCAGGGTCGGCAAGCGTGCAATTTCTCACTGCTACTTCCATTCAATTCCCGGCTATGACAGAGTAATTTTTATCGCTGACGGAGCTTTCAACATGTATCCCGATCTCCCGATGAAGGCCGACATCGTTCAGAACACCGTCAATTTTGCGCGCTCGCTCGGCGTTGAACTTCCTAAAGTTGCGTGCCTCTGTGCCGTTGAAATGGTCAATCCTGCAATGCCCTGCACGCTCGATGCTACGGCACTTGTTCAGATGAACCAGCGCGGACAGATTAAGAACTGCGTAGTTGACGGCCCGTTGGCTCTTGATAACGCAATCGACGAGGAAGCCGCACGCATTAAGCATATTAAATCGCCTGTCGCAGGACATGCCGATATTCTTTTCGTTCCGCAGATTGAAGTCGGAAACGCTCTTGCAAAATCAATCAGCTTCTTCGCAAAAGGAAGCGAGACCGCAGGACTTATCATCGGAGCAGCCGCGCCCGTAGTCTTGACAAGCCGTGCAGACTCCCCGAGAGCTAAACTGCTTTCAATCGCCGGTGCTGTCATGCTCGCTCATCATCAGGACGAATAAGACGAATAATTTTTAGTTAAGAGTTAGGAATGAGGAGTTAGGGAATGAAAAGCCTGACCCCTCATTATTTTTATCTCAAATTATTTCAAAATCTGGAAAGTTTTTTCGCCGATGTTTATATCCATGAACAAAGGCTCTGAAGTTTTTATATCCCCTGAAAAAATTTTATTAATCTCAAAGTTTCCGTGTATCGTGCCAATTAAAGTGGGACTCGCGGAAAAATCTTTCGCATCGATTTTATAAACCGCCCCGGCTTTCTCAGTCAATAAAATTAAATTCCCCGTGCAGTTTTTTCGTTCAACATCAGCAAAAATAAAAGCAATGTCCTCATTATCTTGAACGTTCTGCAAAATTTCTGCCTTTTTGTCCCATTCATTGACGAAATGATTTATATATTCTTCCGGAAGTTTTGAGCCTTCGGGAAAAACTTTTGCCCCAGAAATAATTTCACGGCGCATTGAAACCGGCGGAACGTTCGTAATTAAATAATTAGCGTATTCCGAAGCGTCAACGGACATCGCCGAAGCAACGCCTTTTTTTACGGGGTCAGAGCCGTTTTTTGAAAGCTCTTCGAGAACTTGATTGCCGTAGCGTCCGAGATTAAAGCGTGTGTAAATATAGTCAAAGTCTTCAGGCGTTATTTCTCCTGACTGAAGCCTCTTAGCCTGATTGAAAGCAGCCAGCCTGTATGGATCTAAAATCGGCGAGTTCATAACGGCAACGATTACAACCATAAATAAAACCGAAGCCATATTAACTTTTCCGATTGAGCCCGGCCATTTTCTTAGCAGTACAGCTCCAGCGTAGCCTAGTCCCCATATTCCCGTAACGACGACTAAGAACATAGCCTGTATTCTGTCCGTTGAAAGACCGTACTGCGCGATTCTGAGGCCGACGGAATAAACACACAGCACCGTATAAACAGGAAGGCATAATAGCGAAATTTTTGCGAGGAAGTCTATGAATTTATTTTTGAAAGCCGGCTTAGTCCCGTCGAGCCACGCGGCGTTCGCAAGAATTAGAGTCCCGAACTGCAATAAAAGCATTAACGTACTCGCTTGGCCTGTGCTCCATAAAGTTTTTAATCCCGAATATGGCAGACATAAAATAAAAATTACAGACAGCACGGAAAAAAACGGCAGGAGCCACGCAAGCACGGACAATATCCAGCGGCCTAACGAGTCAATGCCGGGATGTTTTATTGCTACGGAAATTGAAATCGCTATCGCGAGGCTTGAGAGCGGCACGGCGATAATCGGATTAAAAACTATATACGGAACTTTATCAAGGCCGACTATGTCAAATAATAATCCTGCCGTAACGAGAAGCCCCCAAAAAACAGCGATTACTATTGAGGCTTGAAAGAGTAAAAATAAATTCCTGCATAGCTGAAAAAAAATCTCGCTGTAGGGAAATTTCCAGCTCCACGCGGCTATACGGCACTGAAAAAACGGAATTAATAAAAATACCGTCATTGAGACGCGGATTAAATCGGACTTCTGAGAAGGCACTACGTCAAAACTTCCGTGCGGCGAGTACCACGACCATAAACGATAGAGCCAGAATATTAGCAGCACGAGCGTGAGGCCGAGAAGAAAATCAAAGAGCCTCCGCCCCCAATGTTCCTGCGAGAGCCAAAAAACAAACGGCACTAAAAAAATTACGGTCAGCGGCACGCACTTCAGAGGGCCTGACGGAACGACCGCGTAAACTCCGAGCAGAAGTCCCTGAATTATTGCAGAGATTACCACCCATAAATAACGCTTCTTATCAATGCTGTTCATGAGAAAATTTTATTTCGAGTACGTATATTTAAGACCGCCCTTTAACGCTTTCGGCAGCGTTCTTGATGAAAGTGTCGCGCTTCCTTTTTTTAATTCAACCTTGTTAAGCGTGAGAGGCAGCGGAAATTCTCTTAAATCCACGAGAGGCTGAATTGCTGAAAGAGCTTTTCTTGTTACGTAGTCGGGAAGGTCAAGCTTGTTGACTTTCACTGCAGGATTGTCGAGCCATAATTCTTTTCCTTTGACGATTTTTAATTTGCTGTTGATCTCAATCAAAATATCAAGGAATGAATATTTATAATAACCTTTTCCGCTGAGTCCGCTTGGCAGAATTTTCATCGACATGTCGTGCCACTCTCCGTCGCCGCTGCCGAAAGTCCTGTTCTCGATCGATTCGTTGATGTCTTTTTCAAGCAGCGTGGCCGTCGCTAAAACTGAAATAGCGTCGAGACATTCAACGTTTCCTTTTGACCATTCTGAAGGCTCGTTGAACTGAACGCCGCGCATATTCACGACTAATGAACTTAATCTCAGCTTCTCAATCACAACGCCTTGCAGGTCTAAATAAACGTCATTGAATAATCCTGTCTCGTCGGGCTTGTCTGATATAATCAGCGTCGCTTTTTCGGGCGTAAATTTTTTTACGTAGAAATTCAAAAGGTCTTCAACCTCGTCGGCATATGAGACGCAAGGCAAAACGAAAATCATAAACATGAGTGCGAGTATTATTTTTCTTTTCATTACAACATCTCCCAGAGATATATTTATTGCAGGTTATTATAATACAGTGGTGAGTTATTCAAAGTTAGGAGAAAAATTTTTTCACGAATAAATGAATTTATATGACCAGATTAAAAATTCTCTTGATATTGTTGACGTAATCGGCGAAAAAGTCAGATTAAAAAAATCGGGGCGCGGTTTTGTCGGGCTGTGTCCGTTCCATGACGAGAAGACCGGTTCTTTTCACGTCTTCACTGACACGCAGAGCTATTACTGCTTCGGCTGCCATGAGGCCGGAGATATTTTTACGTTCGTAATGAAAACTGAGGGATTAAATTTTCAAGAAGCTCTCAGGCTCTTGGCCTCGCGTGCCGGAATAAAAATAGAAGGCTATGAAAAAAAGAACAGGGGCGAAAGATCTCTCTATGAAATTCTCGAGATCGCCGAAAATTTTTTCATGGATAATTTAACCGGCCCTCAAGGTGCTGTCGGGCGTGCTTACATGCAGAAAAGAAACATGACAGCGAACGACATAACGCGCTTTTCGCTCGGCTACAGCTTAAATTCTTGGGACAGCCTGACAAAATTTTTGCGGCAGTCAGGAATTAAAGACAAGCAGATTTTAGACGCGGGCTTGGCATTGCCGGGCAGCAGGGGAATTTACGACAGGTTTAGGGGACGTTTAATCTTTCCCGTTAAAGACATCACCGGAAAAATAATCGCGTTCGGCGGACGTTTGATTGACGGCGAGGGAGCAAAATATATTAACAGTCCCGAAAATGAAATTTACAGCAAGCGAAAAAATTTATATTTATTAAACAGCGCAAAAAATTTTATAAAAGAAAAAGGACGCTCGATTTTAGTCGAAGGCTACATGGACGCTTTGAGGCTTCATAAATGCGGCTTCGGCGAGGCTGTCGCGTCTTTGGGAACATCATTGACGGCGGAGCAGGCGGAATTATTGTCGCGCTTTTCTTCACGGTGCTATATCTGCTACGACAGCGACACGGCTGGACAAAACGCGGCTCTTCGCGGAATGTATATTCTTGCTGAACACGGGCTCGATGTCCGCGTCATTAACATTCCTGAAGGAAAAGACCCCGACGAATTTTTGAGCGCGAATGCTCCCGAAGAATTTGAAAAAATTATTTCGGAGGCAAGACCGTTAGTTTTGCAGCAGATAGAAATTTTAGCTCCGGCCCTGAAAAATCCTGCGACGAGAAAAAATGCGACTTCAGAATTATTTGAAAATCTTTCAAAACTTAAAAGCGACGAAGTTGCCCCGTACAGATCTCAAATCAGCGAACTGACTTTTATTTCGCCGTATGAACTTGAGGACAGAATTTTCGGCAAAAAAATAATTTCTGAAGTAAATGATAATGTTATTAACAACAGTCAAATATTTTCACGCGATGATGAACTTTTTGAGGCAGGGCTGTGCGCATTGCTTTTTAATCACTCGGAGTGCAGATTAAAACTTGATCCCGAAGAAGCATATAAAATTCTTCAAAGCGGCATAGCAAAAGAAACAGCAGTCTCAATTTTAACTGAAAACCCCGATAATCTTTTCATGCTGTGGCTTTCAACGGGCGACACTGAAAAAACAGGCTTTATTAAACGCGGCGAAGAGTATTGCAGAATGTTCCGCGAGAAAAATTTTCAGGATATATGGGAAAAAATTTATAATCGGATTAAATATAAATGGGCCCAGCGCAGAATTAACGAAATTAATTTTAGAATGAGACAAAATTTAGCGTTGCCGTCGGAACTTTTGGAAGTGAGAGAATTGACAAAAGTCATCGAGAAGTTAGGAGTTAGAAATTAAATTGAAAAATTTTTAGCTTTTCAGTATAAATTCTGCGGCGCGTTGAGCTTCATTGAAATTTTTATTATGTTTTTGTTCGTCAGGCGCGAAAAATTTATCGAAGTCAGGAGAATCGCCTAAGTCCTCGATTAAATTTCTTGCTTTCATTTCCTCGAACATCTCATCAAATCTTTTTGTCCCGAAGCCCATAGATTTTTTTAATTTTCCCGTAACTCTCGGAACGCGGAGCAGGCCGACTTTGAAACCAGCTGTTACTGCTTCAGAGACCATTGAGACGCTGTCTTCTGTAGCTAAAACGTGAGTGGCTGCGCCTAAAATAGCCGTTACTGCGTTGACTTTCGGATTTCTCGACAAAATCAGCATGTAGCCGAGCGAAGAATATGACGAGAATAAATTTTCGACTTCTTTTTCAAGATTTTCTTCAGTTCTCCGCGAGGTCGTAATTAAAAGCGTAGCATCGTCGAAGCGTCGCAGATCTCCGAGAACTTCCGCAGCCCATTTAGCATCGGGCTTGTAATTTGAATCGCTCCCTCCGACAAGAACAGCGATAACTTTTTTCTTGAATTTTATATGGCTGAAAAATGTCTCCGCAGTGCTTTTTATCATTTGCTGATGAATATGATTAGGTGCGCCGAGTGTCGTAAGTATTCTAGGGTCGTTGCGGTCATGTTCGTCGTGGTTAGGGACTATCGCAAAATCAAAAGGCTTTGTCCCAAAAATTGAAGGTGTCATGATGACGGCGGATTTATTTCCTGTTGCCTTAGCAAGAGCGAGACAGAACGGAGCGGCAGTGCTTCCGGCTGAAATAAAAATTGTGTCGGGATAAAATCTCTTCGGCGATATTCCAAAAGATTTTAGCCAGCTTTTTGAAAATTCCGGGCCTTTTTCAGGAATTTTACGACCGGCTAGCTTTAACTTCAAAAATTTTTTCAGGCTTGAAATTTCCGGCAGCTTAACAGGCTCATCGACCGTTACATTTCCAAGACGGCCAAGCCATTCCGCAACGCCTAAAGACTGGTGATAGTGGCCGCGAATATTATCGCTGACGATTACTGCGTGCTTAAATGCAGGCATTTATAATTTCCCTCACTTTCTCTAAATCCTCCGGAGTATCTACTCCGAGACTTTTATTTTTTGATTTTGTTGCCTTGATTTTTATTTTATAGCCGTGTTCAAGAATTTTTAACTGCTCTAAACTTTCGGCTTCGCTTAGGGGAGTCGGGGGAAGTGTTACGTATTTTTTAAGAAATTCAAAACTATAGCCGTAAATTCCGATATGCTGATAAATTGGCAAAATTAATTTATTACGTTCATAAGGAATTAACGACCGCGAAAAATAAAGCGCGTAATTATTTTGCGAGATTACTACTTTAACTATATTGGGATTGCTAAAATCATTTTCAAGCTCGCTGCACAGCGTGGCGCATTCACACTCATTCAATAACTCTGCAACTTCGTCAATCATTAACGGGTCGAGTAAAGGCTCGTCGCCCTGAATGTTAATCACAGCGTCAATATTTTCGTTATAAATTTTCGCGGCCTGTTCACATCTTGCTGTCCCGTTCGGCAAATTTGAATCCGTCATAACGGCTTGGCCTCCGAAATTTTTTACGGCGTTGAAAATTTTTTCGTCGTCAGTCGCGATTAAAACGCCGCATAAACTTTTTGCCTTTAATGCTCTTTCATAGACGCACTGTATCATAGACTTCCCGCAGATATCAGCCAAAGGCTTTCCCGGAAATCTTGTTGAAGCGTAACGCGCAGGGATTATCCCTAAAATTTTTTTACTCATGCTATACCTGCCTTCAATAAATCATGAATATGAACAATGCCGACGGGCTTGTTATTTTCCGTAACAATTAGGACGCTTATTTCTTTCTGTTCCATAATTCTGACGGCTTCAGCCGCTAGGGCTTCGGGGCTTATAGTTCTCGGAGTTTTCGTCATAGCGTCGTCAATCTTTGTGTTAAAAGCATCGTTGCCGGATTTTTCCATTAAGCGTCTTAAATCGCCGTCAGTGAAAATTCCGATTAAGTTATCATTTTCATCAACGACGCAGGTTGCGCCGTAGCCCTTGCCGGTTATGACAAATAAAGCGTCCTTGACGGTAACGCCTTTTTTTACGATCGGAAGCTGTTCGCCCGTTCCCATGAGGTCTGAAGCACGGGTCAATAATTTTCTGCCGAGCGTGCCGCCCGGGTGGAACAAAGCGAAATCCTCACGCTTCAATCCGCGCAAAGTCTCAACTAAAACCGCAAGGGCATCGCCGACAGCTAATTCAAGCGTCGTGCTGCTCATGGGCGCGAGCTGTAAAGGGTCGCCCTCTGTTTCAACGTGGGCATTAATGATAATGTCGGAGTGAAGAGCCAGCGGCGAGGCCAGCGAGCCCGTAACCGCTATCATTTTCGCGCCTATTCTTCTGAAATGAGGCAGGAGCGCGACAATTTCCGACGATGCTCCGCTGTTGCTGATTAATAAGCCTACGTCCTCGCGGCGCACCATTCCTAAATCACCGTGAAAGGCTTCGGCAGCGTGTAAAAAAAATGACGGGGTGCCGAGCGACGCAAGAGTAGCTGAAATTTTTCTGCCGACGTGTCCTGACTTTCCGAGCCCTACGACGACGACGCGGCCTTCACATGCAAAAATTTCGCGGGCTGCATTTACTATTTCGAGTCCTAAATTATCAGCCGAGCGCAGAATTTCATTTGCTTCAGTCCGCATTAAATTTTTTGCGGCATTGAGTAATTCACTGTCCGAATAATTCAATTTTTATTCTCTTCCGTAAAATTTAGGCGTGCATTGTGAATGGCTAAGAGTTCGTCTAAAAATTTTTCCATTTTGTCTAACGGTATCATGTTCGGCCCATCGCTTAAAGCTTCTTTCGGATTAGGGTGGGTCTCCGCAAATACTGCATCAATTCCAACAGCTGCGGCGGCTCTCGACAACGGGAAGGCAATTTTATAATCTCCTCCGCTTGCTCCTCCGAGTCCTCCGGGTCTCTGCGCACTGTGTGTCGCGTCAAAGACAACGGGATAACCTAAGCTGCTCATAATTTCCAAGCCGGGCATGTCAACAACTAATCTATGATAGCCGAATGAAGTTCCGCGTTCGCAGAACATGACTTTATCATTTCCGGCTTCACGGCATTTAGCGGCGGCGTATTCCATATCTTCGGGAGCTAAGAACTGAGCTTTCTTAATGTTAATAATTTTTCCTGTCTTTGCTGCGGCTACGAGTAAATCAGTCTGGCGGCACAGGAACGCCGGAATTTGAATTACATCGGCGACTTCTCCGACGGGTGCTGCCTGATAACTTTCATGAATATCTGTTAAGACAGGGACATTAGCGACTGTTTTTATTTCGGCTAACTGCTCGAGACCTTTCTCAAGTCCCGGCCCTCTCCAAGCGTGAACGGAAGTTCTGTTGGCTTTGTCGAAGGAGGCTTTGAAGATGTAAAGCAAATTTCTTTCTTCGCAGATTCTTTTCATGAATTTAGCAATGCGCAGGCCAAGCTCTAAACTTTCAAGCGAACACGGCCCGGCAATGATTGTAAGACTTCCGTCGCCGATAAATTTTCCGTCAAGATAATATTTTTTTCTGTCCATTCTAATTTTTTTAAGTAGGAACTAGGAAGCGAAAAGAAAAAACTTCCTACCTCCTACCTCCTACTTCCTAACTGACTTATGCTTTTCCGTCAGAACCGAAGAGTCTGATTTTTTCGCGCACTGTCTCTTTGATTGCCTCAACGCCGGGTGCTAATAATTTTCTCGGGTCGTAGCCTTTGCCCTCGTTGTCTTTTCCGGCCTCGATGTATTTTCTTGTCGCAGCAGCAAATGAAAGCTGGCACTCCGTATTGACGTTGATCTTGCAAACGCCGAGCGTGATCGCTTTTTTAATCATCTCATCGGGGATACCTGAGCCGCCGTGAAGGACTAAAGGCATCTCTCCCGTCTTGGCCTGAACAGCCGCGAGAGTCTCGAATGAAAGTCCCTTCCAGTTTGCAGGATATTTTCCGTGAATGTTGCCGATACCGGCCGCAAGCATATCAACGCCTAAGTCGGCGATGACTTTGCACTCTTCGGGGTCAGCGCATTCGCCCATTCCGATAACTCCGTCCTCTTCTCCGCCGATTGCTCCGACCTCAGCCTCGATTGACATTCCCAAGTTATGGGCAACGTGAGTAAGCTCGCGTGTTTTTTCGAGATTCTCGGCTATAGGGTAATGCGAGCCGTCGAACATAATCGAAGTGAAACCAGCCTTGACGCATTTATACGCGCCTTCGTAAGTTCCGTGATCAAGATGTGTGCAGACCGGAACGGTGATGCCGAGTTCTTTGTCCATAGCGTTGACCATTGACTGAACAGTTAAGAAGCCGCCCATATATTTTCCTGCGCCTTCAGAAACTCCGAGAATTACGGGAGCTTTTAACTCTTCGGCGACCTGTAAGACGGCCTTCGTCCATTCAAGGTTGTTGATGTTGAACTGACCGACTGCGTAATGGCCGGCCTTCGCTTTTGTGAGCATTTCTTTTGCATTAACTAACATGAGAAAAATTACCCTCCTGAAAAAAATTTTTTTAACGAGGGAATTAAATAGCACCGTGATTTTGACGTTCTTTTAATGAATGTGAAGATTTTTAGAAAATTTTATGGGCATAAAATGAAAAAGCAAAGGTTTTGTGCTAAAATAATATTGCGATAGATTTAACACGGCCAAAAACATTTGGCTACTCCTTTGCTATTTTCTATTATAGCACAGAGTGAACTCTTGTGTATGGTCGTGCTTAAATTATTTTATTCAAAATTTTTGCGGGGAGGTTTTAATTTATTATGAGCACGAAAAAATGTTTGTCCTGGCTTCTTGTTGCTTTGATGTTCTTGTCTGTCTTTTCTGGAGGTTGCGGAGGTGGTAGTAGCGGAGGCAGTATAGCAAGCAGTCCGAATAATACAACACAACAAAAAAACAACAACAATGATGCTGCGCCTAATACACAGAATAATTCAAACGGAACTCAGGAAGTATATAGTATCAGCGAAATGACTGGAACTTGGGTCGCGTCAAATGGATCAGGAACAGCAACAGGACCAGATGGGACTTTTTCGTTATCTATGAATTATTGTACGGCGGCTTTCGGAAATGTTGACACTTCAAAAACGCCTAATACAGTTTATGTTTCAGATATTTCTGCTTCTTGGGACGCATATCAAAATAGTGTCTTCGTTAGGACAATTCCACTGAATTATCACAATCAAACAGCGGAAATTTATAATACTAGGACAAATACATGGCGTTATACATTTCCGAGTTCGGAGAGTAAAATTACTGTAACTTTGACATCAAAAACAACCGCTAGTGTTGTAGAGGAAGGAAATTTCGGGCTAGGCTCTTATGTGTATCAATACAAAGCCACCTACACTATGACAAAACAATAAAATAAATTTTAATTATGAAAACTTTTAAGCAGGTCGAGAAAAATTTTTCCGGCCTGCTTTTTTTGAGCATTTCTTTTGCATTAACTAACATGAAAAAATTACCCTCCTGAAAAAAATTTATGACGGATAAATTATAAGCACAAGGGAATTAAATAACGCCGTGATTTTGACGTTCTTGTAAAAAAAATTAAAGGCACTGA
>CAJOGI010000013.1 GCA_905234075.1 uncultured Synergistales bacterium | reverse complement strand
CTTTGAGACGTAGAGAGTTTCATACTTATAAAAATTATTTTTACTGTTCCAGTCTGTAGGACGCGCCGTAACGGGCCAATCCGAAGGGCGTTCGTGTACAATGCTGTCTTTTCCGCCGGTTGACAAAACCCAGAGGGTAAAGATATTTGTCCTCGTGTCGAGTTCTCCGTAAATTTCTAAAATCCCGGTCTCTGTGGGATTAACTTGTCCCCAAGATGTCCCTTCAAGTTTTTGAACTTTGAGATTTCGGACTGCCTCGCCTACTTTTTTATCGTTATCACGCGGATTTTCTGCGAAAATACTTTCGCACCTTAAGTAAAGCAATTCATCGCCGGCATAGACTTTTTCTGTGCCTTGAGCAGTTATGAGTTTCACGCCGTATGTTTCTACATCTCCAAATTGATAAGGTTCCGTATAAAACGGCACACCGCTCCCCCTAAGCACAACCCAGTTATTGATATTATTTTTATTTTCGTCTTCATTTGATTTTTTATATTCTAATTTAGAGAACTCATATTGAGAAGGCTTGTCAAATTTAAGAAACTTAAAAATTGTTCCGATTGTCGTTACATCATCACTTTGCACGGCTATTTTATTATTATCTTTGCTTACGGGGTATATAACAAGATTAATATTAGGATCATTTTCCTTTTCAGCGTAAAAAATCGTCAAAATATTTCCTATAAAAATATTTTCATCATCTGGCTTTTTTGACTTTTTAGCTTTTTGTGCAACATTATCTGTAATATCATCGTGATCATAATAGGCTATGGCTACAGGGAGATTCAAAGCTTTTGAATTATAAAACGGCATTCCTGGATTGTTTGAAGTTAAAGGTTTAAGAGCATTTCTAACCTCTTCTGAACTTTTCAGCGCGTGAAGCCCAAGCCCGGCATTTCTTATCCTGCTGTCAACGTATTCAATAACCCTACGGCCATGCTCACGCGCAACTAAAACTTTCTGCGAGCGCGAACCGAACGTCAGCAGAGCATAAAAAGCTCCGCTCAACATCGCCAGAAAAATTCCATACACAGCCATAGCCGTCATAAGTTCCACAAGTGTAAATCCTCTTGAATGTCTCATGATAAAATTCACCTTTTGCGTAATTTATTCGTATTAAAATTTTTTGTTTGAGGTTATTATAATGCTAATAAAATTTATGGGGGTAAATTAAAATGGAAAAATTAAGCGTATATAAATGCGGAAAATGTGGGAAAATAGTTGAGGTTCTTCACGTCGGCGGAGGCACGCTCGTTTGTTGCGGCCAGCCCATGAACGAACTCAAAGAGAACACGACCGACGCGGCTCAGGAAAAACACGTCCCCGTACGCGACGGCGAGAACGTCAAAGTCGGAAGCGTTGCCCACCCGATGCAGGACGATCATTATATCGAATGGATCGAAGTCATCAACGGCGACAGAGTTTGCAGAAAATTCCTCAAGCCCGGCGAAGAACCTTCAGGCGAGTTCGGCTGTGCGAAGCCCGGCGCAACAATGCGCGAATATTGCAACAAGCACGGACTTTGGAAAGCCGAAGTAAAATAAATTAAGGAGCTGAAAATAAAAAATGAAAATTTCTGACGCAATGACGGCCGCAATTAACGACCAGATTAAAGCGGAATTTGACTCGGCGTATATTTATCTGGCAATGTCAGCGTATTTTGAGGACGCTGGACTCGCCGGAATGGCTCACTGGATGAAAAAACAGTACAAAGAAGAAGTTGAACACGCTGAAAAATTCATTGATTATCTTTACGAGCGCGGCGCAAGAGTTATTGTCCCGGACATCGCAAAACCTAAAGAAACTTACGCGGACGCTCTCGAAGTTTTCAAGACGGCCTATGCCCACGAGCAGTACGTAACATCAAGAATTTATAAACTCGTTGACATGGCTTCGGCTGAAAAAGATTACGCTACTCTTTCAATGTTAAAATGGTACGTTGACGAGCAGATGGAAGAAGAAGACAATACCGGAAGCATCGTCAGCAAACTTGAATTTTTAGGAAACGACAAGCACGGAGTTTACACGATAGACCGCGAGCTTGCCGCACGTTAAAAAAAGCTATCAACAATACAATACACGCAGATATAACAGGGAAGTTTTGAATTAAAAGACTTCCCTGTTTTTATTAAATGATGAACAAAGAAAAATTAAAATCATTTTTAGACGGCCTCTATTACACTTATCAGCGCAGAGAATTAATTAACCCCGACCCTTTATATTTTTTATACAGCTATAAAGATGTCAAAGATTTAGAGATTGTCGGGCTGATTGCTTCGTCGCTTGCTTACGGGCGCGTCGCTCAGATCATGAAGAGCGTTGAAAAAGTTTTGAACTGCCTGACGAACGAACCGCATAATTTTTTAATTAATCATAAAAATTTTGAAATTGTCCCGGAAAATTTTAAGCACAGATTCACGACAGGAAATGACATTAATAATTTGCTCGCAAATATCTCGGACGTTATAAAAAATTATGACAGTCTCGAAAATTTTTTTGCAGAGTGCGTGAAAAATTCTTCGCATGATATTTTTTCAGCACTCGATAAATTTTCCGACAGGCTCTCAAAAAATAAAAAGCCCGGCTCGTTTTCCCTGATAACCGCTCCAAAGGACGGCAGCGCGTGCAAAAGAATTTTTTTATATCTTAAATGGCTTGTGCGTCATGACGACGTTGATCCGGGCGGCTGGAAAGTTATTGCTCCGTGTGATTTAATTGTCCCGACCGATACCCACATGCACAATATAGCAGGGCGGCTCGGATTCACGAAAAGAAAAAATGCAGACTTAAAAACCGCAATAGAAATTACTGAAGGCTTCAAAAAAATCTGTCCTGAAGACCCGGCGAAATATGATTTTGTTTTAACGCGCTTCGGAATTAGGGCCGGTCTGAATGTTGACGAGCTTTCAGAATTATTTTCATAAGGGGGTAAATTTTTTATGAAAGTTTTATTAATTAACGGCAGTCCGAACGAACACGGCTGCACATTCACGGCACTTTCAGAAGTTGCCGGAGCTTTGAACAAACGCGGAATTGAAACAGAAATTTTCTGGATCGGCAAGAAAGCAATGCAGGGCTGTATAGCCTGTATGAAATGCGCTGAACTCGGCCACTGCGTCTTTAATGACAAAGTAGTCGAAATTACTTCGCGCCTTGATGAATTTGACGGGGTCGTCATCGGCTCGCCCGTTTATTACGCCGGCCCTAACGGAAGTCTGCTTGCTTTTCTCGACAGATTATTTTTCTCCGGCGGCGAAAAATGGTTCGGCAAACTTGGAGCGGCTGTCGTTTCGTGCAGACGTTCAGGAACTACGGCAACGTTCGACAGGCTCAATAAATATTTCACGATCATGAACATGCCCGTTGTAGCGTCGCAGTATTGGAACGGAGTACACGGCAACAGTCCCGAAGAAGTTAAAAAGGATTTAGAGGGCCTTCAGACAATGCGGACATTAGGCGAAAATATGGCGTGGCTCTTAAAATCCATTGAGGCGGGCAAAAAATCCGGAGTTCCTGCGCCGGAACATGAAGAACATGTTTTCACAAACTTCATACGCTAAAAATTTTCCGGCGGTCGGTTTTGGAACTTACAAGGCCGCTCCCGATGAAAATATTGAGATAATCTCACGCGCAATCGAAGCAGGCTACAGATATTTCGACACGGCATCTTTTTACGGCACTGAAAAATTTATAGCCGAAGCAATCGCAAAAAGCGGAATTAAGCGCGAAGAATTTTTTATCGCGTCAAAACTTTGGAAAGCTGATATGGGTTACGAAAAAACTCAGTCAGCTTTCAAAAAAACTCTCGAAAATCTTAACACAGATTACGTTGATGTTTTCATGATACACTGGCCGCGCCCGGATTTAACTCAAAGCGATTGGAAAAAATTAGATTTAGAGACTTGGCGTGCAATGGAAGAATTTTACTCGGCTGGAAAAATCCGCGCACTTGGCCTCAGCAATTTTTTGCCTTATCACGCCGACAACATTATAAAAAACTGCAAAGTCATGCCGACGGTCGCACAGCTTGAATTTCATCCGGGATACACGCAGACCTTTGCGATTAATTATTACCGCGAGAAAAATATTTTGCTTCAGGCTTGGAGCCCTATTGCTAGAGGCCGTGTCATTAATGACGAATTAATTATCGAGCTTGCTGAAAAATATCACGCAACGCCTGCTCAAATATGCCTGCGTTTTTGTATTCAGGAGGGCGTTATGCCGCTGCCGAAGGCTTCAACGATTGAAAGAATGAAAGAAAATTTAGAGAGCCTAAATTTTGAAATTGACGGCGAAGATATTTCACGTCTTGAAAATATGCCGCCTATGGGCTGGAGCGGAGAACACCCCGACAGAGAAAGAGTGAAAATAAGTTAGGAATTTTTTATTTTTTTAACTCCTCATTTATAATTTAAGCGTCCCGAAAAAATTTTTTTGTTTAGCGAGGAGGAAATAAATTATGAATGAAGAATTTGTACATAAAAATGTCTATGAACTTGAAAACCGCCGTTTGGAAGAAAAAATAGAGCACTCCATTGAGCGTAATGACACGCGAACAGATTATTTTATGGCGCGTGTCGATGCTTCACTTGCTGAAATGCGCGGAGATATAAAAGCAATACGTGCAGAATTAAGCACTATGGGTTGGACAATTACATTAGCAGTTGCACTTATGGGAGTTATTTTGACTGGTGTCAGCATTTATTTTTCAATGCCTCATTAAAAAATCATCATGAACGAAAAATTTTTATTGCTCCCGATTTTAATTCCGGCAGTCTCCGCCGCTTTAATTCCCGCGCTGAAATTTCCTGATAAAAAATTCCGCAATATTTTTATTGAGTCTTCTGTCCTCCTTAACACTTTAATAATATTTTTGCTTGTAATATATCCTCCTCAAAACGCTCTGACTTTATTCAGGCTTTCAGAACGCGCCGGCTTTGCTCTGAAACTTGACGGGCTTGGAACGGTTTTCGCGGTTTTAATTGCGGCTTTGTGGCCTCTGACGACTTTATACGCTTTTGAATACATGAGCCACGAACATAGAGAGAGTACTTTTTTCGGCTGGTTCGTTTTAACTTACGGCGTTGTCGCAGGAATTGCACTGTCTTCGGATTTATTGACGCTGTATTTATTTTACGAGGTCATGACTCTGACGACATTGCCGCTAGTAATGCACGAGATGGACGGGCGTGCGCGATATGCAGGGCGAAAATATTTGCTTTATTCCGTAGGCGGAGCGGCTTGCGCTTTTATCGCTTTGACTTATGCAATGTCGCAGGGCGGCGGAGAAACTTTTACTCTCGGCGGAACTTTCGGAGTGTGGCCGAACAAGCCCGATAATATATTTTTGTGCGCATGGTTTTTAGGATTCTTAGGCTTCGGAGTGAAGGCTGCGATATTTCCTTTTCATGGCTGGCTGCCTAGTGCTTCAGTCGCCCCCACGCCGGTTACTGCTTTATTGCACGCCGTTGCGGTCGTCAAGGCCGGGATTTTTGCAATTATCCGCTTAACTTGGTACGTGTTCGAGCCTGAGTCGCTCGCAGGAACTTGGGCGCAGTGGGCCGCGTTTGCTCTCGCCTGCATCACTATAGTTTACGGCTCGTCAATGGCACTTGCTACACAGCACCTGAAAAGGCGTTTCGCTTATTCAACGATAAGTCAGCTCTCGTATATTTTAATCGGCGTTTTGTTATTAACCCCCGAAGGTCTTGTCGGCGCATTAACTCACATGGGCGGACACGCGGTCATGAAAATAAATTTATTTTTCTGCGCAGGAGCTATTTTGTGTCAGACTGAACGCGAATATTTATTCGACATGCGCGGAATTGGATTAGGTATGCCGAAAACTTCACTTGCTCTTTTAATTTCAGGGCTTGCGCTCTGCGGACTTCCTCCTTCTGCAGGGTTTATGGGCAAGTGGCAGTTAGGGACGGCAGGCGCGGCGGCTTATCCTCTCGGTCACGCTGGCATAGCGATGCTGGCAATTTCGGCCGTGCTGACGGTGCTGTATATTTTTTCGATTTTTAGCATTTTCATAATGCCGGGGAAAAATTTTGATTTCAAGACCGCAAATGCAGGAGTAAAAGATCCCGGACTTCAAATGCTTATTCCCTTAGGGATTTTAGCTCTGGGCTCGTGGCTTTACGGGCTTTACGCCGAGCCGATGATTAATTACTTCATGAAAATAGCTCAAGGGCTTTTATGAGGTAGGAACTAGGAGGTAGGAAGTAGGAGGTATAAGTTTTCGGCCTCCTATTATTTTTTAATGTTATAATCAAAAAAAATCCCAACGAGAGGTGAATTTTTTATGAAGGCTGTAAGAATTGTAGAACCGTTCAAAGTCGAGTGTATCGACGTTCCTAAACCAGAACCGAAAAAAGGCGAAGCATTATTAAAAATTGAAGCTGCTGGAATTTGTGGCTCCGACATCGGCGCATTCAGGGGAGTAAATAATCTCGTCAGTTATCCGCGCATTATAGGCCACGAACTTTCCGGCGTAATTGTCTCGATTCCTGATGACAATAACCCTAAAGGCTTGAAGCCCGGCGACCGTGTCGTCGTTGACCCGTATTTACATTGCGATCACTGCTACCCGTGCAGAATCGGCAGGACTAACTGCTGCATAGACTTAAAGACGCTCGGCGTTCACGTTGACGGCGGAATGAGAGAATACTTCTGCCATCCTGGACACATGCTCGTGAAAATGCCCGATGGAATGACTTTTGAGCAGGCCGCAATGGCGGAGCCCTTAACAATCAGTATGCACGGCATTCATCGCGGAGCATTCAAAGAGGGCGAGTTTTGCGCGGTAATCGGTGCAGGCCCTATAGGACTTGCGGCGGCTATGACTGCTCAGGCTTACGGAGGACACGCAATTTTAATTGACTTAGTTCAAGAGCGTTTGGACTTCGCGAAGAAAATCGGCATTGAATACACGATTAACTCCGGCAAAGAAGACGCGACGAAAAAAATCTGTGAGATAACTAACGGCGACATGGCCCAGTTAGTTATGGAGTGCTCTGGAGCTAACGCGGCAATCAGGGCAACCCTCGATTATGCTTCTAACGCTGGAAGAATTACTCTCACCGGCTGGCCGAAAAAAGAAACAAGCCTTCCGACAGATTTAATCACGAAGAAAGAGCTTGACATACGCGGCGGACGCAACAGCGCAAGAGAATTTGAAGAGGCTCTCGATTTAATTTTCTCAAGACGTGTTGACATGGAAAAGATTTTAACAAAAGTCGTATCTGTTGAGGACGCTCCGGCAACGATTATTGACATCGAAAAGAATCCCGGAAATTACATGAAAGTTGTCGTGAAGTTTTAGGATTTCGCTCGAATAAAAAACGAGGAGCTTGGAAAAATTCCGGCTCCTCATTTATTTTCATTCACTTTAGCCGTCTCCGAACATGCCCAAAATATCTGAAAGGTCTACGACAGCGTCTTCTTCTTCGACCCGCTCTTTGATAGCAACAGTCTCTTCTTCAAGTCTCTTTCGTGCCGCAATAGTTTTCTGCGCCATATCAAGCTGCTTTATTGCTGCGTCCATGTAGCCGTTGTCATAAAGTATCATTGCGGCGTTGGTGATGTAGCCTCCGAGAAAAGCCTCATATTTTTTCGCGTCAGCTTCGGATTTATCGCCTTCACCCGGAAATTTTACGGTGTAGTCTCTTGCAAATTTTTCGACCTGCCACGAGAGTAATTCTTTGCTGATTGCCGCAAGCTCGTCGAGCATTTTGTCAAATGGCGTCTTCGTTGATACTTCATCAACGTATCTTTTGCCCGACGTTACGTCATATTTCGGCTTAAAAGGCTCTTCCGGCTTAATCTCTTCTCCCTCTCCAGATACAGGTGTTTCCGGCTCGCTTATCGGCTCTTCCGGCTTCTCCATAATTTCAGGCTCTTCTGAAAGTTTCGGCTCTTCTTCAGTAACAACCGGCTCAGGAGAAATTTCTTCTGTTATCGTTTCTTCTGTAACGGCTTCGTTGATTGAATCCGGCTCCATGATTTCTTCAGGAGCTTCAGAAATTTCAAGCTCTTGCGGAAATTCCGGCTCTTCTTCAATAATGGCTGGCTCGGAAGAAAATTCCTCCGACTCTTGCTCTATTTTTTCATCAATAACGTTATGAAGGGCATCAAAATTAGTAAAATCTTCCGGCTCTTCTTCAACTTCTTCAATAACGACAGGCGCAATAACCCCGACAACAGGCTCTGCTTCAGCTTCCATAACAGGCTCAGGAGTTTTTATTGCCTCCGGCTCTGTGTCGGCCTTCTTTTTTAAGAGAGCAGCTCGTAGGAACGGCATTGTTTATTCACCTAGTGCAAGCGCGACAACTTCATTGACACGCTTTGCAAAATCCGCAGGGTCATCAGGCGCGGCACCCTCAAGAATTAATGACTGGTCATATAAAATTTTCAGAATGTCCGTAACTTTTTCGTCCTTGTCATTATTTTTTGCCATTTCGACAAGTTTTTTAATGACGGGGTGTTCTGCGTTAAGCTCCAAAATTCTTTTTTGAGGCGGCACAAATTGACCGACCGAGCGCATTATGTTTTCCATTTGGAACGACATTCCGCCGCTCAGGCACACGGGCGAATTAGTGAGCGAGACTGACGGCCTGACATCTTCGAGCTTGTCCGCGAAAATTTCTTTAGCGATTTTCTTCAGCGGCTCAAAATCTTTTTCGAGAGCTTTTAATTTTTTCTCCGCGTCTTTTTTCTCGTCATCAGTCTGTGCGCTTACTTCGTCATCTGAAATATTTAATAATTTTTTCGCGTCGTCGGGCAAAATAAATCTCAAGTCCGACAAAATAACTTCGTCCACAGGATCTGTCATCAATAAGACTTCATAGCCTTTATTGATAAACTGCTCAAGTTTCGGCGATGCTTTCAAAGCCGCGAGGCTGTCGCGTCCCGTCAGGCAGAAAATTCCCTGCTGATCAGGCTTCATTCGCGCTTCATATTCTGAAATAGTTGTCCACTCATCGCTGTTTGTTGTCCTGAACAAAGCCAAATCTAAAATATTTTTCGCGTGGTCATGGTCTTGAACGATGCCCTCTTTGAAAATTTTTCCGAAAGCAAGCCAGAACTTTATATATTTTTCTCTGTCTTTTTCTAATAATTTTTTGAACTCGTTAAAAATTTTTCTCTGCGTGCTTCGTCTTATGACGCGGATAAAAGCATCTTCCTGCAAAATTTCGCGCGAAATATTCAGCGGCAGATCCTCGCTGTCAATGACACCGCGTATAAATCTCATGTACTCAGGAATTAAATATTTGCAGTCGTTCATTATGAAAACGCGGTTAATGTAGAGACTCACTCCGCCCGACTCTCTGTTCATGAATAAATCAAAAGGAGCCTGTGACGGGACAAATAATAATCCCTTGAAATTCGTAGAGCCTTCCGCGTTTATTTTTATGTGCATCAACGGGTCCTGCCAGTCGTGCGTCAAATGTTTATAAAATTCTTTGTAATCGTCTTCGCTAACTTCGCTGTCAGGTCTCTGCCATATAGCCTTTTGTGAATTTATAGTATTATCCTTAAAAATTACGGGCCACGAAATAAAATCAGAATACTTTGAAATTATTTCTCTTATCGTCCATTCTTCAAGATAATTTTTAGCCCCGTCCTCTTTATTTTCGCGAATGAAAAGAGTTACGGTCGTGCCGCACTCGTCGCGCTGGGGAGCGTCCTCAATCGTGTACGAGCCGTCTCCGCCGGAAGTGAATTTATAAGTTTCAGCCGTGCCTAATTTTCTCGTAACGACTTCAACTTTATCGGCAACCATAAAAACGGAATAAAAGCCCACGCCGAACTGGCCTATTAATTCCTGTTTAGTGCTGTCGTCTTTAGCGGCTTTCAAAAATTCTTTAGTCCCTGACTTTGCGATAGTGCCAAGATAATTTATTAATTCGTCGCGCGTCATTCCTATTCCGTTGTCGCTTACGGATAGTGTTTTAGCGTCTGAGTTTATATCTATTTTTATTTCGGGTTTTGTATTTTCCGCGAGCTCTGAATTTTGCAGCGTCTCTATTCTTCGTTTGTCGAGAGCGTCGGAAGCGTTTGAAATTAATTCGCGTAAGAATATATCTTTATTCGAGTACACGGAATTAATCATCATTTTTAATAATTCCGCTGCCTCAGTCTGAAAATAAAATTTTTCCTCACTCATAATCAATCAGATAGGAGGTAGAAGGTAGAAGGTAGGAAGTATTTTTACCTCCTAACTCCTAACTCCTAACTCCTACCTCCTCCCTGTATTTACTCCTCTGCTGATTTTACTTTTACTACCTGTCTTGAACGATAGAAACCACATGACGGGCAGGCATGATGGACGAGTGTAACTTCTCCGCAATGAGGGCAGTCCATTGTCTGCGGTGCGCTCAAAGCCCTGAGCCATTGTGCTTTTCTCTGTGCAGTACGGGCATGAGATACTTTTCTTTTCGGTGTTGCCATAATTAAAAATCCCTTTCTTAAAATTATTCTATATTCTTAACTAAAATTAAAATTGCGCAGTGCTTCAAGTCTTGGATCAATGCTCTCAATTTTGCACGAACAAGGCCCTTCATTCAAATCTTTTCCGCAGTTAGGACAAAGACCTTTGCAGTCCTCTTTACACAAAATTTTTGTTGGAAGAAGTGTATAAACGCTCTCGTTAATCTGCGGCATGATGTCAAGCACGTGCCCGAAGTAATCAACTTCAACGGGCATGTAGTCATCAAAATCATCGAGGGCCTCAGCACCTTGCAAATAATAAAGATACATTAATTTATCAGATATTTCAAGGCTCACGATTTTTAAGCACCGTGCGCACGGCGCATTAACTTCCGCCGAAATTTTAATCTCAACGGATAATAAATCACTCTCAAGCCATTTCGCTATGGCTTCAGCATGAAGGCCGGACGGAAAAATAAATTCCTGCCCGGCAAACTTAATCATACCCTCCGAAAAATCATACTGTCCCCAAATTTCTGTCTCAGTGTCGTTTCTCGGAGGCAGGTTTAATAATTTCTGTTCTTCCTGATTAAATAAATCTTTCATTCATTTCTAAGCAGAAGTCAGGAATTGAAAACCTCCTAACTCCTACCTCCTAATTCCTACCTAATTTCCAAAGACTATGCGCTTTGTTTCGCGTGCGATCATTAACTCCTCGTTCGTGGGGACGACAAGGACTTTAACTTTTGAATCGTCCGTGCTGACGATTGCTTCTTTGCCGCGAACTCTATTTTTCTCGCTGTCAATTTTCACGCCCATGAACTCAAGTTTTTTGCAAACGCCCTCACGGGTTTCCGCACTGTTCTCGCCGATGCCTGCCGTGAATACGATAACATCAAGGCCGCCCATAGCGACAGTGTAAGCTCCGATATATTTGCTGATTCCGTACTCAAGCATGTTAATAGCAAGCTGTGCTCTCTCGTTGCCCTTGTGAGCGGCTTCTTCAACGTCGCGCAAATCGCTGCTCACTCCCGAAATTCCAAGAAGGCCGCTTTTTTTGTTCATAAAGTTATTCATTTCATCGGCTGAATATTTCGTGATGTTCTGAACGAAAGGCACGCAGGCCGGATCCATGTCGCCCGTTCTCGTTCCCATTAAGACACCCGCGAGCGGCGTTAATCCCATTGAAGTATCAATGCACTTGCCGTTCTTAACCGCGCTGATTGAGCTTCCATTGCCCAAGTGGCACGTAACCATCTTTAATTCGCTCAGGGGCTTGCCTAAAATTTCAGCAGTCCTCAACGCGACAAAGTGATGACTCGTTCCGTGCGCTCCGTAGCGTCTTACTCTGTGTGTCTCGTAAAACTCCCAAGGAAGGCCGTACATGTAAGCATAGTCCGGCATCGTCTGATGAAATGCTGTGTCAAAAACAGTTACGTTCGGCAGCTTCGGGAGCGCGTGCTGAATTGCTTCGATCCCCATGATGTGGCCGGGATTGTGAAGAGGCGCAAGCGGTATGCACTGGCGTAAACCGTCCATAACTTTATCATCAACAAGGACGGACTCTTTGTATAAATCTCCGCCGGAAACTATGCGGTGTCCTGCCGCTGAAATTTCGTCAAGCGATTTCAAAACTCCGTGTTCTTTGTCGAGCAGTGCTTCAAGCACAAGCTTCATAGCAACTTTGTGATCTTTAATCGGGGTCGTAATCGTGAAAGGTTCTGCGCCGGTTTTGCGGTGAGTGATATTAGAGCCGTCAATGCCTATACGGTCAACAAGACCTTTTGCCGATACCGATTCGTTTTCCATGTCGAACAACTGATATTTTAATGAAGAACTGCCGCAATTAATTACGAGAATTTTCATGACGTTAAAAAATACCTCTTTCTGAAAAAAATGGCGGAGACGCACAAAAAATTAATACACACAAAAAATTTTTCTCCGTTTATATTCACGTATTATACATTATAATCTTCATGAGGCTCCCGAAAAAAATTTTTTTCAAAAAAACACTTGTGATATAATAAGCAAAATTCATTCAAAAAATCTGAAGAAAATATTTTTTGGGGACTACTTTGGGGACTACAAAAAATTTCATTTTTTTCATACCTCGCAAAATTTTACAGCTTAAATTAAAAAATTAAAATTCAAATTTTTTCACGGCCTCTAAAAATTTTTTTGCTTATGTTTTTTCGGTGCGTTTCAAAAAAAATTTTTATCGCTTTATTTTATAATGTGGGCATGAAAATTTTTGACCCTTACGAAATTGAACAGGCAAGCATGAAAATAATTCAGAACGTCATCGGCAAAGAATATTCCGGCCCTGAGGAAAATTTGCCCGTGATTAAGCGTGTCATTCACGCTACGGCAGATTTCGATTTTTTTAACAATCTTTATTTTTCTGACAATGCCGTCAAAAAAGCCCGCGAAGCCCTGCGCAAAAACACGCCCGTAATCACTGATACATTAATGCTTGCGTCAGGGATAAGCAAAAAATATAATCTCAAAATTATTTGCCGTGTTGCTGACGAAAATATAAAGCTCGAAGCAAAAGAAAAAAATCTCACCCGTTCGATTATCAATATTGAACACGCAGTGAAAGATTTTCCAAGTGCCATTTACGCTATCGGCAATGCTCCTACGGCTTTAATAAGGCTGTGCGAATTAATTAAAGAGGGCAAAGCAGCTCCGGCTCTCGTCATCGGCGTTCCTGTGGGCTTCGTAAACGTCATAGAGGCAAAAAAAATGCTGGCTGAACTCGAAAATATACCGCGAATAATCGCGCACGGGCGCAAGGGCGGAACTACTGTAGCCTGTGCAATAGTGAACGCGCTTTTATACGGCCTGTAATTAAAATTAAAAATGCGCGAGGGCTTCACGACAGGGACATGTGCAGCGGCAGCGGCGAAGGCATCAGCTATTTTTTTAGCTCACGGAGAAATTTCTGAATTTGTAACCGTAAAAAATCTCGAAGGCCGCGAATTTTTATTGAAAGTTTTTCATGAGGAGCAAAATTTTTTCAGCGTCATCAAAGCCTCAGGCGACGATAAAGGCGACATAACGAACGGCATAAAAATTTTTGCGCGTGTCGAAATTTTAGAGGGCAGCGGCGAAATTTTTTTTGAGGCCGGAGAAGGTGTAGGCGTTGTAACTTTGCCGGGCCTGAAAATTCCCGTCGGCGAGCCTGCAATTAATCCCGTTCCGCGAAAAATGATAGAGCTTGCGGTGCGTGAGGCAATCCCCGAAAAAAATATAAAGGTCATAATAAAAATTCCCGGCGGCGAAGAAATCGCCAAAAAAACTTTTAACCCCCGTTTAGGAATTAAAGGCGGACTGTCAGTTTTAGGCACAACGGGAATAGTTAAGCCGATGAATGAAAAAGCCCTGCTGGACTCTCTGACGCTTGAATTAAATATGATAAAGTCTCTGGGCTTTGAGGAAGTTTATATAACTTTCGGAGGAACAGGCGAAAAATTTTTGCGCCGTATTTTTGACTTGGCCTCTCGAAACGTCATTCAGGCTGAAAATTATATAGGCTATGTTCTTGACGAGGCAGTGAGATTAAATTTTAACCGCGCAACAATCTGCGGACATGCCGGAAAATTATTGAAGGTTGCGGCAGGCTCATTCAACACTCATAATAAAATCGCTGACGGACGGCGCGAAGCCCTCTGCACTCACTTGGCACTGGCCGGAGCGGATAACGAATTAATCAAAAAAATTTTTAACTCGAACACGACTAGCGAGGCCATAGAAATTATTGACGCAAGTAATTTTAATTTTGTGTGGAATAATATTGCAAAAATAATTTCGCAAAAATGCCAAGAAAGAATTTTTAATAAAATTCAAGTTGACGCTGTAATAATTGATAACAACGGAAAAATTTTAGGAAAGTCAGTTAGAAATTAAGAATGATTATACAAAAACACCTCCTACCTCCTACCTCCTACCTCCTACCTGATATTACGGTTGCCGGAGCAGGAAGCGGCTCATTTTTGCACTTAACGCCCGAAGTAAAGGACGCTCTTGAAAATTCTGAAGTAATCGTGGCAAGCTCAAGATTTTTGAATTTAATCCCGCGCAATAAAAAATTCATTGAGCTTAAAAATTTTTCAGACACGTTCGCAAAAGTTAAGAGCGAGGCCGGGAAAATTTTAATCTTAGTGTCGGGCGATGCCGGTTTGTACAGCCTCCTGCCATTGCTGAAAAAAAATTTTGAGAATATAAAAGTCCTTCCGGGAATAAGCTCTCTTCAAATTTTATGCGCTCGTGCCTGCGAAAGCTGGAATTACGCAAAAATTTTATCCGGGCACGGACGAAATTTAAGCGCGGGAGAATTTTTGAACGTCGTCGAACGCAACGAAAAGACGATATTATTTTGCGACAAAAAAATTTCGCCTCAATGGGCGTGTGAAAACTTAAAAAATTTTTCTAATGTTGAAATTTTTATCGGCTCGAACTTAGGGAGCGCGGACGAGATTTTTTTGAGCGGAAGCCCGAAAGATTTTGCGGAGAAAAATTTTCCTGAGCTTTCAATAATTTTGATAAAGAACCGCGAAATTTACGAGCCTTCAAAAATTCATCTGCGAGACAAAGATTTTTTGCGTGAAAAAAATATCGTGATGACTAACGAGAGCGTCCGCGCCGTAATTTTTTCGCGGCTTGAGCTTGAAAAAAATTCTTTGCTGTGGGACATCGGCGCAGGCTCCGGCTCCGTGAGCGTGAGTGCGGCTTACGAAAATATTGCAATGGAAGTCCACGCGGTAGAAAAAAATCCTGACGCTGTGAAATTAATTTCGAGAAACGCCGCGAAATTTCATTTGCATAACATAAAAATTCATGAGGGAAAAGCCGGCGATGTTATAAAATTTTTGCCGCTGCCTTCGCATATTTTTATAGGGGGGAGCGGCGGCGAGTTGAGAAAAATTTTCAGCCTCATAAAAAATCCTGCTAGGGTTGTTCTTGCGTGCGTAACGCTTGAGACTTTTCACGAGGCTTACGAAATTATGAGCAGGTTGAAAAATTTTGAGGCCGTTCAAATTTCTGCGGTGTCTTCTCAGCCGTTAAGCTCGAACAAAAATTTAACGTTAATGAGGGCAAATAATCCCGTTATGATTTTGAGTGCGGAGCTTTAATTTTTTTTCGTGTAGTCTCTTGGCCCGAACAGAAGCGTGCCGATTCTGATCATGGTGCTTCCTTCGAGGATAGCAAGTTCAAAATCATCGCTCATTCCCATTGAGAGCAGGGGCAGGGCCAAGCCCGTTGAGGCTCTCGAATTTTCAATAAGCCCCCGAAGAGATGAAAAAGATTTTCTAATTTCCTTTTCATCGTCAGTCAGAGGGCCGACCGTCATCAAACCTTCGAGGCTTAAATTTTCTTGGCTTACTGTAAAATCTAAAAGCTCTGAAAAATTTTTGGGGCTTACTCCGGATTTGCTTTCTTCGCCCGAAGTATTTACCTCAATTAAAATCGGAATTTTTTTATTTAATTCTCCGGCGATGCGGTTTAATCTTGCTGCAAGTTCAATCGAGTCAACGCTGTCGATAAAGTCAAAAATTTCTGCGGCCTTCCTTGCTTTATTATTCTGAAGGTGTCCGATTAACCGCCATTTTAATTTTGAATCGGGATATGAAATTTTTTTGCTCTCGGCCTCCTGAACTCTATTCTCTCCGAAAAAATCAACCCACGAAATTTTTTCAGCTTCTTTCATTTCCTCGACCGTCCTGGTTTTGCTGACGGCAACGAAAAAAATTTTGTCATTCCTCCCGGCCTTCTCTTTAGCGTTCTGTATGCGCTCATAAATTTTTTCAATATTAGTATTCATTAACTTCCTAACTCCTGCTTGTTTTTACCATATTCGTAAATTTTCGTCTTTGAAATTAAAAATTATAGCGTCGGCGTTCAAAATTAATTTATTGCCGGGCTGTACGCCTTTTTCAATAAAAAAATTTTTCTCGTCCGCAGGAAATCCCTCGACCTCGTGAAGTTCTGTGCTGTTGCCGTTGACAATAAAGACAACATTTTTTCCGTTGCGTGTAATTACGACCGTGTCCGGGACCATAACGCCTTTTTGAATATCAGTAACGACGCTCGCATTAAAAATTCTTGAGCGCAAAATATTCGGAGGGAAGAACGGCAGACGCAGATAAGTTTTTAATTTCTGCCCTGATGATTTTACAGCCACAACTTCGGCGCGGCGTTCTTTCCCTTCGTATTCTGTTTTAATTCTGATCGATGGATTTTCTTTGCTGTGAAGTGCCCGTTCAAGCGACGGCGTTGCGTCAAGATAAGCGATACATCTCAACGTCTGCGGCTGAGGTATTAATTTCCCGATAGGCTCTCCGCGTCCCAAAAAAGTTCCGTCCTCAATAAGTTCAGCCTCATGAAATTCCGGGAACGGCGCAAAATCCGGCCACAGTTTCGGATAAACCCAGCTGCCCTCCTCGCCGTCAAGAGCCGGATAAAAATACGCAGGGTATGGAGCACGCACGGGAACGCCGTCAAGAGCCGCGAGCATTTCGCCCTTAGCTACGTAACGCGGACGCGGTGAAGGGTACGTTAAAATTCCGTCCTTAGGGGCGTAAATTAATTGCTCGTCCCACAATAATATCCCGTGCAGCGGCTGTTCCTCGCTGTAATTTGTGCTGACGGCCTCAATTAATTGCGGATTTGAAAGTTTATAATTTTCGTACCAGATTTTATAAAATCGATATCCCACCATTAAGAACAAAATAATGACAATGTAATTAATAATTCTCTGAATAAATTTTTTTTGTCTTCGATTCATGAATTTTTATCGCGCTCAATCTCTGCGAATGCGTCATGATTGTGAATACTCTCACTGCTCGTAACGTTTGCGGAGTACCATAAAATTTTTTCTTCCTTGTCGAGAGCGGTTGCAAGTTCCCTGATAACGTCCTCGACAAATCTCGGATTTTCATAAGCTGTCTCGGTTATAAATTTTTCGTCCTCGCGTTTTAATAACGTGAACAACGGAGCTGAAGCGGACTGTTCAATTAATTCTATTAACTCTTCAAACCACACGAGCCCTTTGCAGCGGACTTTCAACGAGACTAAAGCACGCTGATTATGTGCTCCGTAGCTTGAAATTTCTTTTGAACACGGGCATAAAGTCTGAACGTTCAAAGCAATTCCGATTATCATGTCAAATTTTTTTCCGGCCTCGTAACTTGCCTGCAAGTTAATCTCGCATTCAGAGAAGCTCTCGATTTTTGAGACAGGAGCTTTTTTTCTGAAGTAATAAGGAAATTCAAAGCTCACGGAACTTTCAGAAGCGTCAAGTTTTTCGCAAAGTCTCTTTGTAAATGCCTCAAGATTAGAAGGGGAAACTCTGCCGTAAAATTCTTCGAGTGTCTCAATAAAACGGCTCATGTGAGTTCCCCTGTAATGATGAGGGAGCATAACGCTCATTGAAATTTTTGCTACGGTGTTTTGAATTTTATTATCCCTGTCCAATAAAATTACGGGATAACTTACGCCCTTAACGCCGACTCGGTCGATTTGAATTTTTCTCGGATCTGCTTCTTTTTGCACGTCGCGCATGATTTTTTTATTTTCCATTGTGAAAATGCGGCGGATTATGTTCGCTGAAAAATATTTTTATTACAATGCCAAAAAATCTCGCTATCTCCGGCAAAATTTTATTCTCCTTCTGCTTTCATGTCCGCGCTTGCTGTTGCTTCCATGCTCACTTCTGCGCCCTGAGCTATCAAAAATTCAGCAAGTTCCGGGTTAGGCGATGCCTTTGCCATTTCCATGAGAGTTATTTCGCTTCCGTCTTCTTTCAAAAATTTTGCGTTAGGCGAAATATTTTCGTATTCGATTTTTTTACGAAATTCATCGATATAACCTGCAAGACAAATTTCAGCAAAACTCTGACACTGTTCAGCTGAAAGCTCCATAACTTTTTCGCCTGCGCCTGATTTTGATTTTTCAGGACGCGGAAGTTTTGTTTTAGCCGTCGGATTTACTTCAGGATTTTGCGTAGTCGGAGTAGAGCTGCCCTTGCCGCTTCTCCTGATTGAGTCCATTATTATTGAGCTTAGTACGTTGCTCAAAACATTTTCGCCAATCCTTTCGGCAGTGCTGCGGGCAAAAGAGACGGCAGGAACGGACAAAACCATCACGAAAAGCATAAAAACGCATAAAAATTTTTTCATGAAAAAAACCTCCCAAAAATAGTAAATTAATTTATATCAGATTTTCGCAGAATAACACAGCTTGTAGCAGTTTCCCACACGTGAACTTCGTATAAACTGCAGTTATCGCGCAGGACTTTTTCTTCAAGCTCGTGCCATATCCATAACGCAATATATTCCGCGCTCGGCTGTGCAATAATATCGTTGATATATGTATGGTCGAGCCGTGAAATAATATTTTCCTCCACAATTTCTGAAAGTTCGCAGAAATCCATAATCATTCCTTCAGCGTCAGGCTGGCCTTCGAGAACGATTTTTAATTTGTAGGTGTGGCCGTGAAGTTTTTCGCATTTCCCATGATAATTGACTAGGTTATGAGCAGCATCAAAATTAAATTCTTTACTTAGCAGCATTTTATTTCCTCCATCTTTTATGAAGCCAGAACCAAAGCTCCGGCCTCTTTCTTACAAATTTTTCAATAGCCTTATTCATTTCTAAAATTATTAACCTCAAACGCTCTTCGCGGTCGCTAATTTCATTCTCGGCCGGAAGTTTCAGCGGCTCAAAAAATTCAAGTTCATGCTCAAAAGGCGCGTTTCGATAAAGACAAGCCGGGATAACCGGGCACCCCGACAACATAGCCATTAAAGCCGCGCCGGGCATGTTTGTAGCTTCAATGCCCATGAATGGAACTTTTACTCTTCCATTGCCTGACACGTCATTCAATAAAGCAATATGCGCACCTTTTTTAATCATGTGAACAATTTTCATGACCGAAAAATTTTTGTCTATCATTGCCATTCCGCTGCGTGTTCGAGTTTCGAGAACATAATTATTAATATCTTCATCGTGCATTTCCTGAAAAATCACGTGAAGTTCATGGCCGTGCTTAATAGCGTTTTGAGCCGCCCAGCTTCCTGCAAGCTCCCAGTTTCCAAAATGGGAGGTTAAAAGTAAAGCTCCTTGATTTTTCGCCATTAAATCATTAACAATTTCAACGTTCTTAACACTTTTAACCCATTGAAAAGCCTGCGAGTGATCGCGCTGTAACGCAAGAGTCTCCGTCAATGTCCACGCGATATTCTCATAAACCTGCGAACGGATATTTTTTCGCCACTGCTCAGAACTTTCAGGATAAACACGCGCTAAATTTTCAAGAACTAATTTTCCTCGCGGCTTTATAATTTTTAAGAGACCCGAAAAAAATTTTTCCGTAATTTTTCCCCTGAAGCCGTCATTCGCAAATTTTTCAAATAATTTTATTGCCGTTACTGCTGCTTTCATTTTGCTATAACTTTTCTGTAAAGACTTATTAAAGAATCAGTGCAGCGTTCGTGAGAGCGTCTTGACTTCAAAAAATGCCGGGCAGCCATCGCCATGTGCCGTCCTCTGTCGCCAAGCCCCTGACGAATTATTCTTTCTAAGTCTTCTTGTTCGTCTTGAATTAAAAAATATCCGTCAGGGCCAAGAATTTCATCGAGCCAGCCGGATTTTTCGGAAGCTATTGAAAGTCCGCGCATCGTCAAAATTCCTGCTCTCATTGCCTCACGCGGAGTTACTTCGTCAGCAATATAAAGACCGCTCAAGGCTTCGGGCCGCAGAATTTTTTTAGAAATGTCCATGACGTTATAATCGCCTTCGGGTAATTTTCTTTTTGATGAACGGACGAAAACGGCCTTGCTTATGTCTTCGCTCTGACTGCTCAAAGGGTCGAACACGGGAAAGACTACGGCCTCGCCGTTCAACGCGCCTTCAGTGAAAAATCTTGAGGGATAGCCGGCCCAATTCGAGCCCTCCAGCAACGTGTGAACAGTCCTTGAATGAAGTCTGACAATCCGCCACCATATCGGAGCTTTTCCAAACAAGTGCCAGATTTCTTTTTTAGCGAAAATATTTTTTATGTGCTCAACGCCGGAAACGCTTTTATCTTTCGCGCTGATCACTTTTAATTCAATGTCGCGAGAATGACTCCTTAAAGCGTTTGCCATGTCGTTAATGACCTGCGCAAGAACATCGCTGACCGAGCTTGAAATATACCAGTTGCAAGTGTGCATTTTTTCAAAATTAAAATTCGGCCATGTTAAATTTTTTCTTGCCGACGCGGACAAATAAATATTTTCCGTTGATTAAAGCGTCTTTATTAATTTCTGCTTTTTCGTCAGAAATTTTTTCGCCGTTTATTGAAACTCCGCCCTGACGTATTGCCCGCTTGGCCTCGCCGTTGCTCTCACATGCGCCTGACGCTGAAAGAACGTTAACGACTCCGGCAGGAAATTCAACGCCTTCTAATTTTTTATAAGGAACTTCCTGCTTTAACATTTCGCATGTCTGCTCGCTTACCCCTGCAAAATCAATTTTAGGATTAAATAAAATTTCGCTCGCATTGATGACGCTCTTGGCTGTCTCTGCTCCGTGTACTGTCGTTGTAACTTCGAGAGCTAATTTTTTCTGGGCAGTTCTTTTTTCAGGAGCGGCGTTGTGTTCTTTCATAACCGCGTCAATTTCTTCAAGAGGCATGAAAGTATAGAGCTTTAATAATTTTTCCACGTCTCTGTCGTCAGTGTTAAACCAGAATTGATAGAATTTATACGGGCTTGTCTTTTCAGGGTCGAGCCAGACTGCTCCGGCTTCGGTCTTGCCAAATTTAGTCCCTGCTGAAGTCAATAACAGCGGCTGAGTTAAACCGAAGACTTCCGCACCCGACGTTCGGCGGATATAATCAGAGCCTGCAAGTAAATTCCCCTGCTGATCATTACCGCCCATCTGCAAGCGACAATTATAATTTTCGTTGAGATATTTGAAATCCATTGCCTGCAATAAAACGTATGAAAATTCCGTGTAAGAAATTCCTTTTTCAGGATCTTCGAGCCTTGAGCGGATATATTCACGGGCGATTAAATTATTAATTGAAAAATATTTCCCGATGTCGTGAAGAACTTCGAGGAAAGTAATTTTTGAGAGCCAGTCATAATTATTTAACAACAGCGCGGAATTTTTGCCGCAGTCAAAATTCAAAAATTTTTTTAACTGGACTTTCACGCCCTCTATATTATGCTGAACGGCCTCAAGAGTGATTAAATTTCTTTCTTTGCTCTTTCCTGACGGGTCGCCGATTAAACCTGTACCGCCGCCCGCAAGAGCTATGGGTCTGTGTCCGAGTCTCTGAAGCCAGCCTAGAGCCATTAACGGGATTAAATGTCCGACGTGTAAGCTGTCCGCAGTCGGGTCAAAACCTACGTAAGCCGTAACCATTTCTTCATTCATAACCTGCTCGAGGCGTTCGGCGTTTGTGCACCATTCAAAATAGCCGCGCCCCTTCAAAACTTCAAAAGCATTCATTAAAAATTTTTCTCTCCTTTTTTATAAAATTTTAATTCCGCCGATTTAAGTATCATATGTAAATTTTATGCACACTTACAATTTTGTGATCTTCAGGTGTCATGCTGTCAATCCACGCTAAGAGTTCTGCTTCTTCTTCTGGATCAGCTCTTTCAACGTTTGCAAGACGCTGCCGGATAAGCTCCCGTTTTGCTTTTTCCGCTTTTTCCTGCTCTGCATAGTTTCTTAACATTTCACGAACGAAATCCGCAAATGATAATTTATATTCAGAAGCTATACGTGTTAAGTTTGCTATCTCATCAACATTCAAAGCCGCAAAGCCGGTACAGCCAAAATAATTCCTCCTTACTGTTATTTGCGGTTATTATATAATATTCAAAAAATTTTTAAGGAGACTTCAAGATTTAATGCAAAAAAAATTTTTCCCGACAATCATTTCTCTGCTGATAATTCTTACAACGTTTACTTCAGCCTCATGGGCCGCGAGCAGTTTAAGAGATTTATTTTGGCAAAGAAACTGGCCTGAAATGGAAGCGCAATTTAATTCGCTCAAAAAGAAGACAGCTAATGATTATTCTTTAATGGCTAATTCGTATAGATTTCAAAATAAATGGCAGGAGGCTGTGAACATTCTCGAAGCTCACGCGAAAAATTTTCCGGCTTCCGTAAAGCCTTATGCGGAGATGACGCTTTTACTAGGCTATGAAAATCTTAAACAAAATCAAAAGGCTTTGAACCTTGCTGAAAATCTTTATAAAAACGCTCCGACCGATTTGAAGTATTACGTGGCTCTTGCCCAGTATCGAATTTATAGCGCACAGCAGGACAACAAAAATACTTTGAACGCGCTGAATAAAATGTTAGCCCACGCAGGAACGGACGAACGAAAAAGCTACACGCTAACAAGATTAATAAAACTCTCGAATAATAATAATATCAACGAACACGCGCTGAAATTATTAGAGCTTCAGGGAGGCAGCAAAGAGGCCGCCGCTGTCCTTTCGCGTGTCAAGAACATGAACAACAACATCAAAACGGCTCTGGGCGTTTACTATCACACGACGGGCGAGAACAAAAAAGCTCTTGAGTATCTCAACACAGCAACGGGGCGCAAGGCTATTTATTACAAGGCGTGGTGCAACTCAAGATTAAAGCAGAACGACAATGCGCTAAATTTATGGGGCAATCTCGCAATAAGCGGAAATTCATACGCCGCCAGTGCCGTAACAAGAATAGGCAACCTTGCAAAAGATAAAGGCATGAAGGAAAAGTGCATGAAAGTTCTTGAGCGCATCGCACGCGACAGACGCGGCAACGTTCAGGCTAGGGCTTTGCAGGCTCTTGTTAATTTGCTGGGCAGGGACGACAAAACAAAAGAAATCTACGAAGCTCAAATATTAAAATCTTTCCCGAACACTAATTTTTCTTTCAATGTTTTATGGAACAGGGCTTGGCAAAATCTTGACGCAGGAAACGCCGCCGAAGCCGTAAAATTATTTCGTCAGACCGACGCACCCGGCGTAACTTTTTATAAACGCGCAAGAATTTTATATTGGCTCGCTCACGCTCAGGAACTTGCAGGACAGAATAAAGCCGCTCAGAAAACTTTGAACACTCTAAAAAATAAATACCCCCTCACGATTTACGGCCTTCTTGTAAATCCAACGCCGAAAATTTTGAACGGAAGCAACCCGAATTTAACGTTAAAGCCTTCCGAGCTTGAGCAGTGGGGATTTATTAATCACGCTTACTTGAAACTTTCACGACCTAAGGCAAGCGCAAGGGAATTATACAGAGCTTTGATGTTATCGCGCTGGCTGGGGCTTGAAGAAAGTTATTCAGAAGCCAGACGGCTTGAAAATCTAATGACTTCAACTTCAACTCTTTACCGCTCGGACTTGGAGGCTCTTTATCCGCGACCTTATAAAAATTTAGTTGACGCAGCGGCAAAACAATACGGCGTTGAAAATAATTTCGTGTGGGCAATCATGAGACAGGAAAGCGCGTTTCAGGTCAGCGCAAAAAGCTGGGTGGGCGCGGCAGGTCTTATGCAGTTAATGCCGGCAACAGCAAAAGAAGAAGCAAAACGCGCAGGACTTTCAAAATATGATCTATACACAGCAGGCGATAATATTAAATTAGGCACGTCGCACTTAGGCTGGCTCGGCAAAAATTTTTCTAAAAAAGAATACGTCATGGCGGCTTATAACGCAGGCTCAGGAAACGCACGAAAATGGCTCAAGACAGTCGGAGAACGCGCAGACCTTCCACACTGGATCGAGGCCGTGAAATTCACAGAGACTAACGGTTATGTTCAAAGGGTCTCGGCTAATTTAGAAATTTACAGGCTGCTTTACGACAATGATAGATAAAGAAATTCCCTTTGAACTCTCTGATTACGTCCTTGAAAAATATTTTCGCGAGACCGGAGAACGTCAGGGCTGGCTGCCGGAAAATAATAAAGCCGCTGTTCTTGCTGTGTCGGGCGGCGGTGATTCGATTGCGCTTCTATGGCTCTTCAAAAAATTTTATAACGGAAAAATTTTTGTCGTTCATGTCAATCACTGCATAAGAGAAGACGAGGCCGATTTTGACGAAAGATTTGTTGCTGATTTTGCTAAATCTTTGGGATTGACTTTTTTTTCAAGAAAAATAGATGTCCCGTCAATGGCATTAAAAGGCGAGTCCCTCGAAGCTGCAGCGCGCCGTTTGAGAATTGAATCAATCTGCGAAGCAACTAAAAATTTTTTTGAAAAATTTTCCCCGTGCAATATTTTTCTCGGCCATAACCGCGACGATTTAGCCGAGACCGTTTTATTTAACATTCTTCGCGGCACGGGTATTCGCGGCAGTGTCGGCATAACTGAAAGCACGGAGTATAACGGACTAAATTTTTACAGGCCGCTTTTAGGTTTACGGCGCGGATTTTTACGCGATATTCTGCATGTCAGAAACATTCAGTGGCGCGAGGACAGCACAAACGAGGACGTAAAATATACACGAAATTTCATTAGAATAAAATTATTGCCTTTAATCGAACGTAAAATAAATTCTTCAGCTATTGAACATATTGCGGCATTCGGCGAAGAAATGCGGAAAATAAGAACGCGGGAAGATGAACGAAGCCGCGAGTTATTAGAAATGTGCAGAGAAAGTACAGTTCCTAATCTTGTATTAAACCGACAAATTTTGCGCAGCTTTACTGATGAAAAAAGAGCCTTAATTATTCGTGAAGCCGGCAGAATGTTAGAATTAAAAACTCTCTCGCGCAAAAGATGCAGCGAACTTTCAAATTTAATTTATAAGCCGTCGGGCTTTATTTTTCAATGGTGCAGGGACATGACAGTCAAAAGCGAAAAAAACAAAATAATTTTTGAAAAGAAAATATCTGAACGGAGCATAAATAATAATGCAGATCAAAAATGAATTTGATGAATTATTGCAGGACTTTGAAAATATAAAAAAACTCCTCGAACATAAAGTAAAAGAAATTCATCAGCGCGAATTATTAAAAGATTTAGAGGCCAAGCACACCGACTGGGAAAGGAGATCGGCTCTGTTTTTGCCATCAAGACAAAGACTTGAAAAGGGCGGCAGAACGCTTGAACTTGGCGAATATTACGAAACTATAAGGGACCTAAGAAATTTACGCGATAAAAATAAAATCCGTCAAAACTCGTTGCGAGACGAGCTGACAAACGCACGCGCAGAACTTAGCAATTCTGAAGAGGCTTTGAATTTAATTGAGGGCGAATATAGAAACAAGTTAGCCGCGCAAACTCAGCTGCAGACTCTTGCACAGAGAATTAAAGCCCTTGACGATCAAATTAAAGACCGCCGCGAAGCCACTGCCCAGACTAGAAATGAGCATGCCGAAGCAGCAAAACAATATAAAGAATGTACTGAGCAAGTTGAGAAAGCGCAAATGGAGCTTGAAAGAACAGAGCTTGCTTTGAGAGAGACGCGGAAATTTTTACAGACCCACGCCATTGACGAACGCTTACAGACTGGAATAACAGGTATTCAAAAATGTTTCTCAATGTTCGAGAAGGCTGAAGAAAAAAGAATTTCTCTTAAATCATCGTGGAACTTGGCTATAGAGCGAAGACAGCAGGCCCAGCGTACTCTTAACGACAGAGCCTCCAATCTTGCCGAATTTAATCACAGCTTGGCCGTCCATGAAAAAGTTTATGCACGCGCAAGAGCTTTTTTTGAGAGCTCCTTAAAAGGAAAATCAATCAGTGAATGGCGCGAGATATGTGAGAAAAATATAAAACGCCTTGCGGAACTTGACGAACTTTATAAAAAATTTCAGAACATAAAAAATTTAGAAGAGCGCATAAAAAATTTTCAGGATATTAAAAAAAGAATACAGCAGGAGACAAGAAATATAAATCTCCGTGATGTTGAACAGTCCGAACGGCTTAATGCCCTTCAGCAGGAAGTTGAAAAACTTGAAAAGCGTTCGGCCCTCCTTCAGCGTATTCAAGATATTGAAGCGGTCAGAGAATTATTGCAGGACAGCACGCCTTGCCCGCTGTGCGGTTCTTTGTCTCACCCGTATGTATCCGGCGCGGCAGTTCCCAATCCAGAAGAAGTTCATAGACAGCTTGCTGAAACTCAAATAACGCTCAAAGAACTCCGGGACGAACTGACGGACCGGCAAGAACGAGCAGGAAAACTTAACGATCAATTTTATTCAGTCAATAACGATGAACTAGAACTCAAAAAACAAATTAATGAAATTAATGCAGAAATTTCTTCTAAAGTTTCAACTCTTAGCCTTAATTTTAGTCAGGGTATCTCGCCATTTGAAGAGATAGACCGCGCAAGACAGAAAGCCCGCGACGCTCTTCAGTTAGCGCAGACGACTGCCGAGACAGCCGAAGCCGCAGAAATTGAAATGAAAACTGCCGCCGACGAACTTGAAAAAATGCGCGAAAAACGCGAAGCCGCAGCACATTCTCGTCAGGAGGCTTTATTTAATCTTCAGAACGAAAAAACTCAGGAAGAGCAAATTTCAAACGAACTCAAAACTCAGGAAGAGGCTGTAACAACTCTCAAGCGCGAATTAATTTCTCAGATAGTGCCTTACGGCTATAAAACAATTCCGGATAGAGAACCCGTTTCAGTAATTCAGGCTCTCGAAAAAAGATTAAACGACTGGCAGGAAAATATAAAACGCAGCGATGCGCTTGAACATGAACTTTCAGCGGCTAATACGAAATTGGCGTTTCTGAAAAAAAATGCTAATTCGTTAAGATTAAAGCGTGATGATCTGGCGAGCCGCCTCAAAGCTACTGAAGCAGAGAAAGACAGCGTACAGCAGCAGCGCATTATTTTATTTGCGTCAAAAAATCCTGACGAAGAAGTTTCACGAATGAATAAAACCGTCGAAGAGCTAAGAGCAAAACTTAACGAACGGCGTGAGGCCAAGAATGAGAAAGCCTCAAGGCTTGATAAAATTTTATCTGACATTCACGGAGTAGAAACAGAACTTGCAAAGGGACGCGAAGAGCTTCAGCGTTATGAGATTAATTTTAATAAAAAATTGCTAGCGTCAGGCTTCAAAAATGAGGACGATTACGCCGCTGCTTGTCTTTTGCCTGACGAAAGAAGAGAACTTCAAAAAAAATTGCGTGAACTTACTCAAGAAGAATTAGAACTTAAAGCCGAAAAAGAAAACTCGCAGGCAAAATTGATTGAGCTCCAGTCCAACGGAATGAGCCGAAGTAATGATGACTTGCTTATAAAATTAAACGATCTTAAAAAATCTATTGATACAATTAGTGCCAAAGGCTTTAATAATTCGCAGCTTGCGCATATAACCGGGAAGCTTATACCGGAAATTAAAAATTTAACGCTTTCTTGCGGAATTGAGGAGGTTTTTTAATGAACATAACGTGGCAGGATTTAAGTTTTTTTTTAGATAAGCTGAAAAGTTTATCCGTCAGCAAAAGTATTAAACTTGGCGATAACGGCGGCTTCTGTGTATCAACCGGCTACGATCTCGAAAGCTGGGTGTATTATCCCGCACGTATAAGAAATTCTGAAATTGTCGAACGTGCAATAAAATTTTTCCGCGAAAATAAAATTTCTTTTATGTGGCCGGTTTACGACGGCGGAGAAAAAATCTTAGAGGATTGCGGACTTCTTTACGCCGGAAGTTTAACGGGAATGATTTACAATCCGCCTTCTGCTTTGCAGGAAACAAGCAATTACCCATCGACCTTAAAAGCAACGGACTGGGCTCAAACTGCATGGCGCGGTTTTGGCGGCAAAGCCGAAGAAATTCCGGAAAATTATTATAAACTTGTTGACGCTTTATTTAATGAGCCTTCATTTTCCATGTCTGCCTATACGGGCAAAGATACAGATAATCTTAAAAATTACTGGGGAACTTATTTGCTAGTGAATGAACCTGACGCAACGGGCGTTTATTATTTCGCTACAGTTCCTGAAATGCGCCGTCAGGGTATTGCAAGGGCAATGATGAAAAATATCTGCAGGCTTTCAAGAGGAAAAAAAATTTTGCTTCAAGCAACTCCGGCTGGGCTGCCGTTCTATAAAAATTTCGGGTTCACTGAGCTTTGTAAAATTCCCGTATATTCTGATACAAGCGACGTATTTTAAGGGGAGAGTTTTTCGACTCCTCTCTAACTTATTTTCTATGAACTTTACAACAAAAAAGAGGAAGTCCTACGAACGAGACTTCCTCTCACTTTTAATCTAAACTGGCAGTGGCCTGCTCTCCCGTGCGTACCCCGCACAGTACCATCGACG
>CAJOGI010000012.1 GCA_905234075.1 uncultured Synergistales bacterium | reverse complement strand
AAAGCTCTATTTCAGCCGTGAGATTTTTGGGAATTGCTCGCGGTATGTTCTCGTAAAAGCCTCCGCCCGTTATGTGAGCGATTGATTTAATTTTTGAGACTAACGGCAGAACTTCGCGGACATAAATTTTTGTCGGGGTTAATAACTCCTCGCCCAGTGTCTTGCCTAATTCATTAACATACTCATGAAAATTTTTATCAGCGAAAATCTTTCGGACTAAAGAAAATCCGTTCGAGTGAACTCCTGATGAGGGCAGCGCGATAATTAAATCTCCTGCCGAAACTTTTTCGGGGCTCAAAATTTTTCCGCGCTCGACAACTCCGACACAAAATCCCGCTATGTCATATTCATTCTCAGGATAAAAGCCCGGCATCTCTGCCGTCTCTCCGCCGATTAAAGCACAGTTTGACTGCACACAGCCTTCAGCAACTCCCGAAACTATCGAAGCAATTTTTTCGGGATAATTTTTTCCGACGGCGATATAGTCAAGAAAAAATAACGGCCTTGCTCCACAGCAAAGCACGTCATTAACGCACATGGCAACGCAGTCAATACCGACCGTATTATGTTTATCTAGGGCAAAGGCAATTTTTAACTTTGTTCCTACACCGTCAGTGCCGCTGACTAAAATCGGCTGCTTCAAATTTTCATCAAGCGCGAACATTCCGCCGAAGCCTCCCAAATCTGAAAACACGCCGGGAATTTTTGTGCGGGCCACGTGTTTTTTCATTAAGTTCACGGCGTCATAACCGGCCTGAACGTCAACGCCCGACTCTTTATAATTTTTACTGACTGAATTTTTTTCTGATTTCATGATTTTTTTGTTCTACCTTCTCGGCCATTTTAAGAGCTTCGCTTTCAAGTTTGTTTGCTAATTCTTTATCATTGAGAGCTAAAATTCTCGCCGCAAGCCACGCAGCGTTGGCTCCTCCGTCAATCGCCACGCAAGCTACAGGAACGCCCGAAGGCATTTGAACAGTCGATAAAAGAGCGTCCATTCCCCCTAAGTCCTGAGAACTCACGGGCACGCCGATAACCGGGACACGGGTGTGAGCCGCCAAAACTCCCGGCAAAGCCGCCGCCTTCCCTGCAATCGCGATTATCACTCCGAAATTATTTTCTCTTGCATGAATTGCAAAGTCTCTCGCAGTTTCCGGCGTTCTGTGAGCGGAAATTATATTAATTTCAAATTCGAGGCCGAGCTTTTTTAAGACTTCTATACTTTTTTCAGCGATTCTTATGTCGCTGTCGCTTCCTAAAATTATTGCGGTCTTCAAATTTTTTTCACTCCTCACTGCTTATATGAACGGTGGGAATTTTTGAGAGCTTCGAGAACGTCGAGAGCGGCAGCTGTGGAGCGTCTTTGAGTCCGGCAGATTTTGCGCCCTTTGCGGCTGTTTTGTTTTCCTGCACTATTGTGTCCCAAAGTTCTTTCCGCCATATCTGCGTTGACTGCGGAGCTGTTATTCCTATTCTGACAATGTCGCCGCGAACGTCAATAATCATGACTTCAACGTCAGTTCCTATCTGAATACTCTCATTCACGCGCCTGCTTAGAACTAACATTATTGATCCCCTCCGTCCTTCATTGCGGAAGCCTTTAATTTTTCGCGGACTTCATCAGAAAAAACTATGTGCCTGACGGGGTATTCTTCATTGAGCGCGATGACCTGAACAGCCTTGCGCGACTTTATATTAATTAAAATCGGTGCTCGTAAATTTGCAGTCATGTCCCACGGAGCAGACTCAGGAATTGTTACGACGATTAATAATGCCAAGTCCGCAGGATTTACAGAGCCGACAAGTTTCAAATCGTCCTCTGGTATTCGTGCGTTGTAATCGGATTGCACAGCGTCCGGCGAAGTTACAGGCAGCGCGAGATTTTCATCATTGACGGACTGAAGCCAGCGTATCGCGCTGTCATCGCTGCCGGCCAAAATCCATTCGTGTTCTTTCTCAAACGCCGGGATACCTCTCGGAAAAAATAATATATCTTCCCTGCTGTATTCAATCTCACCGAAGCGTTCTGTATTTATTTTCATATTTGACATTTTTTTCACGTGCTTTCAAATTTTTTGTTTTTACTTTTTATAATGATAGCAGAAAAAATTTACGTTTTTATTTTTTTGTTGAGGGTCTGAAAATTTTTTGACTCTATTAAAAAAAATTTCTTCATAAAAATTTATAAGCTCGAAAAATTTTTGAGATTTTTGTAGGTGTAAAAGTAGTTGCAAAAGTTTTTGGGGTCTCTGGAAATTTTTGTGAACGGTTGAAAAAATTATATCATTAATTTGTCAGGTGGGAATTAGGAATTTCTTTTGCCTCCTAACTCCTACCTCCTAACTCCTACCTTCTAACTCAATTCTTCATTCTTTGCCGGCGTGTTATATAATCACTCAAATAGAGGTGAAATTTTATTTTGAATCAGGATTTTATAAACTGGCTTACTGCGGATAACAATGATGAAAAAAAATTTAGTTCGGACGAAACAGGTCTGCTGGTTGTGCCTGTGAGCTCCGAGCCTGCGCATGAGCCAACGCCTGATATTGAAGAGCTAGCTAAATTTGAAAATGAAAATGAAAATCCGGAAAGCCCGGAAAATTTTGAAAATCCCGTCGAAGAATTATCTGCGGAAATTTTAGAACTTCATAAAACTGTTAAAGAACTTCAAAATTCTTTAGATGAGCAGCCGTTACAGGGCGGTCAGATAAATGAAAATGAAGTAGAAATAAATATCGAAGAGGATACCGACATTCAAAAGGCTTGGCAGGAAAAAGCGGCCGATTTAAATTTGAGCCTCGACGAACCTCCGCCGGAACTCTGGACAAGAATCGGAGAGTATGACAGCGACGACGATGACGAAATCGAATACGAGCAAGGCATGAGCCTTCAAGGGGCTGCATATGTCAGGAAGCGCGAACAGCGCACAAATTTTACTGAACGCCTGCATCACACGCTGAGGGGCCGTCAAAAAAAAGCGGAGATTGAACGCGAACAGGAAAAAGGAAAAAAGAATAATCACCCATACAGAACGCGCATAATTATTCTATGTTCGACTATGTTAATGGTGCTCGGCTTTGCCTGCGCGGCGTTGTGGGTCGTTCAAAACTGGCTGCCGGAAAGATTAAAAATTAGGCATGAGGCATTAAAAAGCAATGAGGAATTAGGAATTAGCAATGAGGAATTGAAAGTTAGCGAGGATTTAATAATCAGTAGTGATAATTTCACAGTCAAGAATATTTCAGATTCAGAGGACGTGAATATTTCAGAAGACATCGAAGAAATAAAAGCTGAAATTAAAACAGAGCCCGAAGAAGAAATAAAAATCCCGGTAACTTTTGATGATTTTCTAAACGAGGGCAATAACTCTTATAATTTAGGCTTATATAATATGGCGGTTATTAATTTTTTTAAGGCAACGGAGCTGAACGGCAGCGACATTCGAGCCTATATCGGACTTGCTGCGGCTTATCGGGCGAAGGGAATGTATTTTGATTCAAAAAGAATTTTGGACGAGGCCAAGCGAAGATTTAAGAGAAACATAACAGTTGAAGTCATGCTAAAAATTTTAGAGGGAGCGTAAATTTTTATGGAGCACGAGAACGTTATAAAAGCTAATGAAATTATCGGCGGCGACGTTGTAAAAGCATTAAACTGCAGAGGCTTTGAGGCTGAATACGTGCCGACGGGCCAAGCCGCATTAAAAAGAATTTTAGAAATTATTCCGCCTGATGCGTCTGTCGGAATACCCGGCACCGTTACAGTCAGGGACATCGGAGCATTAGAGGCTTTGAAGGAGCGCGGCAATGTTATTTATCAGCACTGGGGAAAAATGACACCGCAGGAAATGAGAGAGGCACGCTTCAAAGAAAACGAGGCTGACGTGTTTTTAACGAGCGCGAACGCTTTGACACGCGACGGCGAAATTATCAACATCGACGGAACAGGCAACAGGGTCGCCGGCATGGCATGGGGCAGGGGGCTTGTCTTGTTCGTAATCGGAATTAACAAACTTGCTTTTGATTTAGCGGACGGATTAAAACGCGCAAAGGCCGCTACAATTCCAAACGCCATAAGACAAAATGTCGAGACAGCCTGCGTAAAAGCCGGGCACTGCGTCAACTGCCTCAATGACGAGAGCATGTGCAGGGCGATTTTAATTCTTAATCAGGCCGTAAAGGGCCGCAAATATCACGTCATAATCATCGGCGAAAATTTTGGGTATTAACATGCAGGACGAATTACAAAACTACTTAAAAAATCAGGACGAAAAAAACGATTTCTGGTGGACAATAGAATTTAGCACGCCCGTTTCTGAAAAGAGCATGGCACGCAACGAAGAAATTTTAAGCACGGTCGCGGCTCTTTCAGATTCGCTCGGAGCTTTTGTTTTCACTGAGAACGACGAGAACGGACGCAAAAGATTATTTTTACGGGCTGACTACGACGGCTCAGAGGGGATCGACGAACTTTTATTCAAAGTTAAACATATTTTAGAAGACCCGGCCTTCAAAGAAGTAAATCTGTCGCGCTGTTACAAGACCAGCAATCAGCCATGGGAGACTCAGCACTATGACGCATTCCCGCCGCTGAACGTCGGAAAAAGTCTTGTTGTCATGGCACCGTGGCATGAGAAAGAAGAAATTTTGCCCGGACGCATACCGATTTATATTTATCCGGCCAGTGCGTTCGGCACGGGCTATCACGAGAGCACGCAGATAGCTCTTTCACTCTTGGAAGAGGTCGTAAAATCCGGCGATGAAATTTTAGACATCGGAACGGGCACGGGAATTTTATTCATTTCTGCCTTGAAGCTCGGAGCTGACAGAGCAATCGCACGCGACATCGACCCTGCAACTCTCGAAGAGGCCAAGCGTAACATGAATCTAAACGGAATTAATCCGAAAGTCTGCGAACTTTACGAGGGCGACTTATTAAAAGGCTTCTCGCGTCAAGTTAATATTCTCACGGCAAATATTTTATTAAATCCTAACGTAGCAATGCTTCCTGACGTTCGCCGAGTGTTAAAGCCTAAAGGCTTCGCAATTTTTTCCGGCATGACGGGCGTAGAAAGTTCAATGTTTCTTTCGGTGTTAAACTCTTCCGGCCTTGCCGTTGACAAAGAATTAAAAATAGGCGACTGGTGGGGCTGCCGTGCCGTAAAATCATGGGGCTAAAATAAAAGATGAAGGTTTTTATTCATGTGTTCGGCTGCCGCTCAAGCCTCTGCGAGGGCGAATACATAGCAGGAGCTTTGAAATCTTACGGGCTTGAAATAACTGAGGACATTCACGAGGAATTTAACGCCGCCGTTCTTGTTACCTGTTCCGTTACTCAAGAGGCCGACAGAAAGTGCCGTCAGGCGGTAAGGAGGCTTAGAAAGCTTTTAGGAGACGAAGGGATTTTAGCTGTCTGCGGCTGTTGGGCTCAAGGGCTCGATGAGCTTTCAGCGCGTTATCTAGGCATTGACATTTTATCCGGCTCAAAAGGTAAAAATATTTTGCCCGAAATTTTTATGAAAATGTTAGATAACGGGCGCGATTTTTTAGATTTAAGAACGCAGGATATTTTTTCGCCGTCAGAATCAGAATGGGAAGAGCTTGAAATTAATTCTCCGGTCATGCACTCAAGAGCTTTCATGAAAATTCAGGACGGCTGCGATCATTTCTGCACGTATTGCATAATTCCGTTCCTGCGCGGACGGCCCGTCAGCAGACCGAAAGAAAAAATCATTGAAGAAATTAAAAGGCTGATTGACAACGGCACAAAAGAAATAATTTTTACGGGTATTCACTTGGGACTTTACGGGCGCGATATTAATTCTTCACTGTCTGAATTAATTTTGGAAGTGTCAAAAATTCATGCTCTGAAGAGATTTCGTTTAGGCTCGCTTGAACCTTTCTGCCTTGATGAAAATCTGCTTGACGCTTTGAGCGGGTGCGAGGCTTTCTGTCCTCATTTGCATTTACCCTTGCAGAGCGGCGACGATGAAATATTAAAAGCTATGCGGCGCGGCTATACGGCAAGAGATTTTGTAAAAGTCTGCAATGATGCCCGAAAAAAAATCGCTGATGACATTCACATATCGAGCGACATTCTTATCGGTTTTCCCGGCGAGGACATCGACGCTTTTCAAAATACATTAACAATCATGAAAGATGCCGGGCTTGGCCGCGTTCACGTGTTCCCTTATTCGCAGCGCAGCGGAACTCTAGCCGCAAAGATGCCCGGACAGGTCCCGCACGATAAAAAAATTAGGAGAACTTCCGAAGTAATCGCTCTTGGCAGAAAACTTTATAATAATTACGTAAAAAATTTTAAGGGCTGCGAAGTTGAAATTCTAATCGAGAAGGACGGCAAGGGCCACACGAGGCATTATATTGAAGCTCAATGCGACGGAGATAATAACGAAATTGTGAAAGCGAAGGTTTTTAACTGTGTCTATGACAGACTTGAATGCAAGCGTCGGGATTGATGCCGGAAGCCATACTTCTAAAATTTCTTACGGCGGCAAAAAAATCGCAGGGCTTGAAGGTTTTAACCTTCTGAAACTTCGTGAAGAGAGCGAAGTTTTTTTTGACGAGCCTGTTTTTTCCTGCGTTATTGCACTCCCTGAAAACCTCACGGGCAAACAGCACGGCGATATTATTTTTGACGCTAAAAAATCCGGCTTCAAAAAAATTGATTTAATAACTTCTCACGAGGCTATGGCCGGTGCCCTTAATGAAAATGCCCGTGTGATCGTGTATGATTTCGGCGCGTCAAAGAGCGACATAATAATTTTTGACGAGAATAAAAAAATTTTAGACAACGAAGTTTTTAATGACATTTCTGGAAATAAATTTGATGACGTTTTCGCGCAGTGGCTCTCTGAAAGATTTACGCTGAATTTAATCGAAGAAAAAATTTTGCTCTGCCATGCCGAGAAAATAAAAATCAATCTTTCTTTTAACGACTTCGTAATATGGCGCGATATTTGCATAATGCGCGATGATTTTGAGAGGCTGATATATTTTACCGTCAAGCGTGCTCTGCATACGGTCGAGAGGTTTATAGACTGCTATAGCCCTAAGAAAATTATTATGACCGGCGGCTGTTCTGAAATTCCACTGATAAAAAAAATTTTCAGCGGATTAAATATTCATACGGAGTTCAATGCTGATTTAATTGCACACGGAGCGGCGTTGAAGGCGCGTTCGTTCCCCGAAAACAGGAGAGCAGAAAAAACTGCGGCGGCTTCAAAAATTTTGGAGCTGCGCGGAAAATTAATTGAGCTTGAGGAGTTATTGACGCGCAGACAAAAAGACAGACTATATTTTCTTTTCAAGAAGGCCGAAGGAATTTTCACAAACGATCCGGCTCTAATCACCCTCATGGAAAATCTTATAAAAGAAATCAGGAACGAGAGCTAAAAATTTCACATTCCCATCATCATTAAAGCAAAAACTTTTGCATTATTTACGATGTAGTTTATTTCTGTGAACTCGTCGGGCTGATGAGCAACGCCGCCGCACTCTTGGCTCCACACGACCGCAGGAATCCCCTTGCGTCTGAAAAGTGCCGCGAAAGTTCCTCCGCCTATGCCGCCGGTTTTAGGTTCAATGTTAAGAACTTCGTTAATGCTTTTTACTAAAAGTTTCACGACTTCACTGTCCGGGCTTGTAACGGGTGCAGCGTCATTGCGGCTCACGGTTAATTCAATTTTTGCGCCGGTCTTTATTTCTGTATCTTTGCGGATTTTTTCGACAATGTTAAATGCTTCGTCAAGCGACACGCTCGGCAGAACGCGGCAGTCAAATTCAAAAACTTCCCGGCCCGGTACTGTGTTCGTGTTAGGAACGTTGGCAAATCTCCGGGTAGGCTCAAAAGTTGAGAACGGAGGGGCAAAAGTTTTATCTTCTTCGGGAAATGCTTTGTGCAGTGCTTCATCAACTTCATAAGCGAGAATGTTGGCAGCCCGACAGGCGTTAATTCCCGTATGAGGCAGGGCCGCGTGGACTTGTTTTCCGATCACGGTAAATTTTAATTTCCAGTCGGCTTTTTCTGCTATCTCGATAAAATCTCCAGCATCATTTCCGCTGTCAGGCACAACGACCAAATCATCAGACCTGTATAAATTTCTCTCAAGCAATGCCTCAAGCCCGTAATGACTTCCCATTTCTTCGTCGGCAACGAACGCTAAATTAACAGTGTATTCAGGTTCAACGCCGGCATTTAATAAAGCCTTCAGCGCGAATAATGACGAGACCAAGCCCGTGCCGTTGTCGCTGACACCGCGCCCGTAGAGCCTTGAGCCCCTGATCTCCGGCTGAAAAGGATCGAGCGTCCAAGAATTTCTGTCGCCTTCTGGAACTATATCAACGTGAGTGAGAATACAAAGCCGCTGTAATTTTTTGCCGGGATATTCAAGAAATAATGACGGCCTTTTTTTACTTACGGCTTTTTCGTCGTCAACGTACTCGATTTTTATTTTAGCTTTCTCATCTAAGCCAAGCTCGTGAATAATTTTCTCAAGCTCTGCGATTTTTGCGTCCTCGCCCGTTCCTCCGTTGTGAGGAGAAATTGCGGGAATTTTGCAAAGACGCGTCAGTGTATCAATCATTAAGCCCTCAAGTTTTTCAGCTTGGGACAAAATTTTTCCGCGCAAGTCTAACAACCTGCCTTTCTAAAAATTTTCTATATAATGAATTAATTTCACGCTAGTTTTATTGCGTTTAAGAACTCCGCGTTTGTTTCTGTCTGCTTCAGTTTATCTAAAATTAAATTCAGTGCGCCGGCCTCATCAACTCCGGCAATTCTTTTCCTTAAAATCCAGAGCCGTTTTAATTCTTCTTCGGGAATTAATAACTCTTCGCGTCTCGTTCCGGATTTAGTAATGTCTATGGCCGGAAAGACTCTTAAATCCGCGAGCTTTCTCGATAAATGCAGCTCCATATTGCCCGTGCCTTTGAACTCTTCGTAAATAACATCGTCCATTCTGCTGCCCGTATCAGTCAGAGCCGTGCCGATTATCGTGAGGCTTCCGCCCTCTTCAAAATTTCTCGCAGCTCCGAAAAATCTTTTAGGGAAATATAATCCTGAAGGGTCAAGTCCGCCCGATAAAGTCCTTCCTGAAGGAGGCACCGTCAAGTTTGAAGCACGTGCGAGCCTCGTTATAGAGTCAAGCAAAATAACAACGTCCCTTTTTGCTTCGACAAGCCTCTTTGCTTTTTCGAGAGCCAAATTTGCAACTCTTATATGTTCGTCGGCAGGTCTGTCGAACGTTGAGGCTATGACTTCGCCGTCGATTGAGCGCGAAATATCCGTAACTTCTTCGGGGCGTTCATCAATTAAAAGAGCCATGATGATAACGTCAGGAGAGTTCGCCGAGATTGCTTTTGCTATTCGTTTTAATAAAGTAGTTTTTCCGGCCTTCGGCGGCGACACAAGCAGAGCCCTTTGTCCCAAGCCTATAGGTGCAAACATATCAACGAGCCTCGTTGCCAAGTCTTTAGAGTCATACTCAAGACTTAATCTTGAATTAGGGAATATCGGCGTTAATTGCGAATATACTGCACGTTTTCTTGAGTGCTCAGGGTCAGAGAAATTGACCGTCTCAACCCTCAATAATGCCTCGTAATGTTCCTGATCTCGCGGCGGCCGTATCAAGCCCCATATTACATCGCCGTTTCTAAGACCGAAGCGTCTAATCTGCGATGACGATAAATAAACGTCGCTATCGGTCGGGAGCATTCCTTTTGGACGTAAAAATCCGAAGTTCTCCGGCAAAATTTCTAGCGTACCTCCACCGAAGCGGTAATTCATTTTTTCAGCCTGAGCCTTGAGAATAAGAATTATTAAATCGTCCTTGCGTATCGAGACAGGAAGATTAATTTCAAATTCTTTGGCGAGTTTTTTCAAGTCCGTAATGCTTCTTAATGAGAGCATAGCATAAGTATATTTCGGCTTAGGGTGCTGCTGACTAGCATCGCGTTTGTTTTTATAAACGTTTCTGCCTCTGCTGTCCGCAGCCGTGCTGTCGCTTTCAGGGACTTCTTCGCTATCTTCCTCTTCGCTCTCTACATCATCATCAACATCGTTGTAGCTGTTTTCGTTTTCGTTCTCTTCGATGTCGTAATTCTCGTCTTGGATCTCGTCAACTTCTTCTCTTAAATCGTCCTCAGAGAGAGATGAATCGGGCTCCACGTCATCGTAATCAATATGCTGCTGTTCAAATTCTTCTTCTTTTGATAGTGCTTTTCTTGGCATTAAAACATTCCTTTGATATAAAAATAAAAATATTTGAATAGAAAAAAGAATTAAGAGCAGGAAAAATTCCTAACTCCTAACTCCTGCTTGTTATTAATTCATCTTGTTCATTAAGCTCAACATTTCCGGGCTTAATGATTTATGTTCGCTCCAAGCTCTTTCAAGAGGACTCAAAACGAGCTTGTGATTTATATTTCCGACCATCATGCCGGACTTGCCAATCATTAAATTTTCAGTGGCAAACGCGCCCATTCTCGTAGCAAGAACAACATCAAAAGACGTTGGGTGTCCGCCGCGCTGAATGTAGCCCAAAACAGTAACTCTTGCGTCATAGCCGCCCGCGTCCTGGAGCTGTTCGCGCATTTCGGCCGCTGTCATGACACCTTCAGCCAAAATTATAAGCGTGTGGCTTCTGTGTTCGGCGTATGAACTTTTAAGACGCTTTGTCAATTCTCCGATGCTCAACGGAAGTTCCGGGACGACGACATATTCCGCGCCCGTAGCTACTCCGACTTCGAGGGCTAAAAATCCTGCGTTGCGTCCCATGACTTCGACGACAAACAATCTTTCATGGCTTGAGGCGGTGTCGCGCAGCTTCATGATAGCATCGAGAGCCGTATTGACCGCAGTATCAAAGCCTATTGTCTCGTCAGTGCCGGTGATGTCGTTGTCGATTGTTCCGGGTATTCCGATTGTCGGGAAGCCTAAATCGTGAAGAGCCTTTGCGCCGTGAAAAGAACCGTCGCCGCCGATTACGACAAGACCGTCAATCCCGGCCTCTTTCATTTTTTCGAGAGCCTCTTCGCGCCCTTCTGGTGTTTTGAAACGTTCAGAGCGTGCCGTCTTGAGAATTGTTCCGCCGTGATGAATTATGCCGCCGACTGCCGCACGGTCCAAAGGTATGAAATCGCCTTCAATTAGACCCTCATAACCGCGTCTCACGCCGATGCACTCTTTATCGTTGAACATGCAGGTGCGGGCAACCGCACGTATTGCGGCGTTCATGCCGGGCGAGTCTCCCCCGCTCGTTAGTACAGCGATACGATCCATCTTGATCATAATAATAACTACTCCCTTTCTTTATTATTACTGCTTTTATTGCGCTTGTAATTCGTCGATGCGCGAATTTACTTCGTCATATTCTTTATTAAGTGCGTCAATCTGCTTTTGCAGTGCTTCTCGTTCAGCTTTAAGTTTATCAGACCTTTTAATTAATCTGTCAGCCTCAAGCCTGTTCACGGCCTTCCCAGCAGAAATTTTGCCCCTGTCTTTATTCAAATCCCAGATGTAAACTACATCGGTCCCTGTGTCAAGTGCGTGGCTTACTGCACTGTCAAAAACTATTCTTACGTCCTTTGCGCCCTCAAGAACTTCTTTGCCGGTCTTAGGGTCATAGCGCGGAAAAAATACCATGCCGTCGCGCTGGCCGATTATTTTGAAATTAAAACGCTTTTCGTAATCGATCGGCTCATATTTCTTCTTGCCTACCATCATTGTTATATGCTTGTCAAAAGGGCCTGCGTACATCGGTATTCCCCTGACGTACATATCGACATGAAAAGGGATTGACTCCGCAAGATTTAGATTTTTCAGGAGCGTATATTTATAGTTTTCCATTTCATCATTCGTCCACAAATTTCTTTCTGCTTCGGAATTGATAAGAGCCTCGACGTATTCGTTTGAATAATACGTAATTTTTAATTTGAGCGACTGGTCTTCGGTAGTATATTCATTCTCGTGAGACCATGCCTTGAGTACCGGGTCTTCAGGTGCTTTGCTCGCTGCCTCGCACGAAGTAATCAAAATGAACGAGAAAAATAAAACTAATAACGCTGAAATCTTTTTTCGCAGCATTTCAAAATTTCCTTTCGTTTGTAAATTTTTGCCTTCATGAAAAAATTACCGATGGGTGAAAAATTTATGAATTAAATAAAAACTCTCTTGCATTATACAGCATGATTTTTTTATGTGAATGCGAAAAAATAACGAGAAATTTTTTAGAGTTAGGAAGGAGGATTTTATTTCTTTCTTAAAACCTTAGAGCTGAGAGAAAAATAAAGGAGCAATAACAAAAATAAAAAATTCCTAACTCCTAAGTCCTCACTCCTAACTAAATCACAGCCTCCGCCGCTGCCGCCCAGCCCCGATGAAGTTTTTGTCGTTGTCGTTGTTGTTCTGCCCGTCGTGCCTGCTGTGCTCTGCGTAGTGTAAGAAGAACCGCCCGTATTGACATTCGGCGATGATACATAAAACGTAAGTTCAAAACGTTTGTCAATGTTGCCGTCGCCGATGAGAATATAGGGAACTCCGTCATCTTCAAAAATTTCTACAAAAGCCGTTTTGCCCGTGTTCTTGCTCACAGCGTCCGCCATGAAAATCATAAAATCAATATACAAATAATCTTCGTATATAAACATGTTCACGCAGTCTTTAGGAGTAACTCCGAGCGAGCTGCCTTTGTTAGAAATTGCCTTGAATAAATCCGCGTCGTATTCCGAAGTTGCTGACGAGCGTACAAAGACGGTTCCGGCCTTCGCAAAAGTATCAAAGAGGGCTTGAGAATTTTCCGCTGCGTCAAGTTCTTCCCATATGCCGCTAAGGAGCTGGCTCTCTCTTGAAATTTTCATTCGGACTGAGATCGGCTGAACGGCCATATTGTTAGATGAATCTGTCGTATATTTCACTTCGACAATGTCAGATGAATCTACATCGCCGCTTTCTGTCTCCGCGTAAATTGCGATTTCGTCATAAGACACACGGTTAGCGAGAAGGTAAGAATTAACTCCAGTCTCGTCGCCCGGCACGGCCTGACTTATTGAAAACGCATTCAAAGCTGAAGAATTTATGTAAGTATAACGGGGTGTTATTGTGCCGTCCACCCTGTAATCTGCCATAACGGGAGTTTTCCCGGTAAGCGATTTAATTTCTTGTTCCGTCTGATCCTGATTATTTATTACGTCAGTAAAATACATCGAGAAAGTCTGAACGCTTACAAGGTCATCGCTAATTGTTACAACCTCTTCTTCGTCGGCCGCAGTATTAAGCGTTGTATTCGGCATGACTCTTGAAACATAACCGCCTGCGACCTGCATACCGGCAACACGTTTATAATTCAGCCTCAAAGATTTCGGGTTCGCGCTTTCATATTCGTAGAGCCTGAAAGACGCGCTTGTGTCGCTTGCCATGTCAATATTTCCGTAGCCAGGCCCGATGCTTTCATCGTAAACAGTAACAAGTCCCGGAGCTATCTGGCTGTGAGCGTCAAGCAAAAAACTTTCCGGCAGTGTTCCATAAATATCCGGCGTTAAATCAAATTTCCAGCACTTTGGAAGAATGCTGACAAAACTTCCGCTGCCCGGCGTTATTCTGTCGTAGCGGTAGAGCTCGTAGCGTGTGCCCGTCCTGTTCGTAATTTTAGTCTCAAGGTTATAAATTTTTGTTGTCGTCGCGTTTATAGGGGTCATCGTGAAGAACGTCCCTAAATCCTGGTCGGGCTTGTCGGTCTGAGCGTCCCATTCAAATTTTATGCGTTTAACGGGCCTGTTGTTATTTTCCGGGTCAAAGACTGTCATGTCGAAAATTAAAGGATTATCGGCGGCGTTTCCGTCAGAGACATTCGCAATAACAAACGGTATCGGTGAGGCCTCGCGGAAATTTGTATAGCCCGGCATAAAACTTGCTCTCTGCTTGAAAGTTATATAGCCGAGAGTGCTGCCGAAATTTTCGCTGTCAGTTAATATATTTATCTTAGCATTGAGATAATTATTTGAGGCAACCTCGCGCTCCGTTGTCGGTGTAATTCTGACGGTGTAATCATAATCATTGAGGCCGTCAATCGTAATTATCTCGGCAATGCTTCGGACCTCGCAGAGATAAATATATCTGCTGTCGGTCGTTCCGCCGCTCGCTAATGTTTTTTCCTGAGTGTAAAGCAAATTTTTAGAAGCGTCATAAATTTCATCGCCCGACACAATACACGCAACAGTATCGCCCGAAACGATTAAATAATAGTCGCTGCTAATATCGCCTGACGAAGTATATAAAGTATTTCCCGACGTGTCATTGATAAGATAGCGGTAGTTCGTGTTGTCGCCGGAGACTACATCGTAAGAAGTTACGACATCGTAAATTTTTTCATATAGCCCTGTAGAGCCGCGTGTCATAATTTCTTTGTCAGTCGTGTCATAAATATACGCGACCGGCTCAACAGTATAAAATCCCGTGTCGCGCCAGTTGTAATTATTCTGCCACCAGTAGCCTCTTTTGGCGAGGGTTGTCGGCTTCCAGTTCCACCAGAAAGGAAAATGACGCGCAAAAGGATTTGCAAATTTTACGTTGAAAGCTGCTCTGCCGTTGCTCGTGATTACGCACAAAGTCTCTAAAGGATCCGGGAACACGTCATAGTCGCGGCTGTCAATTATATTTCTATTGAGCCACGCCTGATAAGGTTCAGGCTCTTCGGCAAAAACAAAATTAAATCCGTCAAGCAGATCGCCTATAGCCGAAAAAGGAACTTCGTCAATCTCTCCGCCCATCGTGCGCCGATAAGGTCCTCTCGTAGTTGTTGAATCGGTGTTATTACGCTTTCTCGTCGTGTTATAAGTCGTCGTGGTCGTAGTCGTTACTGTCGGAAAGAGCGACGAATAATTTTCATAGACCGTAGCAAACCATTGGGGACCCGCAACTTTTGAAGTCCTGCTCGCGCCCGTTATGTCTCGTAACTGATAAAAAAAGTCCGTGTCTCCGTAGCCGTAAAGCGAATGGATATAATCCGCAACATCTTGGCTTATGATATTCCCGGAGGCTCGGCCTAAAGAAAGGTGAAACGGGTCGGAATTGCTGTAGTTAGTGTAATTTGTGTTAGTGTTGTCAGTTGTAGCGGCGTATGAAGCCGAACACACGGCCAGCAAAAAAATTAAAATCAACGCCGAAAATTTTTTGCGCATAAAAAAATCTCATCTCCCGATGTAAAATTTAATTCGGAATACCGATATAGGACACTGCCACGTCTCCGCCGTATTGAGGCGAAATGTCGAGGCCCTTTTTCATTCTATGAAAAGTTACGGTCTGTGTAGCATGAACTGCCGCGCCAAGCTCTTCGCCTGTGTCGCAGTCAAGTCCCGAAGGAATATCAACGGCCACTATGTGCGTGGCAAATTTATTCATTGCTTCAATGACGCGCTTAAAAATTCCTTCGACCGGACGATTTAACCCTGTGCCGAAAATTGCATCTATGCAGGCCTCGCAGCCCTTGAGAGCAGACTCGAACTCATCAAAATTTTCTTCGTTGATAGTGTTCAAAACTTCAGGAGCTAACTTGCTCATGATTTTTAGATTTTTCGTGAAGTCCTCGCTGCCTTTTCGGGGATCGCCGACAATGTAAACTCTAACGTCCTTTCCCATTACGCAGAGATGACGCGCTATCGCAAGACCGTCGCCGCCGTTATTTCCCGGCGAACAGACAATGGCAAAGACAGCGTACTCTTTCACCTGCTGAATGACAGCAAGCGCGGCATTTTCCATTAATAAAATGCTGGGTATTCCAAAAGTTTCAATGGCGCGTTTATCAGCCGCCCGTGCCTGTTCTCGTGAAACGGCTTCGGGGGACTTCACGCCGACATAAACGACTTCTCTATGAAATTCTTCGGGGTCGTAGAAATATTCAAGTTCATTATCGAAATCAGGCGGCAAAATATTCTCTCTCCTTGTGATATTCAATTATTTTTATTATATAATATTTTTGTTAAAGTTTTTATTCTGATTGTGGGAGAGCATCTTGTCGGAAAATTCATCAACAGTAAGAGACATGACAGAGGGAATAATATGGCGGCATTTAATTAATTTCGCGTTCCCTTTATTTGTCGGGAATATATTTCAACAGCTTTATAACACCGTCGACAGCGTGGTCGTCGGAAATTTTGTCGGAGCTGACGCACTTGGCGCGGTAACTTCGACGGTCCCGATAGTTTTGACTTTAATCGGAGCTTTTGTCGGAATGTCAATGGGCTCCAGCGTCGTTATCTCTCAATACTTCGGAGCAAAAGACGTAACTAACCTGCGAAAATCCACGCACACCGCAGTAGTCTCTACTATAATTTTATCTCTTATGATTTCAGCGATAGGATATTACGCCACGCCTTATATGCTCGTGATGATGAACACGCCTGCAAGCGTCTTGAAAGAGGCCGTCGTTTATCTGCAAATATTTTCGTTAGGGCTCGGCGGCCTTATGCTTTACAACATGGGCGCGGCGATCTTGAGGGCCGTCGGAGATTCAAAGAGGCCGTTGTATTATTTAATCTTTGCTTCAATTCTTAATATATTCTTAGATTTATTATTCGTGATTAAATTTAATTACGGTGTCGCAGGAGTTGCCTACGCTACGATTTTAGCGCAGTTAATTTCCGGGCTCGCAATATTCTACAGGCTTTTCAAGAGCAACGAAGTCCACAGCTTATCATGGAGCGAAATGAAAATTGACGCTGAAATTCTAAAACGCATAATAAAAATCGGATTCCCGGCAGGTTTTCAAATGGCTCTTACTTCGTTCTCAAACGTTTTCGTTCAAGCATATATCAACGCTTACGGAGCAGCAAGCACTGCGGGCTGGGGAATATATGCACGTGTCGATGCATTCGTAACTCTTTCTACTCAAAGCATGTCGATGTCGATAACAACCTTCGTCGGACAGAACGCCGGAGCAAAAAGGCCCGACCGTATCCGCGATGGGCTCAGGGCGTGCAAAAAAATTTCTTTGGCTATCTCGATAACTATAATAATTTTCATTTATTTCTTTGCGCCGTTCATAGTGTCGCTTTTTAACAGGGACGCTGAAGTTTTGCGCTACGGAGTTTTATTTTTGCGGCTCAACTGTGTTTTTGATCCGTTCAACGTATTAAATCAAACTCATGCAGGAGCTCTGCGCGGTGTCGGAGATTCAAGAACGCCCATGTTAATAATGCTTGGCTCGTTCGTCGTGTTCAGGCAGATTTATTTATTCATAATCTCACGAATTACAAGCACCGTGCACTTTATAGCACTGGGCTACCCGGTCGGCTGGATCGTCTGCTGTGCGCTGATACTTCTTCATATAAAGCGGAGCGGCTGGGAGAAAAAATTAGGCATTAATTAAAATTAAAATCTCACTCAAAAAAAACTTATGATAAAATATTTCAGAGAGTTCTAAAAATTTCGGGAAGAGTTAATTTTGGGGACTACAATGGGGACTACGCAAGCACTAAAATTTTTTAGCTTTCATAAAATTTTACGACAATAATTTTTTTCTTAATGTATAAAATTTTTTCTGCTTCATTGAAAATTTTTTTGATTATAATTTTTCAAGTTCACTCAAAATAAAAATAAAAAATGGAAAAGGAATTGCGTCTTGGAAAACTTTGGGACGAGTGGCTGACGGCTGAAAGCAGTTCACGGACTCAAGCTGATTTTGAAATTTGCGGACTTTTAACAGGAATGAGGCACGCCGGCAATATTTTTCACACGAACAGATTACGGACGGCGCGGCGTTTAATGAGGCTGTGGCCTTCTACGTCATATTATGAAAAATTTAATTTCACTCCGGCAATTTCTTTAATCACTCAAAAAAATCACAAGCCCAGAGTAAAAATTACGCTGCCCGAAAAAATATTAAAGTTCCCGAAAAATCTTCGAGGCTCTTGGGCATGGCTTAAAGGTCTGTGGGGGAGCGCAGGGGGGCTTTATTTTCCTAAGACGGGCTATTATTTGACGCTGATAATTTCCGGCGAAAAAAATTTTGAATTGACATCAAAGGCTGTCGAGCTCACGGGCTTGTCGTGGAACGTCCGCAAAAATGAATTTACTCTTAGAAATCACGACGACATTATGACTTTTTTATGCAACGCCGGAATGACGGGGACGGCATTAAAATTTGATGAGACAGTTATGATGCGTTTAATAAAAAATCATGCGAACGTCATAAGAAATTACGAGGCCGCAAATATCGCACGTTCAGTGAAAGCCGCACGCGAGCAGTTAATTATTGCAGAAAAATTTTTATCGCTGAAAAATGTTAAAGATCTTCCGAAAAACTTAAAAGAAATTGCCGAACTCCGTATAAATAATCCGCATGACACGCTTGAAGAGCTCGGAGAAAAATTAACACCGCCTGTAAAAAAATCGACAGTGAAATATTATTTGAATAAAATTAAAAACTTCATGGAAATAGAAAAGAATGAGGAGTTAGGAGTTAGGAGTTAGAAAAATTTTTTATGCGTTCGCTCCGAATTTCACGTTTTCGTAGTCGTCGCTGTTCGTGAGGAGTAAAACGACTGTGTCCGGGTGTCCGGCCGCTTTGATTTTTTCGCGGTTGAACTTCATTAATTTCTGACCCTTCTTAACTTTGTCGCCCTCTTTGACAAAATCTTCAAAGCCGTCGCCTTTCATTTCGACAGTGTCAACACCGACATGAATTAAAACTTCCATGTCATTCTCGCCGCTGATTCCGATAGCGTGTTTGCTCTCAGCCACTGAAGAAATTTCGCCGTCGATAGGAGCATAAACAACATCATCTTCGGGGACAATGCCCACGCCCTGCCCTAAAGTCCCTGCGGCAAAAGTCGGGTCGGGAATTTCAGTATAGGGAATGACTTTTCCTGCGGTGCATTGAGCTATTTCGCCTGCTGATGAGCTGATTACGGTTGCGAACTCCATAACTTTTTCGGGCATTGCTTCAGGAGCAGGAGCAGCCTCTGCTTCGGGCTCGTCCTCTTTCCACATGATCCACGAAAGAATGAAAGCAAGGCCGCCGGAAATTGCTAATAAGATCGAATATTGAACGGGCTGCTGAATTGTCAAATAGCCCGGAATACCTGTAACTCCGTAAGCCGCCGCGCCGATGCCTGAGAAAGCTCCGTAGAAAGCTCCGACAGTTCCGCCGATCATACCGGCAAGAATGGGCTTGAAGAAACGAAGGTTAATACCGAAAATCGCAGGCTCTGTAATTCCGAGTGCCGCTGAAAGTGATGACGGGATAGCCACAACTTTTGTTCTCTGCTGTCTAGCCTTGAAACCGACTGCCAAGCACGCTCCGAACTGTGCGAAGTTTGCCGCCGACGCTATAGGCATCCATGTATTTAAGCCGCCCTCGACCGCAAGCATACCGGCCTCAATGACGTTATACATGTGGTGAAGACCCATAACGACCGTCCAAGGATAAATAGCTCCCATGACCGCCGAGCCGAAGGGATTTTTAACAAGTATCTGCGCTCCTGCGAGAACCCATGACTCAAGCTGTGAGAAAATCGGCCCAATAATCGTGAACGTCAAGAAAGTTGTTACGAGAACTGTCGTGAAAGGAACGACGAATAAGTCAATCATTTCGGGCGTGTGTTTGTGAAGCCATTTCTCAATCGTGCACATCAGCCACACTGCAATAATGACGGGGATAACGTGTCCCTGATAGCCGACCTTCTGAACGTTGATGACGAAGTTAAGAATATTAAAATTCCATGTGGGAATTGTCTCAAGGCCGCCGACTACCCAAGCGTTTACTAAATTCGCGTGTATCATGGCGAGACCGATGACCGCGCCCAAGAAAGTATTTCCGCCGAAAACTCTGGCCGCTGAAATTGCAACGATAACGGGCAAATATGCAAACGCAGTGTTCGCTACCATGTCTAAGAAGTCGTACCATGATGTGCTTGCAAATTCCGGGTAAACTTTGCCCATTGCCTCTACGAAGCCCATCATAAGACCTGAAGCAACGATGGCAGGAAGTATCGGGACGAAAACATCTCCGACGGCCTTTAACATTCTCTTCCAAATAGGCTGGCCTGCTGCTGCGGCGGCTTTAACATCGTCCTTCGTGGCCTCTGTCATTCCTGTAACGCTCAAAAATTCCGCGTAAACTTTGTTGACTGTACCTGTGCCGATGATTAATTGAAGCTGTCCGTTGTTCTCGAACATGCCTTTAACGCCGTCAACATTTTCAAGAGCTTTCTTGTCAACTTTTGCGTTGTCTTTGATGACGAGCCTCAAACGTGTAGCGCAGTGCGCAGCCTGGACGATATTTTCACGTCCGCCGATGTGGGAGACAATTTCTTCCGCACATTTTCTGTAGTCTAATGCCATTTTGAAAAAAACCTCCTAAAAAATATTAAATTAAATTTAATTTTGCAAACGCTCTCGCAAGTCCGTCCTCGCTCACTGACGGGCAGACCATGTCAGCAAGTTCCTTCAGCTTTTCCGAGCCGTTCGCCATACAGACGCTGTAGCCTACTGTCTGTATCATTTCTAAATCGTTCATACTGTCGCCGAAGCCCACAGTATCTTCAATGGGGACGTTGAATTTTTTGCAGATTATTTCAACGCCTAAGCCCTTGTTAAATTCTTTGTTGATTATTTCGCCGTTGATGCACTTGGCCGGAGCTTTGAGTTCCTGCAAAACGAAATTAAATTCATTTCCGAGTGCTTTCTTAGCTTCGTCAAGCTGTGCCATGTCCAGACACATAATGACGACTTTATAAACAGGCGAGCCGTCATATTCGCTCATGGGTTTAATGCCTAAGTTTGAAGAGAGAGCTTTGCGCCAGCGTTCGATCTCGCTGTTGCCTTCGCCCTGAGAATTTAAAAAACTTCCTAAATTTTCATCGCCCCATGAGCCGCCCTCAGCTTCAATCGTGCAGAAAACGCCGTTTTTATGCAAGACTTTTAGGGCCAAGTCGCGCTGCTCGCTCGTCATGGGGTGGTCGTATAAAATTTCGTCGTATTTTTCTCCGACAGCCACATAACCGCCCGCGCATGAAATAAAGCCGTCAAATTTATATTTTAATAACGGCCTGAGCATGTCGGGATTTCTTCCTGTGCAGAGAAAAACTTTATTGCCCTTTGCCCTTGTCTTTTCTATAGCTTCTACAGCACTGTCAGGCGGAGTGTTTTCGCCTGGAGCTGTCAAAGTTCCGTCAATGTCAAGGAATATTAATTTCATTAGGAAAAACTCCTTCGATTAATTTTTATTTCAGGTTGTTAAAGTTGAAAAAATCTGTGAATGAAAGAATTATAATATCAAAAATTTTCTTAGGCAATTTTTTTTAATTAAGGAGTTTTATAAAATTTAAGCTATGTTAAAAAAATTTTTTCACTATCATCATAAGCACGATAAATCGCATCAGATTGACATGCTTCACGGCTCTCTGCTTGATAAAATTTTAATTTTTTCTCTGCCCTTAGCCATAAGCATGATACTGCAGCAATTATTTAATTCAGCTGACGTTGCCGTAGTCGGACGCTTTGACAGTCATCAAGCTATGGCCGCAGTGGGAAGCAACGGCGCGGCAATAAATTTAATGGTAAATCTTTTCGTCGGACTTTCAATCGGAGCTAACGTTGTCGTGGCGAAATATATCGGTAAAAATGAAATTTCTAAAATTCAAGATGCAGTTCACACCTCGATAGCTATGGCCTTAGTCAGCGGAGTTTTATTATTAATCTGGGGCTTGTGTATCGCACGGCCTATTTTAATTTTAATGAACACTCCCGACGATGTTATAGACTTGGCCGTTACATATTTTAGAGTTTATTTTTTCGGTATGCCTTTTATAATGCTTTACAACTTCGGCTCGGCAATTTTAAGAAGCAAAGGGGACAGCTACCGCCCACTATGGAGCTTGGCACTCGGTGGCGTTATCAACGTAATATTAAATTTAATCTTCGTGATAATTTTTAAGTGGAGCGTCGTAGGCGTTGGCCTTGCTACTGTAATTTCAAACGTAGTCAGCGCGTTAATGATTGTGTATTTTTTACTGAAAGAAGAAGCTCCGTTCACTCTAAACTTTAGAAATTTATCGCTGAAAAAAGTTTATGCCGTTCAAATGTTAAAGATCGGAGTCCCGGCAGGACTTCAGGGAATGTTATTCTCAATCTCAAACGTAACTATACAGACCGCAATAAATTCTCTTGGCTCGTTTGCTTCTGCAGGAAGCGCGGCGGCAATAAATTTCGATTTCATTACTTACTATTTTGTCGGAGCGTTCACTCAAGCGGCGGTTACCTTCACCTCACAAAACTTCAGCGCAGGAAATTTTGAACGCTGTAAAAAAGTTTTCAACCTCTCTATGCTTTCAGGATTATTTTTCACGGGCGCGGCCTGTGCCGTATGCGCGATATGGAAGACGGAAATTATGAGTCTCTACACGAGCGAACCGGAAGTTTTGTATTATGCCGAAGTCCGAATGCTGCACGCCGTAGCTTTTTTATGGATGTGCAACCTCTACGAAATTCCAGGCGGTGCTCTGCGCGGAATGGGACACGCAACGCTTCCGACTGTAATCGTATTAATCGGCTGCTGTGTATTCAGAATAATCTGGTGCAGTACGGTTTTTTATTTTTATCCGGATTTTGCAATATTAATGGACGTTTATCCAGTCTCTTGGCTTATAGCCAGCGTTGCCACGCTCTGGGCTTATTATCATTTCAGCAGGCAGCTGCAATAAAAAAACTGACAGGGCCTGCAAAAACCCTGCCAGTGAAAATTCTAAAATTAAATTAAAAAATTAATTAGTCCTGTGAAATTGCTCCTACCGGGCACGTTGAAACGCATGTTCCGCACTCAACGCAAGCATCAGGATCAACCTTTGCTTTGCCGCCGTCTACTGAAATTGCTGAGACCGGGCAAGCTCCTACACAACTCTCGCAGCCTACACATGCGTCCTGATTAACTACTGCCTTTGCCATTTTATTTTCCTCCTCGTTCTAAAATCGATCGTTTTAATTTTTCTCAGAAAGCCCCTCATGCTTCCTAATGAATGAATGAATTATAGCACACAAAATCAGCTATGCACATGTTTTATAAATCTAACACAATAAAAATTTATAAAAGTTCTTCAAGTTTTTCATTGAGCTCCTCCCAGTTTGAATATAACTCTTTTATTTCTTTTTCGAGATTATTTCGCTCAATCATTAATTCTTTAATCCTGTTTGAGAGTGCAAGCGTTTTCGGGTCGCACAAAGCCGCGTCAATTTCTCCGAGCCTCGTTTCAGAGTCTGAAATTTTTTTCTCGCATTGAGCAATTAATTTTTTCGTCTCTTTGATTTCGAGCTTATTATTATTTTTTTGAGGCGGCCCCCCTTTAATTCCCCCCTTGCGCAGGGGGGACGAAGCCCCCGTAGAAATTTGCTGCTCTAAATTTTCTTCGCGCTTCTCCAAAAACCACGAATAATTGCCGGGATAGTCATACAGAACGCCGTCCCGGATCTCTAAAACTCTTTCGGCTAGAACGTCAAGAAAATGCCGATCGTGCGAGACAATTAACAAAGTCCCCTGATATTTTAATAATGCCCTCTCAACAATTTCGCGTGTGTTTTGATCTAAATGGTTAGTCGGCTCGTCGAGAATTAAAAAATTTGTCTCCTCAAGCATTAATTTATAAAGAGCTAATCTTGCTTTCTCGCCGCCGGATAAAACTGAAGCGGATTTATAGATATCGTCGCCGGAAAATAGAAACGCTCCGAGTAAATTTCTGCGTTCAACGTCATTTAATTTTGAAGATACAGAACGCGCCTCCTCCCAGACAGTGTGAGAATAATTTATGTTCATCGCGCTTTCTTGGGAATAGTACGCAAATTTTACGTTATGTCCGAGTTTTATATTTCCTGACGTGGGCTCTTCATTCATGCTTAAAAGTCTTAACAGCGTCGATTTTCCTGCACCGTTTACTCCGACAAGGGCTACACGCTCGCCGCGGTTAATCATAAAATTAACGTCCTCAAAAACTTTTAGATCGTCATAAAATTTTGCAAGCCCGCTTGCTTTCAAAACCTCCCAGCCGCTTGGAGGAGCTTCGGGAATTTTTATTTTCACGGTTTTATTTTCAGAAGAAAGCTCTATGCGTTCGATTTTTTCGAGCTGTTTTATCCGGCTTTGAACCTGCGCAGCCTTCGTTGCCTTGTATCTGAAGCGCGTTATGAAAGATTCTATTTTTTGAATTTTATTTTGCTGTTGAATAAAAGCTTTTTCGAGCAGCTCTTTATTTTGTTCGCGCACTTCTAAATATTCGTCATAGCTGTACGGATATAAAGTTATTGCGCCGCGCTCAAGCTCTGCAATATTTTCGGCAATGTTCTCCAAAAATCTCTGGTCATGAGAGACGGCCAAGACCGCTCCCCTGTGAGTCCTGAGCCAGCCTTCGAGCCATTCCATGCTTTCAGTATCAAGATGGTTAGTCGGTTCATCAAGCAGTAAAACATCAGGCGACGACAGCAAGAGTGCCGCCATAGTTATTCTCATTTTCCAGCCGCCGGAAAAATCACGGCAGTTTTTATTTTCATCGCCCTTTTTGAATCCCAAGCCGTGAAGAACTTTCATGGCCATCGACTCAAAAGCAAAGCCGCCGGAATTTTCAAAGCGTCTTTCAAGCCTCGAATGTTCGTCTAATAATTCTTTGTGGTCTTCATTTTTTTCATTTATGATCTGCGATAATTTTTCTTCGATATTTCTGAGTTTTGTCTCGATTTTTGAAATTCCTGCCTTGTCCTTCAGGTATTGCATCAAAGGTACCGGCTCTAACTCTATTAAATCCTGCGGAAGATAGCCGACAGTCAAATTTTTTGAGCGTTCCACCGCACCGCCGTCGAAGTCAGTTTCATTCATTAAAACCCGAAGCAGAGTAGTCTTGCCTGCGCCGTTCGCCCCGACTAATCCTATACGGGCATTGTCAGCTATGCGGAGGCTTAAATTTTTGAAAATTATTTTTTCGCCGAATGAGAGTGTTAAATTTTTTATGTCTATCATGAATAGATTATAGCGCAAAGGATAACAAAAAAGCTCCAAAGTTTTTCCTTCAGAGCCGTTATTTTCGATAAATTATTTTTTGGAGCGGAAGACGGGATTTGAACCCGCGACCCCAACCTTGGCAAGGTTGTGCTCTACCCCTGAGCTACTTCCGCAATTCGCAAACTTGTTTAACTTTTTCATGGTGGCGGGACCCAGAATTGAACCGGGGACACACGGATTTTCAGTCCGTTGCTCTACCAACTGAGCTATCCCGCCCAACGTTCCAGACCTAACGACTAAATAAATTTTTAATGGCGGGGCCGACGAGACTTGAACTCGCGACCTTCGGCGTGACAGGCCGACACTCTAAACCGACTGAGCTACGACCCCGCATGTGTCGTCAAATCCTGGTGGGCGAAGCAGGGTTCGAACCTACGACCCCCTGCGTGTAAAGCAGGTGTTCTACCGCTGAACTATCCGCCCCGCGTAAGCACGAAGAGAATTTTATACTTAGCTCTTTTTTTTGTCAAGCACCTATTAATTTTTTTAACGCCTCCGTGTCCGCAAGCCTGTAATTTTGTTTCGCGTAGTCATAAGCCGTGTACCCCGAAGTATTTGTAAGGCTCACGTCCGCTCCCGCATCGATGAGAATTTCTACAACGTCTTCATTATTGTGATACGCCGCATAAATCAGCGCGGTGTTCCCGTAAATATCTTGAGCGTCAACGTATGCGCCGGACTTCACGAGAATATTTACGGCTTCGGCGGTGTTGTCCCTTGCGGCGAACATTAATGCGGTAGAAAGGGCCTTGTTCTTTGAATTTATTTTCGCGCCGGCGTTAATAGCCTGCAAAATTTTTTCTTCGCTGCCGGAGCGGCATATTCTTAAAAATTCTTTCTTAAAATCAATATTAATTTCTTTTTTCTCTAAAAGTTCCATAGCTTCAGACCCCTTTAATCTTTGATTATCCTGCGCGGAATCGAACGGAGTTTTTCCTTTGTCATTTACAGCATCAACAGCAGCACCGGCGTTTATAAGTGCGCTGACGACTTCGGGATTGTTATAAATCGCGGCAAAGTGAAGAGCTGTGTTGCCCATTTTATTTTTTGCGTTCACGTCGGCTTGATGATTTAACAGGAGCTGAACTACTTCGAGTGAATTATATTGCGCAGCTGTCATTAACGGCGTTGTCTTGTTGTGGCTGACTGCGTTGACATCTGCTCCGTCTTCTATTAACGCTGAAATTTCCTGCTCCGTTCCGGACTTGCATAAATCAAGCAGACGGAAATTTATATCGTCAGGAATTTTAGGCTTATGCTTTTTATTTTTCGCCGACCCGGAAATTTTTTGAGGTTCCGGCTTTTCCGGCTTTTCTGACTGCGGCGTGAGGAGGCTTATTATTTCCGTGCCGTTCAGATTTTTATTGCTCCGTGCGTAGTCGAGCGGCGTTTTTTTATCGTGGTTAAGGGCTTCAATGTCCGCGCCCCTTTCAATAAGTAATTTAACTACCGCCGGAATATTTTCCATTGCGGCAAAGTGAAGAGCGGTGTTGCCTTTATGATTTCTTGCTTCAAGCTCCGCCCCTGCGTCCAAAAGTGCCCCGACAACTTTCGGGTCGTGATTGGACTGAGCAGCGTTCATTAAAGTTGTGGTTTTGTTATTATTTTTTGCGTTAGGGTTTGCTCCGCTGTCGAGGGCCTCAAGAATTTTGTCAAACGTCGCAGTTTTTACGAATGTTCTGAAATTAACATCACGCATAGAATTTTTTTTCGGCGGAATTTTTATCTGCTCCCACTTCGTAGGCTTTGAGCGTTCTGCTTCGGCTTTGTGTTCGTTTTCAATATCTTTAACTGAAAGCAGCATCGGCGGATATTGAGTTTGGCTGAACCATTTTACGCGCGCTGTAACTTCATATTTAATCTGCTTTTCGTTCGTGTCGTCATAATCATAAAGCCTTCGGCCGATTTCCGACGGCGGTATTTGAGCAAGAAGGCCGTCTTTCAATTCGACAAGTGCACCCGAAGAATTACTAATTCTCTTAATTAAAACCCGAACGTCCTGACCGATTTTATATTTTGAATATTGCTGGGCAACGTTCAAATTATAATCTTCGTCGGCTTGGCGCAGGCTTAACGTAATTTTTTCGCTCGTTTTCTCAACGACCTTGAAAATATATTTTTTTCCCTTTACGTACGAATTTTTTATAGTGCCGTCCTCTTTCAAAGGGATCTCTTCAAAAGGCACCGTTGCCGGGATTGCGCCGATTAATACTGATATAAAATTTTCTTCAATGTCAGAAATTCTGCCTTTAACTATATAGCCCGGCTTCAAAATAAGTTTGAAAAGCCATTCGCATAATTTCAAGACTTCATCGAGCAGTCTTTTTCCTTCTTCTTCTGAAGTGTAGGTGTTGTCGTAACGTTCATGGACTGCTTTATTACGCGCCATTCTTAAATCATGAAGAGCGTCTTTTATTTCGTCATTTATGACGTAATTTGTGAAGAGGCTGTCAATTCTGTACATCTGATCGCGCTCATGAGTTTCAATATTATTTGTGTTCATTAGGTAGTCAACTATAGCCTCGCCCATGTCGCCCAAGCATATTAAACAATAGCGCGTGTTCGAGTATAAATTTTCTTCAGCCTCGCGACCGATCTCAGCCAAGTTTGCAAGCGGCGGCACAAAACGGCCGGGCAAAAATAAATCAGCAAGAAAGCTGAATTTACTCTCGCCGTGCTTTAACACAAACCATTCGCATAATTCTTTAGCTGTCGTTAAAAGTCTCGCGCAGGCCATCTCGGAATTATATTCTTCTTCTGCGGCCTCGTCTTTAATTTCTAAGAGCGAGTTAATTTTTCTTTCCGTGTCCCCGTCAAGGACTCCAAGCCGCGCTAATTCTTCAACGGCTTCTGAAGTTTTTAATTTTTCATTCAAATGATTTACTCGGCATAAATTTTCTATAACAGTCTCGGCTATTCTTCCAAGATTAAGCAGGCAAATATTGCTGTCAGCGTTTAACGCCTCCTCTGCTTTTTCCCCGTAGCCTGCAAGTTTGGGGAATTGTTCCTCAAGAAATTCAAACCTGCTTTGCATTTTTTTTCTCCTGAAATTTTTGATGTGATTAAAATTTTAATATATTCAATAAAATTTTGACATGGATAAAAAATTTTTGACGCGAAAAAAATTTGAAGACTTATTAAAAATTTTTTCTTTATAAATTTTTGAGGGTATTAAAAATTTTTAAACTTTCTGTAGGTGTAAACGTAGTTGCAAAAAAATTTTCTTCTGAAAAATTTATGAGTGGAATTAAAATATTTTAACATAAAAAAATTTTGCTAGCGTTGAAAAATTTTATCATTACATTTACGCGCTCACAAGTTAATAATGAGATACTGAATAAATAATTTATAATGTTAAAATCATTGTGAATTTTAAGGGGGAAAAATAAAAATGAAACAACTGATGCAGGGTAACACCGCAGCTGCTCGCGGACTTTATGAGGCCGGCTGTTGTGTGGCATCGAGTTATCCCGGAACACCCAGCACAGAAATTACAGAAGAGGCCGCAAAATTTGATGATATTTACTGCGAATGGGCACCTAATGAAAAAGTTGCAATGGAGACGGCTTTCGGAGCAGCCCTCGCAGGAAAACGCAGCTTCTGCGGAATGAAGCACGTCGGCTTAAACGTTGCCGCAGATCCTTTATTTACTGTGTCATACACTGGAATTAATGCAGGAATGGTAATTTGCGTGGCTGATGATCCCGGTATGCACTCGTCGCAGAACGAACAAGACAGCAGGCACTACGCAAGGGCCGCTAAACTTCCGATGCTTGAGCCGTCAGATTCGCAAGAAGCATTAGATTTTTTCAAGAAAGCCTACGAAATTTCAGAGGAGTTCGACGTTCCCGTTATAGTTAAAATGTGTACGAGAGTCGCGCACTCTCAATCACTAGTCAAAATCGGCGAACGCGATGACGATATTGACGTTCCTTATGAAAAAAATATTGCTAAGTATGTCATGATGCCCGGCAACGCGATTAAACGCCACCCTATAATCGAAGAGAGAACTCGAAAATTAAGAATTTATTCTGATTTTTCAAAGATGAATAAATTTGACGACGGCAAAAAACTTTCCATAGGCATAATAACTTCGTCAACCTGCTATCAATACGTAAAAGAGGCCTGCGGAGATTTATATCCCGTTTTCAAAATCGGAATGGTCTGGCCGCTGCCTGACGAAAAAATTAAAGAGTTTGCAAAAGTTGTAAAGCGTTTAATAATTGTCGAAGAGCTTGATCCTTTTATAGAAGAGCATTGCAAAGCACTTGGCCTAAAATGCGAGGGCAAAGAATTATTCCCGGTTGAGGGCGAATTAAATCAAAATATAATAGCTCAAAAAATAATGCGCACGAAGTCAATGGGAATAAAATTAGAAGAGCAGCTCCCGGCGCGTCCTCCGATGATGTGTGCAGGCTGCCCCCATCGCGGAATTTTTTACACGCTCAATAAAAATAACTGCATTGTGCTCGGCGACATAGGCTGCTATACGCTCGGAGCGGTTGCGCCGTTATCTGCTATGGATATGACGCTCTGCATGGGCGCGTCAGTCAGTGCCGTTCACGGATTTAATAAAGCCCTTGAAAATTATGAGGGAGATAAAAAAGTCGTCGCTGTAATCGGCGATTCCACGTTCATGCACTCAGGAATGACGGGGCTTGCAAATATCGCCTACAATCAAAGTAAATCCGTCGTAATAATTCTCGATAACTCCATAACAGGAATGACTGGACACCAGCAAAATCCCACGACAGGTTTTAATATTAAGGGCGACCCGGCAGGAAAAATTAATCTTGAAAATTTATGCAGGGCAATGGGATTTAATAGAGTTAGAGTTGTTGATCCGTATAACTTGAAAGAATGTGAGGACGCTTTGAAAGAAGAGTTAGCCTCGAATGAAGCAAGCGTGATAATTTCGCGCCGTCCCTGCGCATTGCTGAAATATGTCAAGCATAATCCGCCGCTTAAAGTAAATGCTGAAAAGTGTATCGGCTGTAAATCGTGTATGAAAATCGGCTGCCCTGCTCTCTCAATGAAAGATAAACATGCTCACGTTGATTCAACTTTGTGCGTGGGCTGCGGCGTGTGTGAACAGCTCTGCAAATTTGATGCCTTTGAAGGCACAGCGAAGGAGGGCGAATAAAAATGCCTGAAACAATAAATATAAGCCCGGAAAATGTATACGTCCGTCAAGATGTTTTTAATGCACGCATGGATCGTCTTGAAATTTTAATCGAAAAGAACGGAACAGAATTAAAAGCATACGTTGACAATGCATTGAACGGAGTAAAAGGCGATATGCAAAATTTGCGTACAGAGTTGAAGGGTGATGTTCAAAGTTTGCGTACGGAATTAAATGATTTTCGCACGGAAATGAAAGGCGATATTCAAAATTTGCGCGCAGAAGTCAGAGTACTTGAGGGGCACGTTGACAATGCTATAAATGTTGTCTACTGGGGTATCGGCGGCTTTGCAGTCATTCTGGCAGCGGCTGTTTTTCTTCCGGCTATCATAGGCTTTTTGAAAAAAATTTTTGTTCCTTCCGTAACGGTTGAAGATGTTGAGCGCATTGTGAACGCGGCCATAAGCAGGCATTTTACTAACAGTGCAGGAGGGCGGACAGCATGATCACGAAAAATATTATGATTGTCGGTGTAGGCGGTCAGGGCAGTGTCCTTGCAAGCAAATTATTAGGTCATTTATTCACTGCTCAGGGCTTTGATGTAAAAGTCTCCGAAGTTCACGGAATGAGCCAGCGCGGCGGAAGCGTCGTAACTTACGTGAGATACGGCGACAAAGTTTTTTCCCCCGTAATTGAAAAAGGCGAGGCGGATTTTATTGTCTCGTTTGAAATTTTAGAGACTGCGCGATGGCTCGAATATCTCAAGCCCGGCGGTCAGATTGTAACGTCAACGCAGCAGATTGATCCCATGCCCGTTTTAACGGGCGCAATGACGTACCCGGAAAACCTGCTTGAAAAAATTCAAGCTGCCGGAGTGAAAGTTGACGCTCTTGATTGTTTGAAACTTGCCGAAGAAGCCGGAAGCTCTAAGGCAGTTAATTTAGTTTTATTAGGAAAGCTCAGCCGCTATTTTTCTGACATCAAAGAAGAAGCGTGGCAGGAAGCTATAGATTTCTGCGTTCCCTCGAAATTTCTTGAGCTCAACAAAAAAGCGTTTGAGCTTGGAAAAAATTTTAATTCCTAACTCATAACTTCTGACTCCTCACTGTTTTTTAGAAAGAAGGTTTTTATTTTGGGAAATTATTTTCAGCCGGAAATTGAGTGTATGCCGCACGAAAAAATCCGCGAACTTCAAAACGAAAAGTTATTGAAGCAGGTCAAGCACGTTTGGGAAAATGTTCCGTATTACCGCGCAAAAATGCAGGAGAAGGGCGTTACTCCCGACGACATAAAATCGCAGGACGACTTATATAAATTGCCGTTCCTGACGAAAGACGATTTAAGAAAGGCATATCCTTACGGTTTAATGGGCAAGCCGTTAAAAGACTGCGTGCGTATTCAGTCAACTTCGGGAACAACAGGACAGCGCGTCGTTGCGTTCTACACTCAGCACGATATTCACATCTGGGAAGAAATGTGCGCCCGTGCAATCGTCGCAGCAGGCGGAACTAACGAGGACGTTGTTCAAGTTTCTTACGGCTACGGGTTATTCACAGGAGGGCCGGGACTTAACGGAGGAAGCCATTTATTAGGCTCGCTCACAATTCCTACGTCATCAGGCAACACAGACAGGCAGATAATGTTCATAAAAGATTTATCTGCTACGATTTTATGCTGTACTCCGAGTTATGCGGCTTTCATCGGCGAACGAATGAAAGAAATGGGAATGAAGCCCGATGATATTCCATTGAAAGCCGGAATTTTCGGTGCTGAAGCCTGGAGCGAAGCAATGCGCCGGGACATCGAAGCAACAATGGGAATTAAAGCCTACGACATTTACGGATTGACGGAACTTTGCGGGCCTGGCGTTGCGTTTGAATGTGAAGACCAGCACGGTATGCACATCAACGAAGATTATTTTATCGCTGAAATAATTGACCCTAAGACAGGAGAAGTTTTACCTGAGGGAAGTTTAGGCGAGTTAGTTTTCACGTCGCTTGATAAAGAAGCCTTCCCGTTAATGCGTTACAGGACACGCGATATAACTTCATTAACTCACGAAAAATGCCCGTGCGGACGTACTCACGTGAGAATGACGAAACTCAAGGGACGCTCTGACGACATGTTAATTATCAGGGGCGTTAATGTCTTCCCGAGCCAGATTGAAACGGTCTTAATCAATCAGGGCTATCCTGCGAACTATCAGATTATTGTTGACCGTGTCAATAATACAGACACGCTTGACGTAAGAGTAGAAATGACTCCCGAAATGTTCACGGATAATCTCGGTGAAGTCAATAAGCGTCAGGCTGAACTTGTTGACGGATTGAAATCAATGCTCGGCATTAAAGCTAAAGTTACTCTTGTCGCGCCCAAGACTATAGTGCGCTCTGAGGGCAAAGCCGTTCGAGTAATCGACAACAGAAAAATATAAAACAGTTAGGAGGTAGGAGTTAGGAGTTAGGAGTTAAAAGACTAAAAAAATTCTTAATTCCTGACTGAATAAAGATGAGCGTTAAACAAATTTCAGTTTTTCTTGAAAATAGGCCGGGCTGTCTTCACGAGATGACGCAGGCTCTTGCGGACGCTAACATAGATTTGCGCGGTCTTTCACTTGCAGAGACGAGCGACTTCGGAATTGTCCGCTTAATCGTTGATGATGTTTTAGAGACAGCGACAGTCTTAAAAGATGCCGGATTCATTGCAAGTTTGACGGACGTTTTGGCGGTTGAAGTTCCTAACGTTCCGGGCGGCTTGAATAAAGTTTTGGGCGTAATTAACTCGGTCGGAATTAACGTCGAATACATGTACGCGATTTTAGGCAATAAGAAATCAGAGACGGCGTATATGATTTTCAGAGTGAACGACAACGAAAAAGCCTCCGCAGCTCTTGAAAAAGACGGCGTAAAAATTTTGGACAGGGCAACGCTTTCAGAAATATAAAACAATTAGGAGGCAGGAGGTAAAAAAACTTCCTGCTTTCTTAAATTTTATGCTAAAATATTTTTCTTCAAAGTTCACAAAAATTCAGAGAGAAAAAAATTCAGAGAGAAAATTTTTTTGGGGACTACAATGGGAACTACAAAAACATTAAAATTTTTTAGTGCTCATAAAAATTTATAGAGCTGATTGAAAAATTAGAGTCACGCTTTTTTTTTGAAGTCTTAGAAAAAATATGGAGCTAAGAAAAAAATTCTTAACCCCTAAATCACAAAAAATATTGCTGCTGCAAAAACTGAAAAAATAATTGCCTTAGTGTCGTTTATTGACCACGCTAACGGTTTGCGGCGCGTCCTTCCTTCTCCTCCGTCATAACCGCGAGCCTCCATAGCGATCGCAATTTCATCGGCGCGTCTGAAAATTATAATGAACAAAGGAATTAAAACGGGGAAAAATGACATAATGCGCTGAAATAAATTTCCCTGATCAAGTTTTGCTCCTCGTGATAATTGCGCCTTCATGATTTTGTCAGCTTCCTGCATTAACAACGGAATAAACCTCAACGCCATTCCGATCATCATGGAACACTCGTGAGCAGGAAAGCCGATTTTTTCAAAAGGTCTCAATAAGGTGTCAAGCCCGTCTGCAAGTTCCAAAGGAGCTGTCGTCAACGGCAGCATAATCGCGAACATCATAAGAATAATTAATCTGATCGACGTGAACACGGCGCGGTATAAAGACATCAAAATATCGCCGGTCGTATAAACTGAAATTAGATTAAAAATAAAAGTGAAGGCAACAAGAAAAATAATCGGCCTCGCCGCTCTGAATAAAACTCCCCAAGAAATTTTTGACACTCGCACAACCGCAATTAATAACGCCGCCCAGAAAGAAATCTGAAAAAAATTTTTTGCCGGAAATATTGCCGTGATTATTAATAAAAGTGAAAATAATTTTGCTCTCGGGTCAAGTTTATGAATTACAGAGCCGGTCGGCACGTATTGACCGAGATTTATATTTGAGAGAAGCATTTTATGAAGTCTCCGTAGTTATATAGCAATGGAAAATTTTTATTTGTCTTTCGGATTTCGTTTGACATTCTTAAAACGTCGGGCCAAGCCTCAGGCTCAAGAATGTTCATAAGTTCTTCGATTACATCGCCGGGAACGCCCTCTTTGATTTTTTCTCCATCGCGCAAAATTAAAATCCCGTTGCTGTAATTCAAAGCAGTGTTTAAGTCATGAGTTATAGTTATTATAGTTTTGCCGTTGTCGCGCAGCTTTCCTAGCATAGAGAGAATTTTTTTCTGATACGAAGCGTCAAGACCGGCCAGCGGCTCATCAAGGACAACACACTCAGGACGTGCCGCAAGCACCGACGCAATAGCTACTAACCTTTTTTCACCGCCGGATAAAGCTAGAGGATTTCTTTCAAGAAATTTTTTATCAAGCCCGACACATTCAAGCCCGTATAAAACAGCGTCATTAAGTTCAGAATTTCTGAAGCCTGCGTTTCTTGGAGCAAACGATAATTCTTCTTTGACTGTCGGCGAAAATAATTGATCTTCCGGGTGCTGAAAGACAAGCCCGACTTTTTGCCGAAGCTCATAAACTTCACGGCCCTTCTGAGGAAGTTCCTGACCGTCAAAAAAAATATTGCCGTCCTGAATTTTATATAGTGCGTTGAGATGTTGGACGAGCGTTGATTTTCCGCTGCCTGTTCTTCCGATTATTGAGAGCCACCGCCCTGAAAAAATTTCAGCATCAAGATTTTTCAGCGCGTAATTTTTTTCGTCATACCTGAAAGAAAGATTTTCGATTTTGAATTTTAATTTTAATTTTGATGACGGCGGCGAATTATGCGCCCCATGCAAAGGGGAAGAAGTCCATGAAACGGCAAGTGGGTTTTCGATGTCGATCCCTTTTTTATCAAAAAATTTTTTTATCTTGAACTTGTCAGGAAGCTCAAAGCCTAAAACCTCAGCCCGTTCCCAAAAATCATTGACGCTGCCTTCCCAGATTATTTTGCCACGTGATAAAACTATAATTCTTTCAATGTCATCAAAATTTTCGGCCTCGATTTGATGTGTAACCTGAATAATCGTCATGCCGTCCTTATGAAGTTCGCGCAGAGCTTTCTCAATGTCGAGCCGCCCCTTTGGGTCAAGCATAGCGGTAGCTTCATCGAGTATTAAGCACTCGACTTTTGCGGCCAACGCGCCTGCGAGAGCGACCCTTTGTTTTTCGCCGCCCGACAGAGCTTCGACTGAGGATGTTTGCTTATGTGTCATGTTAACTTTTTGAATGGCATTATCGACACGAGATTGAATTTCTTTTGAAGGAAGGCCCTGATTTTCCGGAGCAAATGCAGCGTCATCTTCAACCATTGCCGCAACAATTTGATTTTCAGGATCTTGAAAGACCATTCCGATTTTGCCGCGCAGGTCTCTGAACTCCATGTCCTGCATATTAACGCCGTCAATAAGACACGCGCCCTCGTCAGGTTCCAAGAGGCCGCCTAAAATTTTTACAAGCGTTGATTTCCCAGAGCCGTTATGACCGAGTACTGCAATTCTTTCTCCTTTATTTACAAAAAACGAGACGGAATCCAAAACCCGTCCCGTAAGTTTTTCGTCATATGAGAACGAAACAGAGCGTACCCCTAGAAACGGCGTATTATTTCTGTTCTTCTTCTTTTTGTTCACGTTCAACAAGTTCAATCACTGCCATTGGTGAGCCGTCGCCTTTTCTCGCGCCGAGCTTTACAATTCTAGTGTAGCCGCCTTTATCAAAAGATTTATATTTCGGAGCAATTTCCTGAAATAATTTTGTTGCTGCTGCCTTATGCGGCATTTTTGCGAACACTACGCGAATATCATGAACACTTCCGCCCTTTGCACGCGTGATTAATTTTTCAGCAACTCTGCGGAGCTCTTTTGCGCGTGTAACAGTCGTCGTGATATTTCCGTTAAGAAATAAACTGGCGGCCATATTTCCGAGCATTAACTTTCTATGACTTCCGTAACGTCCGAGTGTTCTGTGGTCAACATGATGTCTCAATTAAGATTGCACCTCCTATTCATTGTTGTTTGTTTCGTTAGTCGTATGTGTCTTGGCTTTTTTTGCTCTAGGTTTTGAAGCTGTTTTTTTAGGTTTTGCCTCTTTAACTTCGGGCTCAACGGCCGGCGCAGGCTCTTCAACAGGAGCAGTAACTACAGCCTCGACTTGAGCTGCCTCTTCAGCTTTCACTTCTTCAGCTTTAGGAGCTTCGGCCTTAGCTTTAGATTTAGAGCTAGATTTTTTCGGCT
>CAJOGI010000011.1 GCA_905234075.1 uncultured Synergistales bacterium | reverse complement strand
TATGACGAACTCGACATGACGGCAATAAAATTAATGTTTGAGAAAAAATATACTCAGCACTTGGGCGAGATGATGAACTTTCCTGCGGTCATTGCCGGAGATCCTGAAGTCTGGGGAAAAATTATTGCCGCCGGTGATGTACCTTTGACGGGGCACGCGCCCGGAGTGGCCGGAAAAGCTCTCAACGCTTATTTAGCTTCGGGCGTATCGTCCGACCATGAGTGCATTGACCCGGACGAAGCACGGGAAAAATTAAAGCGCGGAATGTGGATTCAAATACGCGAGGGAGCGTCGTTCCCTAACCTCAAAGCTCTTTTGCCCGTCATTCGCGAAAATCCCCTCAACGCCGCACGCTGCATGATAGTAAGCGATGACTTAACAGCACGTTATATTCACGAGCGCGGACACATGGACGAGAAGATGCGCATAATGATTAAAGAGGGCATTAATCCGTTTATAGCGTTGCGAATGGTAACATTAAGCCCTGCGGAGTATTTCAGGCTCTGGGACAGGGGCGCGGTCGCGCCGGGAAAAATCGCGGACTTCTCTCTGCTCGACAGCGACGTAATGGACGAAGATTTCAGAGTTGAATACGTCTGGAAGAACGGCAGACAAATTGTCAGAGATGAAAATGTCTTCAGTGCGTCTGAATATGAACACCTCGCACCCGCAATAAAAATCAAAGTGAAAAAAATTCCTTCAGCCGGGCAGATAAAAGTCAGGCACGAGTCAAAATTAATTAACGTCATCGGAGTTTCTCAGGGGAGCGTCATAACACAGACCCTTCAGCTTGAGCCGAAAGTTAAAGACGGTTTTGTCGTTCAGGACCATGAAAACGACGTTGCAAAAATCGTAGTTCTTGAAAGACACAGAGACACAGGAAAATTCGGCGTGGGCTTCGTGAAAGGGCTCGGAGTTGCACGCGGTGCGATAGGCTCGTCAGTCGCTCATGACGCTCATAATTTTGTCGTCGCCGGAGCTGATGACGAATCGATCATAACTGCTCTGAAGGCTCTTGCTGATATTCGAGGTGGTCTCGTCGTTGTTGAGAAGGATAAAGTTAAAGCGTCGCTGGCTCTTCCCGTCGGCGGTCTCATGAGTTATCTTAACCCCGAAAAAATTGCTGCTGAACTCACAAAACTTGAAAACGCCGCTGAAGAACTAGGAGTGAAAATTCATCACCCGTTCATGACTATGTCTTTCCTGTGCCTCAGCGTAATTCCGGAACTGCGCATAACGGATCAGGGCTACGTTGACATTAGAAAAGGCCGCGTAAATATTTCAGCGTGCTAAAATTTTCCGTAGAGATTAAAATTTTTTATTCAAAGGAGAAAATTTTTTCATGGCTTTGAACTTTATGGATTTACTTGGCTCAATGGTGCAGGGAACTATGGCTTCATCACCTGCTGCGAGCGCAAGAATGTCGAACGCCGGAAATGGTATTCAGGATTTATTAGGCTCATTAATGGGCGCGGGGCAGTCCGTAACTCAAAGGGTCGGAGGAGATAATCTCGCGGCCGGAGGAATTGGTGCGTTACTCGGAACTTTAATGGGAGGCTCGCGAAGCACAACGGCTAACGCTCTCGGCGGCGGAATGATGGGACTTTTAGGAATGATGGCTTATAAGGCCCTCACGAACTCGAACGCAAAGAGCGCGGCACCGGCTCAGGCTCAACCTCAACGGCAGGCAACGTACACACCGCCCACGCCCCAGCAGCAGGCAACTGACGCGGAAATTATTTTAATTGCTATGATTGACGCTGCAAAAGCAGACGGACAGGTTGACGCTGACGAATTAAATAAAATCATGAGCAACTTGAAATCTTCAGGAGCAGGCCAAGAAGGCGTGAACTACGTCATTCAAAAATTGCAGGGGCCTATGGAGACAGCAAAAATTGTCGCGGCTGTAAAGGGAAGACCCGAACTCGCGGCGCAGGTTTATTCAGCTTCGTTAATGGCGATTGAAGTTGATACGGACGCGGAGAAAAAATACCTCGATAAGCTCGCAAAAGCTATGGGGCTTAACTCAAATGTGATTCAAAATATCGAATATCTCACAAGTGCACAGAATAAAGATTTTGTGTGTTAATTAAACGGGGGTTAGGAAAAAAAAATTTTTCTTAACTCCTTATTTTTTTATTAACTGCTGGACAAGCTGATTAAAAATTTCGTAGCCTTTTTCAGTCGGCGGAAGTTCAACCCGTGTGCCTCCGTTCTCAAAAACTAACATTCCGTTATTTACTTTTGATGCCGAGTCGCTTTGCTTTTTTATTTCATTGCTGGCGACAATATCCTCCGGCGAAACGTCTAAACGGTGCGCAAGTTCTTCAATCCTTGAGCCTGTCGGTGTTGTCTCGCCGGCTTCCCACCTCCTTAACGTAGCGATAGAAATCTCCATATCGTCAGCCAGCTGAATTTGAGTCAGCCCTGCTTTTTTTCTATACAGTCTTATATTATTAGCTATCGACATAAAAAATACCTCCAAAGAGCATTTTATGATACATTTTTGTTCGATTATATATAAAAAAATTTTTTTGAGCAAGTTTATGAAACTTTATGAAAAAAATTCAAGCAAAAAAAATTCCCCTTGCAATCTCTTACAAGGAGAATTTATTATTTTTCAGTGTATGAAGTTAATTGTGAATTTTAGGCTTCCATTGCCTTCATTCGGCGCGACATTAATTCCTTGCGTCTCGCGGCCGTGTTTTTGTGCATGACACCCTTAACTACTGCTTTATCAATGACGCTCTGCGCTAAGTTAAAGGTCTTAACGGCTTCATCTTTATTGCCTGCTTCCACTGCCGAAATCAAACTCTTGACAGCAGTCTTGCATCTTGATATCCAATACTTATTATAAAGTCTGTTACGCTCCGACGTAATTACCCGTTTCTCAGCGGATTTTTTGTTTGGCATAAAATTTCGCTCCTGATTTAATTTTAATTAATGGTGCCGGAGGGGAGATTCGAACTCCCACGAAGTTGCCCCCGGTGGATTTTGAGTCCACTGCGTCTACCATTCCGCCACTCCGGCTTGGGATAGTGCATAAAATACACTTGCTTTGTAATTTTGTCAAACTGCAAAATTTTTACAGGCTATTAACCTGCGACTGCGTCCCTTTTTTAAGCATTTGAGTTATGCTTGTTGAAAGCAGCGGTATCGGGTCAACGAACTGTCCGCCTAAAATTAAACTGTAATGAAGATGCGGGCCCGTAACTCTCCCTGTGCTTCCGCTCTTTGCGACAATTTGTCCCTTTTCAACTTTATCGCCCTTTTTAACGTTAATTTCATTCAAATGAAAAAATGCTGTAATAATTCCGTTTCCCGAGTCAATATAGACGCTTCCCCCTGCGTAATAGTGAAAGCCGGTTAAAATTACGGTGCCTGCGAACGGTGCGCGGACGTGAGTGCCGTTAGCCGCCCGAATATCTGCGCCGTTATGGCCGCTTCTAGGCACGCCGTTATAAATGCGCTGAAAGCCGTAATGGCTCGTTAAAGTTATATTTGCCAGCGGAGGCTGCGGAGGAGTCGTCCAGCGTCTGACGGTCGTCATAGTTCTAAGGGCCGCGCTGATAGCTTTTGACTCTTCGCGTATTCTTTTCAATTCTTTTTTTGGGGGAGTGACCATTTTTTGACTTACTGTTAATTTTTCCTGCGGATATTTTCTTTCGTTGAGAGTAATTGTGCCGGAGGCTTTATATTTTTTTCCACCCTGTACGAACTCGAATAAAATATCGTAATTTCCCGGCTTAGTGTTGCGAACGTCGGAACCTAAAAGCCCGTAAGAAATTTTTCCTGCGCCTCCCTGCTCGACGTTTAGATTAATGCTTCGTCCCTTCCATGTAACGACGGGGTTTGAGTAATCAGCGTTTGAAGTTATTGAAATTGCGAACGCCTGCCCGATGTCCCAGCTCATCGGAAAATTTACCCACGCAGCCGCAAACGAAGAGCCGGCACTTAAAAATAAAATTCCTAAAGTAAAAATAATTTCACATGAAAATTTTTTTATTCTCATCTATGAACATCACTCCTTCATGTCATTCATTTTCTCGATTAAGTTTACGATAATTTCAGATAATTTTTTAGAAGTTTTTTTCATGTTGTCGATAACTTCCTGCTCAGTTAATTCAGTCGGAGAAATTCCTGCGGCCATGTTAGCAACGCATGAAAGCACACAGACTTTCATTCCCATAGAATTTGCAATTATGACTTCGGGAACTGTTGACATGCCGACTAAATCAGCTCCTAAGATGCCGGCCATTTTTACTTCTGAAGGAGTTTCATACGAAGGCCCTGAAAATGCCGCGTAAACTCCCTCTTGAAGGCCAAAATTTTTTAGAATGCCGCGCAATTTTTCGTCATATGCGTGTGTCATGTCGGGAAATCTGACGTTCCAGCGATCTTCATTCTGACCGATTAAAGGATTAGTTCCCATTAAGTTAATGTGATCTCTGACGGCGATAATTTCTCCGATGCTGAAATTTTTATTGAGTGCTCCTGCAGCGTTAGTAGCTATATATTCATTAACTCCGAGCATTTTTAGAGCTCTTACGGGAAAAGTTACGGCATTCATCGAATAGCCTTCGTAATAATGCACGCGGCCTTGAAGCATAATAACATTACGGCCTTTAATTTTTCCGGCGATAATTTTTCCGGCATGACTTGGAGCCGTTGAGCGCGGCCAGTGAGGAATTTCCGAAGCGTCAATTATAATTCTATTTTCAATCGCGTCCGCGATGTCTCCGAGCCCTGATCCTGCAACGACGGCAGTCTGAGGGGTGTCGTGAAAAAATTTTTTTATGAATTTTATAGATTCATTTGCGCTGTCGTAATTATATTCAGTCATAATTTTTTCTCCTTAATTTTTTCTAAGAAAGCGCAAGAATTTCATTGACTTCATCAATGGACATGCCGTGCGCCAACAAACGCGCTCTCATCGTGCTTAAAATGTTTTTTCGCTCTTCCTCGCGGCCTTCTGCAAGTGCTTCTTCTCGCCATATCGCACGTTGTTCATCAGTAATTTGATTTTTAAAAACTTCAAACGGACTTGGTATCATAGTTTTTTCTCCTTTCTCTTTTTTTAGCTTTACGGTCTCTTGAATAATTTTGTCAAAACGCTTATCACCTGTCATTGCCTGCATTGCATTCAAAAATGCTTGGTAATGAAGCGGCAATGTATCATCCGGCTCAAACTTTTCCCCTTCTCTGAGCATACGCAGATACCGTACCACTAAGCGCATGTCATTGCTGAAAAATTTTTCCTGTTCTTCATTCAGCCACGCAAGCTCTAAAATATTAATATGGCAGTCATTTACATACGGCTTAAGCCATTTTTGCGGTTTAACAACGTCAAACAGATTTTTATTATTTTTCCAGCGTTTTTTAATTCCGTAATAAAGAACGATAGTTATAACAGGATATAATTTTCTCTGTTTATCTTCGCCTTTCTTTTTTATATTGCTCAACTGTTCTCGATAGTCCGCTCCCTCGTAGCTGAAAACCCTCAAAGGCATATAACGATCCGTTCTCGTCTGATTTTCCATGCCCACTAAACAAAACGCAACCCCTTCGGTTTTCCAGAGCTTAACAACGTCGCGCTCCTGATCCCGTAATTTATTAGATGCTTTATAAAACGACCAGCCCCTTATATCTTCAAGATCTTCAGGCTCCACTCGCGGCACTTTTCCCTCTAAGCCCTCGATTTTGAAAAATACATTCAATATATTTGCGAACACGTCCGGGTATCCAATTAAAGTTTTCTCGCCAATATCTTTTTCCGGCAAAATTTCTTCTCCTGATAAAAATTATTAAAAATAATTCTAACATGACAGCTTGAGTTTATTGCGTACGATTTTTGCCGGGCTGTTTCATGCTATAATTTTTTAACTTTCAAAATCCATAAGGGACGGAGAATATTAACGTTCTCAGCAAAAAAGTTTCTTGCCTTAAAAACGAATAAGGCTTATTATTTCACGTGTTAAAAAAATAATTAAATATATTTATTTTGAATGAGGGGGAAATTTTTTTGCATAAGATACTCGAAAAACGCCAGCTCTCGTATGATAGAGAAAGAGATCAGAGCGTTTTTTATTACAAAGTCGAAGCTCCCGAAATAGCTCGCAACAGAAAAGCCGGTCAGTTTATTATTTTCCAGATTGATGAAGATTGGGGCGAGAGAGTGCCGCTGACTATAGCGGACGCGAACGCCGAAGAAGGCTGGATCGCTATCGTATTCCAGACTGTCGGGGCGACCACGCGCAAACTTTCAGTGAAGTTCAACGTCGGCGATAGCATTCCCGTTATTGTCGGTCCGTTAGGAAGACCCACGCATATCGAGAAAAAAGACGGAATAGTTTTATGCGTCGGCGGCGGTGTCGGAATTGCTCCGCTTCACCCGATTGCTCAGGCTCATCACAAACTCGGCAACAAAGTTGTTACAGTCATAGGCGCAAGGACAAAAGAATTATTATTCTTTGAGGACGAAATGAGAGACGCTTCGAGCGAATTAATCGTCGTTACCGATGACGGTTCATACGGCCGTAAAGCACTCGTTACAGAGCCGCTGAAAGAACTCTGCGACAAAGAAAAAGTTGACGAAATTATTTCGATCGGGCCTCCTATAATGATGAAGTTCTGCGTCGCTGCGGCGCGTCCGTTCGGAGTTCCGATTACGACGTCGTTAAACACGATTATGATTGACGGAACTGGAATGTGCGGCTGCTGCCGTGTAAAGGTCGGCGGACAGACAAAATTTGTCTGCGTTGACGGCCCGGAATTTAACGGCTATGAAGTTGATTTCGACAACATGATGCAGAGAATGACGGCCTTCAAGGACAAGGAACGCGAAGCCGATCACAAGTGCCGCATAGGACTTGACGCAGGAAAGGTGAGTGCTTAATCATGAGTGAACACAAAACTACAGAGATGCTTCAGGCTGAGGCCGAAAAGCTCTGGAAAGATTTAGAGGGCAAAACTTTAACGCCTAAGGACAGAACCGCAATACCTCCGCAGGAAATGCCTTCACGCGATCCCATTCAGAGAGCTCACGAGATGGGCGAGGTTGCTTTAGGCTACACGGAGACGCAGGTAAGAGTCGAAGCTGACCGTTGTATTCAGTGTGCAGGTGCGCCTTGCAAAAAAGGCTGTCCCGTCGGAGTGCCGATACCTGAATTTATTAAATGCATTCAGAACGGAGATTACAAGGCGGCAGTCGATACGATCAAGCAGACAAATTTACTTCCTGCAATTTGCGGCCGCGTATGTCCGCAGGAAAAACAGTGCCAGAGTTTCTGCACCGTTGGAAAAATGATGAAGTCCCCCGAAAAAGCCGTAGCTATCGGAAGACTTGAGCGTTTTGTCGCCGACTGGGAGAGAGCTAACAATAAAATTACAGTCCCGACTCCTGCTCCCGATACCGGCAAAAAAGTTGCGGTTATCGGCTCAGGCCCGGCAGGTCTTACGGTCGCGGCTGACATTCGCAGAGCAGGACACAGCGTTACAGTTTTCGAGGCTTTCCAGAAAACCGGCGGCGTTATGGTCTACGGCATTCCGGAGTTCAGACTTCCTAAAGAAATCGTAGCTAAAGAAGTCGAGAACTTAAAGAAAATGGGCGTTGAGTTCAAAACAAGTTTCCTCGTCGGACGCACGGAGACGCTTGAGCAGTTATTAGACCGCGAGGGCTTTGACGCGGCATTTATCGGAACGGGCGCAGGACTTCCGAAATTTTTAGGAATTGACGGAGAAAATTTAATCGGCGTTTTCAGTGCCAACGAATATTTAACGCGTGCCAATTTAATGAAAGCATACGACCGCGAACATGCAGACACTCCGCTTTATGACGCGAAGCGCGTCGCAGTTTTCGGAGGCGGCAACGTTGCAATGGACGGCGCAAGAATGGCCTTGAGGCTCGGTGCTGAAAAAGTTTACTGCGTCTACAGAAGAACACGTGCAGAAATGCCGGCAAGAGCTGAAGAAGTCGCGCACGCTATCGAAGAGGGTGTTGACTTCCACTTCCTTGAAAACCCGACGAAATTTATCGGCGACGAGAAAGGAAAATTAATCGGCGTTGAGTTATTGAACTACGAACTCGGCGAGCCTGACGCTTCTGGACGCAGAAAGCCCGTAGCAATTCCGGGAACTGAACACGTACTCGACATTGACGCGGCCGTCGTTGCGCTTGGCAATGAATCAAACCCGTTAATGAAGCAGACGACTCCTGACCTTGAAGTCAACAAACGCGGAAATATTATCGTAGATGAAAATCAGCGCACTAATATTCCGAGAGTCTGGGCCGGCGGAGATATAGTACTTGGTGCAGCAACTGTCATTCTTGCTATGGGCGAGGGCAGACGCGCGGCCGCAAGCATGAATGAGTACCTAGCAGGAAAGTAATTTGCCTGTAAAATTTTTTTCATGAACTTTAGCGGAGGGTTTTATAAAATTCTCCGCTTTTACACTGTTACTTCGGCAAGTGAAAATTTTATGCTAAAATATCTTTGTTCCATTCAAAAATTCAAGAAAAAAAATTTTTGCCACAACATTTGCCACAACAAAAAGTTTTAATTTTTTTAATTCCCATGAAATTTTACAGTGCAGAATAAAAATTTAAAGATTCGATTTTTTTTCGTGAAGTCTCAAGCAGTCCCCCCAACGAATTTTTGAGGACTGAATGATTAGTTTCAGAAATTCCGGGTTTCTTGCTTTCTCGGTGGCAATTATCAGCGGCGTGTCCATCTCATGAAAACGCAGGGTTGCAAAATTTTTTCACTGGCGATCGCGGCTTGAAGTTCTTGAACTGAACCTGAGCGGCAAATTTGCTTAAATTCATGTTCGATTATTGCCATAGCAGGAAGAGCGAAAACAATTAAAAATGACTTTTTCAAAAAATTACCTTGTTGTAATTAAATTTACTTAAAAATTCTACGGTAATCTTTATGAAAAAACAACTGCTAATTTTTTAGCGTGATATAATCTATAAAATTAAGTTAGCGGCAAAAATAATTTACTTCCTACTTGAAATGCGCTTGTAGCTCAGTGGATAGAGCGACGGCCTCCGGAGCCGTAGGTCAGGAGTTCGACTCTCCTCAAGCGCGCCAGCTTTAATTCGTTTAATTTTTATGCACTGGAGGATTTTTTCATGGTACCGGGAAAAGACGGAGACAAATACGTTCCATACGAAAAACGCTGCGGAAATGAATCGATCGTATATTTCACACGCGATCTTTCTGCGGAAGGACTCAGAAAAATTTATTCAAAGATTAATCAGCACATCACCGGCAAAGTTGCAATTAAACTTCACACCGGCGAACCGCACGGCCCGAATATTATCCCTAGAACATGGGTTAAAAGCCTAATTGAAAAAGATTTACCCGACGCGAAAATTGTTGAGACAAATTCATATTACGAGGGCGACCGCTATACGACCGAGCAGCACAGAGAGACGCTTAAAATTAACGGCTGGGATTTTGCTAACGTCGATATTCTTGATGAACACGGCACGGCGTTATTACCCGTCAAAGGCGGCAACTGGTTCAAAGAGATGTCAGTCGGAGTTAATCTTTTGAATTATGACTCTCTCTTAGCTTTAACTCACTTCAAAGGACACGTGCAGGGCGGTTTCGGAGGCTCGAATAAAAATATCGGCATCGGCTGTGCTGACGGACGAATCGGAAAGGCCATGATCCACACGACACCCGGACAGCCTGACCAGTGGGATATAGCAAAAGAAGAATTTATGGAGCGCATCGCGGAATCAACAAAGGCCACTATAGATTATTTCGGGAAGAATGTCGCATATATTAACGTCATGCGCAATATGTCAGTCTCGTGCGACTGCGAGGGCGTTGCCGCTGAGCCTGTTGTAACTCCTAACGTTGGTATACTTGCCTCGCTCGATATTCTTGCGATTGATTCAGCCTGCGTCGATTTAATTTTTGCTCTTTCAGAAAAAGACCGCGCTGCCCTCGTTGAGAGAATGTCATCGAGGCACGGATTTAGACAGCTCTCTTACATGAAAGAACTTGGAATGGGCAACGATAAATACGTTTTAATCGACATTGATAATAATAATTCGAGAATTTATCCGGCTGACGCTGTGAAGGGCGTGAAACCGTTCGAGGGTTAAAAATGTTAGGAGCTATTGTCGGAGATGTTGTCGGAAGTCCGTTTGAATTTGATAACAACAGAGAAACAGCATACAGCAGAAAATATCCTTTAGTGTCAGACGCTTCCCGCTACACTGACGATACTGTAATGACATTAGCTGTGGCTGACGCTTTGATGTGCGCGATGCCTAAGAGGGGCGACGAAACTTCAGAGGCGGAATTTAAGCACTACGCCATAAAATCCATGCGGGCTTTTGGAAAAAAATATCCGAACGCTGGCTACGGAGGAAGATTTTATGATTGGCTTTTCAGCGGCGGACTACCTAAGCCTTATAACTCATGGGGTAACGGCTCAGCCATGAGAGTTTCCCCTGTCGCGTGGGCGTTTGATAATCTCGAAGACGTTGAAAGATTCGCGGCAGTGAGTTCGCGTGTTACTCATAATCATTCCGAAGGCATAAAAGGAGCGCAAGCTACGGCAGCGGCAATTTTTTTAGCGCGGACGGGAAAGAGCAAAGCCGAAATAAAACATTACATCAGCGAAAAATATTATTACGATTTAACTCGGACGCTTGACGAAATCAGGCCGAATTATCATCACATTGAGTCTTGTCAGCAGACAGTCCCCGAAGCCATAACGGCTTTTATGGAGGGCGAAAATTTTGAGGATGTTCTGCGCTGTGCCGTTTCATTAAGCGGAGACTCTGACACTCTCACGGCAATAGCTGCCTCGATCGCCGAAGGAGCTTACGGAATACCTGACGAAATTAATAAAATGATTTTGCCCAAGCTCGATGAATTTCTATTGAACGCCCTCAATAAATGGGAAGCATGGAGGGCAAATTAATTCATGCTCGGCGCAATAGCCGGAGATATAATCGGAAGTCCGTATCGAAATGAAAAAGCAGATGCGGATTTTCCTCTTTTCAATGAAAATTCCTATAACACTGAAATCAGCGTAATGACTTTGGCTGTTGCCGAAGCCTTAATGCGGGTTATGCGCGTGCAGGGTAAAAAAAATTTTTCTGAGGGAAAATTTAAGAACGAAGTAATTTACTTTATGAAGACATTTGGAAAACAATTCAAAGAAATTCATTACGGCAGAAGATTTTATGCGTGGATACATGTGGAAAAGTCATTTCCCTATAAATCAGAGAGCAACGGAGCAGCCTTGAGGGTCTCGCCGATCGCTTGGGCTTTTGATAATCTTGAGGACGTTGAGAAATTCGCAGGGATCGCCGCAAGCGTTACTCATAAAACTGAAACGGGCGTTAATTATGCGCGTGCAATGGCAGGAATGATTTTTCTTGCACGCATAAAAAAAGAGAAGGCCGACATAAAAAATTATTTTGAAGAGAAAACAGGCCTGACACTCTCAAAAACTATTGAAGATATACGGCCTGATTTTGATTTTATGACTTCGGCTCCTGAGACGGTCTCAGCGGCTTTAATTGCTTTTCTTGAGACCGAAAATTTCGAGGACGCTGTACGCAAAGCGATTTCTCTGGGCGGAGAGACTAACGCTACTGCGTCAATGTCGGGCGCATTGGCTGAAGCTCTTTACGGCATAAAAACTTTGACAGAGGTTGAAGCCTTTGAAAGGCTCGAGAAAAGATTGAAATTTGCTCTCGAAAAGTGGGAGCAATGGAAAAATTAATTTGTTGTCGCTCTCTCGGTCGTCGGTGCTAAGGGACTGTCCTTCGGCACCGTGCCCTCAAATAAAAATTCTTCCACGCCTAAATTAGTTTTTTTCGCTTCGTCTTTTTTATTCATCGCAGCTTTTGGAAATGCGGCGATATTAAAATCAACGTCCTGCCTGTTTATCCTGACCGTTATTCCTTTTTTCCTTATTCTTGTTACGCGCCCGAAGCCGTCAATATTTTCGCCGCGTTTAATGATTTTATTTTTTTCTGTCGCCGTGTCGATAATGGCGCGTGCATTCTTTTTTGAAAGCATCACGGCCTTGACTAAAATTTCCGGCTCAGCAGAATTATCTTCGCCCAGTGAAGTTTCTCCGGGAATTTGTATAGTTGAGTCGCTTTGCGAAAAAAATTCTCCGCCCTCTCCGAGATTTTCTAGTCCCATTTCGTTATAGCCGTCAATATTAAAGGGCTTTGAATGTCTTGCGGCTATTGCTGCGGCTATTGCTTCACCGCCCTGCTTCATTTCCTGAACGGTGCGAGCAAGGTCAGCCATTTTTTTCAGAGCCGCGCTGTCTCCGCGTGCCTCGCGCTGGGAAGGCGAATAAAATTCAACGTCAGTGTCAGAAATTCTGTCGGCCTTGAAATAATTTATGGCAGCCCATGCCACTCCGAAGGCAAGGAGGGTAAAGCACGACAGGCGGATTAATCTTGCTCTGTTGTCATCAAAAACTCCGGTAAGAATTTCCCAAAATTCCGTAAAACTATCGAGTAAGACGTTCATTTATTCTGCCACGCCTCCAGCGTTACATCAACATCTACAAAATCTGAGGGGGCTTGAGCATCTCGGGCAATTCTCAATGACGTAATGCGCGACGCAAAAGGCATATTGCGCCAGTCTGCAAAGAGATGAATGAGCGAATAATAATTGCCTTGAAGTTTCAGCGTCAGGATGTTGTTGTCATTTGCGGACATTGAAAGCATGTTCACGGAATTTTCATCGATTAATTTCTTAACACGTGCGTAGAAATCCACGCCGTCTGCCGAAGTTCCGACATCGCCCAAGTGTAGATTATTTATGTTCTGGAGAGTTTTATTTTTATTTCTCAAGCTCTCCATGACGGTTGAAAAATTATCGCGCTCGTTGACGATAAAATCATATTCCTCGCGGTAGCTTTCAAGGACGTGAAGCCCGTACCATACTCCCGAGCACAAAGCTATGCACAACGCAAAAAAAAGCACAACATGTATCGTACAAGAATTATTTTCTTCCATGTTTTAATTTTTCTCCTGAAATTTATTTTTTTTAATCGAGCATGAAAATTATATCAGTCAGCCATGAAGAATTATTTTAATTTTTCGTGTAAAATACAGAATAATTTTCAGTCTTAAAGAACGGAGGATTTTTATTTGGCTGAAGCAGTGAGTGCCGCAGGCGTTGGTACAATGCGAAAGAAAGTTCAGAGCTATTCCGATATCGGCGTAGCTCTCTTAATGGTGCTCATTATAATTATGATGGTCGTGCCTCTTCCGACGTGGCTTATCGATATTTTGCTGGCCATGAACATAACGCTCGGAGTAGTTACTCTGCTCGTAACCTTCTATGTAAAAAGGGCATTAGACCTCTCAATTTTTCCAACGCTGCTACTAATTTCGACTTTGTTCAGATTGTCGCTCAACGTTTCGACAACGCGATTAATTTTGCTTTACGGAAACGCCGGAGAATTAATAAACGCATTCGGAAATTTTGTCGTCGGCGGGAATTACGTCGTCGGAATAATTATGTTCCTGATACTCGTAATAATTCAGATGTTAGTCATTACGAAGGGTGCAGAGCGTGTCGCGGAAGTTGCCGCAAGATTTACGCTCGACGCTATGCCCGGAAAACAGATGTCAATCGACGCAGACTTAAATTCAGGATTAATTGACGAGCAGGGAGCAAAGCAGAGACGGCAGGACATTCAAAGAGAAGCAGATTTTTACGGAGCTATGGATGGTGCGTCAAAATTCGTCAAGGGCGACGCTATAGCAGGATTAATCATCACGACTATAAATATAATTGGCGGACTTTCAATCGGAATTTTTATGCGCGGCATGGACGCGGCAGGCGCGGCGGCACACTACAGCTTATTAACCGTCGGGGACGGTTTAGTCGGACAGATCCCGGCTCTTTTAATGTCAACGGCGATGGGCGTTATAGTTACGAGGGCGGCGGCTTCTTCAGAGCTTGGCCCGGACTTAATCAACTCGTTCACCAGATACCCACGGCCTTTATATATTGCTTCGGCTATGTTAATGTCGCTTGGAATAATTCCCGGACTTCCGACAGTTCCGTTCGTAACGCTTTCATTTTTAATGGGCTTTCTAGGCTACACCGTCAGCAGGGAAGCAAACGTTCAAGCAATCACGGCAGAAGAGCAGGCCGCCGGAACTCCTCAAGCTCAATCAGGCCAAGCCGGAGCAGGAACAGCAGGAGCTACGACAGCGGCACCAGGCGCACCTTCAGCAGAACAGCCTAAGGCCGAGCCTGTATCGCCTGATGACGTTATGAAATTATTGACGGTCGAGCCTATGGAAGCTGAAATCGGTTATGCAATTATCCCGTTAATTGACCCGGCGCAGGGCGGCGACATGCTCGACAGAATAGGCACAATAAGAAAACAAATGGCCCTCGAAATGGGAATTGTCGTGCCCCCGATAAGAATTAGAGACAACATTCAAATTAAGCCTACTGAATATATTTTGCGCGTCAAAGGAGCAGAGGCAGGGCGCGGAGAACTTTTGCCGGATCACTATCTTGCTATGAACACCGGCGGAGTTGAAGAAGATTTAATAGGCGTTCCTACTAAAGAGCCTGCGTTCGGGCTCCCGGCATTGTGGATTTCTCCCGACCTCCGCGACAAAGCCGAAGCAATGGGCTACACGGTCGTTGACGCTCCGTCTGTTTTAGCGACGCATTTATCCGAAGTAATCAGAAAGAACGGAGCGGAATTATTAACACGTCAAGAAGTTCAAAAATTAACGGACATGGTTAAAGAGACTGCTCCGGCGGTCATAAGCGAGCTTTTAGCTTCTTTGACTTTAGGGGAAATTCAGAAGGTTTTGCAAAATTTAATACGCGAGCAAATTCCGATTAGGGATTTAGTTACGATTTTTGAAGCCCTCGCTGATTACGGCAAGATGTCTCGAAGCGTTGACTTCTTGACCGAACGTGCAAGAGAGTCATTAGCGCGTTTAATATCATTAAAAATTCAGGGGCCTGACGGAATTATTACGGCGTTCACTCTTTCACCGAACTGGGAGCAAAAAATTATGGCCGGAGTTGACGGAGATTTAACACGAGGCTGGCAGTTAAATTTAGACCCCCGCGAAGTTCAGAAAATGATTTCAGCTATCTCAAGAGCAATGGAGGAGCTAGTCGTGAAAAATCTTCCGCCGGTTTTGCTTGTTCACCCCGATGTAAGATTAATAGTCAGACGTTTAATCGAAGGCTCAATATCAAATATTTTTGTGGTATCGTATAATGAAGTAGTTCACGGTGTCCAAATAAAGACGGCCGGAATGGTGGAATAAAATATGCGAGTAACGAATCAAATAACATTTACAGCAAAAGATGACGCGGAAGCGTTGCGGCTTGCTTCAGAAAGACTGGGGCGCGATGCCGTCATACTTTCGTCTCAAATGGTAAAAGAGGGAGGGGTTTTAGGGCTCTTTCAGCGTTCCGTGCTGCGCGTTACTGCCGGAATACTTGAGGACGATACGCCCAAGCCCCAGCCGGTAAAAAGACAGAATAATTTTTCGTCGGCCTCGTCAACGATTTCAACGATGGACGACGACACGCGGCGCGAAAATTTAATTGCGTTCCAAAAACTTTTAGAAATCAAAGAGCGCGGCGGTATCCCTCCTGCACCTTCAGCTCCGTCGGCCCCGTTAATGCCTGCTGCTGATTTAGGCGACGAGGGGTATATGACTGAAAATGTCAAAATTTCCCCCGAAGGCTTGAGAAACGCTTACGGCCTGACCACAAAACCTGCTCCGCCCGTGCAAGAACCTGTTATTCCGGCACCGCAGACATTTACGCCGCAAAATAATTATCAGCCTCAACCCCAGCCCCAGCCTTCTTCGGGAGGCATGAGCAACGATGACGCGAAAATATTAAAAGAGCAGGTCGGTGCGCTTGCTGATAGAATAGACTTTTTGCTTCAGAGATTGACCGCCGTCGAAAACATGAGCATGAGCGCGAATAATAACGCTAATAGCATGAATATCTCGGCACCGTCAAGAAATTCAGGTTTTCAGGCTGGACTTATGCCCGCGTCGGAAAATGCTGAAATCGAAGAAAAATTAAGAGCGTCCGAAGTTGACGAAAAATATATCAGAAAATTGTTAGCAGATTTTTCAATCATGAAGTCAAAAGACAGGAACAGAAAATTTTCGTTTACTAAGTGGCTGGCTTCACGAATTGAATGTGCAGGCGATAACGGCGGCGATGCTATAGGAGGCCGCAGAATTATGCTGATAGGCCCGACAGGAGTCGGAAAGACTACGACTATAGCGAAACTTGCGGCAATAAAAGCTCTTTGGGAACATAAAAGAGTTTTGCTGCTTACGAGCGACACTTACAGAATAGCCGCCGTCGAACAGTTGAAGACTTACGCAAGAATTTTAGGAGTTCCCGTTGAAATTATTTTTGATATTTCTACGATACCCGGAATAGTCGATAATCACGAAAATTCCGATATAATTTTGCTTGACACTGCGGGCCGCTCCCAGCGCGATAAAAAAAGCATGGACATGTACGTAAATCTTTATAATGCTTTTAATCCCGACGCTGTGCATTTAGTTTTAGCGGCAAACATGAAATACAGAGACATGCTTGACGTAGTTGAACATATACCTGATATTCCTGTCTCGCATTTATTATTTACAAAACTTGACGAAACTATTTCATGCGGCTCAATTTTTAATATACAGCAGGTTATGGGCTGTCCCGTGTCTTTTTTGACGGTCGGTCAGAACGTCCCGAAAGATATAGAGACGGCTGAAGGGATTCGCATAGCTGAATTTCTTATGAAACCTGAAGAAGAACGGAAGCGTTATTAAAATGTCAAATTATTCTGATTTTCGAGGCAGGCCGGATCAGGCAGGAGAACTTAGAAAAATGGTGGAGAAAGACATTAGCAGAACTCCTCCGAGACTTCATACGCTTTCTGTTTTAAGCGGAAAAGGCGGAGTGGGGAAAAGTAATATTTCAGCCGGACTTTCATTCGCGCTCGCAGATTTCGGAAAGCGCGTGGTTTTAATTGATGCTGATTTAGGCATGGCCAATCTTGACATTTTATGCGGAGTTAAAAACGCTAAGTGGAACATCTCGCATTTACTTGACGGCTCAAGAAGTTTGAGTGAAGTCCTCGTGCATTTTAGAGTTTCAGGCCGTGCCGAACGCGAGAACGGCGGAGTTGCTTTGCTGCCGGGCGGAGTCGGTCTTAAAGAAATTGCCGACATGGACGACATGGAACTTGGCAGGCTTTTTGCGTCATTGTCCGCACTCGATGAAACCGCCGATTATGTCATCATGGATGCCGGCGCAGGTATTCATAAGGGTGCGCTGTCGTTTGCTTACGCTTCAGAAGCTACGATCTTAGTAACAACTCCCGAACCCACGAGCATAAGAGACGCTTACGGCGTTATAAAATCTTTGGGTGCGGCGGCATGGGCAGGAGGCGCAAACGGCACGGGCTTAATGTTAGTCGTTAATATGGCAGGGAGCAGCAGAGAGGCCGCTGAAGTCGCTGAAAGAATAAGGCTCGCTTCAATGCAGTTTTTAGGAAATGCCCCGTCTTATCTCGGATATGTCTTAAAAGATGACGTGATTAATAGATCCGTTAAAAATTGCAAAATTTTTTACAGGACTGACCCGGATTCAAACGCAGGAATATGCGTAAGAAATTTAGCCGGAGAAGTTTTGAGATTATTCGAGGGAATTGAAGTGAGGCGCGAAGTTGTCCCTGAACAGGCCGGCGGAATGGGAGGATTTTTGCGCAGACTTACAAAAAGTTTATTTGCAGAAGATGAAAAAAGATAAATTAAAAATTAAAATTATGACGTTATAATTATGGTTGAGATTAGAATTAAAATGATTATTAAAAATTTTTTACATAAGGCAGAAAGGAGGGTGTAATCTGTTGCCGTTATAAATGACAGCAGAAGATCTATAATGCCCCCAAACGGAAAAATCAGGGTACTTGTAGTAGACGATAGTGCTTTAATGCGTCAGTTTATCAGCGATATTCTAAACTCCGATCCTAGAATTGAGGTTGCCGGAACAGCGCGGGACGGCAAGGACGCTTTAGTTCAGATAAAAACTCTTAATCCCGACCTTGTTACGATGGACGTTGAAATGCCTAATATGGACGGGCTCAAAGCACTTGAAGAAATAATGAAGATAAAACCTCTCCCAGTAATAATGGTGAGTTCTTTGACGCAGAGCGGTGCCGAAACGACAATGAGAGCTCTTGCGCTCGGTTGTGTTGACTTCATCGGCAAGCCTTCAGGGACAATTTCACTTAATATCAGGGACATAGGCCAAGAGTTAATTAATAAAGTAATAGCTGCCAGTACAGCCAGAGTTATAGCTCGTCCGGGAATTTTCGGCGCACCTAAACCAGCTCCGAGAACTTTGCCCGTCGCTCCAGATTTTAGGCGCATGACCCCTCCTGTAAACACAGGCCGGATTGATATTGTCGCTATAGCTTCATCAACGGGCGGCCCGATGGCTTTGAGCGAATTAATTCCTAAACTTCCTAAAAAATTTCCCGTGCCTATAGTAATAACTCAGCATATGCCAAAAGAATTTACGCCTTCTTTTGCAAAAAGATTAAATGACACGTCTGAAATAGAAGTTGTAGAAGGTTTTGACGGTTTAAGCTTAAAAGCCGGAAGAGCCGTCGTTGCGCCGGGCGGAAGCCACTTAATAGTAAAACGCCGGGCCGGTGCTGCTGTGTGCGGACTTTCGGACGCGCCTCCCGTTTTGTCAGTAAAGCCTGCCGCTAATATAATGTTCCTGAGCGTTGCTGATGAATACGGCGGAAATGTTCTGTGCGTAATTTTAACCGGCATGGGACGCGACGGAACGGACGGTGCTGTTGCGCTTAAAAGAAAAGGCGCGTATGTCATTGCTGAAAGTCAAAAAACCTGCGTAGTTTACGGAATGCCGAAAGCCGCTGTAGATGCTGGAGTAGTTGATGAGGTTCTGCCGCTGAATGAAATTCCGGACGCAATGGTCAGATTAGTTAAGGGATAAAAATTTAAGGGGGAAGAAAAAACTTTGGCAGATATGGATATGAGTCAGTATCTCGGGGCATTTCTCGATGAGACTGACGATAACGTACAGAGACTTGACGATTTCCTGCTAGCTCTTGAAAAAAATATGGTCGATATGGACGTAATAAACGAAATTTTCAGAGCAGCGCATACGCTTAAAGGCATGGCCGGAACAATGGGCTTCACGAACATGATGGGGCTCACTCACGCTATGGAGGACAGACTTGACGCGGCCAGAAAAGGTACGAGGCCATTAACTGAAAACGATATGAACTTGCTCTTCAAGGGGCTTGATACTTTGCAGGAAATGGCTGACACTATACGCGGCGGCGGAAATGACGCGCATATAGACGTTTCAGATTTAGTCGCACAGCTCCGAAATACAGCACCTGCTCCGGCGGCTGCAGCTCCGGCTAGTGTAGCAAGTGAAGCGGCTCCGGCATCGGGCGGCGTGTCATCACAGGACGCTGAATGGGCCAAGAAAGCTAATCAGGAAGGCTCGAATGCTTACGAAGTTCATGTAACTTTAAGCCAGAGCTGTTTATTAAAAGCCGCTCGCGCTTACATGGTCGTGAACAGGCTTGAGGAAATGGGCGAAATTTACCGCGCTGAACCCTCAACAGAAGCTCTTGAAAAAGAAGAATTTGAATTTGATTTCAAAATTTATGTTGCTACCCCTGCTGTAGCTGATGAGGTCAAAGCAACTATAGAAAAAATCGGCGATGTTCAGTCGGCTGAAGTTACAGAAGTAAAAGCTGAAGAAGCTGCGCCGACTCCGGCTCCTGCCCAAGTTCAACAGGCTGTGGCTCCCGAAGCACAAGCTCAACAGGCTGCCCCTGCACCGGCTCCGGCTCAAGAAGCTCCAAAACCTGCGGCGGCTCCGGCGAAAAAAGACGGTGCTAAAAAAGGCACACAGACAGTCAGAGTTGACATCGGAAGGCTTGACAAATTAATGAACTTAGTCGGCGAGCTTGTAATTTCCCGCGCAAGAATTGAGCGTCTTGTTCAAGAAGCTAGATTGCGCCAGTTTGATGAAACTCTTTCGCAATTAGGCCGAATTTCGGGCGATATTCAGGAGCTTGTTACGAAATTGAGAATGGTCCCGGTTTCCTTTACGTTCGATAGATTTCCGAGACTTATCCGCGATTTATGCAAGACGTTAAATAAAAATGTTGAATTAGTTCTTGAAGGCGAAGACACAGAGCTTGACCGCACAGTCATTGACGAGATCGGCGACCCTATGGTTCACTTAATCCGTAACTCAATGGATCACGGCATCGAACACCCCGAAGAACGCAAAGCAATGGGCAAACCCGAAAAAGGCATATTAAAAATCGCCGCTTATCAGGAAGGCTCAGGCGTCGTAATTGAAGTTTCCGACGACGGCGCAGGAATTGACCCGGAGAGAGTAAAACAGAAGGCCATCGAGCGCGGAATTATCACTGAGGACAGAGCCGCGATTATGAGCGATGACGAGGCAACGCAGATCGTTTTACTTCCGGGCTTCAGCATGGCCAAGCAGATTACTGACTTGTCAGGGCGCGGAGTCGGAATGGACGCGGTTAAAACAAAAGTCGAACAGCTCGGCGGACAATTTGATTTAGTCAGCAAAAAGAACGAAGGCACTCACGTTTATATAAGGCTTCCTTTGACGCTTGCAATAGTTCTTTCGCTTTTAATTAAAGTCGGCGAAGAAACATACGCAATCTCCCTTGAGAACGTCGAAGAAACTATCATGGTCCGCAAAGAAGATATTAAGACGGTACACGGAGAGCCTACGACTTTATTGCGCGGCGAAGTTTTATCGCTGAATATTTTAGGAGATATTTTAGGCACCGAAGATTTAGAACGCGACAGGGACGAATATCCCGTTGTAGTCGTGAAAATCGGAAAAAATAAAATCGGCTTTATAGTCAGTCAGTTAATAGGACAACAGGAAATTGTTATTAAATCGCTTGGAAAATTCCTTGCGAAAATTGACGGCATCACCGGCGGCACAATACTTGGAGACGGCAATGTCGCATTAATTCTTGACGTAGCGTCGTTCTATTCGACAAAGGGGTAATGTTTAATGGCTGATATAGCATCGTTCAACGCATTACAGCTTGACGCGATACGGGAGGTCGGCAACATAGGGACAGGAAACGCCGCTACAGCTCTTTCCGGCCTGCTGTCCCGAATGATACATATGGACGTTCCCAAAACGGAATTAGTTTCAATTTATGAACTTGGCGAACATTACGGAGATCCGCTGCAGGTTGTCGGAGCCGTTTTTGTTCGCTCGACCGGCGGTTTTGGGTGCAGTCTGATATTCATTCAAAACGAGGAAGACGCTGATGTAATGGTTGAGCTGTTATTAAAGCAGCAGTTCGGGACTTTTATTCCCATAAACGAAATTCCCGAAGAAATGAAGGACAGCGCGTTAAGCGAAGTGGGCAATATAGTTTTAAGCTCATTTCTTAACGCAATAAATCTTTTAATAGGCACTCAGCATCAGATAAGCGTACCCGGCGTAGCTCACGACATGTTAAGCTCAATTCTTGACGTAGTTGCTTCGATATACGGTCAGATGGGCGAGACGGCTTTGCTTGTGAATACGGAGCTTAGCGTTGACGGACTTGAAGCAGGGCGCAAAATTTCGGGGCACATAATTTTAATTCCGGACCCCGATGCGCTGGAGCTTTTATTGAAAAGGCTGAAGGTGATGTAATGGCAGAACAGACTATAGTTTTAGGAATGGCGGATTTAATGGTCGTTCCGGCTCCAGTGAAACTTGTAACTCTTGGGCTTGGTTCGTGCATAGGTCTTGTAGTTTATGACTCTTTCGCAAAAGTTGCCGGCATGGCGCATATAATGCTTCCGGACAGCAGAGGACTTCAAGGTTCTGAAAAAGTCGGAAAATTTGCGGACACTGCCGTGCCTGCTTTGATTGAGGAAATGTTGAAAAAAGGCGCGACACGTCCGCGCATAAAAGCTAAATTGGCCGGAGGGGCGCAGATGTTTGCATTGCCTGGAGCAAGCGCGGAATTTTTGACTGTCGGAGCTAAAAACGTTCGAGAAACAAAAATGAAACTCGCAAAAATGGGAATAGCTCTGCTTGCGTCCGACACGGGCGGAAATAAAGGACGCACAATAGAATTTTCAACAAGTAACTGGATGCTAAAAGTTAAAACTCTCGGCAAAGGAATAAGCGAAATTTAATTCTGTGAGAAGTCAGGAGTTAGGAGTGAGGGGTTAGGAGTGAGATAAATGACTTCAGAAGAAGAAAAAAAATTATGGGAGGAATATACGCGTTCAGGGATTGGACGTGATGAGCTTGTGATCAAATATCTTCCGTTAATAAAATACGTTGTCAGCAGAATGGCTGTAACTCCTCCGCAGGGGCTTGATTATGAAGATTTATTGAGTTTCGGAGTGTTCGGCCTGCTTGATGCTGTCGATAAATTTGACCCTTCAAAGGGCTTTGTATTTCAGACTTACGCAATTCCCAGAATACGCGGTGCAATTCTCGACGAGCTCAGAAAATGCGACTGGTATTCCCGTTCTGCTCGCGAAAAAGTCCAGAAGTTAAACAGAGCTATGGAAAAAATTTTGCGCGACAAAGGCGAAATTAAAGACGAATGGATCATGGCGGAAATGGGAATAGGCGAAGAAGAATATTACGAAATTCAAGACTTGGCCGGGCGCGGCTACATCACTTCGCTTGACGACACAACGCCGCTTGACGATGGAGATGTCTCTGTTGAAGCTACTTTAGCCGACGACCGCGAGGGAATTTCGGAACGTTTGGACGAAGAAGCCGAGCGTCAGGAATTGGCAGAAGCCTTAGCAGAACTTCCCGAACGCGAGCGTACTATGCTTAGTTTATATTATTATGAAGGTCTTAATCTCAAAGAAATCGGGCGCGTTTTGGGAGTTACTGAAAGCCGAGTCAGTCAAATTCACGGCAAAGCACTTTCAATGCTTAGAGCCATTATGAAAGAGAAGATGAATTTATAAAATGTTCGATAAAGATATTTTTTCTCTTGAGGCACGGCCGGACGGAATATATTTATCGTGTTATGACAGAGACTTCAAAGAGAACGATGTATATGCTTACTTAAAAGAATATGGAATAGTCCGCTATGATTTCAAAGCCGTAAGAAAATTTCTGAAAGACGGCGAGACGTGTAAAATTTGCGCTCGTAATCCTGCGTTTGAAAAGGACGCGAAAATTTTAGTAACCCTTGCAAAAGATAAAATGACCGCTTCAGTTGCCATAGAGCCTCCATTTTTTGCAAAGCCTTGGCCGACTGAAGAGCAAGTCATGAAATCATTAGAAGCACACGGAGTAAAAGTCGGCATAAAAGAAAATGCTGTGCGCTCGCTCTTGGCCCGTAAAATTGCAAACGAGCCCGCCATAGTTGCCGAAGGTATTAAGCCCGTTGAAGGTAAAGACGCTTTCATAGAATTAATAAAAGATCCCGACAAACCGTTTGAAGTCCGCGATGATGAAAAGATAGATTTTTGGAGCAGAAGCACTATAGTAACCGTTCATCCGGGACAGGAAATTGCTGTTAAGCACCCGTTAGAGAACGGCAAAAACGGCATTGATGTTACAGGCGTTGTGGTGAAGGCCAAGCCGGTTAAGAATGTAGAATTTTCTTTTGGTGAAGGCTTAAAACGCGACGACGAGAACAGACTTTTATTAATAGCGACGGCTGAAGGACAGTTAAAAAATGATAAAGGCCGCCTTTTAATTTTGCCTGAGCTTGATATTCATAAAGATATAGATTTCGGAGTGGGCAGCATAGATTTCACAGGTGCTGTAAAAATTCACGGCTCTGTCCGCGAGGGCTTTCATGTCGTGGCGCAGGGAAATATTGAAATCTTTGGCCCCGTCGAGGGAGCTGACATTGACTCGCAGGGCGTTGTTATAGTTCACGGCGGCGTTAGGGGCATGGGCAAGGGAACTTTACGCGCAAACGGCGATGTAAGTCTAAATTTTGCCGACCAAGCCACGATTAGAAGCGGCGGAACTATACTCGCTAAAAATGCTATACTTCACAGCCATTTATATGCGCAGCGTGCTGTTATGGCATTGGGAATGGGGAAAAAATCCCAGATAGCCGGAGGAAAAATTGAAGCAGGTCTTGAAGTTTCATGCAACATTCTCGGCTCGGAAATGGGAACTAAAACAGAAGTTGTCGTCGGACTTCCGCCGGAAATGTTAGAAAAAAGAAAAGTTTTCACGACAGAAATAAAACGCTGCGAAGAAAATTTAGAGCGCGTCGAACCTAATTTAGCGTTATTAAAAAAACTTGAGGCAGCCGGACAGCTCAACGATAAAAAACGCGCCATTATGATGAGTTTAACGAAAATGAAATTTCAGCTTCAGGCGGCGCGTGATAGTATGCAGACAGAATTAAATGCTCTTCTTGAGCAATTAGAATTGGTAAAAGATAAAGGCATCGTCCGCGTAAAAGATACATGTTACGGCGGAGTTGTAATTTCGATACGTGGACTTTCGCATATAGTTCACGAGCCCTGTAAATTTACGTCCTTTATAGCTGATGACGAAAAACGAGCGATAGTTCTTGTTCCTTATGATTATATGGGAGGACGTTTAGGAGGTTAAAATAAAATGCAGCCTGTAAGTATGTTAATGTCAAATTTGAACGTCGAAGCAAATACCCACCATGCCCCCAATGCTCTCGCGGCTGCCCAAGATACAGGACAGAGTCAAGAAATTATCCGCGATGGAATTAGAATTGTCCAGACCGTCCAAGCAAGCGAGGCCGCCTCAGAAGCTCAAAAAGTTCACAGAAAAAATGAAAATGACGAACGCGGCAAGGGCGATAATTCCCGAAAAAAACGCGATACTTTTGAAATCACAGAAAAAAAAGAAAAAGAAAAATTACTTGAAAATAATAATGCCCCTTTGATTCAAGATAATAATATAAATATAAAAAGCAAAAAAAGTTTTGAATTTTACGCCTAAAAAAAATTAGAATGGGGATTTTTTTATGCTCAAAGAAATGCGGAACACTTTCACAAAAATTTTTGGAACAGCTTACGAACCTGAAAAATTTTTTGCGCCGGGACGTGTAAATTTAATCGGCGAACATACAGACCACGAGGGCGGCTTCGTCTTTCCGTGCGCTATTAATTTAGGCATATACGCCCTCGCAGCAAAAAGAGATGATAAAATTCTGCGGCTTTACTCAATGAATTTTGACGAGGGAATTTTTACGCCGTTTGAAATTAACATTGATGAAATTAAAAATAAAATTGATATTCGTACATGGGTCAATTATCCGTTAGGTGTCGTGAATATATTAAAAAATCACGGCTATAAATTAAATTACGGCGCGGATATTCTTTATAACGGAAATCTTCCCGGCGGCGCAGGACTTTCATCTTCGGCTGCTATCGAAGTTTTAACGGGAAAAATTTTCAGCGAACTTTTTAATCTTAATATTGACGGCGTGAGCATGGCAAAATTTTCGCAGGAAGCTGAAAATAATTTTGTCGGCATGAACTGCGGCATAATGGATCAATTTGCAGTCAGTATGGGCAGAAAAGATCACGCCGTTCTGTTAAACTGCTCAACCCTTGAATATTCATACGCGCCTCTTAATCTCGAAAATTATAAAATCGTAATCACAAATTCAAACGTCCCTCACTCGCTTGCAGGGTCTGAATATAATCTGCGCCGTCAGCAATGCGAAGAGGCTCTGGCCGACATAAATAAAATTAAAAAAATTTCCTGCCTGTGCGGCTTAAATCAAAATGAGCTCGATGAATATTCTTATTGCGTAAAAAATCCCGTGAACTTACGCCGCGCACATCATGCAGTCAGCGAAAACGCAAGGGCTATAAGAGCTTCGCAGGCGTTGAAATCCGGCGACTTAAAAACTTTCGGCCGACTTATGAATGCTTCTCACGTTTCCTTGCGCGATGATTATCAGGTAACTGTCCCGGAGCTTGATACTCTGGCTTCTTTAGCTTGGGAATTTCCGGGCGTTATAGGCTCTCGAATGACAGGCGGCGGTTTTGGCGGCTGCACCGTCAGCATCGTTGAGAGTGAAAAAGTTAATGACTTTATCGAAAAAATCGGGGCAGGATACGAAAAATTAACGAATAGAAAAGCATCATTCTACTGCATAGAAACTTCTGACGGGGCAAAAAAAATATTATAAAAAAATAAAAAATTTCTTACGTACGCAAAAATTGTTCTTTTAACTTCTCATTCGTCAATCTGATCATTGTCGGCCTTCCATGAGGACACACGGAAGGCTGTTCGCATTTATGAAGGTCTTTCCAGAGAGTCAAGGCTTCCTCGCGTGAAATTTTCGTCGTGAGCTTCACGGAGGCTTTGCACGCCATTGTTGCCCAAGTCCGCCATAAAATTTTCAGAGTGTCGCCGTCATGATGATTTTTAAGCGCAGCTAACGACGCTCTCAATAAAACTTCCGGCTCAAACTCGACGCTTCCAAGTGCCGGGACTGATTTTAATTCTATTCCTGACGGAGTATTTTCAAACTCAAAGCCGGATTCTTTCAGCTCGTGTTCATATTCGTGAGCCTCCAATGCTAATGTCGGGTGCAATAAAATCGGCGTTAAAAGTTTTTGAACATGCTTTGAATTTTCAGCCAGCGATTTTATTTTTTCGTAATTAATTCTTTCGTGCGCCGCGTGAGGGTCCATAAAGACAAGCCCTTCATAATTATCATAGACGAGATAGCCGCCTGAATTTTGCCCTAAAAAAATTATTTCCGGCTCATTGTAATTATTTTCTTGAAAATCACTGATAAAAATCTGCGTCTGCTGTTGATAGTCAGCCTTAGCAGGCAGGGGCGAAGGAGTTAATTTTTCAGCCGCTGCTTTGTTAGAAAAATTCGTGAATGAAAAATTATTTTGCTTTTTTTCATTCATACTTGAACTTGAAAAATTTGAAAGAGGCATCGGGCCCCCTAAATTATTAACGGCCTTATGGATTGATGAAAAAATTTCATCGGGGTATCTAAATCTTACTTCAGATTTTGCAGGGTGTATATTAACGTCAACCAGCGAAGGTTCAAGCGTAAAAAATAATGCCCAGTTCCCTGCGAGCTCCCTTGCGGCCTGCGCGACTGCTCCTTTTATTACTGGATCATTAACGGCACGGTTATTAACGAAGGCTATAATATCATTTCTTCCGAAAGAAATTCCTGCGCGTTCTTGAAACCAGCACTCTAAATTCAGGTGCCCGTGCGAAATATTTATATTTTGAATATAAGGGCCCTGCCCCCAAATTTTCATTAAGATGAATTTTTTACTGCCCGATCCGTCAGTTGAAAAAATTTCTTTGCCGTCATGCTCAAGACTAAAAGCTATATCGGGATTGCATACTGCATACTCTCGAATAAAAACGGCGGCCCTTCTAAGTTCGCCGGACGCGCTTTTCAGAAATTTACGCCGTGCCGGAAGCCCTGAAAATAAATTTTCAACCTGTATTCTTGTTCCTTGAGGGTGATTAATTTTTATGTGTTCGGTGATTTTTCCTTCGGAGGCTTTAATCATTCCGCCCTGCTCTGAATTTTTCTGACGGCTGCGGATTTCAACATCAGCGACCGCCGCGATGCTTGCAAGAGCCTCGCCCCTGTAGCCTAATGTTACTATGCTTTCTAAATCTTCAATTTCTGAAATTTTGCTTGTGGCGTGATACATCAACGCTAAGGGCAAATCTTCAAAGGCTATCCCGCTTCCGTCATCTTCAACAATAATTTTTAATCTTCCGCCGTCAAATAATTTCACGCGGATACGTTTTGAATGTGCGTCCAAAGAATTTTCAACAAGCTCTTTGACTACAGAGGCAGGACGCTCGACGACTTCGCCGGCAGCGATTTTTGACCAGACATTTTCCGGAAGTGCTTTTATTGACATATTTTTATTCTCCTTCTTTGAAAAGTATAGCAAAAAAAAATTTCCCCCGCTCTAAAAAGAACAGGGGATTTTAATTCTTTACTGCTGTTCAGTGAATTTTCTGCGCTCTTTAATTCTTGCGGCCTTACCGCTGAGTTTACGCAGATAATATAATTTTGCGCGTCTGACCTTTCCTTTGCGCTGCACTTCAACTTTTTCAATCGAAGGGCAGTGGACAGGGAAAATTCTTTCAACTCCTACGCCGTTTGAAATTTTGCGTACCGTGAAAGTCTCGTCAAGTCCTCCGTGCTGCTTCGCTATGACTATTCCCTCGAAAACCTGAATACGTTCACGAGTTCCTTCTTTGATTTTTACATGTACTCTGAGAGTGTCGCCCGGCCTGAAGTCCGGCAGAGCTTCAGCTCTGTAATAATTTTTCTGAACTAAATCAACTGCGTTCAACTTAAATTTTTCCTCCCTTCTTTTTGATTAAGGGGTTGAGGGGTAAGGGGGTGAAAAATTCCTAACTCCTAACTCCTAAAAGCCTGTCTAAAGCAATTCCGATTTTCATGTTTAACGGAATTTTTATATCGCTTTCATAAAGATAGCCGACAATCCCGGAAATATCTTTTAACATTAAATCCTCTTGAGCAAACACGAAAAAAATTTCTCCGTCATGCTCAAGGCATTTTCTTTTAATTTCGAGACTGTGAAGCGAATTTTTTTCAGCTCCGCCGGAAATTTTTATTACTAAGGCGTTTTCTGCCGTCTCAATAATTTTTCTGACGCTTCCCAGAACTTTTGCGCCCGGATAAATTTTTTTAATCCTTTCGCGCAAATCTTTATTATCAGCAATTAAATACGGCCTACCGAGTTTATAAGCCTCGCAAAGCTGAAAAACTCCCGACATATTAAAATTTTCATCATTAACAATCAGAGCTAATTTAATTTTTTCCGAGAGATATTCTCTAATCGAAGCTCTTAAAATTAAATCCGGCCTCCGCGTCAAAGTTCTTTTGACTGCCTCACGCCTGCGCCATCTAGAAATTTCTTTTTCATTCCCGCTTAAAAGCACTTCTGGAACTTCCAAGCCTTCCCAGTCCGCCGGCCTCGTGTAGTTTGGGTTGTCAAGCATACCGCGATAAAAAGAATCTTCTACGACAGCTTTACTTTTTCCGACAACTCCCGGAACAAGGCGCGACATTGCCTCAACAATCAGCATCGCCGGAATTTCTCCGCCCGTCAAAACACAATCGCCGACAGTAATTTCTAAGTCAACGTATTTTTCCGTAAAGCGTTCGTCAATTCCTTCATAGTGGCCGCAGATTATTATTACATGTTCCTGATGAGCAAGGCTCTCTATAATTTCCTGACTTATTAGAACTCCCTGCGGCGAAGGATAAACTACAAAACCCGGCTTGACTGAGCTTAAAGCGTTTTTTAACTGCGGCGCGGCGAATAACATTCCGCCTGAACCAAAAGCGTAATCATCAAGCTGCTTATAATTTCCGCGCCCGAAGTCTCGAAAATTTACGATATTTACGCCGACAAGCTCATTTTTCACAGCACGTCCCGGAATACTAGTGGCAAGAAAATCGGCGAATAATTCCGGGAACGCCGTTATTATTGTTACGTTAATTTTTTGTCAGCCTCGGTAGCTAATCTTCTACGATGTCAACATCAACCCGCTCTCCGGCCTTGACTGCTGCCGCTTTGGCCAACAGCCGAATAGCGTTGATCGTTGCACCTCTTTTCCCGATTACTCTCCCCACGTCCTCATGGGCAACCCGAATCAGGATTTTATTTCCGCCTTCGCCTTCATTGCCCTCTACGCCGACTAATTCAGGCTGCGTAACAAGGTGTTTGACGATAAACTCTACAAGCTCTTTATAATTGACCATAAAAGTGGCACCTCCTGTTTTATTCGCGGTCTACGAAGAAAATATTATGATGATGTTTATTTTATTAATTAAATCTTTTCGGGGGACTGCTACTTCTGTTCCCCGCCCTTAAATTTGTCCCAGACTCCTTGTTTCTTTAAGAGTCCGCGTGCCGTATCTGAAGGTAAAGCTCCCTGCTTAAGCCAGTAAAGGGCACGTTCCTCGTTAATCGTTACAGCCGCCGGATCAGTCATTGGATTATACGTACCAATAAGTTCAATAAATTTTCCGTCTCTTGGTGAACGTGAATCCGCAACCACAAGTCTATAAAAAGGAGCTTTTTTCCTGCCCTGACGCGACAAACGAATTTTAACCGCCATTCTTAAGTTCGCACCTCCTGTTAAAATTCAAATACACAAAAATTTTTACCTACCGAAACCGAACAACGATTTCAGACCTTTGCCCCCTCTTGAATTTGATGAAAAGGTCTTAAACATTTTTTTCATCTGTTCATACTGAGCGAGCAGCTGATTGACCATTTGAACCGAAGTTCCCGAACCTTCTGCGATACGCCTGCGCCGTGAGCCTTTTATTATTCTTGGGTTGTGTCTCTCTGCAGGTGTCATCGACTGGATTATGGCTTTGTTGCGCTTCAATGCGTTTGCGTCAACATCTTCGGCACTAAAGTTTTTTATCTTATCCAAACCGGGAATCATTCCGGCGAGTTTATCAAGAGGCCCTAATTTTTCTATCTGCTCAAACTGTTTTAATAAAGTCTCTAAATTAAACTGCTTTCCTGAAAGCTCGGCTGGTTTGATAGCGTCTTCATTAATTCCTGCGGCTTTAACTTTTTCGACGAGCCCTTGAACATCGCCCATGCCCATAATGCGCCCGGCCATTCGTTCGGGGCTGAAAATTTCAAGAGCGTCAGTGTTCTCTCCGACACCCGCGAATTTTACAGGCACGCCCGTAACCGCACGGATAGCAAGTGCACTTCCGCCTCGTGCGTCTCCGTCCAGCTTAGTTAAAATCAAGCCGGTTAAACTCAATAACTCATGGAACGATTTAGCGGAATTGACAGCCTCTTGGCCCATCATTGAGTCAACGACTAAAATTTTCTCATGCGGAGGTAAAATCTCTGCAATTTCTTTCAGCTCCGTCATTAATTCTTCGTCAATATGAAGCCGTCCGGCTGTATCAAGAATAATAACGTCGTTCATGTGAGCGTCTGCAAATTTTTTCGCGCCCCTCACAACTTCGAGAACGTCTTGATTATTTTTTTCCGGCCCGTAAAAAGAAATTTTAGCGTTTTCAGCAAGGATTTTTAACTGTTCAACAGCCGCCGGCCTTCGTAAATCGCAGGCCACAACCAAAGGATTATGAGAAGATTTTAATTGACGCGCAAGTTTTACGGTCGTTGTAGTTTTTCCTGAACCCTGCAAACCTGCCATTAGAATTACAGTCGGGGGCTTCGGTGAAATAATCAGAGGCTCGCTCTTTCCCATAAGGGCTATTAATTCCTCGTAAACTATAGCGGCTATTCTCTCGTTCGCTGTAATTGATTCTAAAACTTCAGCCTGCGAAGCCCGTTCGCGTACTTTAGCTATAAAATCTTTTGCGACCCTGAAATCAACATCGGCCTCAAGCAAAGACCTGCGGACTTCTCGTAATGCCGCATCGATATCCGCTTCTGATAATTTGCCTTTACTGCCGAGTTTTGAAAACACCGCCGATAATTTTTCTTTAAGAGCGTCAAACATGATTACTTTTCCTCCCTTCTGCTTTTTTTAAGCTGCTCGCGCAACGATTTATTTTCTTCCTCAAGTTCTTTAATTCTTTTCTCAAGCTGGCGCGTGTTCACTGCGAAACATAATTCGCGCTCAATGCCCTCAAGTTTTTGCATAATGTGCCTGACTAGAACATAAACACCCTGCCTGCTTATTCCAAGAACGTCAGCGGCCTCGCTCAATGTTAAATCAGAAAAACAAAGCGTCTCATAAACTTTTCTCTGTCTCTCCGTCAACAGCGGCGAGTAAAAATCATAAAGCAGATTACAATAAATTCTTCGTTTCAAAATTTCATTGTCGCTTTTATTTTTTTTATTAACGCTGTCAATCATGCTATGAATTATAAAAAGACCGTTTTATACTGTCAAGTGTTTTTGCTTTACAAAAAATTTTTTAACGGGGCTGTCAAAATTTTTTCATGCTATCATTTACAAAAAATTTTGGGGAGGATTTTATTTTTCATGAATGACGATAAAGTTTTTTATATAACTACGCCGATTTATTATGTCAATGACATTCCGCACATCGGCCACGCTTACACGACGATAGCCTGCGACGCTGTTTCACGCTACAAAAGAATGAAGGGTTATGACGTTCATTTTTTGACGGGCACGGACGAACACGGGCAGAAAATTCAAACGGCAGCCGAAGCGAAGGGCAAAACGCCTCAGCAGCTTGTCGATGAAATTCATTTGAACTTCAAAAGATTATGGGAAGTTCTCAACATCAGCAACGACGATTTCATTCGCACGACTGAGCCGAGACACATAAAAGTTGTTCAGGCAATGTTCAAAAAGTTAATGGATCAGGGAGATATTTACAAAGGCACATACACCGGCTATTACTGCGTGCCTTGCGAGACCTATGTCCCCGAAAACGCTATGGGCCCTAATAAAACTTGTCCCGACTGCGGAAGGCCGTTGACGATAATGGAGGAAGAAAGCTATTTTTTCAAAGGCTCTAAATATGTTCCGGAGTTAATAAAATTTTATGAAGAGCATGTGAAGGCCGTGATGCCTAAAATCCGTTATAACGAGATCATGAGCTTTTTGAAGGGCGGCGTTAAAGATCAGTCAGTCTCACGCACGAGCATTAAATGGGGTATTCCTGTACCGGGCGACGAGAAGCACGTTATATACGTGTGGTTTGACGCTCTGATCAATTACGCGGCGGCTGTCGGCTATCTCGACGACCCTGAAAAATTTGCGCATTACTGGCCTCACGTCCGGCACATGGTCGGAAAAGATATAATCCGCTTTCACTGCGTCATATGGCCGTTAATGCTGCTCGCGCTTGGAATTAATCTGCCCGTTGAAGTTATAGCTCACGGCTGGTGGACCTATAACGGCGAAAAAATGAGCAAGTCTAAAGGAAATGTAGTTGACCCGTTCAAAATGGTTGAAGAGTACGGCCTCGACCCGTTCAGATATTTTTTGCTTCGTGAAGTTCCTTTTGGGAATGACGGAGATTTTTCCGAACTTGCTTTAATCGGACGGATCAACAGCGATTTAGCGAATGACTTAGGAAATTTACTGAACAGGACGCTCCAGATGATAAAGAGCTATCGCGATGGCGTTGTACCTGATTGCGTAAACGCGGAGTCGGAATTAAGCTCAATGGCTTTCAATGTTCTTGACCGCGTTGACGAGGCCATGAATAATTTTGCGTTCGACGAGGCTTTGAAAGCGATATGGGAATTTATCGGCCGCGCAAATAAATTCATCGATGAGACAACCCCTTGGAAACTTGCAAAGGACGAGACACAAGCCGAGAGATTGAATTTTGTCCTCTTAAATCTTTATGAGGCTTTGTGTTTTTCAGCGTTGTTGATCGCTCCAACGATGCCCGACACAGCAAAAAAAATCTGGCTCCAGCTTGGCCTTGAGGGCGAGCCCGTAAAAATGCTCTATGATGAATTTGTATGGGGAGATGGAGCAAATGCAACAATCAACAAAGCTGAAGTATTGTTCCCAAGAATTGACATCAACGAATGGAAAAAAACACAGGAGGAGAAAAAGAAAATGTCTGAAGAAATAAAAGAGCCTGCTATCGAGCATGAAGCAGAAATTTCGATTGACGACTTCAAGACCGTTGAGATGAGGGTTGCAAAAATCATAAACGTTGAGGAAATTCCGCGCTCGAAAAAATTATATAAACTCGAAGTCGATTTAGGCTACGAGAAGCGCACGGTATGCTCCGGGATAAAAGCGTTCTTTACCCCCGAAGAACTCAACGGGAAAACCGTAATTTTAGTAACAAACTTGAAGCCCGTTAAATTATGCGGAGTTGAAAGCAACGGAATGATCTTGGCCGCAAGCGTCAAGAAAGACGGAGTGTCAGAACAATTAACGCTCTTAACGCCTGAAAAAGATATTCCGCTCGGAAGCAGAGTCAGTTAAAGTTAGTTAGGAGTTAGGAAGCAGGAGGTAGGAGGTCAGTGAAAAAATTATCTTCAAAGGAAAATGATTTTTTGAGCGGCGAAATAAATTACTGGCTCGAAAATGATTTAATCACTGAAGAGCAGTCCGAAAAAATTTTGTCGCTCTATGAAATCAAAACGAGAAACCTCCGCATAATTTTATTCATAGCCGGCGGAATATTATTAGGGCTTGGAGCTGTGAGTTTCGTTGCTGCGCATTGGCACGAACTGCCCAAAATTTTGAGGGTCTGCATAATTTCAGCGGCTTGGCTTGCGTCATTGGGGGCTTATTGTTATTGCGGAATGTCAGAAAACAGAGCGGGCCGGGCATTTTTGCTATTATCAAGCGTAATTTTCGGCGCAGGAATTTTTTTGATAACACGAATGTATAACATAAAACTTTCATGGACGACTATAACAGGCTGGTGGATCGTCGAGGTTTTAATTACGTCGTTCCTTGCGCGTGATACGTGGGAAATTTATTTTGCTCAGGCTCTTTCATTCGCGTATCTCAATGCAATTAACGCTATAAATTTATTTGCTCTTGAGTTTTCAAATTTATCGAGAGTCTCAGTGCTTGAATTTTTTTCGCCGTTAAACGCCTTTGTTTTAATTTTTGCGTTATGGGCAGCATGGCATGTAGTCTCAAAAGGCGAGGACAGAATAATTTTCGATGTGAACATGTTATTGACGCTCTTATTAACAGCTTCGCGAATGAGTTTATGCTTCGGCGGAACATGGGCATTAATAATTCTCGTGATTTTAGGCGCGGTGCTTTCATTTATTTCAAGATGGCACGACTCGCAGACGTTCGGGCTGTTAATGCTCGGCCTCTTCGGACTTTTATTGACGTGGCCGGAATTTTGGAACGGCGAAATTTTTTCAGCTGATGTTTTCGGATTTGCCGGAAAAAGTTTTTGGCCTGTCGTTACGGCTTTTTGTGTCGCGGTGTTGATGTTATTTAACATTTATCGCGGTCATATCGGCATCGGAATAATTTTTTGTTTTCTTTTAGTGAGCAGATATTTTTTCGATCACTTATTCGGCTACATGCCAAAGGCGTGGGGCTTTACGATAACGGGAATAATTTTGATGGTGTCCGGATTATTTTTCGGACGGCTAAAAAAATTTTTCAATCGTGTATAATTAATATAATTTGTCCGGCAGAGGTCGGACGTGAAAAATTTTAAGGCTTCACTTAAAGCAGGGCTGTCCTCCCACACTTTAAGTAAAAGCCTTAAATGTGGAAAAGGATTAACGTGATTTCAGCTCGCTGATAAGTTCTGCGAGAGCTCGTACTAAGTCTGCTAGGGCTTGTACGAGCTTTATTTTTATGCTAAAGACTTTGGAGTTAAAAAATAGAAAGTTTTTTTTGTTTTTACCTCCTACCTCCTACCTCCTAACTCCTACCTCCTACCTTTTCAAAGAACTTATGATAAAATATTTTAAGTAGTTATAAAAAAATTGATAAGAGTCGATTTTGGGGACTACAATGGGGACTACATAAACTTCAAAAATTTTTAGCTTTCATAAATTTTCACGACAAAAAATTTTTTCCTAATGCATTAAAAATTTTTCCGCTTCATTGAAAATTTTCCGCCTATAATTTTTTAAGTTCATTTAAGATTTTCATGGCTTATAATTAAATTTCATTATCTTTAGAAATTTAGAAGGCTATCACACAATGCAGAACTACATCATCAAAAACGGAATAATTTTAGGCAAAGACTTTAATTTTTATCGCGGCGACTTGGCAATTTCAAACGGCGTTATAACAAACGAAGTTAATGACGCTGAAATAATTGACGCTGAAAATTTATACATCATTCCCGGCCTCGTTGATATTCACTTTCACGGCTGCGCAGGCCATGATTTTTGCGAAGGCACTCAAGAGGCTTTCAATGCTATTTATGAATACGAGCGTTCAGTCGGTGTTACTTCAATATGTCCGGCGACTATGACGCTTCCCGAAGAAAAATTATTGAAAATCATGAGGGAGGCAAAAAAATTTTCGCGGCTTTCAGGAATTTATCTCGAAGGGCCGTTTGTCTCTAAAAATAAACTCGGTGCGCAAAATCCTGCTTACGCAATTAATCCGGATTTTGAATTTTTAGAAAAATTGCAGAATGCGTCAGGAAATTTGATAAAAATTGCCGTGCTTGCCCCCGAACTTGACGGAGCTTTTGATTTTATCGAACGAGCTAAAAAAATCACGCGGCTTTCACTCGCTCACACGGCCTGCGGTTATGATACGGCGCAGCGTGCTTTTAATGAAGGCGTCAGTCAGGTTACTCATCTTTACAACGCAATGAACGGAATTAATCATCGTAATCCCGGCCCGATTATCGCGGCTCTCGAAAATAAAAATGTCAGCGTTGAAATTATCTGCGACGGCGTTCACATTCACCCGGCAATTATAAAAACTACTCTGAAAATTTTTGGCTCTGACCGCGTAATTTTCATCAGCGACTCAATGGAAGCTGCGGGAATGAATGACGGCGTTTATGAATTAGGAGGCCAGAAAGTTTTTAAGCGCGGCAATAAAGCGACTTTAGAGGACGGAGTTACGATCGCCGGAAGCGTTACGAATTTAATGGACTGCGTAAGAACTGCCGTGAAAAAAATGAATGTCCCCTTAGAAACTGCGGTCAAGTGCGCGTCATTCAATCCTGCGAAATCTATCGGGATTGAAAAATCCGTCGGGAGCATTGAGTTCGGAAAAATTGCAAACCTCATCGCGCTTGATAAAGAATTAAATTTAGTCTTGGTAAAATCAGCGTAACTCTTGATTTTTTTATTGAGTTTGATTGCTAAAATTTAATCGTAATTTTATTTTTTATGGAGGAAATTTTTAACATGAAAGGTTATGCAATGTTAAAGATCGGCGAGGCCGGTTGGATTGAGAAAGACCGCCCGGCTTGCGGCCCTCTTGACGCAATAGTAAAACCCCTCGCATTATCCCCCTGCACAAGCGACGTTCACACGGTCTGGGAAGGCGCAATAGGCGACAGACACAATATGATTTTAGGCCACGAAGGCTGCGGCGTTGTCGATGAAGTCGGCTCAATGGTCAAAGATTTCAAAAAAGGCGACCGCGTTATGGTTGCGGCTATCACTCCCGACTGGGGTTCGCTCGAAGCTCAAGCCGGTTTCGGCCAGCACTCCGGCGGACTTTTAGCAGGCTGGAAATTTTCAAACTTCAAGGACGGAGTTTTCGGTGAGTATTTCCACGTCAACGAAGCTGACTCAAACTTGGCTCACCTCCCCGACAGCATAAGCCCCGAAGAAGCCTGCATGTTATCAGACATGGTTCCTACAGGATTTCACGGCGTTGAACTTGCTCAGGTTGAGTTCGGCGATACGGTTTTAGTAATCGGTATCGGGCCGGTCGGTTTAATGGCAGTCGCAGGAGCGAATTTACACGGAGCAAGCAGAATAATCTGCGTCGGCACCCGTAAAGTATGCCGCGAAGCAGCAGCCTTCTACGGAGCAACGGATTTCATCGGCTACAAAGACGGAAGCATTGACGAGCAGGTCTTGAAGCTCACGAACGGCAAAGGCGTTGACAAGGTTGTTATCGCCGGCGGCGGCGTTGAGACTTTTGAGCCGGCTATTAAATGCCTCAAACCCGGCGGACGTATCGGCAACGTTAATTATCTCGGCAGCGGCACATACGTTACTATTCCGAGAGCTGAATGGGGCTGCGGCATGGGCAACAAGACAATCGCAGGCGGACTTATGCCCGGCGGAAGACTTCGCCTCGAAAAATTGAGCAGCCTCGTATCATGCGGAAAGCTCAACGTGAAGAAACTCATCACTCACCCGTTCAAAGGCTTTGAGCACGTTGAGGACGCTTTAATGCTCATGAAAAATAAACCTGCCGACTTAATCAAGCCGGTTGTAGTTCTGTAAAAATTTTTTTAATCCTTACCTCCTACCTCCTGCCTCCTAACTCCTACCTAAAAATAAAATCATGGACGTATTAATTATCAGCGGCTTTTTAGGCGCAGGCAAGACAAGTTTTATAAAAGCAATGACTAAGGCTACGGGCAGACAGTTTGTCGTGGTCGAAAATGAATTTGGAAATATCAACATAGACAGCAAAATTTTGAGCCAAGATAAAAATCAAAACGAAATGAAAATTTATGAACTCACAGAAGGCTGTATATGCTGCTCTATGAACATGGATTTTTCTTTGTCGGTCATGACGATAGCGAACACACTCAACCCCGATTATATTCTTGTTGAGCCGAGCGGTGTCGCTATGCCGTCAAGAATTTTAGAGAGCCTGAAAAAAATCAGCTACGAAAAAATCGGCGTGCTTGCTCCTGTTGTGATCGTCGACTCAAAAAATTACAGAGAGCAGAAAAATTTTTATCCGCAATATTTTAATGACCAGATAAATTCTGCCGGAAGTGTCGTTTTATCGAAATCGGAAAACCTGACCGAAGATGACTTCAAAGAAATTCATGACGAGCTTGAAATTAAAGAGGGCGTGAATTTTCCGTTAGAGCATTACGAAAAATGGCCGCGTGAGAAATGGCTTGAGCTGTTGACGAGACGAGCCGACGGAAAAAATTACGGGGACGCTTCAAAAAAATCTGACGGAGCTGATGAAAATTTAGAGAGCATAGCTCTTGAGAATGTGAAAAATTCTTCGCCGGACGAAATTATTTTTAAGTTAGAGAAATTATTGTCAGGGAATTTCGGCGAGGTCGTGAGGGCGAAGGGCTTTATTAATTCAAATAACGGCGTTACGGCCTTCAGCGTTGTGGGCGGCATTTATGAAATTACTTCGGGAGAAAATGTCGAGACTTCGGGCGAGGCCGTGATAATCGGCGAAAAACTTTCAGCTCAAAAAATTCATGAGTTATTCGGCGGTGATTTAGTTGTTGAAGATGAAGATGAGGAATAAAAAACTCTCCCGACCCATTGAGAGCCGAGAGAGTTAAATTTTTCTGTGAACTATTTGGACTTTATTTCTCCAAAAAACTCATAATAACCATGCCGAAAAAGTCATTAGCATCTGTATTTTTGCTAGAGCCGGGCCGTTTATTAACAAGGTTAGCTGTACTCATGCGTGATTTCAGTTTTTCCCGAAGACTGCTGTCTTTGTCAGGAATTTGGTAAACAATAAGCCATTCTACAGCTTTATTAGCATCGCCACCTTCTTTTCCTAGATGGGTTGCACTGTTTCGCCAGTCCGTAAAATAAAGTCCTCCAGAAGAGTCTTTCAAAGTACCAGTCAGTGTTCCGGCTGTAAGCTCACTCGTTGCCAAGATACGGCAGAAGCATGGACATTGTTACATACTTGTCAGACGCAAATCTCCCGTAAAATTACCAGTATCTGACGACTTTTTAACCTTGCCGATATTATTAACTTTGTCGTAATTATCCGTATACCATGATAATGCTGCTGTCTTTAACTGTCGAAGATTGTTAATAACCTTCGCGGCTTTTGCAGAACTTACTGCCTCCGTGCTTGACAGCATCATCATCGCGCTCAAAACCCCAATCACAACGATGACGATTAACAACTCAACAAGGGTAAAGCCCTTTAACTTTGCTCTTTTTTTCATTGTTAATTCCTCCTTCGTTGAGATTTTTATTTAGCGAATGAACATGCCGACATAGGCTTGTTTGTTGTAAACGTCTCCGGAGCTTGTATCACTGAGTGTAGCAATTCCTCTAAGTCCTACAGAATCCTTGCGAGAGTACAGCTTGTCCTGTACTTTTGTATCACTCACTGCAAGCCAAACACACCACGATCCAGCCAATTTTCCAGAAAACTTGTAGTCTCCTATTCCCTCATTATTCATGTATTTTTTGATTGCTTTTTGGACATCAGCGTTTTGAAGCCCTGCAAAGCCACCATTACCAGTTTTTTCTGTCTCATCAAGATGATCCGCATAATAAGCTAATGCCGCTGTCTTCAAATTTCTCAAGTCGCTCACAATGTCAGCGGCCTTTGCCGAGCTTACTGCTTCCGTGCTCGACAACATCATCATTGCACTCAAAACGCCGATTACAACGATGACGATTAACAACTCAACAAGTGTAAAACCTTCGCGCTTTGTATTTTTCTTCATGTAAAAATCCTCCTTTGTGTGAAATTTTTTATTGATTAGCGAATGAACATGCCTACGATACCGCTAGTGTTTGTAGTTGTTGAAAGGTCAGCCGATGTCGTATCACTATTACCCTGCAAGTAAAGTCCTGTTGATTTTGCACGTGATTTCAGTTTGCCAAATACATTAGTATCGGTAACGTTAAGCCAAACAAACCAAGGCCCTGCAGCAGCAGATCCACCAAAAGTATAGCTTCCAAGCCCATCATTGTTCATGTATTTTGTAATTTCCTCTTTGGCAGCATTTAACTTTTTGTCAGTAAATGTTCCAGTTATAGTAGCTGTCTTATCAACCCTGCCTTCAACATAGTCCAAGTTATCAGCATACCACGCCAACGCCGCAGTCTTCAAATTCCGCAAGTCGCTCACAATGTCAGCCGCTTTCGCCGAGCTTACAGCTTCCGTGCTCGACAACATCATCATCGCGCTCAAAACGCCGATTACGACAATGACAATTAAAAGTTCAACAAGGGTGAAGCCCTTGCGCTTCATTTCAAGCTTTGCATTTTTCATTGTAAATTCCTCCTA
>CAJOGI010000010.1 GCA_905234075.1 uncultured Synergistales bacterium | reverse complement strand
TCTCAAAAATTAAATCAATCGCTCACATAACGGGCGGAGGCTTTTACGAGAACATACCGCGAGCAATTCCCAAAAATCTCACGGCTGAAATAGAGCTTTCAAAAATAAAAACTCCGAAAATTTTTGAATTATTAATGAAGGCCGGAAGAATTGAACTTGACGAGATGTATCACGTTTTTAATATGGGCGTGGGAATGACTTTAATAACAAGTCCCGAAAATGCCGGAGAAATTTTGAACTCAATCGAAAATTCTTATTTAATCGGCGAAATTATCAGCGGTGAGGGAGGAATAAAACTTTGCTGAAAATTTCTGTGTTAGTGTCGGGCGGCGGCACGAATTTACAGGCATTAATAGACGCACAAAATAATGGAATATTAAATTCCGGGAAAATTGTGCAGGTTATCTCGAGCAGAAAAAATGCTTACGCTCTCGAACGCGCCAAGAAGGCTGGAATTTCTGCGGACGTTGCGGACTTCAATGAGTTAGGAGTTAATTTTGAAAATAAAATTTTGGAACTCCTAAAAAAATTTAATCCCGAAATAATAGTCTTGGCCGGTTTCATGCACATTTTGAGCAAAAATTTTATTGAGAAGTCGGGCGCAAAAATTATCAACATTCACCCTTCATTAATTCCTTCATTTTGCGGAAAAGGTTTTTACGGCTTGAAAGTTCACGAGGAAGTTTTGAAGAGCGGAGTAAAAATCACGGGCGCGACGGTTCATTTAGTGAATGAAATTCCAGACGGCGGAGAAATTTTAGCGCAAAAGCCTGTAATAATTTTGCCTGATGATACTCCCGAAAGATTACAGCGCAGAGTTATGGAGCAGGCCGAGTGGGTTATATTGCCGCGAGCGGTTGAGGCCGTTTGCAGAAAGTCAGCAAAAATTTTTCCGTATCCTATAAAATATCCCGGACGCGGAATAATTACAGGCATGACACCTTCAGGAAAAATTGCTCTTGCATATTTCATAATGGGACGCAGTGCGTCAAGCAAGGCAAGAATTTTTGAACGTTCCGGCGACGAGTTAATAATAAAGCTCACTAAACAGGATAAAAATCCTGAGAGTCCGGCGAGCCGGTTCGACCCGTCATTAATTTTATATTCGCCTTTGAGAATTTTTAATGACAATATAATCATAACGAACGGAGATCAGACCGACACGGTTTATGATTTTCTGAAGGACGGGAAAACTTTTGAGGAAGCCTTGAGAACTCGCGAATATGAACCCGACGCTCCGCACTACACGCCCCGAATCAGCGCAATTATTAATAAATCGGGCTATAAGCAGAGCATTTTGAAACGAGCCGGAAAATTTTTCTTTGAGTATGAATTTGAGAACGGCAGGGGAAATTTAATTCACACTTACGACCATGACGCAAGGCCCGGAGAAAATCTGCCCTCATTCACGGGCGAGCCCAGAGAAGTAAAAATTTCTGATGACATTGAAGAATTTTCAAATTCTTTGTGGGCAGAGCTTGGCGAAGATTACAGAGTGGCTCTCTACGTGAGATTTTATGAAAGCGATTTTTCGGGCTATCAAGATAAATTATTCAACACTCAAAAAATTTAGGAGATGATGACATGCGCGAATATAAATTAAAATACGGCTGTAACCCTGATCAGGCACAGGCAAGAATTTTCATGAGGAACGGCAAAGAACTGCCGATTGAAATTCTCAACGGCCGGCCGGGCTATATAAATTTTCTTGACGCTTTGAACTCTTGGCAGTTAGTGAAAGAGCTGCGGAAAAATTTGAAATTGCCTGCTGCTGCGTCATTCAAGCACGTAAGCCCGGCAGGAGCAGCACTCGGTCTCCCGTTAAACGATAATGAAAAAAAATTATTTTTCGTTGATGAGAAACTTGACATAAATTCTTCGCCTTTAGCCTGCGCTTATGCAAGAGCAAGAGGGACGGACAGATTATCATCTTTCGGCGATTGGATAGCGTTGAGCGACACATGCGACGAAGTTACGGCGAATTATATAAAGCGCGAAGTTTCTGACGGCGTTATAGCTCCTGACTACACGCCCGAAGCGTTAGAAATATTAAAAAGCAAGCGCAAAGGAAATTATGCCGTTGTAAAAATTGATGCTGATTACGAGCCGGAATTAATTGAGACGCGGGACGTTTTTGGAATTTCTTTTGAACAGTCGAGAAGCACCGCGCCCGTTATCGAGCCTGAAAAATTTAATACGCCCGTTACGCTTAAAAAAGATTTTCCTGACGAGGCCAAGAGAGATTTAGTACTTGCATTAATCACGCTGAAATATACACAATCAAATTCAGTCTGTGTTGCTTATAACGGGCAGACTTTAGGAGTCGGAGCCGGTCAGCAGTCGAGGCTTCATTGCGTGAAACTTGCGTGCGATAAGGCTGATTTGAGAATTTTGCGCGAACACCCGAAAATCTTAAATCTTGAATTTGATTCGAGTCTAGGCCGTCCCGAACGAGATAATGCGATTAATTTATGTTTGACTGAACGCGATATAATTTCGCCTGACGAGCGCAAAGAATTTCTTGCAAATTATAAAGGCGTTTCGCTTGGCAGCGATGCTTTCTTTCCGTTCCCTGACAACATCGAACGTGCAGCAAAAAGCGGAGTAACTTATATCGCCCAGCCCGGCGGATCAATCCGTGATGACTTAGTAATAAAAGCCTGCGATGAAAAAAATATCGCAATGGTAATGACCGGGCATAGATTATTTCATCATTAAATTAAAATTATGAATAAAGCATTGCTATATATTCACGGCAAGGGCGGTAATTCGCAGGAAGTCGAACAATACAGGCCGTATTGTATAAATTACGATTGCTGTGGCGTGGATTTTAATTACTTAATGCCTGACAAAGCAGGAGAAATTATCTTGACTTCATTCAAAAAATTAAGTGAACGCTACGAGAAAATATTTATTCTTGCAAATAGTATAGGTGCGTATTTTTCTATGCTTGCTTTGCAAAACAGCCCTGTTGAAAAAGCGTTTTTCATATCGCCGATTTTAGATATGGAAAAGTTAATACTTGACATGATGAACTGGGCAGGTGTAACAGAAAAAGAACTTTTTGAAAAAGGCGAAATAATTACGGATTTTGGAGAAAAACTTTCCTGCAAATATTTGCGTTATGTTCGAGATAACCCGTTAAAATGGAATATTGAAACAGAAATTTTATACGGTGAAAAAGATAATTTAACTTCCTTTGAAACAGTCAATGACTTTATCAATAAACATAACGCAAAATTAACCGTCATGAAAAACGGAGAGCACTGGTTTCATACGCCTGAGCAAATGGATTTTTTGTATCACTGGCTCAAAACTGTAACAGCAAATTGAAAGGAGTTTAACAGCATGAACGTAATTTTAATAGGCGGCGGGGGCCGTGAACACGCAATCGCTAAATACATCGCTAAAAATCCAAAAGTTGAAAATTTTTACGCGCTTCCCGGCAACGGAGGAATTTCAAATTTTGCCGAGTGTGTGAAAATTTCCGCCGAAGATATAGACGGCATCGTAAATTTTGCAAAAGATAACTCGATTGATTTTGCCATTGTCGCCCCTGATGATCCGTTGGCATTGGGCGCGGTTGACAGGCTCGAAGAAATAGGCGTTAAATGCTTTGGTCCTTCACAAAAAGCCGCAATAATCGAGAGCAGCAAAATTTTTGCTAAGGAGTTTATGACAAAATACAACATACCAACGGCAAAATATAAAACTTTTTCAAAAATTGATGAGGCTCTCTCTTATGTTGCTGTGTCGGACTGCCCGATAGTTATCAAGGCTGACGGCTTGGCAAAAGGAAAGGGAGTTACGGTTGCTGAAAATTTCAAGCAGGCTCGCGAGGCGATAATGGCCTGCATGAAAGATAAAACTTTTGGCAAAAGCGGCGAGAAGATTTTAATCGAAGAATGTCTGCGAGGGCCTGAAGTTACTGTTTTAGCTTTTACTGACGGAAAAACTATCGTGCCTATGATTTCTTCAATGGATCACAAACGCGCCTATGACGGCAACAAAGGCCCTAACACCGGCGGAATGGGAGTTGTAGCTCCAAATTTTTATTATACTGATGAAATTGCAGACGAGTGCATGAAAAAAATTTTTCTCCCGACTGTAAACGCAATGAACGCTGAAGGCAGAACTTTCAAAGGCTGTTTATATTTCGGCTTAATGCTCACCAAAGACGGCCCGAAAGTTATTGAATATAATTGCAGGTTTGGCGACCCTGAAGCCGAAGCAGTTTTGCCTTTGCTCGACAGTGATTTATTTGAGATCATGCTTGCAGTCCGCGAAGAGAGATTAAGCGAAATTGAAGTTAAATTCAAAAATTCCGCGTCATGCTGTGTTGTTCTCGCGTCGAGCGGTTATCCCGGAGCATATTTGACGGGTTATGAAATTAATTTTGGAGAAGCTGAAAAAATTCCGGGCGTTGAAATTTTCCACGCAGGAACAAAACGCGAAGGCAGTAAATATTTCACCGCAGGAGGGCGCGTTTTGGCTGTCAATGCCATAGCTGATGATTTCACTATAGCGCGTGAAAAAGCCTACGAAGCCGTAAAATTAATTAATTTTGAGGGAATGAGATACAGATCCGATATCGGAGGAGGAAATAATTAATTATGGGACAAATTCAAATTATCGTCGAGGGAATGACGGCAAGCGGTAAATCAACAATAGTGAATTTATTGTCCGAGCGTTTAGGTTTTAAGGTCATGCCGGAAGAATTTCGCGACCCTTTAGATTTATTGAGCCGTTTTCATCATGAACCGCGCTGGGCTTTCCCAATGCAGTTAAATTTTTTGGTTACACGCTTCGGACAATATCTCTGCGCTTCCGAAGAGAATGATTATATTCTTGACCGCAGTATTTTTGGCGACAAAGTTTATGCAATGCTCTATTACCGCAAGGGTTATTTCAAAGACAGCCAGCTCGGCTGCTATTTGACGCTCTATGATTCACTGCTGCATTACGTTAAAAATCCAAAATTATTAATTCTCGTGAAATGTCCTTTTGATGAAATCATGAGGCGCATTCACTTACGCGGAAGGCAGGACGAAATCGACGCAGGCGAAGAATATTGGAGAAGTCTTTATGATGCTTACGTGCCGTTCTTGGATTTTGTGAAGTCTGAAATTAAGGGCGAGTTAAATTATCTTGAGCTTGATTTATCAGACCCGAAGTTCATCGAAACGCCGTCAATGATCGATAAATTTCTCAATGACGTTAAAAAGTTTTTCCCCGAACGAAATTTTAATTAATTATGAAAGTCAGAGATCTATTAAATCACATTGATACTTTTGCGCCGTTTTCATTAGCTGAAGAGTGGGACAACTCCGGCTTGCAGGTCGGAAATTATAATGCCGAAGTTAATAAAGTCGCGGTTTGTCTTGACGCTTTGCCCGAAGCCGTTATCAATGCAAGCGAAAATAACTGCGAAGTTTTATTATGTCATCACCCGTTAATATTCAGGGCTTTGAAAAAAATTAACATTGACACTGACACAGGCCGAACGATTTACGAGGCTCTGACGCGAAAAATTAACATCATCGCGGCTCATACTAACTGGGACAAAGCCGAAGAGGGCGTTAATTTTACGCTGGCTGACTTGCTCGGACTTGTTGACATAAAAACTCTTGACGACTTTGGAATAATCGGCAAAATTTCAGAAAAAATTTCAACCGAAAAATTTTTAGAGCGTGTAAAAAATTCATGGGAACTTTCACGCTTGGATTTTTATTCCGAAAAAATGCCGGAAGAAATTTCCCGCGTCGCTTTGTGCGGAGGATCAGGCGCGGAATTTTGGAGTGCCGCGAAACTTCACAAAGCCGACATTTATTTAACAGCCGACATGAAATATCACGAATTAATTGACGCGACACGAGCAGGACTTTCAATCGGATTATGCGAACATGGCGAAATGGAACGCGCTTCGCTTTCAAAACTTGCAGAAAAAATTTCAGAAGCCGGGCTTAAAACAGTTTTATTAGATGTTAAAGCACTGAAAAGACCGATAAGATTTTAACAAAAAAATAGGAGCAGGAAAAAATTTCCTAACTCCTATTTCTAAAAAATTATCTTGGAGCCGGCACGATAAAATTCTCTTCGCCTGCCGCAAAAGCCGGCAAGTTAATCATAATATCCTTGCTGAAATTAATTTTTATTTTTTTGGCAATACGATTAATTATTTCGCCGTCCTCGTTAAAGACTTCGGCTTTAATTTCAAACTCCGGCCCGACGACTTTCCTAACGTCCCGTTCTCGCTGCATCAGTTCTGCGATCTCGCTGTCATTAACTCTAACGTTAATCTGCTCAAGAGCTTTAAAGTCCCCTAAAGTCTTGTTGTCAAGAAAAATCTGATGCTCGCGTCCGATATAGAACAGCCACACGCCGAGAGCGATTAACGCCGCCAGCACAACGAGCCTTTGAAACCAGCGCATTAAAAATTTTAAGAAAGCAACGAACATTAGGCATTACCTCCTTTATTTCCCCTGAGGCTTCTGCGTGCGGCCTCGCGTTCACGGTTGCGCTTCCATGCGTGAAGGACGAGAGCTATTGCAATTATTCCGTACGACACAAAAACTCTGAAGTATTCGCCGATTTGAGCCTCGCCTATTAAATTTTTCCCGGCCATCGGTGCAACAATGAACATCAGGTGAAATAATACAACGCCCACAAAAACATTAGTGATCGTTGCTTTTGAGACGCTGGCTCCGCCGATTAAAAGAGCCGCGATTGAGAACATTCCGGCTTGATCATGGCTGTTGTATGTGTTCAAAGTGCCCATATTCTGTAAATAAATTATCTGGCCGTAGCACGCAAGCACCGTCGAAATTACGATTGCAATAATTCTTGTGCGGTTGACGGGGATCCCGGCACTGTCAGCAACGCTCTGGCTTTGACCGATTGCACGCATGTCCTGTCCCAATTTAGTTTTCCTGAACCAGATTATGAACACGCAGAACAAAGCGATTATTATGAAAGTTGCGAGCGGCAGTCTAATCGCGCCGTCAAAAAAAGGAAGCTGTAACAACAGGAACGAGCCTGAACCGTTGATGTTCAAAAATTGCTTCGCGCCTTCAGGATTAGTAATTATAGTCGGGATTAAATTATCGAGTACAGCGCGGATACCTGAGAGGCTTACCGCATTTCTTACGCCGTAGCCGCGTGATAATAATAAATTAGGATTTGTAATCGGAATTATCCAGCCCATTAAATACAACACGACCATTTGATAAACGCCGTTGATGAAGAAGCCTAAAATATAAGACGTTACCATTTCGCGGCCCTTTGCGCGGTTTAATATATGTCCGCAGAAAATTCCCAGCACGATTGCTATCGGAGTTCCTATTAAGCAGGCCAAGACCATTCCAGGTATTCCGACGATGCCCCAGTCGCAGATTAATAATAAGCCAATCTGACCGGCCATTGCGCCCAAGACCATGCCGAAGTTCAAACCCATGCCAGCCATAATAGGAATTAATAACGAGAGAATTAAAAATGAATTTCTGCCAATTCTCGTCAATAATTCCTGAACTAAATAGCTTGCTGAAAATCCGCTCAAAGGAATTGCAAACGCTGAAATTATTATGAAGACCGCAGGCACGGCGTTGTTAGCGATTATGTCAAAAAGTTTTCTTATCATGATTTATGCACGCACCTTTCTTGTCAGAGCGTATAAAATCATTCCGTTGCTGACGATTAATCTTATTACTTCCGACATATCCGTTTGAAATACGCTGTTAAATACAGTCGGTGTCATTGTTAAAATTCCTTGAAACAAAAATGTTCCAATGATGACATTTAATATCGTGGCTTTGTTGACGCTCGCACCGCCCAATAAAATCGAAGCTACAGCAGGCAAAGCCATATAGAACGGCCCCATATAGAGCTGAATAAATCCGAAGCTCTGCTCATAAACTATTATGCCGATTGCGCCGAGTATTGTTGACATTACGACAGAAATTGTCCGCATTTTATCAACATTAACACCTGAAGCACGTGCAAATTCGGGATTAGAGCCGACCGCTGTCATTGCCGTTCCTGTTTTAGTTCTCATGAATATCCAAACAATGAAGGCTATTATAGCAAAGAAAATTAACATACCGGTTGGAATTGCTAAATTAACGTCAAGAACTTTATCGCCGATTTTCACGGTGTCCTCAAATTTAAGCGCGAGCCAGTCATTTAACACGTGAAGCCAATAACCCTCGACGCTTATTGTTGTACGCAGGCCGCGCCCGGCATATCCCCAGACCATTGTCGGGTGCTTATAAGGCAATAAAAGCCACGCTATGCACATGAAAGAAACTGACGAGAAGCCGACATAAGTTGCTATCATCATTTCGTCGCCTTTGACGCGGTTCAATAATTTGCCGTATAACCAGCCAAGCACCGCCGCAACGGGTATAGCGATTATTATTGCAGAAGCAAAGCCGATGGGCTCCCGGTATGTTGTCAAAAATTCCTGAGTGAGCCACGAAATTTTATACTGCTCTCCTAATTCTGCTAACTTTGCTAAAATTTCCGTGTTTAATTCTATTGAGAGCGTTGCGCCCAAAAGTCCTGCTATAATGCCCAAAGGAAGGCCGAAATTTAATCCGCAGCCGGCCTGTACCATCGGTATCATAGCAAGTACCATAATGCCGTTCATGCCAAATCTTACGACTGTATTATTGAATGACGTGAAAACATTTACGCCGACAAACGGAGCAGTTATGAATAACGCCAACAAAAAAAGAGCTATTATAATTCGAGGCCAGCCTGCATTTTTAATAAAATTTTTTATCATCTTTTAGCCTCCTTATTCTGTATATGCTAGGGCTGAGCGAAGTTTTTCGCCCATCATCAGCATACCAAATTCTTCGGCAGGGCTTGAGGCCGGCAAAACTCCCGCGATTTTTCCCTCGTCAACTATCGCTACACGGTCGCAGACGCTTCGCAATTCCTCAAGCTCCGAACTTGTAATAATAATCGTTGTGCCGTGTTCTTTGTTGTATTCTTTGAGAGTGTCAAGCACCAAAGTTTTTGCGCCGATGTCAATTCCGCGTGTCGGTTCGCAGATTAACAAAATATCAGGACGCAAAACAAACGCCTTAGCTAAACAAACTTTTTGTTGATTACCGCCCGATAATTCGCCTGCTTTTTGGTTGGGGCCCGTGCATTTAATGCTGAGGCTTTCAATAAATTTCCGCGTCTCTTTTGCCATTGCAAGCTCATTTCTAAGCTGGAAGATATGCGGAATACCAATTAAAAATCTTCCCTGCATCTGCATGGCTGTGAAAGTTATGTTCCAATCTAATGGCTCATCGAGCAGCAAGCCTACGCCGCGACGGTCTTCAGATACAAAAGCCATTTTGCGTCCTAATGCTGCTCTGGGCCTGTTGAGAGTTAGTTTTTTGCCAAATAGCCTGACTTTTCCGCCGGCCGGGTAAAGCCCCATAATTCCATTGGGTATGCCTAACTTTCCATGACCTGCAAGACCGCCTATACCAAAAATTTCGCCCTTCTGAACTTCAAATGATACGTCCCTGACGGTCTCTCCGGGCATGTCGACCCATAAATGTTCGACTTTCAAAGCCGGCTTTTTCTTTTTCTTTTTTACAGTTGTTGTAAGAGCGTCATTAACGTTTGCTTCTTCAACAGGCTCATCAGGAATTTCAACGGGTTCTTCCTTGCGTAAACTCTCGCGGCCTACCATTAAAGACGCTATCTGACGTGTTGTAAGCCCGCTTGCTTTTTGGTCAGTGATTAATTTTCCGTCTCTTAATACTAAAATTCTGTCGCAAAGTGTTTTTACTTCGTTTAATCTGTGAGATATAAATACAATAGCAATTCCGGACTTGGCTAATTTACCCAATGCTATTAATAAAATGTCGGCTTCCTGCTCCGTTAATACGGCTGTCGGCTCATCAAGAAACAATAGACGAGTATTTTTTCTGTCAATTTCACGCGCGATTTCGATAAACTGTTTGTAGCCTACGGGCATTTCATTAACAGTCATGTCGGGGCTGATGTGAACGCCAAGCGTTTTAATGGCTTCGCTGGCTCTTGCTTTCATTGCGTCGCGGTCAAGCGTTGAAACTCTCTCGCTGAAGACGTAACTCATTAAAGAGCCATTCAAAACTTCGCGGTTTAATAAAATATTTTCAGTCGCAGTAAAACCGGGAATTAGTGAAAATTCCTGATGCACCATGCCTATCCCTGCGGCAAGAGCCTGTGTCGGCGAAGTAAAATTAACCTGCTTTCCGTCGAGATATAAACTTCCTTCATAGCCTCCTGTTGAAGAGATAACGGGCATTCCGAATAAAATATTTAGCAATGTTGATTTCCCTGCTCCATTTTCACCGACGAGGCCGAGAATTTCTCCTGCTTCGATTGAAAAAGAAATGTCGCTTAAAACTCTGTTGCCGTAATATTCTTTTCCTATGTGATCCAGTTGGAGCAATGGAGCGTTATTATTATCTGACAAAAAAATCACCGTTCCTAACTCTAAAAAAGGGGAATGCGTTTTTATTCTTCAGCGCACTCCCCTTAATTTTTTAATTTCTAAAAATTTTTGATTATTTTGCGGCAGGGGTCATGCGGATATGGAAATATTTTTCCGGGATTTCAACATCAGCAAGCCCGAGATAGTCGCCGCCTAAAACGTAAGTGTCCTGACGAAGAAGAACAAATTTTGTATTCTTTACGCCTGATACTGCGTCCACGAAGTAACTTGCTCCCCACTTTGCACCCGGGCAGAACTCGTCATAAGCCTTTCTCATTTCCCTGAGAGCCTGAGCAGTTCCGAGTTTATTTGTGAACGTTCCTTCAACGTAACGCTTGCCGTATTCAGCCAACGCCGCCGTTGTCGTGTAGCCCCAAGAGTAAGCCCATGTCCCCATGCGTCCGCCGCCGCCTGCTTTGACAACAGCTTTTTCAACTTTTTTCAAAATTGCCGGCCAGTCACCCTGCTCTTTTGAAAGGTCAATGCCTAATGCTCCGGGATAGCCCATTAACGGTGAGGGAAGGTCAGCCTCTACAAAATAACCGCCGAGTGCAGCGACCTGACGTAATAAAGGCTCGGTGTGTCCGTCATTCGTGCAGAAGAAGGCAGCGTCTTTGCCGTACTTTTCAATCCATGCGGGCATGTTCTCAAGAATATACTGCTGTGCTCCGGCCATTCCTACATCGCTTGTAGGATCGGGGGCTGTCTCGAAAACAAATTTAATTCCCAAATCTTTGCAGGCTTCTTCCATGATTGCGCGGCGAAGTCCTAAAGTCTCGTAGCTCATGTGGCGCGGGAATGAAATATGAATGAATGTCTTTGCGCCCATCTTCTTAGCTCCGAGAGGAATTGTGTAACCGCGTCCGATATGGTCAGTGTGGACGGAAATGTCAGCGGCTTCGGAAATTACGCCGGGGTCCTCGTGGGGTTCGCCGGCAAGTAAAAGAATATCGCTTCTCTTTTCGCGCACTCTTCTGAAGGCTTCGGCAGTTCCCGGCACAGCCTGATTGACAACGATTACTTTCATTTTGGGGTCGTCGGCGAGGCCGAGTATCTGGCTGATTGTCGTTTCCTGCTCTGACGGGAAATTATCCGGGTATGTGATGTGCGTGATCATTCCGCCGTTCGCGCTGTCGCCGTACATCTTAATCATTAATTCAGCACCGCGCAGGTCGTCTTCGCTCTGTGAGACTGTTCCAGTAACGATACCGATATGGAAGGGAGCTTCTTTTTTCTCCGGCTCTTTCTTCATTGCATCGGTAAGGGCTTCCTTCACGCCTTCTTTGACCGCGTCTTTAACCGCGCCTTTCATATCGTCAACAGACGGAAGGCCGGCAGCCATTGCTGAACCTGCAAACAATGCTAACGCGAGCATTATTGATAATGTAAATCTGAACTTCAATATAAACTCCTCCTTATAAAGAAAATGTTTGAATGTAAGAATATTATATCAGTTACAAAATTTTTTCGCTCTCAGCTAAGAACATGAAAAAAAATAACGCAAAAAAAACTCTCCTGAAAAATTTTCAAGAGAGCTGTTAATTTTCTTTAACTTAATTCTATTTTATTTTTATTCTGCCTTGAGGCTCTTTATATTTTTCCGGGAGCGTCTCAAACTGGCTCACATAATCTCCCAATACTTCATATGCTATAGAAAACGGAGGCTCAATTATTTTTGTTCCTTTGAATACATGCCCGTTTCCGTTTTCAAGCAAAACATAATCAATAGAAATAACTTTATAAATTTTCTTAGGGTCTATAGGCTCGCCGTTCACATAGACATCACAAACTCTTCTGTCTCCGGAGATAGCAGTGTTGCCTTTATCGTCCATTATGACGGGCGTGGGAATACCTGTATTTATTTTGTAAGTCATGCCGGCAACGTGTAAAAGTCCTCCCTCATTGCCGGGCATGTTCCTTGCTCCTATTTCAAGATCGTCAAGAATTGATTGTCCGGGAACTTCAGCAATGCAAATATAATCAATGAAGGGCAGAACATTCACGACACTGTTTAGCGTAACATCTCCGGCATTTATGTTGGCTCTGATACCGCCGCTGTTTAACAAAGCTATGTCAGCTTTGCCGGTAGGAGTTTTAGCTGCGGCCACAAGAAAAGCATCAGTTACAAGGTTGCATAACCCTGTCTCGCCGTTTCTGATGAGCCATTCTCCATTACTATTTATAGCAGGCAAATCGAAATCCGCATGAGATAATTTTTGCTCAAGAGTTCCCTCATATTTTGCTTTAATATCTTCAATGAGCTTGACGATTTTTTCATCTTTGGCTTTTACGTCCGCTGAACTTAAAAGAACGGTCGAGATTTTGCCTTCCTTGTTAAGCGTCATTTTTCCTAAATGGTTTAACTTCGTCCCGGTCTGCGTTATGATTACGTCCTTGCCGTCAAGATTTTTAATTTTTAATTCCGGCGTAACTTCATGGGAGTGTCCGTCAATGACTGCGTCAATTCCTCTCGTGTTGGCAACAACGGTCGGTGTGCTCCAATGTTTCGTAACATCTCTTTTATATTCGCCCAAGTGAGCGACAAGAATTACATAATCTGCGCCTTTAGCCTCTAACTTCATCAACGGCCTTTTGAATTGTCTCATATAATTTTTTGCCGTTATCTTCACCGCTAAAGCCGTAGATGTAATTTTTATCTTTGTCCTTAAAGAACGAGGGATTTGATGTTACAACAGTATCAGGCGTAGCAGCTCCGATAAAAGCAATTTTTACATTGTCGTATTCAAAAATTTTATAAGGCTTTAGAACAAGCTCGCCCGTGCGTAAATCTCTAAAATTGCAGGCAGTAAGACCGCAGTCCAGGCTCGCGGCAAGTTTCTTGAACTGTTCCATTCCGAAATCAAATTCATGATTGCCGGGAACAGCTACGTTATATTTTACGGCGTTCATAATTTCAACAATGTAACCGCCCAGCGAGATTGTTCCTATTGTGCCGCCGCTTGCCCAGTCTCCGGCATCAGCAAGAATTACATACGGTGTTACTTTCTGCATTTCCTGCCTGTATGCTGAGACACCTGCGTAGCCTATAACATCATCAATTCCGCAGTGAACGTCATTAGTGTAGAGAATAATAATATCATCTTGCGGCACTGCCCCTTCGCACGACGCGGCGAAAAGAACAGCAACAAATAAAAACGCTAAAATTTTTTCATTACAAGCAACCTCTTCTCAATGAAAATTCTTTGAAAGTGTGGTGTAGCGTCCGGCAAAATTTTTTCGTACTTTCAATTTTTTTTAGTGTGGTTAAAAAATATTCTATCACCGAAGTAATCGTGCAAGTCTGCCTTGAGGCTCTTTATATTTTTCCGGGAGCGTCTCGAATTGATTTACATAATCGCAAAGAACTCCTTGAAAAATGTTTGTTTTATCAGTTGCAAAATTTTTCGTTCTCAGCTAAGAACACGAAAAAAAATGACGCCAAAAACCCTCCTAAAAAATTTTTCAAGAGTGCTGTATAATTGCTTCTTATCAAACATACTTATAATATTTCAACAAAGGAGTTTTTTTTATGAATTTCAATAAAATAAAATTTTCAATCGCGCTCTTTTCTTTAGCTCTTGTCCTTTTTGCGGCAGACACAGTCTTTGCTGCTTATGGCCCCGTTCAGGATTTCACGCTCATTAATAGAACCGGCGACACTATCGTCAGTATTTTTCTTAGCCCTACAAGAGCCAACAAATGGAGAGCTGAAGACGAACTTGGCGATTATGTGCTTAAACACGGCTATGAAATTGAAATTGAATTTAGCCCTTGGGAAGATGCACGCTACTGGGATTTAAGAGCAGAATTTGCCGATGGAACATATGACGAGTGGTATAACTTTGACCTCTTCAGCATTTCTGAAATTACTCTTAGAAGAAACGGAGACGCTGTTTACAAGTAGACAGAAAGTACTTTCTAGATTAAAGATTAAAAAGTTGAATTGTCTCTTGTCTGTCCAGCGGCTAGGAGTGCCATAGTCTGGGGCCCGATTTTTCCGATTATGTCATCAGATTTTCTGACTGTGGGCTCTTCGCTTGGAATGTCCTCTTCTTTTTTAACTTCTTTAATTTCTTCTTGATGTTCCGGGATAGGCTCGGCCTTTTGGATTTTCTTTTTAGAACTCCTAACTCCTAACTCATCACTTCTAACTTTTTTTCGCGGCATTTCTATATTTAGCCAGCCTTGAATTTCGCCGTTCCATTCGCAGGCTCTAAAAGTTTTCGGATCTTTATCTTCGGGGGGATTGTTGAGACGCTGCCAAGTTCCTCCGCGTGATTCGATTTCTTTAATCCAAGTCTGTCCGACCGCTGCCCACCATGTAATATCCTGAGCGTCCGTTAAATCTTCGGTGCAGTCATCGATCGAAAAAATTCCCGGCCTCAGCATTTTGAAAGCCATAAATCTTGTCCCGTTTAATCCGTCAAGCCTCACGATAAATTCATCACGGTCGGGAAGTTCTGCGGCGTTCAATTTTTCAAGTCCTGTCCCAAACATGCTGAGAGCTCTATCATTAAGTTTCAGGACACCCCGCGAGGACATTGCAAAAGGAACAGGAGCGTTCCACCATTCTGGAAATTGTACAGCGTCGGGTGTCAAAGCAACCTCAAGAGAAGCAACGAAAGAGCCGGTATTTTTTACGTAAAGGGCTATAAAATCTTCGGGCGATTCAATTTTTTTAACGTCAAGCGGCTGAAAAATATTTCGCTCTGCTAATTGAGGGAGCCTTTTAATCATAGCATCAGCACAGTTTCTCTCGACCATCGACACGAGCTGGCCTTTATTGATGACTATAGCGTCGCCGGTGTCGGGAATATAAACAGCAAATTCTGCGGCTGTTCCGAACAAAGTCCGCAGAAAATATATTAAAGTCGAATCCGGCGTTAAAGATGTTAAATCAGTTCCGAGAGTGTTCACGGGTTTATTTCTGTCTCCATTAGAGCGTTTGCAAATTCGGACGGGGCAAAATTATTCAAGTCCTCCGCTCCTTCGCCGAGCCCTATATAACGAACAGGCACGCGCAGTTTTCTAGCGATTGAAATCACTACGCCGCCTTTGGAAGTGTTGTCATACTTCGTCAAAATAATTGAAGAAACAGGAATAATATTATTAAACGTCTCGGCTTGGGCAACTGAATTTTGACCGAGTACGGAGTCTAAAACTAAAACAGTTTCTAATCTTTCGGGCCCTGCCTCACGCGAAAGGACTCTATGAATTTTTTTCAGCTCTTCCATTAAATTATGTTTATCGTGAAGCCTTCCGGCAGTGTCTACGATTAAAACGTCAGCCTTAGAACTTTCAGCGGCCTTCCATGCGTCAAAAGCAACCGCCGCAGGATCGCTCCCCTGCCCTTGAGCAATTACGCGAACGCCGGAACGCTCGCCCCAGATTTTTAGCTGCTCGACAGCCGCCGCACGAAACGTATCAGAAGCAGCCATGATGACTTTTTTGCCCTGATTTTTATACATTGTCGCGAGTTTTCCTGCAGAAGTTGTTTTGCCGCTTCCGTTCACGCCGATCATCAATAAAATTAAAGGAGTTTTATTTAATTCAAAACTTTTCCCCATGCCATTGACTGAATTTAATTCGCCCGTGATTTTTTCGACAAAAATATTTTTTAGTTCAGCAGGCGTTTTTAATTTTTTGCTCTTGGCCTCATCTTTCAAAAATTCTATTGTCTCTTCGGCAAAGTCAAGCCCGGTGTCTCCGGCTATTAACTGCTCTTCGAGATTGTCCCAAAAATCAGCGTCAAAATTTTTAGCGGAAAATAATTTTGAAATTCCTCCGCTCCATTTTTCGCGAACGCCTTTTAAGCTGTTTTTTAATTTTGAAAAAAAAGCCATCGTTATTTACCCGGAGTTTTGCGCATGAAAATAAATTCATAACCTAACTGGCCGGTTATGCTGTCTTGAGTCCGGCGCGATCCTACGACCTGCCAGCCCTCTTTACCGCGCTGGGCCATTCGCGTTGACAAATTTGTATCAAAAATAAAATCTATTGCGTATTCATACGAGGGATTTTTTTCAGCAGGCACCGCGTCAAAAGTTCCTGCGCTCATTCCCATGTTCATAAGGCCGCCCGTTAATTTATCGTTGAGCTGCATTAACTGCCACGCTATAAAACCGCCTACAGCAAGCAGCGAAATCAACAGCAACGGCATAAAAATCCCGCCCGAAAATGCTGAAATTTTTTTCTTTTTGCTGTCTCCTGATGTTTCTTTCATAGTTTTATCTTTTCTTCCTGCCATTTTTTCTCGAATACCCATAATTTTTTCCTTCTCTTTTTCCTCTTCGGGGTTAATTATCACGTCGTTAAGAGTCGGCATATTTTTTCCAAAGCCGTCATCAAAATTGCTGTCCTCGTAGTTTTGCTCAGGCTCTTGCGGAAATTCCTCAACGGGCTCATCATAGTCCGGCATAACCGAAGCCGCCGCGCTGAGAGCACCAAGCGAATTAATATCAAAATCGTCCGCATTATCTTCCGTATCTTCAAAACTACTTTCGGGCGAAAGTTCTGTAGTTACATCTTCTTCTATATCTTTATTTTCTTCTATTAATGTTTGTTCCGGCATTTCTTGTTCTTGTAATTCCTCCGTGTCTTCAGGTAGGAAGTAGGAAGTAGGAGGTAGGAGGTTTTCTTCTTGTTCCGGCTCTTCTTCTGTGGGAGTATCGATAATTTCGGGCTCGTCAATAATTTTTTGAGCAGTCTCGGAATTTTCCGCAGGCTCTTCAATAACTCCTACCTCCTCACTCCTAACTCCTACCTCTTCAAATTCCTCTAGTTCTTTCTGCTGTTCTTCTGTCTCATCAATAGCAACAGGCTCGGAATTTTCTGTGGAAGTGTCGATAATTTCCGGCTCGTCAATAATTTCTTGAGCAGGCTCGTTAATACCTCCTACCTCCTCACTCCTAACTCCTACCTCTTCAAGCTCTTCGGCCGGTTCAGGGTCAGGCTCATGGACCGGCTCAGGCAAAGGCACTTCATCAAAGGCCGACTCGATTTCAGTCTCTGGCTTTTCCGGCTCATCTTCGGGCTGCTGCTCCGGCTCAGACTCTTCGGGAGTATCTTCTTCGTATTGCGAAAAATCAAACTCTTCTGTTAAACGCTCCTCGTGATCCGGGAACGACGGAACAAAATCAAGATTATTTATTTCTTCCTCAAGATTTTGGGAGGCGTTATTCTGTGCAGTTTCAAGCGGAGACTCTGACATAGCCTGAGCTATATTAGCAATTAATTTTTCTTCGGCGGACTGCCGGGACGGGTCATTATTATCGGCCTCGCTCAAAAAATTTTCGGGAAGTTTATAAGGCTCAGGCGTTTCGCGTGTCTCAAGCGTTAAGGGATTTCCCGTCATGGCTTCTGCAATGTCTGCCATTAATTTATCTTCAGCCGTCTTAGTCGTCTCCGGCATTGCAACTGAAACGGGGACAGCCGCGCCCTCAGGGCTTGGAGCGGTTTCTTGTGCCTGCGGAATTTCTTCAGCAACATTTAAGACAACATCAGCAGACGGCGAAAAAGTTTCGGGCAAAGATTTATTTTCGTTTTCGCCGGCTTCTTCGGCATCTTCATAATCTTCTTCAGCACTTATTACGGGAATGTCGGGCAAGTTCCCTTCTTCCTGATTTTCGTCCTCAATTAAAGGAATTTCCGGAAGCTCTTGTTCAGGTAGGAATGAGGAGGTAGGAGGTAGGAGGTTTTCTTCTTGCTCCGGCGTTGTCTCTATTTCAGAAATTACTTCAGAATTTTCTACAGGAGCGTCAATGACTTCCGGCTCTTCAGAAATCTCTAAATTTTCGGGCTGTTCTTCTGTTTCTTCAATGACAACGGGCTCGGAATTTTCTATAGGAGTATCGATAATTTCCGGCTCGTCAATAACTCCTAACTTCTCACTCCTAACTCCTGCCTGTTTAGGCGTAATAATTCCCAGTTCGTCGTTATTATTTATTATTGTTCTCGCTTGTTTTGGGGAAGGTGCTTTGAATGTACTCTCAACATTAAGGCTTTGCTCTATTTTTTTCTCAAAGTCTTCCATGAACGGGTCTGTTTTTTTTGCTGTTCCTGATATTTTTTTTGCCCGTTTTACTGCCCTTTGCAGCGATCGTCCTTTTTTTCTGCTGTCCGGCGTTTCACCTGCGAGGGCTTGTCTTAATTTTTCTTCAGCTGTTTTTTCATTCATTTTATAATTTGTCCGTCCTTAAAACCGCGTCTTACCATGAAAAAGAGTAGCATTTTCTCAAAAAAAATCAACACACAGCAAGAAAATTCCATTGCCTTCAAAATAAAAAAGCCTCCGCATTGATTTTACGGAAGCCGTTATTTTCATAATTAGGTCTTATTTTTTTTATGGTAGCCTTAACGAGGTTCGAACTCGTGTTTTAGCCTTGAGAGGGCTACGACCTAGACCACTAGTCGATAAGGCCATTTCGTACGGGGGAATGTTATCACGAAAAATTTTTTTTCGCAAGTTTTTTTATTACACCCAAGAAAAATTTTTATGCTAAAATATTTTCACTTTGTCAGAAAATTCACGAAGAAAATTTTTTTACAACTACTTTTACAATTACAAAAACTTTTATTTTTTTCATACCCGACAAAAATTTACAGAGAAAATTAAAAAAATAGAATCGCAAAATTTTTTTCTGCTCAATTTACTATAAACGGCGCAATTATTTTTTAGCAAATTTTTTTATAATCTATTACGTAAAAAATTTTTATAATGAGGTGATTTATCATGCCTACAGAACGTTACGTCTACAGCCTGAAAGACGGCGACGGCGAGAAGCGTCTGTTACTTGGAGGCAAGGGCGCAAACCTTTGCAAAATGGCACAGTCCGGGCTCCCAGTGCCGGCAGGATTTATTTTAACAACTGAAGTCTGCCGCAAATACATGCAGGACCCCAAAATCATGGACGAAGTTTGGGACGATGTGAAAAAATCCGTTGCACAGCTCGAAAAAGAGACAGGCAAGGGCTTCAATGACGGCAAAAATCCTTTGCTCGTTTCAGTGCGTTCGGGTGCGCCGATCTCAATGCCCGGAATGATGGAGACAATATTAAATCTCGGCCTCAATGATGAGACGGTCAAGGGGCTTGCTGAAAGTTCCGGCAACAAGAGATTTGCTTACGACAGCTACAGAAGATTTATTCAAATGTTCTCAAGCGTTGTTGACGAAGTAAATTTTGATTTATTTGAAGCCGCCTTAGCAGCAACGAGAAAGGCCGCAGGAGTTGAGCAGGATTATCAAATTCCTGCCGAAGCACTCGAAAAATTATTAGTCGAGTACAAAGCTATTTATAAAAAGGCAACAGGAAACGACTTTCCTTCAGATCCTTGGGTTCAGCTTAGAAGAGCGATCGAGGCTGTTTTCAAGAGCTGGAACATTCCACGCGCAGTAACTTACAGAAAAATCAACAAGATTGACGACAATCTTGGAACGGCTGTAAACGTTATTGCTATGATTTTCGGAAATCTTGGCGACGACTGCGGAACAGGCGTATGCTTCACGCGCAACCCCTCAACCGGCGAAAATAAACTTTACGGCGAATTTTTAATCAACGCTCAAGGCGAGGACGTTGTCGCAGGTATCAGAACGCCGATGCCGATCGCAGAGCTTGAGCAGAAAATGCCGGAAATTTATAAGGAACTTTGCAGACTTACGAGCCACCTCGAAAAAACTTACCATGAAATGCAGGACATCGAGTTCACGATTGAGCGCGGAAAATTGTTCCTTCTTCAGACCAGAGCAGGAAAACGCACAGCAAGCGCGGCCGTCAAAGTTGCCGTTGACATGGTGAACGAGGGCTTAATCGACACTAAGACCGCAGTAACTAGAGTTTCGCCTGAACAGGTCGAAATGCTTTTACACCGTCAAGTCGATAAATCAGCAAAGCAGGACGTAATCACAAAAGGACTTCCGGCTTCACCGGGAGCCGGCGCAGGAATGTTAGTCTTCTCTGCTGACGAGGCCGAAGAATGGGCAAGAACCGGCAAGCCCGTAATTTTGGCAAGACCTGAAACAAGCCCCGATGATATTCACGGACTTTTCGCTTCTCAGGGCGTTGTTACTTCGAGGGGCGGAATGACATCACACGCTGCTGTCGTTGCTCGCGGAATGGGCAAGCCTGCTGTATGCGGCTGTGAAGAGGCTGTCATTGACGTTGACAAAGAGACTTTAACTGTCGGCGATCGCGTTTTCAAAAAAGGCGACTGGGTAACCGTTGACGGAACGACAGGAAATTTCTTGGCCGGTGAAGCAAAAATGGTCGATGCTACATTTACGGAAGACTTCAAAAAAATTCTTGAATGGGCCGATGAAAATGCAAAGTTAAAAGTCTGGACGAACGCCGACACACCCGAAGACGCTAAGAGAGCTAGAGAGTTCGGAGCTAAGGGCGTGGGGCTTTGCAGAACTGAACACATGTTCATGGGCGTTGACAGGCTGCCCGTAATGCAGAGACTTATTGTGGCTTTAACGGGAAGCGCGGAAGGCAAAGAGGGACGCAAGGACGCTCTTGCAAAGTTAAAAGTCATGCAGAAGGACGACTTCACGGGAATCTTCAAAGCTATGGACGGCCTGCCTGTTATTATCAGACTGCTTGACCCGCCGCTTCATGAATTTTTACCGAAAGAGCCGAACATTCTCGAAGCATTGAAGACAGCAACGCCTGAAGAGGCCAAGAAATTAAATGAAACTCTTGAGCGCGTTCACCAGCTCCACGAGAATAACCCGATGTTAGGCTTCAGGGGCTGCCGCTTGGGAATGATTTATCCTGAAATTTACGAAATGCAGATGAGCGCAATTTTTGAAGCTGTCGTAGATTTAACGAAGGCCGGAGTTACAGTCAAGCCCGAAGTCATGATCCCGTTGGTCGGAACGAAGCCCGAAATGAAATTCTTTAGGGAAATGGCCGACAGAATAGCCGCCGAAGTTATGAAAGAAAGCGGAGTGAAATTTAATTATCTCGTCGGAACGATGATTGAAGTTCCCAGAGCCGCCCTCGTTGCCGACCAGTTAGCAGAGTATGCACAGTTCTTCTCATGCGGAACGAATGACCTGACGCAGACGACGCTCGGTTACTCACGCGACGACGCTGAAAATAAATTCCTCTTCCAGTACATCGACAAGGGAGTATTCAAAGAAAATCCGTTCGCTGAACTCGACAGAGACGGTCCCGGACAGCTTGTTAAAATGGCAGTCGAGAAAGGCCGCAGCGTAAATCCGAATATGTCGGTCGGAATTTGCGGAGAGCACGGCGGAAACCCGGCAAGCATAGCTTTCTGCCACAGCGTTAATTTGAATTACGTGAGCTGCTCGCCGTTCAGAGTTCCTGTCGCGAGAATCGCCGCAGCACACGCAGCACTCGGAGTTCTGAAATAAAATTAAGAGTTAGGAATTAGGAGTTAGGAATTAAAATTCTTAGCTCCTTTTTTAATTCTTCTAAGCCGTCATTATTTTCAATCACGTAACCACTTAAAGAAATTTTTTTTTCACGCGGCAGCAAAAAACTTTCGCGCCTTTTCAATTCATCAACGCTCCAGCCGCGCTGAATAAAACATCTTCTCGCTCTAATTTCAAAGTCCGCCGCAACATAAATAATTTTTTCAACGAAGTCCGGCACTCCGGCCTCGAATAGTAACGGAATTTCGAGAAAAATATTTTTGCTTTTAACTCCTAACTCCTCACTCCTAACCCCTAAATCTTTAATTATTAACGGGTGAAGGATTGAGTTGCAGAATTTATATTCGTCAGGGTCAAAAAAAATTCGCCGGGAAATTTCAGATTTAATAATATTCCCCGACGTATCTAAAATTTTTTCGCCCCAGCGTGATATAAAAATATTTTTTACTTTTTCGTCATGCCACAATTCAGCCGCAATTAAATCTGCATTTAATAAAGGGCATGAAAATTTTTCCGCTAAAAGTTTTGAGACTGTCGATTTACCAGCCCCGATGTCTCCCGTAATTGCCGCGACCGCCATAATTCCGCCTTCCGCCGTTATAATCCGTAAATAAAATTGTGTTGCGCCGTGAGCCTCTGTCTTCGGTCTTTTTATATTCGTCAGGTATCTCGTATAAAAATCTCGACCTGTCATGCTCAACGACACCGCCGAATAAACGCCGCGAGCCTGCCGAAGTCAAATATAATTTCTCTTCTGCCCGTGTCATTCCGACGTAACATAAACGCCGTTCTTCTTCTAATTCGTCATCGTTTTCCTGCGAGCGTGTGTGCGGAAAAATATCCTCCTCCATGCCCACGATAAAGACAACAGGAAATTCAAGCCCCTTTGAAGCGTGAAGAGTTAATAGCCCTACAGCATCGTCGAGTTCTTCGTTTCTTGCGTCCGCGTCGGTGAACAAGGCTGCTTCGGCTAGAGTTTCGCTTAAATCGCCTTCAGGCACGACGGATTTTAATTCTCTGACATTTTCAATTCTGTCTCTGTAATTTTCAGGGTCGTGCGCTTTCAAATACTCTTCGTATTTCATTTCTTTGAGTACGTAGTCAATCGCGGGACTGATTCCCTCTTCAGCAAGTTCAAGAATTGCGCACATGTGGGACGCAAAACTTCTCAGAGCCTCGCCGAAATTTCCGCGTGCAACCCAAGCTCCGCCGGCTATTAAAGACCAAATTTTTGAGGGGTCTCTCTCGTTCAAATTCACGAGCCATTCTTCAAGCTCAACGCGCTTTTTCGGGCCAAGACCTTTTATAGCAAAAGAAGCAACTCTTTCAAACGCCGCTTTATCAAAGGGATTGACAGCCGTCCTTAAAATCGAAAGCACATCGCGGACTTCTAATCTGTCATAAAACGAAAGGCCGCGAATAATTCTATACGGGATTTTTTCTTCAAGAAATTTCTGCTCATAAACCCGGCTCATTGCGTTTTGTCTGTATAAAATTGCTATGTCGCCGTAACTGTAATTATAAATTTTCTGTAATTTTTCAATCTCTGAGACAATAAAATCAGATTCCTGAAAATCATTCTGAGCTAAGAATACATGAATCTTCTCGCCCATTCCGCGTGAAGTTTTCAGATTTTTTTTGAGCCTGTTTGAATTATTGCGGATTAAAGCGTTAGACGCGGCTAAAATATTTCCTGTTGACCTGTAATTTTCATTGAGGACAATTTTTTTTGCGCCGTCAAAATCTTTTTCAAAGTTCAAAATCATTTTTATCTCAGCACCGCGCCAGCCGTATATGGACTGGTCCGGGTCGCCGACGACATTAATAATACAGTCAGGTCCTACAAGATAGCGCAATAATAAATACTGCGGCATGTTTACGTCTTGATACTCATCAACTAAGAGCCATTTAATTTTTTCCTGTTCATGCTTCCGCAAATCTATATCCTGTTTAAGAATTTCCAGCGGCAAGATCATCAAGTCATCAAAATCTACGGCGTTTAATTCGCGCAGTCGTTTTCTGTATTCTTTTGCGAGCTTGAAATAATTTTCGTCCGTTATCGTTGTGTCGTGGCCCAGCGGTGTCCACGCCATATAGTCGCGTGAGATTATATCCATCGCCATAGCCGGAGTGTTTTCTTTTTCAGGGAATTTCATTTCTTTTAACAACTGCTTTAATAATGCTTGGCTGTCGCTGCGGCTGAAAACGGAGAAGCCTTCGTGAAGCCCGGCTATCTCTTCGGCTGCGCGTGAATATCTGAATAAAAATCTGAGCCCGTATGCGTGAAAAGTTCCGGCTTGAATTTTTCCTGATGCCGGACCGCTTACAAGTGAATTAATGCGCGACTTCATTTCTCCGGCGGCTTTGTTCGTGAATGTTACGGCAAGAATATTCTGGGGAGCTGAAATATTTTCTTCAACGAGCCATGCTACTTTATGAGTTAAAACACGGGTCTTACCGCTCCCCGCACCTGCAAGGATAAGTAAAGGCCCGTCAATATAAATTACAGCCTCCTGCTGTATCGGTGATAATGATTGCAATATATTTTTTGATTCATTCATCTTTACTTTAATTAAGAATTAGGGATTAAGAATTTTTTATTTAGCTCCTAATTCCTAACTCTTTATTTCTAAAATATAATTTAATTAACTTTCAACTTCGAGTACTTCAATATTAAACTCAAGCCCAGAAAGTAACTGAACATTTCTGCTTTCGCATGAAGGGCATAAAAACTGAGTGTCTTCGCGTACGCTGACATGACCGCATGTATAGCAATGCAGAGTAACCGGTATTATCATGACCGACAGAAGCGCATCCTCCGCCGGAGTATCTTTTACAAGCGATGTAAAAATAAACGACATAAGCTCAGGATTTATTTTCCTCATGCCGCCGACTTTTACTAATATGCGCCGGATTTTGCTCCAGCCAGCCTTTTTACATAAAGCTAAAGCAGTGTTTGCGACCGAATTAGTCAGCGAAAATTCGTACATTCCTAATTATTTTTTCGTGTAAAGGAACGGCCCTGCAGACTCAAAACCTATCTGCTGATAGCCGAAAATCTGCTCCGTCGAGCCTACAAGGAAATAACCGCCGGGCGCGAGTGCGTCAAAAAACTTTTTATATAATTTTGCTTTTGTCTCGGCAGTGAAATAAATGACGACGTTGCGGCATAAAATTAAATCAAAATTTGCGCCGAACGGGTCCTCAATCATATTCATGCGCTTGAAAGAAACCCTGCGCTTTATATCCGCGTTGACTTCGTATGTAGTTCCGGCATCTTTCGTCGTAAAATATTTCGCTAAATATTCTTTGGGAACGTTTAATAACTGTGTCTTTCTGTACGATGCTTTTTGAGCGATTGAGATAGCTCCCTGATCAATATCAGCAGCCAAAACGGGGTTCATGGTGTCGAGACCGCAGACAGCCGACAAAATCGCAAGCGAATAAGGCTCCTCGCCGGTTGCACAGCCCGCGCTCCAGAGCTTCAAACGTCTTGAGCCGCGCTTCTGAATTAACTCAGGAATAATTTTGTCGCGCATTTTCCACCACTGAGAATCATTGCGGAAAAATTCAGAGACGTTAATCGTAAGATGATCAAGAAATTCGCGTAGCTTCTTCTCGTCTTTGTTGATTGTCTCAAAATAATCATCGTAAGTCTTGCAGCCCCAGCGGTTCATTAATTCGTGAGTTCTGCGGTGGATTTGCTCTTTATAAGAATTTAAGTCAATTCCTATGAGCCTCTTGAGCTTCATTTTGAACGTTGTGTAGCCCGGTGAATTATACTGGCTTACTTCTTCCATAGCGAATCATTCCTCCTTTGGCATTTCGTTAATTTAATCTTCAAATTAATCTTCGAGAACTTCTTTTTCTTTGACTTTATAAACTTCGTCAATCTTCTTTATGTACTTGTCCGTGATGTCCTGAACGTCCTTAGTAAATTTCTTCAGATCATCTTCTGTAATTTCGGAGGCTTTCTCTTGTTTTTTCAAATTTTCGATAGCGTCGCGTCTGTAGTTTCTGATGACGACTTTTGATTCTTCAGCCTTACGCGCTAATAATTTCGTCAGCTCAACGCGCCTTGCCTTTGTGAGTTCCGGCAGGGTCATTCGTAAAACTGTCCCGTCGCTTTGCGGTGTCATGCCTATATTAGCGGCTAAAATTGCTTTCTCGATTGCTTTGAGGCTTGTTTTGTCGAACGGTGCAACCTGAAGCGAGCGGCTTTCCGGCACGGTTACATTCGCAAGCTGTTTTATCGGCGTTGGCGTTCCGTAGTAATCGACTTTAATATCGCTGACAAGTCCCGGATGTGCGCGGCCTGTCCTGATTGAGAGATATTCATTCTGTAAAAAAGCTATGGCCTTGTCCATATTTTCTTTCAGTTCAGCAAGTTCATCTTTCGGCATTGCAAGTAATCCTCCTTTTTATTCTCTTACTATTGTTCCGACATTGGCTCCTTCTGTAATATTTTTCACCCAGTCGGAGTCTTGAATACTTATGACCCATATCGGAATTTTATTTTCGCGGCACAACGCAAAGGCCGCAGTATCAAAAACATTGAGATTTAATTTTATTGCGTCGCTGTACGTAACTTCGGGAAAAAATTTAGCATCATTATATTTCATAGGGTCTTTATCGTAAATTCCGTTGACCTTCGTAGCTTTTATAACACAGTCAAGGCCAAGCTCGGAAGCTCTCAACGCCGCCGCCGTATCTGTCGAAAAAAACGGGTGCCCAGTTCCTGCCGCGAAGATAACTACGTGCCCGGAGCTTAATAAATTTTTTGCGCGTTCTCTGTTATATAAATCTGCTATGGGCGGCATTCCGACGGCTGAAAGAACTTGAGCAGGGACTTTGAGATTTTCAAGAGCCGCTTTAATCGCAAGTGCGTTCATGACCGTTCCCAACATTCCGATAGAATCAATATTTGCCCGTTCAATTCCGTAATCAAGAGCATCACGGCCTCTTATCATGTTGCCGCCGCCGACTACGATTGATAATTCAATCCCGGAATTTCTGATTTTAGCTAAATTTTTTGCAAAATTATTGACCGTTTTGAAGTCAAGCCCGGTGTGGTTTTCACCTGCTAAGACTTCGCCCGACATTTTTAATAAAATTTTTTTGAACTTTGGCATAATAAAAAATTAGGGATTAGGAGTTAGGGATTAGGGATTGAAAAGCAAAATTAATCCCTTATTCCTCATCTCTAATCCCTCATTATTAAAAATTATTCTCCTATTGAAAATCTCTCGAAGCATTTTACGCTGATTTTTGCGCCGAGTTTCTTTCCGGTTTCGGCGATTAAATCCTTAACTTTCTTGTCAGAATCCCTGATATATTCCTGCTCAAGAAGGCACGTATTTTCAAAATATTTTCTAATCTTGCCCGGTAAAATCTTTTCGATTTTGTCCGCAGGCTTGCCTTCATCAAGAAGCTGCTGACGGTAAACGGCTTTTTCACGCTCTAAAACCTCTTCGGGTGCGTCCTCCTGAACAAGGTATAACGGGTTAGCCGCCGCAATCTGCATACAAATTTCGTGCCCAAGCTCCGCAAATTCCGGCGAGTTAATTGCTGCGGTGTTGTCTGCGTCAAGTTCGACAAGCGCACCTACTTTGTAATTGCTGTGAATGTAGCAAAAAGCGCGGCCGTTGGGAGCGTCGAATCTTGCGAAACGCTTTAAGACAATATTTTCACCGAGTTTAGCGATGACTGCCGTAACCAAATCATTAACTTTTACGCCGGTCTCGTGAGTACTCTCAAGCAGAGCCGCCGGGTCGTTATATGACTTTTCAAAAAGGTGAGCGGTTAATTTATTGCCCAAGTCGTTGAACTCGTCAGTCTTCGCGACAAAATCCGTCTCACTGTTAAGCTCAATCATAACTCCGCGCTTTCCGTCCTCGCTTACGATATGGAAAATCCTTCCGTCGCTTGCCGTGCGTTCAGCTTTCTTCGCGGCTTTCGCTAAACCTTTTTCACGAAGATAATCAATCGCTTTTTCCATGTCGCCGTTGGTCTCGGCAAGTGCTTTTTTGCAGTCCATCATGCCGGAGCCCGTGCGCTCGCGTAACTCTTTAACTTTTGCGGCTGTAATCTCGGCCATAATTATTTATCCTCCATGTTTTCGTCGTCGATGTTGCCCTCGTAGCTCTCATAGAGACGCTCTTTTGTTGCGATTAACTCGTCTGCGCTGACTGCATCGGGGCCGCTGAGTTCCTGTACGGGAATGATAACGGCATCTTCACCTTGTCTGCCCTCGATTACCGCGTTGGCCATCAAGCCTGTAATTAATTTAATAGCTCTGATAGCGTCATCGTTGCCGGGTATCGGGTAGTCAATCAATTCGGGGTCGCAGTTTGTGTCAACAATCGAAACGACCGGGATATGAAGTTTACGTGCTTCTGCGATTGCGTTTTCCTCACGGCGCGGGTCGATTAAAAATATCGCGTCGGGTACAGCCGTCATATTTGCGATACCGCCGAGATATTTTTCGAGCTTCAACTGCTCTTTTTTAATCATAGCGGCTTCTTTTTTCGTGTAGTCTTCCCACTTGCCCTCTTCGTCGTACCTGCGGAGCTCTAACATTCTTGAGATACGTCTGCGGATTGTCGGGAAGTTAGTCATAAGTCCGCCGAGCCAGCGTTGATTAATATAATACTGACCGCACCTTGTTGCTTCGTCGCGGATTGTCTCCTGCGCCTGACGCTTAGTGCCGACAAAAAGAACATGACCGCCGGCCGCCGCTGTCTCGCGAATAAAATCATAAGCACGGTCAAGACCTCTTACTGTCTTCTGAAGGTCGATGATGTAAACGCCATTACGCTCCGTGAAAATATAAGGTTTCATCTTGGGATTCCAGCGGCGTGTCTGATGTCCGAAATGGACTCCGCATTCAAGCAACTGCTTCATACTTGCTACTGCCATAAAAAATTCTACCTCCTAAAGGTTATTTATTAAAAATCCTCCGCCCGTTTTCAAACCGTTAGAAATTTACACGGCACCTTTAACTCAACACGAGCGTGTGAAATCTTAAAACGTTATTATTTTATCATGTTTATGGAAAGATTAAGCCCTTCGCAAAAAAAAAAATTGAGTCCCTAATTTCTCATGAAAACGAGTGTATAATACGAGATATTTTTTAATGAGGGGAATTTTTCAAACTTGCGAAATATTATTAACCGGTGCGAACAATGGCTCCGTGATGAAGTTGAAACTGCTCACGCTTCCGGTATAGTTCTTGGCCTGTCGGGGGGAATTGACAGCTCTGTGCTTGCGGCAATCGGACGCGAGGCACTTGGGCGCGATAAAGTGCTCGGAATAATTATGCCCTGCCACAGCATTGACGACGACGAAGCGGACGCTAGGCTTTTAATCAAGGCACTCGATATAAATTTTATGCGCGTTGACCTTTCTGGGGTGTTTGATTTAGAACTTGACGCTATAGGCAGCGAATTAAATTCCCTCGTAAAATCTAACTTAAAAGCTCGTCTGCGAATGGTAACTTTATATGCTGCTGCTCAGTCAAAAAATTTTCTCGTCTGCGGAACAAGCAATAAATCAGAATATGAAACGGGCTACTTCACAAAATTCGGCGACAGCGGAGTAGATTTAATGCCGCTTGCAAATTTTCTGAAGCGCGAAATCAGAGAGGCGGCAAAAATTCTCAACGTTCCCGAAAAAATTATTAATAAAGCTCCAAGCGCGGGGCTTTATGAAGGGCAGACGGACGAAGGCGATATGGGCTTCAGTTATGATGTTCTCGATGAATATTTAGCAACGGGAAAAATTGACGACGAAAAAGCACGAGAGCGTATTGACGTTATGCACAGGCGAAGCGAACATAAGCGCAAACCAATTCCAATTTTCAAATTTTAATTTAATTTTTAACAGGAGTGATATAAACCATGTCAGGACATTCAAAATGGGCAAATATTAAACACCGCAAAGCGGCTCAGGACGCAAAGAGAGGAAATCTTTTTCAAAAATTAGTACGCGCAATTATTATCGCAGCTAAAGACGGCGGCGGAGATCCGGCAATGAATATGCGCCTCAAGACCGCAATAGAACGTGCAAAGGCCGTCAGTGTTCCCAACGATAACATTACACGCGCAATCAAACGCGGAACAGGCGAACTCGGCGATATTTCATACGATGAACTTACATACGAAGCCTACGGGCCTTCAGGAATTGCAGTGCTCGTAAACGTCATGACGGATAACAGAAACAGAACGACACCGGAAATCCGCGCCTTGTTATCGCGCAACGGCGGACAAATGGGCGAGTCCGGGAGCGTTGCTTGGATGTTTGACCGCAAGGGCGTTATCGAAGTCAAAGGCAAAGGACTTAATGAAGATGATTTAATGACGCTCGGCCTTGATTCGGGAATGTCGGACATGGAAGCAAACGACGAGGGCTTCACTCTTTACTGCGAACCTAGCGACCTCGATACGCTTCAAAAAGCACTTGAAGATAATAAATACGTCGTTGATAACGCGGAAGTTTCAATGATAGCGAAAACTCCCGTCGAAGTTTCAGACCCCGAAGCAGCGCGAAAAGTTTTGAGGCTGGTTGATGCTCTCGAAGAGCACGACGACGTTCAGAACGTTTACTCAAATTTTGAAATTCCTGACGAAGTTGCTTCACAGATTGAAGACGAATAAATTATTTTATAACTTTGTCAGATACTGTATGTTTAGGAATAGATCCCGGCCTTGCACGAGTAGGCTATGGAGCTGTCGCGCAGTCGGGATTTAAGTTAAGGGCTTTGAACTACGGCTGCATAGAGACATCGCCGAAAATGAGCTTTACTGAACGCTTGTTAAGAATTTATGACGAACTGCAGACGCAGATAAAAATCTGCAAGCCCGATTTTGTTTCGGTAGAGCGTTTATTTTTCGGGCACAACGTAACGACAGCCGAATATGTTTTTCAGGCTCGCGGTGTTGTAATGCTGCTTGCGGCTCAAAATAATCTGCCCGTTGTTGAGCCAAAGCCCAATCAAATTAAATTAGCCTTGTGCGGCACTGGGGACGCTGTTAAATCCCAAGTTCAGGGAATGGTACAGAGATTTTTAGCTCTCGATGAAATTCCCAAGCCAGACGACACAGCCGATGCTCTAGCAGCAGCCATAACGGGCTTCGCATTAAAAATCATGTCATGATTCGTTCATTAAGCGGAAAAGTTTTAGACATTCTCGATAATATTATTATTCTTGACGTAAACGGAATAGGCTTTGAAATTTTCTGCTCTCGTTCCGTTTTAAGTTCCTGCGAAATCGGCAAAGCGAAGACAATCACGACAAGCCTTCAAATTTCAGAAGCAGGGGCCGTCATTTACGGCTTTACATCGGAAAGAGAGCGCGAATTTTTTTTAAGACTGACGAGTGTCAAAGGTGTTGGAGGCCGCACGGCTATCGCTATTTTATCCGAACTTTCTATTGACGATGTAGTGAACGCTATTTCTTCTGCTGATGTAAATGCTTTTATGCGCGTTCCTGGAATTGGCAAAAAAACTGCCGAGCGTCTTTGCTTCGAGTTAAAGAACATTGCAGGCTTAAAAGTCATGAGCAAAAAATCAGAGGCAGTTTCTAAATCTTCGTCGGGCCATGCTGAAAGCGTCATTGATGCACTGTTATCTCTTGGTTTTTCACGTTCAGATGCCGGAGGTGTTATTAATTTATTGCGCGCTGCACACGGCGAGGATTTTAATAAATTAAGCGAAGAAGATTTATTGAGAATGTCATTGAGGGAGCTGCACAAATAAAAAATGCCTGAAGAAGAAATTATTAACTCGCCCGTAAGATTTTTTGACGCTCCGCGCTCGCCTGATGACATCAGCGTCAGGCCGAAATATCTTGATGAATTTACGGGTCAGGAAAAACTCAAAGAGAAATTAAAAATTTATATTTCAGCGGCAAAAGGACGCGGCGAGCCTTTAGACCATGTCTTGTTATACGGCCCTCCGGGCTTGGGTAAAACTACGCTTGCAGGAATAATTGCTCAGGAAATGGGCGGACAGTTACGCACAACGACAGGCCCTGCTCTTGAACGTGCAGGAGACTTGGCTGCGATAGTCTCGAACATTGAGCGCAACGATGTTTTATTTATTGATGAAATTCACCGTATGCCGCCTCAAGTCGAAGAAATTTTATATCCGGCTATGGAGGATTTCACGCTTCATATTGTTGTCGGTAAAGGCCCTTTAGCTCGAACAATAGCATTGAATCTTCCTAAATTTACTTTATGCGGAGCCACGACAAGGCTCGGACTTTTAACTTCGCCGTTAAGAGCGCGTTTCGGAATTGTCGAACAGTTAGCACTTTACACAGACGAAGAACTTTCAAAAATTTTATTGCGTGCTGCCGGCGTTTTGAACGTCAACATAAATAAAGAAGCAACTATAGAAATTGCAAAACGTTCACGTGGAACTCCGCGAATAGCTTTGAGATTATTGCGGCGTGTCCGTGATGTTGCTGCTGTTCAAAACGGAGTTGATAGCGAAATTAATGCAGAGACAGCTATACGCGCTATGGACATGTTAGAAGTTGATGCTTCGGGACTTGACGAAGGCGACAGAAAGATCTTACGTGCTATTATAGATTTATTTAACGGCGGCCCGGTCGGCCTAAGCACATTAGCAGCGGCACTGAACGAGGACGCTCAGACCATTGAAGATATTTACGAGCCTTATTTAATTCAAAAAGGATTATTAGAGCGTACCCCGCGTGGACGTAAAGCAACGGTTAATGCTTATTCATATTTAGGGAGGCAAGTTTTAATTGATTTTTAATTTTAATAAAAAAATTTTTTTCGCATTATTACTTTCATTTTTATTAATATCTACAGCTCACGGCGAAAATATTTACTCTGATAAAAAATATTGGGCGTATTTTTCTGAAGGCTCAGGCTCCGTAGATTTATTTCTAATATGTCCGACCGTCGATGTGAATGACGAATATAACATGTCGCTTTCAGATAATTTCACTATGGGAAATTTTCTCGGTGCTTTGAACATGGAGCGCGGAATTTATGAAGAGAATACACGAATGTACGCGCCCTATTACAGGCAAATGGCAATAAAAGCCTATAATCTTTCGGAAGAGTTAAGAACGCCGTTTTTTGATATTGCTTATGGTGATATTAAAGAGGCGTTTTCTTATTATTTAGAACATGAAAATAAAAACAGGCCGATTATTCTTGCAGGATTTTCACAAGGCGCGGAAATGTGTTATAAAATTCTCGAAGATTTTTTCAAAGATGAAGAATTAAATTCGCGTCTCGTAGCTGTTTACGCGATAGGTTGGAGGCTTGAAAAAGAGTTTGTCAAAAAAAATCCGCACATTAAACCCGCTCAGTCTGAAAATGATGTCGGAGTTGTCATAACGTTTGACTGTGAAGATCCTGAAATTCATTCAAGCTCAATTAATCCCGAAGATATGCAAGTATTTGCAATTAATCCGTTAAACTGGAAGACTGACGGAACACCTGCCGAAAAAAATTTGAATTTAGGCGCGTGTTTCACGGACTACAGCGGAGAAATTAAGAGCGAGATTAAAAATTTCTGCGGCTGTTATATCGACACGGAGCGCGGAGTTTTGAAAGTTCCCGGCCTCATAAGCGCGGACTATCCGCCCGTAGTGTCGAACCTGCCTTTGGGCGCGTATCATGTTTACGATTATTTATTTTTCTACAGAAATTTGCAAGAAAATGTTAAGACCAGAATAAAAAATTTTTATGACGGGAGATGATTAAAATTTCACAAAATTTGAAAACGCCTTTAATTTTTTTTATTTTCTTTTTATGTTTTTTTATTAACGAAAATAAAATTGAAGCGCGTGATGTTTACGTAAGATTATCAGGTTCAGGCAGTTATTCAATCGGAATTACGAGCGGAAATTTGACGATGAGCGACGCTGAAGGAAGGCTCGCTAACTTGGGCGACAGTGCAAATATTTCAGTTAATGGCAACAGCGCAAATATTATGGGTCATTCGTTTTTAATGCCTTTGAGAATTTCCGGGCCGGGCCTGTTAAAATTCGCTGGCAAAACTTATCGCGGCTCATTCTTAATCACACAGCGCGGCGGCTTGTTAAACGTCGTGGGACTTGAAAATTATTTATGCGGTGTCCTTCCTGCCGAAGTCGGAGCGTCTTGGCACTCTGAAGCATTAAGAGCGCAGGCTATCACGGCGAGGACTTATGTTTTGCGTCAAAGTTTCAACAGGGCCGAAAAAGGCTATGACGTTGTTGACACTGACTCGGATCAGGTTTACAAGGGCGCAGGAGTTGAGACGTCAAAAACTAATCAGGCTGTCATGAGCACGGCGAGTTTAGTTTTGACTTACGGAGCTGAACTAGCACAGACCTATTTTCATTCTGACAGCGGCGGACACACTGCGAATATTAAAGACGTTTGGGGGCGTGACATTCCGTATTTAACGGGCGTTCCTGAAGTCGTGGATTATAAATCGCCCGTGTCGGTCTGGAACGCTAGATTTTCGTCCGAAAAAATACGAAGCGTCGTAAAAAAAGTTACAGGCTCCGACATCGGAACAGTTAAAGAAATTCAAGTCTCTGATGTTGACGAGGGAGGACGAGCAATTAATATGACGTTCATCGGCTCAAACGGAACTAAGTCGATGAAGGCCAGCCAGTTCAGATTAAATTTAGACCCCAGAACGTTAAAAAGCACAATGTTCACGCCGTCGGGCGGAACTTTTAACGCAGCTAAAAATAATTCAACTGCCGGCGGACTTGTAGGAACGGGCAGCAAAAAACAAACTTCTGCGCAAAATATGACCTTTGAAGAAAGTCAGGGCATCGCCAAAATGACGGCGGACGGAATTTTCACAACGACAGAATTAATTGACATGCTCACAAATCCTGAAAAGAAAAAAAATTACTACAAGACAGGACTTGAAAGAAGCTCACGTCAGCAAATTAAAATCCCTTCGCAGACTTCAACTTCAAAGCCTGCATTAAATAAATACGGCTACTCAATCGAGAAAAAAGACAACGAATTTATTTTTTACGGGCGCGGCTGGGGGCACGGCGTTGGCATGTGTCAATGGGGAGCTATGGCAATGGCCGAACAGGGCTGGACGGCTGAAAGAATTTTGACTCATTATTATCCCGGAACGGTTATTAAAAAATTCAAGTGAAAAAAATCATCTCTCACAGCGATTTATATAAATTAAGCTCGTATTCTTATGACCTTCCGCCGGAAAATATAGCTCAGTTTCCTGCAAGCCCCCGTGATTCTTCGCGGCTCTTAGTCTGGAACGTGAAAGAAAATGAAATTTTACGCGATAATATTTTTCGGGACATCACAAAATTTTTTCGCCCGAATGATTTATTAATCTTAAATGACACTAAAGTTATCCCTGCTAGGTTAAAAGGCACAAGAGAGACGGGCGGTCAGTGCGAAGTTTTTTTATTGAGAAATTTAACGCCTGATTTTTTGACGTGGGAAGCTCTCGTGAAACCTGCAAAAAAAATTCACGTCCACTCAAAAATTAAAGTCAACGAAAATTTTTTGCATGTCCTTTCAGAAAAAAATGAAGGCATCAGGGAAATTAAATTTGATTTCAATTCCCGTGAGGACTTCATGAATTTTCTTGAACAGTCAGGCCAAGTGCCGCTGCCTCCGTACATAAAAAATAATAACGACATGCGCTCTGCATATCAGACTGTTTTTGCGCGTCATGACGGTTCAGTGGCTGCTCCGACTGCAAGCCTGCACTTTACGCCCGAACTTTTAGAAAAAATTAAAGAAATCGGCGTAAAAATTTCTTATGTTACTTTGCATGTAGGGCTTGGAACTTTCAGACCCGTCATGGTTCAGGATATACGCGAGCATAAAATTCATACAGAGCACTGCGAACTTTCGGAGCAGACCGCGAATTTAATTAACGAGTGCAAAAATGACGGCGGGCGCGTAATTGCTTCGGGAACTACAGCCGCAAGAACTCTCGAAACTTTTTCAGACGATGACGGCAAAATTAAATCAGGAATTATTGAGACGGGTTTATATATTTATCCGGGCTATAAATTCAAAACCGTTGACGCTCTCATCACAAATTTTCATTTGCCTGAAAGTTCTTTAATAATGCTCGTGGCTTCATTTGCGGCGAACAAAGCAGGACATTTCGGACATGAAGAAGAAATTTTGTCTCGGCTTCTTGAAATTTATGAAGACTGCGCAAAAAATAACTGGCGATTCTTTTCATTCGGCGATGCGATGTTTTTAGAATGAAGGGTTAGGAATGAGCGACAACGAAGAAGAGCGGATAAGCAAGTTAAAAGCTATTGAACTTTTCGGGAGCGGAAAACTTGACGCACTAACTCCGGGAACTTTTAAGACACTTGCTGAAATACACAAAAAACTCTTCTCTGAAATTTATGACTTCGCAGGAAAAATTCGACACGTTAATATCGCCAAAGGCCATTTCAGATTCGTTCCTGCGATTTATCTTGAAGCTGCTTTAGAAAAAATTGAGCAGATGCCTCAGTCAACTTTTGATGAAATCATAGAAAAATACGTCGAAATGAATATCGCTCACCCATTCAGAGAAAGCAACGGACGCTCTATGCGAATGTGGCTCGATTTAATTTTGAAAAAGTCATTGGGAAAAGTTATTGACTGGAGCAAAATTGATAGAGAAGATTATTTATTTGCTATGGAGCGCAGCCCCGTTCGAGACACTGAAATAAAAATTTTGCTGAAAAATGCGCTCACCGAAAAAATTAACGACCGCGAAATTTTTATGAAAGGCATTGACCGAAGTTACTATTATGAAGGTTATTCGTCATTCTTAATTTCAAAATAAAAACCCTTGTAAAAATTGCGTGTATAATCTTACGCAAATTATAAAAAAATTTTTATGAGGGGGAAAAAGTTTGTCAGCAGTTGCAATAGTAGGTTCACTCAATATCGATTTAGTTATACGCGCACCGCATTGTCCGCAGCAGGGAGAAACAATAGTAGGCGGTCCGTTCGGAATGGCAGGAGGAGGCAAGGGCTCTAATCAAGCACTAGAGGTCGCAAGATTAAACGCCCGCTCTTATATGATAGGCTGTGTAGGAGATGACGACTTCGGGAGGCGTTTGCGATCAGTCCTAACTGAAAACGGCGTTGACTGTTCACACCTTCAGACACGTAAAGAACTCGCAACGGGTACGGCAGTTATAACAGTTACAGACGATGGAGATAATTCAATCGTTATTGCTCACGGCGCAAATTCTTTGCTTGATGAAAAAGCTATCTTCGATGCAAAAAATATTTTCGAGTCTTCGGACTCCGCACTCTTTCAAATGGAAAGCCCTACGGAGACCGTTACGGCAGGATTGAAACTTGCAAGGCAGACCGGCTGTAAAACTTTTCTCTCAGCAGAACCGCCTTACTCACTTTCCAAAGAAGCATGGAAAAATATTGACTATTTAATATTAAATGAAAAGGCTCTAAGTTTTTATGCAGAGACGAAAAATCATGACGCTTCAATTTATTCAATGGCTCATGAAATTCTCGACAGGGGCATTAAATGTCTTGTTGTTACTCAAAGTTCTAAGGGAGGAATGATTTTTGACGAGGCCGGCGAGAATTTTACGTTTGATGCTTTTAATATCCGCTCTGTTGACAGCACTGGGGCGCGAGACGCTTTTTGCGCGGGCTTCTGTGTCGCGTTGGGCGAGGGAAGACCGATAAGACGTGCGGCGCGTTTCGGTTCGGCCTGCGGAGCTTTAGCATGTACGAAAATAGGGGCGCACCCTTCGCTCCCTTGGAGACATCAGGTAGGGGCATTGCTGGGCGAGGCTTCCGGCGATGATTACGAATTATAACAGGTAGGAATTAGGAGTTATTTTTCTTAAATCGTAATTAATTTTATAAAACGCATTATTATTAAAGAAGATGGAGAATAATAATTAAATAAAAATTTTTTCATTCCTACCTCCTAACTAAGAAAGAAAGGAAGTAATTTATTTTGGAAGGCTACAACTATCTCTTGAGCCTTTGCGTAATTTTAATGTCAACAAAAATCTTCAGCATAATTTCACGCCGGGCACAGCTTCCTCAAGTTGTCGGCGCGTTAATGGCCGGATTATTTTTCGGGCCTGCTGTACTCGGAGCATTAACGTCAAAAATTTTCGGCTTTCCTTTTTGTTTAATGCCCTCGCCGTTATTGAGCCGTCTTGCTGAACTCGGAGTAATTGTCATAATGTTCACGGCAGGAATGGAAACGAACATTGACGAGTTAAAGGCTTCGGGCAAAGTCGGCTTCGCTGTAGCTCTCTCCGGCGTTATTGTCCCGTTGGGAATGGGCGCGGGCCTGATGTACATTTTTGACAAGAACGTAACTTTTGCGTCTGCTATTTTTGTCGGGGCTGTATTAACTGCAACGTCAGTTTCGATTACGGTTGAGACGTTAAAAGAACTCGGCAAGATGTCAACGAAGGTCGGCAACACGATACTAGCAGCGGCATTGATAGACGATATTTTAGGCTTAATCTGTTTGACTTTAATAACGGGAATGGCCGGAGAAGAAGTTAATTTAATGCTAGTTTTAATAAAAATCGTGGGCTTTTTCCTTTTTGTGGGCATTGCCGGATTTTCTTATTACTATTACATGGTCTGGTCGGACAGAATACAGGCCGCTAGAAATTTAAGACGCTACCCCGTAATGGGCTTTGCTTTTTGTTTATTCATGGCTTGGGCGGCTGAAGTCGTCTTCGGAGTTGCAGATATAATCGGCGCGTTTGCAGCAGGAATGATTATAGCAATGGCTCCCAAAGGGCAGTACATCGCCAGCAAATTCGACACAATAGCGTATTTATTATTGACCCCGATATTTTTTGCGAATATCGGACTCGAAGTTACGCTTCCTACAATGTCATATGAGCTTGTGATTTTCACTATTGCTCTTGTAATCGTCAGCGTTATTTCAAAATTAGGAGGCTGCGGACTTGGAGCAAAACTTTGCGGCTTCGACGGCAGACAAAGCTATCAGATAGGGCTTGGCATGGTATGCAGAGGAGAGGTCGCGCTTATCGTTGCAGGTAAGGGAATGGCAATGAATTTAATCAGCGAAGATTTTTTAGGCCCGATTATTATTATGATAATCGTATGTACTATCATAACGCCCATAGTGTTAAAGAGTGCATTCAAAGGTCAGACAGACGTCGCAGGAGATTCAGTCTTTGAAGATAAATTCATGGTCGGAGAGCAGGCAGACGAAATCGAGGACGATTTATTCAACAGGAGGCTTCGTTTAACTCAACGCTCTCACGAATTATAGAAGGAGTGTGAAAAATGAAAAAAATTTTTATTGTTGTTCTTTATTGCTTTTTTTTATGCTCAATTTGTTTTGCTGACGTTGAAGTTTGGCAGGATCCGTCATTAAAATTTTCGGAGCTGAAAAAAATTTTTATCATGCCGATTAATTCGGAACTTAACGCAGGAAATCAATTAATGCCGCAAAAACAATTAAACGCGAATTTAATTGCATGGGCGGCTGACGGCATAGGCTCTTCAATGGGCAAGGGAAAAATTACAATCAAGGGCCGCGATGCTTTAATCGAGGACATGAAATTTATTTACGGCGATAAAATTCCGGAAGGCCGTGAATTTTTCAAAGCCGCTTTAGAAATGGGCTACACTGCTTTCATAACGGCGGACTTGTCTCAAAAATTTGTTACCGAGCATGTTCCCGAAAAAGTCAGGACTTACACGGAATATAAAGAAATTCAGAAGCGCGACGCTAAAGGCAATATCATTGAGACGCTGAGAATACCTGAAGAAAAAACAGAAATCACTCCGGCTCATGACGTTACATATTTAAGCACAAATTTTTCACCTAAACTTTTTTTAACGAACGACCCTGAGGGCGATTATGTGGCGGCGGCAAACGGCGCAATATACCGCGAATATCAGGGCGGCCCCGTCATGAAAGTTGTTGAAAATTTAGTGAAAGCGTCAACGAAAAGCCTCTTTGCCCACGAAGAAGAAAAAACAACAACGAAAACAAAAAGTAAAAGCAGAAGCAGAAAATAATTAATTACCCCCTCCGCCGAAAAATTAGACGAAGGGGATTTTTTTTTATTTTTTCAATAAATCGGGATAGAAAAATTCTTTATTTTTTTCGCTCTTCACTTTATCCCACGATGCTAAAATTTTTACGGCCTCGTTTGCAATTTTCACGCTGTCATCAATTCCTGTATATGTGAAAGTATTATTATTCCTGTCAGCCACGACAACAAAGACTGCTCCGGCGCGGAACCCGTAAATTCCTGCAAGCGTCAGAACCGTAGCGGCTTCCATTTCAAAATTTAATACTCTAGCGTTCTGCAAGTCCTTGATTTTATTTTCAAAGAATGACTGCGTATAGCCCTTAAATCCCGGTCTTGCCTGTCCAGTGTGAAATGTTGAGGTTGAACAAGAAATTCCGACGTGATAATTTTTCCCTAATTTTTCACACGCCTGAATGAGAGCTAAAACTATTTCGTGATTAGCAAGCGCAGGGTATGCCGTTTCAATATATTCATCGCTTGCGCCGTCATGACGCACAGCCCCCGAACAGATTATAATGTCGCCGCATTTTATGCCCTCGTGTATCGCTCCGCACGTTCCGACACGGATAAAGGTATCTGCTCCAAGCTCCGCAAGTTCTTCAATGGCGATTGAAGTCGAAGGCCCGCCGATTCCTGTTGAACATGCGCTGAGAGAAACATCGCCGATTTTTCCGCTGAAGGTTTTATATTCGCGGTTAAACGCGACAAATTTTGCTTCGTCCCATTCCTTTGCGATTAAGTCCACACGTCCGGGATCTCCGGGCAGTAAAACATATTTATTAATATCTCCGCTCCTGCATTGAATGTGATACTGCAAATTGTCTTCCATTGTCGGGCGGTCAGCGTCTGAAGTCCAATTTTCTATGGCAGCCGCTGAAGAAATTAAAATCAAAAATAAAAATAAAAATAAAAATGTACTTACTAAAAAAATTTCTTTCACGATAATTTATTTCCTTTCTAAGAAGAAAATAATAGGAGCAAATAATTTTTCAATTCCTTACCCCTAATTCCCGGCTCATGATTAAAAATTATTTCTTGCCGATGAAATACTGCTCATTCCATTTATAGTAAGGCTCTGAAAGAATTATGCCCTCTGGAACGTCAATGGCCGGAACGTTGCTGTCAAGGTTGCTCTGGAACCAGAAAACTACGTCAACGCGCCCGGACTGAAGAGCGGCTGCACGTGCGCCTGTGTCAATATTTTCAAGTTTAATATTTACATGGAGCCTCTTGGCGATTTCAGAAAGAACAGCCGTGTTATATCCTGCCGGCGTTCCATTAGGAGCAACATAGTCGATCGGAGGCATATCGCCCGTAATAGCAACGGTGATTGTCGGGGCATCGTCAAACTTGGGAATTTCAATAGGGACAATATTATTAACGTCAAGATTGTTTATATATTTTTCTTCCAGCAACGCAAGAACCGCCCTTGTTCTTCATGTCCTTAATAGCCGCATTAAAACGTCCCTGAAGTTCTTTATTGCTTTCTAAGAACGCGCAGTTAAATGTGCAGGCAGATGAAAGGAACCACCAGTCAAGACCTTTAATCGTATAATTCGGATTTGAATGAAGCACAAACTGTCCAACGCACATCGGAAGCGTCATAACTCCGATTTCGCCCTTGTCCAAAGCAAGCTAAAGCAACACGAGAGAATCATAATATTTCAAAGAAATTAATGTTACGTCAAGTCCGACATAAAACTCTCTGTGAATACTTTCCTGCATGAGTTTGACGAGCTCTGCTTCCGTGAAGTTCAACATGCTGTGCCTGCCGACTACAACTTCAGCGGACGCAGCGGACGCCAAAAACGTCAAAACGAGCAGCGATAGAGCCAAAAATTTTTTCATGAAAAACCTCCTAAAATTTTATTCGGGAATTTAATAACTTAGCGAAATTTTAGCATAATTAATTTTTTATTTCGCTTTTGTTTAATACTGCTGAACTTCATTGCGCCGATATTTTTACCATGTTAATATATTTTTTCATTATTTGAGAGGCAGGTATAACTATAAATAAAATGTCAATTAAAAAAGTACATTTAGTTTATTTCAGTCCAAGCGGTTCAAGCGAGAAAGTCATCAAAAAATAGCCTCTGCTATTACTGACGTTCCTGTTGAAGCTCATGATTTATTAACGCCCTCAAGCCGTCAGAAAGAATATAATTTCGGCCCTGACGATCTTGTCTTCTTCTGCACAATGACAGCGAGCCTCGTGCTCACAAAATTTGATGAAATTTTCGGCTGTCTTCACGGAAACGGCGCACCGTTCGTGGGCGTTACAACTTTCTCGAACACTTACTTCATGAAAGTTGTACTGCTCGAAGAAATTAAAGCACACGCCGAAAAACAGGGCTTCAAAGTTGCGGCTATGGGAGCGTTCCCGACAGCACACTCGCTCGCAGCTTCCTTAGGCAACGAAGGCAGGCCGAACGCTGAAGATGAAAAATTAATGCTGGATTTCGGCAGGCGCGTTTACGAAAAAGTTTCAAAAGGCGATTACGTTTTACATGACAAGATCGGCGAAGGAACTTCTGAGGACGATGCCGAGAAAGCCGCCTCATACCGCGCAGTCGAAGACGGACATCACGTCTTCCCGTTCAGAGCGAAAAAAATTTCGGACGCTTGCATAAAATGCAGAACCTGTGTCCGTCATTGCCCCGTTGACGCAATCGATATCGAGAATAAAACTTTTGACCTCGATAAGTGTATAGGCTGCTGGGCCTGTATCAACAGATGTCCCAAGCACGCAATAAGTCCTGACGGCCCGGAAGTTCCTGAATTAGTTAAAAAGTTTTCCGGCGCAGTAAAAGTTCCTTTCGTGGCGGAAATGGTTATGTAAAAAAAGAGGAGCTAAGAAAAATTCCTAACTTCTCACTGAATTAAATTTCGTCCATAGCTTTCACTATCATGTCTACCGCGTCGCCTCTCGTCATTGTTACGGGTATATGCGGAAGATTTAATTTTTCGCCCATGATTTTTTCTGCTTTTGCTATCATGTCTTCAAAATCTTTTTTCGTTATTAATTTATCAGGAGCGAAACGGCCTCGTTGTCCTTTTGTACCTGACGAATTTATATTCGCGCCCTCCATGCTCGGATATGTTCTCGGCCTCAATAATTGATAAAGGCTAGCTATCTGAACGCCCGCAAAATTTTTATGCTCTCTTGGAACGTCAGAGTAACAGCAAAGCGATAACACCACGCCGTCTTCAGCAAGCCTCTTTTGAACGTGTAAAGGGTGAACGTCTCGCGGTTGAAGATTTAATTTTATTGCGGTCGCGGCTAAAGCTCCTGCGGCCTGTCCCGTCATCATTGTGATAGGCTGGAGTCTCAACGCGCTCGAAACTAATCGGGACATTGATAAATTTTTCTCCGCCGCTAAAAAATTATCCGTGCTTTCAGGAATTAAAATTTTCATCGGAACTTGAAAGGGCCCCTGCGGTATGTTGCTCCAGATTGATGACTGCTTCTCGCCGAGTTCTCTCTCGATGTCGTCGTCGTCGTCCCCGCCGTGTAAATCGAGATTATAGCCGCCGATTGCTATAGCGTCGCTAAATTCCTGATATTTATGGCCGTTGCGCCAGCTCAATGAATTTTCATGAACTGCTTTAGAATTTAACGTGTAAGCTCCAAGCACGCGCCTTGACTCTCTCACATAAGGGATCGGCGGAATATGACGCGCAATTTCTTTCCATTCGTGGGGAAAATCTTTAGCGGCTTCGGGAATTTCTCCGTATTCGTTCTCATCGATTGACCAATCCGCGCCGAGTTCGTGCTGAATGTAATAAATAAAGTGAAGTGTTTTAATCAGCGCGTCCCGTTCCATTTGAGCGCGTGTCTCTTTATCTTCCAAGAACATAACATTAAGCCCGTAATGGTTCATTAACATATACATGCCCGGATAATCATTGCCCCAATTTACGCCGGTCTTTGTAATTTTTGCCCAGTTCTTTCTTGCGCCCGTGTAGCTTCCCGGCGTGAACGAGTCCGGCACGGCTCTGTAGGCGTTATGAGAAATTAAATTAACGGGCATTTTTACGGGATACTTTCCATGAAAATCAAAGCCGTTCGCGGTAACGTAATTCTTATAATTTTTCTTTGCTTTCTCGTAGTCAGGCAAAGGATTTTTAGGTTTCAAATTTTCCGGCACGCCTTCGGGATATTTTCTGATTATTGCCGTCCACGTTATGTCTTGAATAAAAGAATTTTTGCTTATGTTAGGCGAGATGCCGTTGCCCGAACGGTAACGCGCTCCGGCTAAAGGTAAAATGTCCCCGTATTCTGTCGCGTCGATCAAAATTTTATAATTAATTTCTTTCACGCCCTCAGGGGTCTGAACGCTCACGCACCTTTCATTATTATCAACTTCAATTATATTTGCATGATAAAGAATATCCGCACTTGCGGTCATTTCTTTGAGGATTTTATCGCCGACTGAAGGCTCAAAGGCTTTCCCGTGTTCCTTCCAATATGGAGTGTTGATAGATTTTTTCATGCCGGAATAATATTTTTTAACGCGGTCTATAAATTCTTTGTAAATTCCGCTCTCGATTCGGCTCATGTCGTCCATAGTCGAAACGCCTGCCGCAGTTGCCTGCCCTCCTAACATGTAAGTCGGCTCGACGATTAAGACGCTCATTCCCATTCTTGACGCTTGAATGGCCGCCGCAGTTCCGCCCGTGCCTCCGCCTGCGACGACAATATCATAGCTTGTCAAAAATTTTTCAGCGTAAGCACTAGCCGATGACAGAGTAATAAAAATTGCAATTAATAAAAAAATTTTTTTTAACATATAAAAATTTAAGAAGCAAGATGTTTTTTACTTCCTACTTCCTACCTCCTACTTAATTCAAAATATAAGGCGTTACTATCATAACAGCCTGAGTTTTATTATGCTCGTTATTCTTATATTTGAACAGCTCGCCGAGCAGCGGAATATCTCCCAAGATAGGAAATTTTGCCTCCGTTGTGATTTGTCCGTCCTGATGAAGGCCGCCTATAACGAACGGCATACCGTCGCGAACCCGGATTTTTGTCGTAACGTCGCGCTTTGCAGTCTGAATATTTCCGTCCGTATCCTTGCCGAGATAATCGCCCGTTGTGATATTAATATCGAGATAAACATAGCCGTTCTCTTCGATTTTCGGTGTAAATTTAAGTTCTGGGCCAACCTCCTCGCTTCCCCATTCGACGTTTCCTTTTTCATTAAATCCTTTGCTGTATAAAATTTTTTGTTTTAAATCTATTGTAGCTTCTTGACCGTCAATGGCAATGACAGACGGGTTAGCGATCGTTCTGCCCTTGCTTTTATTTTCAAGAGCCTGAAGAGTGCCTGTTATGTATCTGTCAAAATTTGAACGCCCCAGCGAATACGTCCGATCAACATACGAGATCAAGCCGGCGGTGTTTTTCGGATCGCTCATGAATGTCCACTTGTCATAAACTGCGTTAATTGCAACCTGAACATCTTGCGTGGCAGAGTCGTTAAATTCAAAAATGCTCGCCCTTATCAGTACCTGACGCGCAGGAACATCAAGCCTTGTGATTGCGTCCTCGACACGGCGCATTTTTGCGGGGTTAGTGTTGATATGCACGGTCCTCATTCGCTCGTCCTGAGTGTATTCTGCGTCCGTCAGTCCCGTTAAATTTTTCAGCATCGTATTAAACTGAGCTAAATCAGCATAAGCAATTTTGAACGATTTTATTTCGTTCTTGCCTGAAAGTTTCGAGAGGCTGTCGCGCGTTCCGAACGCTATCGTATTCACGCCGGCAGGGTAGCACGTCAAGTCATACTGATTCATTAAATAATTAATTAATTCTTCGGCCTCAATCCCCACAAGCGACATGCTCAAAGTTATATCCTTAGGGAAAGAATTATCGATTATTATATTTTTCCCGGACTCTTCCATTATCATTCTGAAAATGTCTTGAAGGTTTGCGTCTCGAAATTCTGTCGTTATTATCGTTTTCATTTTGAAGGGCAGAAAAGACTCCGGCACTCTCACGCTAATCGGAGTTGGCTCAAATTTTACGAAATTATTTTTTTGCTCCTCAAGTTTTATTCTCAGCGACCAGCCGTCGTAATTCTGCGCTGCCGAAGTTGATTCGATTATTTTGTCTGTCTCAAGCTCAATAAAAACTCTTTTGCCCTCATCATCAGAAATATTTTCAGCCGAAAAATTTACAATGGCCGGGACTTCCTGATGAAAATCACCCATGAGAAGATTAATTTTCTTTATGTTTTTCGCCCATGCACCGTTAAAAATTATTGACATCGAATTGCCTTCAGCCTCGACGTACGGGGCAGGCAGATTTTTCCCGGACAGCTTCAAAACAAATTCGCTCATTCCGAGCTGATATGAGCTGACATCATTTAATGAGATAGTATTTTTTTCTTTGCGGGCGGCCTGCAGCGGCGGAGGGCAACAGAAAAAAAATATAGAGATCAATAAAAATAACGTGCATAATTTTTTCGACATAAACAAACTCACTTCACTTTATTCTGAAAAATTTTTAAGTATTTTTAATTATACTACGTTCTAATAAAAATTACGCAGCTATCGAATATGTATTTTATGAAAAATTTTATTTTTATTTATTTTATCGAAGTCCTTAAAATATTCGGCAGTGTTTTATCATCTTTGAGCTGTTCTATAAGTTCGTCGCGCCGTTCGTTCTTAGCATCGTATAAATCAACAAGCCTGCATTTAATCATTGAGGCACTCGGGGAATCAGGATAATTTTTCAGACAGAGTTCGAGCATCTCGCAGGCCTCCTGCCGCATTTCTTCGGGAAAGCCGTCGAGATACAAGTCAGCTAAATCCCAGTATGCCCTTACGGCTTCTTCAGTGCCTTTGCAAGTGTCGATAATCTTCTGCAAAATTTTTTCCCGTTCAAAAGGATCGCCGTTGCTTCCGAGCCTGTTAAGCTCGACGCGCAGTGCCAACGCCTCGCGCTCAAGTCCGGCGGTGTCTGCGCAGTATGAGCACGCAGAATTTATAAGCAGAAAAATTAATGACAGAATTAAAATTTTTTTATTCATGTGTAAAAATTCACTCTCCCTATAAAAATTATACGACATCGCCCTGCCGCCGCTGGGT
>CAJOGI010000009.1 GCA_905234075.1 uncultured Synergistales bacterium | reverse complement strand
GGCAGGGAAAAAGAGTCAAACTTTTTTTCAAAAGTCTTAAAAAAATTTTTTGATTCTATTTTTTGATTCGGCTTTGAAAATTTTTATGAAGTCTCTAAAAAATAAAAATTTTTGTAGGTGTAAATGTAGTGGTAAAAAATTTCTCTCTCTAAAATTTTAGTTGTTTGATAAGGAAAAGAGTTTATCATAAAATTTTAAGACTTGCAAAAAATTTATATCTTGCTAAAATATTTTCCGCATTAAAAATAAAATGCCCGGGTGGCGGAATTGGTAGACGCGCTAGATTCAGGTTCTAGTGGGCGCAAGTTCGTGGAGGTTCGAGTCCTCTCTCGGGCACCAGATAAAAAATTTATGATACCGTTAAAACGTTTTGGACAAAATTTCCTAATTGACAAAAATATTTTAGCCGAAATAATTTCATGTGCAGACTTGAAAGAAAATGACTGCGTGCTCGAAATTGGGCCGGGTCATGGGGTTTTGACTAGGGCTTTGCTTGAAAAGAAAATAGCCTGCCTTCATTCAATCGAACTTGACGAGAGACTGCGCCCTGAGCTTGAAGAGTTAGAACAGCACGAAAAAAATTTTCATCTTCACTGGGGTGATGCTGTAAAATTCGACTACTCGTCATTAAATCCTTTCCCTAATAAAGTTATAGCTAACATTCCATACAACATAACAACGCCGCTAATCTGGAAGTTATTAAAATTTTCAGAGCTTGGCCTCAGGTACTTTCTATTCATGCTGCAAAAAGAAGCCGCATTGAGAATTATTGCTCCGGCCGACACTAAAGAGCGTTATCCTTTGGGCGTTACTATTGAGGCAATGGGACAGGCACGCATTGTAAAAAGCGTCTCGCGTAATTGTTTCCGGCCCGTTCCTAAAGTTGACTCGGCTGTTGTTGAAATATCGATTGAAAAAAATTTCGACTTAATAAAAAATTCTTCATGGAGCGATTTGCTTCATCGGGGCTTTGCTCATCGCCGCAAGACTTTATTAAATAATCTCAAAGGTTTTATGGATATTAATATTTCTGAATGGCAGGAAATTTTTAATTCGCTCGGCATTGATGAAAATATCCGCGCCGAAGATTTAAGCTGTGAGGACTGGATTAAGTTAGGAGTTAGGATTTAGGTACTGCCTACTTAATGAAAGGCGTTAATAATCCCTCGTCCCAGCCTACGGGTCTGAAAAATCCGCCGTAAAGTTTTGAGAGATGCGCTTTCATTTCTTCGCTCTGATACGCATTGACGACTTTAATATAAGCGTCAAGTTTAGCAGGGTCTTCAAGGTCGCTCGTTCTTGCGGCAATTAAGTTCCAGTATTCCTGCTCGCGTGCCTGGTCAGCATAAACAGCATCGCTGGCCTTCAGACCGTAATCAAGCGCGTATGTGTCATTAATAACGCCTGCGGTGATGTCGGGAAGAGCTGAAGGTATCGTGTTGGCTGCGAGTTCCTGAATAGTGATCTTTTTAGAATACGACGCTATGTCATCTTTTGTGGGATTGAAGCCTGCGCCCTCTTTGAGCGTGAACAGCCCGGAAGTCGCCAGAACTTTTATTGCGCGTCCGCCGTTCGTCGGGTCGTTGGGAATTGCTATAACATCGCCGTCTTTAATCTCGTCAAGTGTTTTAATTTTTGTTGAGTAAAGATTAAGGGGAACGACAAAAGTATTTGCTATGTTCGTGATTTTATAGCCTCTGCTCTCGATTTCATCTTTAAGATAAATTCTATGCTGGAAGCCGTTAAGATCAATGTCTCCGTCCGCAAGTGCCCTGTTAGGCGTTACGTAGTCCGTGAACTGAATAACCTCAAGGGTAATTCCCTGCTTCGCCAGCATTTCTTTAACCGGCTGCCACATTTCGTCATAGACGCTGCCGGTAACTCCAAGCCTGACTACGGTATCTGCGCACGCGCTGAACGCAAGAGCAAGCACCAAAACAAACGCGATCAAAAATTTTTTCGCCATAAAATAAAACTCCTTTCGATTTTATTTTGAGTGAAAAAATTATAACACTCATTAAAAATTAACCGCTCCGTCTTTTGCAGAGTGAGTATTATATAATACTTGTTGCAATTCATTTCCTAATTTAAGGGAGCTAAAAATTTTTTTATGGATAATAGAGACAAAATTGTAGTTTTATTGGCAGGAGGGCGGATAGTTCAACATCAGGACGACAGAGAATTAAGTACTGAAGAATTATATGCCCTTCTGCCCGATGATATGAAAGAGCATGTAAATTTTCAAAAGTGGAGCTTTCAACCGGCCTCAAATTACACGCTGAGAATGTGCGGAGAATTGATCAGCATGGTAACGTCATTAGTGCACGATGAAGGTGCGAGGGGCGTTGTTCTGACGTGCGGCATTCAAGCAATTTCGGAGCTGTCATACTTTGCCGACTTAGTTTGGGATTTGAATCCTCCGTTAATTTTTACCGGCTCGATTTTCAACGCGGACTCTATGAACAGCGAGACACATTTAAGATTAACTCAGGCTGTCAGGGCGGCACTGTCGGGACGATGCGTCGGCAAAGGAGTTTTAATTTGCATACAGGACGCAATTTACGCACCGGCGGACGTGTTGAGAATTTCAAATTTCAACAGGGGAAGTCTGCTCGCGTTTCCTGAATCGCCTTTAGGAGTTTTTTCACAGCCTTCAGGAAATTATATTTCGTTAAGATTTCCGCGTCATAGATATATTCAAAAAATGATTATGCCGCTTGCAAGAAATATTCCGATTTTGTCAGCTTCGCTCGGCGATAATGATGTTATTCTTCGCGCACTGCTCGATAAAAAATTTTCCGACGAGCTTGACGGGCTCATAATATCGGGACTTGGAGACGGGGACGTGCCTTCGTCATGGGTGCCGCTCCTTAGAAAACTATTGAAAGCTGAAATTCCGGTTGTGTTAAGTTCGCGATACCCCAGCGGAATTGTTCAGGCTACGGAAAATTATGAGGGAAGCGCGGCACAGCTCTTGGACATGGGATTAATAAGCGGCGGAATGTTATCGCCCTATCAGGCAAGAATTAAATTAGCCGTCGGGCTTGCGGCAGGGTTGAAGGGCGACGCTCTTGCAGAATATATGCACGGTAAATAAAAATGCCCGGAATAGCTGCAATAATAGGACGGCCTAACGCCGGTAAATCATCGCTCTTTAACAGGCTTACGGGCAAGCGCGACGCAATAGTTGACGACATGCCCGGAGTTACACGGGACAGGCTCTACGGAGAATGTGAGCATCGCGGAAAAAATTTTTACGTCATCGACACCGGCGGAATTTTCGGAGAGGACACGGAATTTAGCAGGGGCATTAAAAATCACGTTGACGAGGCCGTGAAGGAATGTGATTTAATAATTTTCATGCTTGACGGACGCGACGGAGTAACGAGTTCCGACGAAGAAATCGCCGACTTTATACGCAAAGCCGCAGGCAATAGCAAGCCCGTAATCGTCGCCATGAATAAACTCGACGACCCCAAGCACGATGATTTAATAAATGATGCTTATTCGCTCGGCTTTGAAAATGTTTTATCAATCAGCGCACTGCATAAGCGAGGCATTGATGAGCTTCTCGACTTAGTAACGGAACTTTTGCCGGAAGATTACGGAGAAAATTTTTCTGACGATGAGAACGAAATTAAATTAGTAATCGCAGGCAAGCCCAACGTCGGGAAATCTTCGCTTCTGAATAAAATTACAAAGTCGGAGCGTTCACTCGTCAGCCCGATAGCCGGGACGACACGCGACCCCGTTGACATGGCAATAAATATCGACGGCCAAAATTTTAGAATTATCGACACAGCAGGCTTGAGACGGCGTTCAAAATTTGACGGCGATTTAGAATATTATTCGTTCGTCAGGACTCTAGCCGCCGTTGACAGAGCAGACATAGCTTTATTATTAATGGACGCCCGCGAGCCCTGCACGGATCAGGACAAAAAAATCGCCGCTCATGTTGTTCAAAAGGGCAAGGGCTTAATTATCATCCTCAATAAATGGGACTTAATACAGGCAGGAGTTAGGAGGGAGGAGGTAGGAAGTAAGAGTAATAATCTTGCTGACGAGTTAATGAAAAAAATTCGCGACGATATGCCGTTCTTGAGTTACGCGCCTGTAATTTTTGCTTCGGCTCTGAACGGACGGGGGATCAATAAAATTATTCAGACCGTCTTAACCGTCAATGAAAATCGCAAGAAAAGAATAGCCACGAATTTATTAAATCGTTTAATGCGCGATGTTCTTGCGTTCGACAGACTTCCTTCGGATAAGAAAGGCCGGGCTCTGAAAGTTTATTACTGCTCACAGGCTGACGCATTGCCCCCGACTTTTATATTTTTCGTGAACAAGCCCGAATTAGTTAATTCTTCATTTGAAAATCATGTTAAAAATAAATTGCGTGAGCTCGAAGATTTCACCGGCACTCCTGTCAGAACTTTTTGGAGAGGAAAGGATAAAGATTAAGTAGGAATTAGGAGGTAGGAGGTAGGAAGTAAAAGATGAAAAAAATTTTTGCATTAATTTTTATTTTTGTCCTTAGCGCGTCATGCGCTTGGGCGCGGAGCGATGTAACGCTTGCTGAATTAAACGGAACTGTCGGCGTTCAAATGGAAGAATTTGTCAAAGAAGTTATCGCAAATTCCGAAAATAACGGCGACGCTCTGATAATTTTTCAGCTCGACACTCCGGGCGGACTCGTTGAATCAATGCGCGGGGTCGTGCAGTCTATTCTAGCCTCAAAAGTTCCTGTAGCTGTCTGGATACCTCCGGGGGGACGTGCGGCTAGCGCAGGGGCTTTTATCGTCCAGTCTGCTCACGTTGCGGCTATGGCACCGGGAACGAACATAGGCGCGGCTCACCCCGTTGTGGCTTCAGGCGAGGACATAAAAGAGAGCGACATGAGCAAAAAAATTATGAACGACTTGAAAGCTCAAATGCGTTCCGTTGTTCAGTTGAGAGGGCGCAATCAGGAAATCACGGAAAAAATGATTGAGGAAAGCATTTCATTAACGGCGACAGAGGCATTAAAAAATAAAGTCATCGATGTCATAGCCGGCGATGTAAATTCATTAATTAAAGCAATTTCCGGGCGGCGCGTGAAAGTCGGCTCGAACTTTGTAAAAATAAATTTTGACAAAGAAGTAAAAGTCTCAAAGGCTGCGATGTCCTTCAGCGAAAAAATTATTCAGTTCGTTTCAGACCCTCAAATTGCATATTTGTTAATCTCCGGCGGAATTATGGCTATCTTTTTCGAGATCATCACGCCGGGCGGCTTCATGCTCGGAACTGCGGGAGGCGTTATGCTCGTGCTTGGCTCGATAGGATTAAAGATGCTGCCGTTCAACTGGGCCGGAATAGTGTTAATAATCGCCGGGATTATTCTAATGATCATAGACTTAACCGCAGGGACTTCGGGGGTCTTAACTCTTCTCGGCCTCCCCGTATTTTGCTTAGGCGGAGTATTTTTGTTCCGTGCGCCGGGCGGAGAGCTCCTTCAGGTCTCAATGTCCGTAATAGTCGGAATAGCTCTCGCGCTTGGAATTTGTTTTGCCTTCATGGCTTATTTAATATTAAAGGGTTTTCGGCGCAAAGTCTCGACGGGGCAGTCAGGAATGATTGGCTTAAACGTTGAAATAATTTCGGACTTGAGCGAAAAAAATTTCGGGCAGGTCTCGTGTCACGGCGAGATATGGAGAGCGAGAACGGAGTCAGGAAATCTCGCGGCAGGCTCTTCGGGAACTGTCAAAGCAGTTGACGGCATGACATTAATAATTGAGTGAGGAGAATTTTTTTTAACTCCTAACTCCTACTTCCTAACTCCTACCTGACACTAACTGACGCTCATAATTCTGCTCGCAACCATGAAATACATCGTCAAGCTCCCTGCGTCAACAATCGTTGTAACTATCGGAGCAGCCATCAACGCCGGGTCAAAGCCCAGAGCCTTCGCCAACAGCGGCAACATTCCTCCGACAGTCTGAGCAAAAATTACGGTGGCAAATAAACTTATCCCGACAGTCAATGAAAGCAGAAAGTCTCCGCTCATTGCGTACTTATAGAAGAAATTTACGACAGCAAGGCCGCCGCCGACTAAAAGACTTACTCTAATCTCTTTTGAAAGAACTTTGAGAGCGTCAAAAATTTTTAACTCGCCCACAGCAATTCCGCGAATTACGAGAGTCGAGGACTGCGAGCCTGCGTTGCCGCCCGTGTCCATTAACATCGGAATAGCCGCTATCAAAGCCGGCAGGGCAGCGAAGACAGATTGATAGTGCGTCAATATCTGCCCGGAGAGAGTCGCCGAAATCATCAAGACCATTAGCCAAATTATTCGCTTCTTTGCAAGCTCTGCAATTCCCATTGAGAGATAAGGCTCGTCAATCGGAAGAATGGCTGCCATTTTGTGAAAGTCCTCCGTGCTTTCTTCTTCTAAGACTTCCATAGCGTCATCGACCGTTACAATTCCGACTAAATGATTTTGTGAATCGACGACAGGAATTGCCATGAAGTCATATTTTTGGAAAAGCTCCGTAACTTTTTCGCGGTCGTCGTTCGTGTTGACGCTGATTAAATTTGTATCGGTCATTATGTCCGCTATCTTGTCAGCGTATTGAGATAACAGCATCGTTCTGACTGTAACAACGCCGATTAAAATTCCTTTAGGGTCAGTAACGTAACAGGTATATAAAGTTTCTTTGTCCATTCCGACTTCGCGTATGTGTTTGAAAGATTCTTCAACGTTCATATCCGGCCTCAAAGAAATATACTCGGTCGTCATTATGCTTCCGGCGGTGTCTTCCTGATACTGTAGGAGCTGATTAATTCCGCGCCGGGTCTCCGGGCTTGCGCTCTCTAAAATTTTTTTCACGACATCGGCAGGAAGTTCCTCAACCAAGTCTGCCGCGTCGTCCAAGAATAATTCATCGACAATGCCTCCAATTTCGGGAGCTGTCAGTTTTGAAACTAGAGCTTCTTTTGCGTCCGGTATCAAGTGCGCGAAAACTTCTGCGGCCATATCTTTTGGAAGCATACGAAACAAAATAACGCTCTGCTCCGGCTCGAGTGCTTCGAGAATGTCGGCTAAGTCCGCGTCATTCATATCTTCAATTAAAGTTCTAAGCTCTCTGATATTTTTTGCTTCGATTAGTGTTTTTATTTCTTCTTTAATTTCTTCTAAGTCTCTCATTCTTTGCTCCTTGTTTTGCCTGTAGTTTTAGTCTTGTATTTAGTTTTGCTTGCGGCTGATGTTTTTTTCTTACGTACAATTTTTATTTTTGTTGTGATCGTTTTGATTTTCTTAATTTCTGCCGGAAGTTTTCTTTTTGATGAGAACAGCACGCCTTCTTCCTCGTCAAATCTTCCAAGACATTTCTGTTTATTTCGCGGCCTGCCCTGCTTATCACGGTAGCTTGTTACTTCATACACGTATGTTGCATTATTTATTACGCGCTTTATAATAAACGACATTGAAATTTTCCTCCTTTGTAAATATTATGAAGGAGGAATATTTTTTTTGCAACTACTTTTACAATTACAAGAGCATTAAAATTTTTCAGACCTCATAAAATTTTACGGAGCTTCTCAAAAAAATAGAATCAAAAAATTTTTTCGTCCCCAAAAAATTAAAGAGCCCAAAAATTTTTAACGCGCCCTCAAAAAATTTATACCAAATATTTTTTTCCGTTTATTGTGAAAATTTTTGCAGCGACTTCAAAATTGATTTAATAATCATGCCGAACTGCCTATTGATTTTTATCGACTTAAAAAATAAAATATCGAGCATTGTTTTTCGGGCTGCCTAAATGCAGTCGGAAGAACAAAAATTCTATAACAGGAGGAATTTTGTTATGAAATTAAAAAATGATAACTTTAATTCGTTTGGTCTTAATGATATTTTTCACGGTTTGAGCCGGTTCGCCGCCGAGTATCCGGCAGATTTACATGACAATCTCGAACAACTTTTCAACTTACATTATAAAAACAGTCCACTCGTATGTTTCGCAATGTTCGCAAATTCTTTGACACGCCAAGCACTCTGCGATGATGAATTTTTCCGCGACCATAGAATTTTTTATCCTCGTATAAATGTTGGAGACTATCTCAGGCAAAATCCTAAAGTTGATATGCTTTACTCGTCTTTTCCTGTCGATTATCCTCTTCCGCAGTGGCGTTATAGAGAAGACGGCAGTACTAACGAAATTATTTTTATGTTAAATATTTTGCTCGACATTGTACATTTTGAACTTTATGACTCAATCGGAGAATATGTGCGCGAAGCTGTGATCGAGCCGAATAAACCTGAGGGAATAATTATTGAGAGCAATAAAAAATTTATGGTATTAGCTGTCGTTGATGAAACGCCGTTCCACTACCACGCCGCATTATCAAACGCCGACGGAACGAACTGCGCTGATGATTACTTTGCCTATCATGCCTTCCCGATATTAAACGGCATAAAGGTTTTTAATTTTGGGGACAAGCCTGTAAAAATTTTATACATGCCTGCAATTTAGTTTTTAAATTTTAACTCCTACCTCCTAATTCCTAACTCCTAACTCTTTTCAGTTGTTATATAATTAGCTTAAAATAAAATCAAAAAAATTTTTTAGGAGGTTTTTATTTAATGGCACAGGTAGCCGACACTACTAGCTTTTATGTAGGCTTGAAGCTCCGCTGGCAGGACGCGATATGGGAAATTGTAGAGTATGACCATCACAAAATGGGCAGAGGCGGAGCAGTGGTCCGCACAAAACTCCGCAACGTCGAGACGGGATCAATCGTTGAAAATTCTTTTAAGCCCGGCGAAAAATTTGAGCGCATTATTTACGAGGACAAGCCCGCGCAGTATTCATATAGAGACGGTGAAGATTATGTCTTTATGGACCTGGCAACTTATGAAGAGATGAGGCTGTCCCCTCAGGTTCTCGGCGACGCGGCAAAATATCTTGTCGATGATTTAGAAATTCAAATTGAATTTTTTGAGGGCAAGGTCATGGGCATCGAGCTTCCCAAGAGCGTAACAATGAAAGTTACGGACACGCCTCCGGCCTTTAAGGGCGACACTGTAACAGGCGGCGGAAAACCTGCGACGCTTGAGACGGGACTCGTTGTTACTGTTCCGGTATTCATTGAACCCGGCGAAGAGATTGTTGTTGACACGCGCACGGGCGCATATCTTGAACGGGCGAAGAAATAACTAATGACTGGGAATTAGGAACGAGGATAAAAAAATTCCTACCTCCTACCTCCTAATTCCTAACTGATAACAAAGATGGCTGATTCAGACGAAAGGAAAAACTCAATGGCTGACGGCGGAGTTATTCATATCTCCGAAGATGTCATAGTGGAGCTTGCAAGAAAAACTATTCAGGGAATACCTAATATAAAAATAGCCGCCCGTCTTGTTTCAAAATTTGGAATAGGCCGGAAAAGCGGAGGCATTCGCGTATATGTTGATCATTCGCAGAGATTTATCTCAATAGATGCTTACGTTCTCGTCAGATACGGTCAAAGGATACCAGATATTGCTTGGGACGTTCAGGAAAAAATCAAAGATAATTTAGAACGCTACACGGGCTATGAAGTTCAGGCGGTAAACGTGAACGTTCAGGGAATTTACACGGCAGGCGGCGATGATATTCAAATTAATATCGGACCGGACGAAATTTTTTCACCGGACTACAGCGAGGCAGACTGAACATGTATTTTCTATGGAGAGACACGCCCGACGGACTAATAAAAATATCACACGAGGGGCTTTTTGATTTTGCTGATTATGTTTTGAAGTCGGGCTTCAGGTTTTACAGCATAACCCTTGCGCCGAAAGAGCAGGACGCTGACTTAATGATAGTAATATCTGACGAAGATTTGAAAACGGAGACTAAAAAGCAGGTTGCGGAACACCTCAGCGAAGTTCTTGCGCCTCTCGGCATAAGAGCCTCTGTCATATGGGCAAGCCCTGAGCGCGGAATATGGCCTCTTATTCAAAGTCCTTACACGTGGGCGGTTATTGCGTCATGCGTAACTGTGATAATTACGGCAGGCTTCAGCGGTTTTTTCTGGACGGCGTTCTGGGGTGCGGCTGCGTGGTTTGCTATTAAAGGTCTTATGTGGCTTGCTAAAAAAATCAGGAGTTAAAACATGCCCGAAGAAAAAAGAGAAATAAAAAATAAATTTACAAAAAGAAATAAAAAAATTATAGGCCGCAGGTTTGAGGCTATTCACAGGTCGAGAGAGCTTGCGGTTCAGTTTTTATATTCGCTTGATGTTTGCCCGGAGCAGGAAATTAATTCATCGCTTGAGCTTTTCTTAAATCTTGACGATGTCGCAAAAAACGACACGCCCGAAGTAAAAAAACGATGCCGTGATTTATCTTTGAAGGTCTTAAACAGAAAGAACGAGATTGACGGCGTTTTATTGCGCGTTGTTACAGGCTGGCGGCCCGAAAGAATGATGAGCGTTGACAGAACGATATTGAGGCTCTTGACTCTTGAGGGCTTTTTAGAAAAAACTCTCCCGGTTAAGTCCGCAATATCAGAGGCTGTAAGACTTGCCAATGATTTCGGAACAAAAGACTCCGCGAGATTTATAAACGGAGTTATGGGCAAGATAGAAAAATTTTTTGAGGAACAGGGGGAAAATAATTAAATGGCTGAAGCTGCAAAGCCATGGTGGCGCGAGACAATAGAGACTATAATCTGGGCTTTTATTCTCGCGATGATAATCAGAGCGTTTATAGTTCAGGCGTTTTGGATACCGAGCGGCTCAATGATACCGACGCTCGAAGTTCAAGATAGAGTATTAGTCGCTAAATTTTGGAATTATTTTTTTGAACCGTCGCGTGGCTCTCTTTACGTTTTCAAATATCCCGTAGACAGGGAAAGAGATTTTGTGAAGCGCGTTATTGCAATTCCGGGCGATGTCGTCGATATTAAAAACGGAATTGTCTATATCAACGGCGTGCCGACTGATGAACCGTATGTAAAAAACCACGACCGCTACACAATGAGGCCGAATGATATTTTTCCGCAAGTTCCCTTCACAGTTCCCGAAAATAAATATTTTATGCTCGGCGACAACCGCTCTAATTCTCAGGACAGCCGCTACTGGGGCTTTGCCTCGCTCGAAGACATGAGAGGGCCCGTGTTTTTCAGATACTGGCCGTTAAACCGTATAGGTATTCCAAAATAAAATTTTATGCCGAGAACAGTTTGGTATCCCGGCCACATGGCAAAGGGAACAAGAAAATTAAACGAGCTTGCCGCAAAATTAGATTTAATAGTTGAGGTCAGGGACGCACGCGCTCCTGCTTCAACTTCATCGCCGTTAATAAAATATCTTGCAAAAATAAAACCCGTCATTCATGTTTTATCGCGAAAAGATTTAGCCGAGCCGGAAAAATTAAAATCATGGCTAAATTCATTGAAACATACTTACGCGGCTGATTTGAGAAAGCGCGACGGCTTAAATAATATCAAGAAAGCTATATTAAAATTCAAACCTTCTCACCGTGAAGTCAGGCTTGCTGTCGTCGGCATACCGAACGTCGGAAAATCATTGCTGCTAAATTCACTGATCGGAAAATCAAACGCCGGTGTCGGAAATATTCCGGGCATCACAAAATCCGTGAGCTGGTATAAAAACGAAGGAATGTTAATCGTCGATTCGCCTGGAATTTTGGACCCTCACGCCGAAGCCGGAGCGCATTTAATTTTATCGTGGCTTGGCTGTGCAAAGGCTGAAGTCGTCGGAGGATACGAGAACGCTGCAATATCTTTAATAAAATTTTTGCGTGCCAATGACATGCAGAATTTAATCCCGATTGAAATTGAAAACGAAACTCCTGCAATAATTCTCGAAGACATCGGAAAAAAATACGGCTGTTTAATTTCCGGCGGCCGTGTCAATATGGAATTGGCAGGACAAAAATTTATTGAGGCTTTCTCATCGGGCAGGCTCGGCGCAGTCTGCTTGGAGATCCCGGACGGACAGAGAGCAGTCGATTTTGAAATTAATAATGACGATGGAGCAGCTGACTTTGTTTGATGACTTATCCCTCCCGTTAAAGTGCAGTGTTGACGATGCGCGGAATAATTTAGAAAAATTAAAAGATCTTGGATTAATCGTCGGCACTGATGAAGCAGGGCGTGGTTCGCTTGCCGGGCCTGTTGTTGCGGCTGCGGTGTACTTGACGCAGGAGCAGGAAGAAATTTTATTGTCAATGAAGCTGAGAGACTCAAAATTAATTTCACACAACAGGCGCGAAAAAATTTTTGCAAAAATTCAAGAATTAGGCGTGCTGTGGCGCGTTGCTCAAGGCTCGCCGAAATTGATAGACGAAAAAAATATTTTGCAGGCTTCTTTAATCACAATGTCGAACGCCGTAAATAAATTATCTGAAAAATTAAGCGAAGCTCCGTACTGCGTAATAGTTGACGGAAATAAAAATATTCCTGACATAAAATTCAGTCAATGGACTTTAATTCAGGCCGATAAATTAATTCCCGTTGTGTCGGCGGCCTCGATCGTTGCGAAAGTTTTGCGCGACAGACTAATGATAAATCTCGCTAAAAAATATCCCGATTATAATTTAGAGAAGAATAAAGGCTATCCGACAGCTTTTCATATTGACGCAGTGAAAGAAAAAGGAACGAGCGACATACACAGAAAAACTTTTTGCCTAAAATTTTTGGAGAGAGTATAAAATGCCTTCGATTAATGTCAATGTAGAACAGAACTATAACCAGATGCAGCAGAACATCAGTACTAACTCCCGGCAGGGTCAGATAAGCACGCAGCCTCAAATCCAACAGCCCTCGCAGATTGCCGCACGACTCGCCGGAATTAGGACGGGTATGTTAGTTGAAGGGAGCGTGTTATCTCAAAACGAGGACGGAACATATTTAGTCCGCGTTGATGTCAACGGAACGCCGCAGGAATTACGCGCAAGAGCTACTATTTCGTTAATAGTCGGCGAACATTTCCGTGCCGTCTGGGACGCTTCGGGAGCTGACGGAGTGCCCGTGCTGAGGTTATCGCAGGGCGAATTATCTTTTTTATCTCAAATTCCTCCACGCGACAGAGAACTGGCTACGGCTTTGTTAATGCGCGGTCTGCCTCTTTCAAGTGAAGTATTAAGCGCGATTAAAGACGCTTGGAGAAAATCAGGCTCACAGCCCGGACAGCTTTCTTCTTTCATAGAACTTTGGGCGCGTAATGTTCCGATGACGCTTGAAAATGCCGCGTTACTCTCTCAATATGCCGCGATGAACGGCGCGGAAGCTACGGAAATGTGGGACAGAATCAGAAAGGAATTAAAGAACAGAACTTCAAAAGGCGAAGACCCCGTCAAAGCGTTAAGAGACATGAAGGAGGGCGGAGACGACATAGCAAAATTTTTACAGGCTCAGTCAATTTTGATGAAAAGCCCACGCAACGAAGTCAACCCGGCATTATTAGCGGCACCGTTCTGGCCCGTTCTCAATGACGCATCGCAGAACATGACCGCAAAAATTTTTGTCGGACGTTCAGCCGAAGATGACGGGCAAAAATATTGGCAGGTCGGCTTCGGGATAACCGGCTCCGTGCTTGGCGAGGTGGGGGGACTTGTCGAGAGCGACGGCAAGAGCTGTAATTTGAATCTCAACGCTGAAAAACTTGAGACCTGCAAATTAATTGAACGAAGGCGCAGAGACTTGAGAAAAGAACTTCAAGGGCTTGAGCTTCCCGTAACTTTTATAGGAATTTCGCTCCGTGCCGTCGAACACGAAAGAGATTTATTATTAGCCGGACGCGGACTTGACATTACAGTTTAATTCAGGCAGGAGTTATGGCTTTGCAGGATAAAAAACGGGAACAGGCCGTCGCCGTAAAATATGACAATCAAAAAATGAACGCTCCGACTGTTATTGCTAAGGGCGAAGGCTTTATAGCTAAAAAAATTATTGAGCGTGCTGTCGAAGCTGATGTTCCGATTGTCGAAGATGCCGCGCTTGTGTCGGCTTTGATTTCGCTTGAGCTTGGCGAGGAAATTCCTGCGGAGCTGTACGAAGTTGTTGCGCGTGTTCTTGCGTGGGTCTATAAGCTCGACAAAGAGACAGCGCAGAAATAATTTACAATGACGCAGGCTCAGTCGCTTGGAAAATTCGCCGAAGACATAGCCGCAGAATATTTAATCTCGCTCGGCTGGAAAATTTTAGCGCGAAATTGCAAACTTCAGCACGGCGAGCTTGACATAATCGCACTCGACACGGAAGCCAAGCCCGAAGAAATTGCCGTAATCGAAGTCCGCTGCCGGACGTTTGGAAAAATTCAATCGCCTTTTGATTCAATCGGGCCAAGAAAATTAAACACCCTCATAAAATATTCACGGGAATTTATAAATAAAATCGAGTGGGAAGGCTTCTGGCGCATTGACATAATCGGAATAACAATGAAAGAAAAAAATGACCTTCAAAGCTGGGAGCTTGAACACATACGCGATATTACCGCAGGCATGAATTTTTAATGCTGTGAATTATTCTTCATTTGCTCTTCTGCCCATTTGTAAACGGATTCAAGAGCCGGAATTAAAGTTCTTCCCCTTTCAGTCAAAGAATATTCAACAGTCGGCGGAATAGTGTTATATTGCTTACGGCTGATTAATTTATCTTTCTCCAATTCGCGCAGACATTTCGTCAGCATCGTTGCGGTTATGCCCACAACTTTTTTTGCAAGTTCTCCGTATCTCAGCGTCTGATTTTCAGCGTCCGCGACATACCACAAAATAGGCAGCTTCCACTTTTGCCCGATTATTTCCATTGCGTAGAGTATCGGGCAGTCCGTATCATAAATATTTTTTTCTTTTGGCAGGGGTTTATTATTCATCATATTTTTCTCCGTTAATTAGTATATTTTTTATAGCAGCAAAGAAAAATCTTCATTCTTGTTTTTTAATTATTGCTAATTATAATTTCGCGAAAGTTATAAATCAAACTTCAGGAGAGAAAAAATTAGCAGCATGAAAAATATTTTTGACAGCGTTGAATTAAATAACCTTCGTGCAAAAAACAGGCTTGTCCGTTCGGCAACATGGGAGGGGCTTGGGGAGCTTGACGGCTCTATCACGGAAGAGACTTATAAAATTTATGACGGGCTTGCTCGCGGCGGAGTAGGAACAATAATAACCGGCTTCACGAGTGTTGCGTCAAATGATTTTTATTTTGGCGGAATGATGAGGCTGTCCGATGATTTTTTAATTCCGCAATATAAAAAACTCGTCGATGTTATTCACGCTCAAGACTGTGCTGTAATTTCCCAGCTTGCATTGGGGGCATTTTATCGCGGAAATGTTCAGGTCGAGCCTGACGCATTGACAGCGGAAGAAATTTCCTTAGTGATAGAAAAATTTGTCAACGCCGCCGTAAGAGCTAAGAAAGCAGGTTTTGACGGTGTGCAGATTCACGCGGCTCATTTCTTTTTTTTGAGCAGATTTATAAGTCCAGCGGTCAATCATAGAATTGATGACTATGGCGGCTCAACGGAAAACAGAGCAAAAATTTTAATCGACATTTTAGATGGAATTAAAAAAGCCGCTCCCGGACTTCACGTTACAATAAAAATAAATTGCAGCGATTTCACGTTTAACGGCCTCGACGAAGAAGAAAGTTTATTAGTCTGCAAAATGCTTTCACAAGCGGGGATTGATTCTATCGAGGTCAGCGGCAACGGAACTTCAGTACCCGGCATACGTCCGCACAAGAATGAGGGTTACTTTGCAGATTTTGCGGCGCGTCTTGCTGAAGAAGCCGGCACCCCCGTTATTTTAGTCGGCGGTTTGAGAAGTCTTGAGTTCATGAATAACATTTTGAACGAGACAAAAATCGAAATGCTTTCACTTTCTAGACCCTTGCTCTGTGAGCCTGACCTGCCGAAAAAATTTCAAGAAAAAATTTCAAGCGAGTCAAAGTGCGTTTCCTGTAACCGCTGCTATTCTTCACGAGGCCATAAATGCACGAGATACGAGTAGCAACGGAGCGCGGAAGCGTTTTAACGGGCGTGCTTTTTTCGAGCGAGAAGAGCAAAGGCACCGACACCGTTATGATTTCGATAACGGGAATACACGGAAATTTTTATTCAAACCCGTTTTATTATAATTTCGGCGACACTCTGAACGGGGGCGGCTTTGATTTCATATACGCCCAGACTAATGACGCTTTCGGCGAAATTCCTACAGTAAATATTAAAACGGGCAAAGAAGAAATTATAGGCTCGTGGAACGAAAGATTTTCATACACGGACGAAGACATTGAAGCATATTTGAATTTTGCTGAACAGGCCGGATATAAATATATAATTCTTGCAGGCCATTCGCTTGGAGCTAACAAAGTTATTTATTATTTGTCGCGTCATCATGATGAAAGAGTGAAAAAATTTTTTCTGCTGAGCCCTGCTAATTTAACTTACATGATGTTGGGCGTAACGGGGCGCGAAAAATTTATAATTAAAAGCATGGTCGAACACGGGCGCGGCGGCGATATGCTTCCTTTTCCGTTTATGGGCTGGGTTAATTGCATAGCTTATACCGCATATGACTGGCAGTTCTCAGGAATATTAAATAACGTTTTTGTCGAGCCTGACCGGGATTTTTCGCAGTGTGAAAAAATTACTCACAGCGGCGCACTTTTAATCGGAACTTACGATAATTTCACTTACGGCGACCCTGCCGGATTCCTTTGCAACATAAATAATCACATTCCGACCGCAAACGAGAATAATTTAATTTTTATCGAAGACACCGGCCACACTTACCAGCAAAAACATCAGGAGACCGCCGAAAAAATTTTAGAACAGATAAAAATTTGGAAAAGTTAGGATTTTTTAGAAATCAAAATAATTTTCCCCTGACATATCCGATTAAATATAAACTTCCGCAGACTAACACGGCTTGATTTTTATCGCTTAACGCTTTTTTAACGGCCTCTTGAGGAAAATTAAACGATTCTGGAATATTCTGCCACGTAAAATTTTTTGCCGCGTTTAAGAGCTCTTCAGGGGGCAATGCACGAGCCATACCCGGAACTGTCGAAGCATAAAACGCCGGTTTTAATTCACTGCTCAAAAGTTCAAGACAGCCGGAATAATTTTTATCTCGCATTGCCGCGTAAACAACGCCTAATTTTAATTCGGGCCATAAACTTTTAACGCTCTGGCAGAGTTTTTTCACGCCGTCGTAATTGTGGCCGCCGTCAAGAATAATTAAAGGCTCATGCGAAATTATTTCCAAACGGCCGGGCCATTTAGCTTTTTTCAAGCCGTCGCGGATTGATTTTTCAGTGATTTTCGGAAAAGAATTTTTAATTTCAGAAACTGCAAGCAAAGCCAACGCCGCATTATTAATCTGATAATCGCCGATTAAATTCGTATTTATATTTTTTAATTCAAGATTAGGCGCGAAAAAATCAAAAAAATTTCCTTCAGGCGAGATTTTTATATTTTCGAGCTTGGCCTCTTCGCTCAAGACATGCGGCAACGCTCCAGACTCCGCGCAAAAATTTTTGAACATCGGAATTAATGAAACGTCATAACCTGAAAAACACGCCGGAGTATTTTTTTTCACGACCGCAAATTTTTCGCTCGCAATTTTTTCGAGCGTCGCTCCTAAATATTCAGTGTGATCAATCGAAATCGAAGCAATTAGCGAACACGCCGTATCATTCATGACGTTCGTAGCGTCGAATTTTCCGCCGAGCCCGGCCTCAATAACTCCGACATCAATATTTTTTTCACGGGCAAGAAAAAACGCACACGCCGTTACAAGTTCAAAATATGACGGCAGTTCTTCATCAGGCTTTATAAATTTTATGACTTCTTCGGCAGCGTCAATCCACTCTTCAGGGCTTAAAACTTCGCCGTTAATTAAAAGCCGTTCGCCCGGACTTTCAAGGTGGGGACTTGAATAAAATCCCGTCTTATAACCGGCCTCGCGGAAAATCGACGAGATAAACGCGCCCGTTGAGCCTTTGCCGTTTGTGCCGACTATGTGAACGGACTTGAAAGAGTCTTGAGGATTTTCGAGACGGTCTAATAATTTTTTAATTCGTTCAATTCCGGGAATTATTTTATTATTTGAGTGAGCGTATAAAATTTCTTCAAATTTATCAAAATTTATCATGATTTTTTTCTACGGTGAAGAGTTAGAAATAAGATAAGATTTAACCTATTTTGCTGGAGGAAAAGAAAAACTGCCCTTATATCCAAGTCTTTGCATTGCTTTTACGACATTGTCGGCGGCTTTCTTGCTTGCACCGCCCTGCACCCATACTTTGAAGTGTTTTGACGCAGGATTTGAATAAACAATGGCACTATAACCAGCTTTTTTAATTTTATTCGCCGCTTCCTGCGCCCCTGCTTTAGACGTGTACGCGCCGACTTGAACACGCCATTGCTTTGAACTCACAGAACCCGAACCGGAACTTCTTGTTTGAGTTTTCGCGGCTGATTTTTTTACTGTCGCATTTGACGAAGATTTTGCAGTCGCTGTCTTTTTCGAGGCTGTCGGTGAAATTTTAGCTTTTGGCTGAACAGAAACCGCCGTTTCTCTTTTGGGATTTTGAACGGCCACAGCAAGAGCAAATAAATCTTCTTCCGGGTTATCTTCGGGCTTGGCCTGAGAAATTTCATTAGAGACAGGCTCTGGAATTTTCACGACGGCTTCCGGCTCTGCTTTTCTCTCAAGTTCTGCAATTATTGCCGGAGCTTCAGCGTAAGCCCGCGTTGATGAAATGCCGGGCGAAGATTTAAGACCGTTCAAAAAAAACTGACGGCCAAAGATGACGAGCAGAATAACAGCTGAAACACCGACAACAGGCAGAATAATATCGCCGAATGAAGGAAGCACTCCGCGCTTTTTAATTCCGCGCCTGACTGTAGGCCGCCTGTGCTCAGTTCTTTCTGTTCTTTCTGAAAAGTGCTGGCTGGTCATATAATTTCCTCTGAGACGCAGGGAATGCGCCGTCATTGCTCGGAGTTGTCAAATTTGCTTCTTGAAGTCCCTGATTAGCCATATTTCTCTTTGTGTTGAAAATATCATAGATTGTCTGGCCCGTTTTGGGATACTGCTGCTGCTGTCCAATCTGCGGGGGCTGACGTAAATCCGTCGGTCTGGCCTGCGCTTGCGTGTCTTGAGATGCTGGCTTTGCCGCCGCTGCCCTTTGACGGTTCTGCATAGCGTCTTCCGGGAATGTAGCTATCAAAGTTACGTGAACTTTCTCGCCGAGAGTTTCATCGATGACGTGTCCCCAGATAACTTGAGCGTCCGGGTCTGCGGTCTCTTCGATAATTTTCGCGGCAGCGGACATTTCGGCCAAAAGAATTTCCGCGCCCGTCGTAACGTTCAACAAAATTCCTTTTGCTCCCGTAACAGGGAAGGTCATAAGCGGCGATGTGATTGCATTCTTTGCGGCCTTCTCTGCCCTGTCCTCGCCTTCGCCCTCGCCCATGCCCATAATGGCTGTGCCTGCGCCCGTCAAAATCGCTTTAATATCAGCGAAATCAAGATTAATGAAGCCGGATTTCGTAATTAAATCCGTAACGCCCTGAACGGCCTGACGCAAAACCTCATCGACTTTCTTGTAAGCGTCAACGATTTTCATCTTTGAGCCGTTATCAATCTGAAGCAATTTATCGTTCTCAACAACCAGAAGAGCGTCAACATTCTTTTTAAGAACTTCAATGCCCTCTTCGGCTGTTCTCATTCTCTTATTCATTTCAAAGCCGAACGGTTTAGTTACGACACCGACAACTAAAACGCCCATGTCGCGTGCGGCTTCTGCGATAACCGGCGCGGCTCCCGTTCCTGTTCCTCCGCCCATTCCTGCCGTAACAAAAAGCATATCTGCGCCGGTGATGTATTCTTTAATTCTGTCAATGCTTTCTTTTGCGGCATTCGTTCCGACTTGAGGATTTGCTCCCGCCCCAAGTCCGCGAGTCAAAGTCTCGCCTAAAATAATTTTGTTGGGAGCGCGATTTTGGTCTAATGCCCTTGCATCAGTGTTAGCTGCAACGAAATCAACGCCCTGAACGTTGGACTCTATGATGTGATTAAGAGCGTTTCCGCCCCCTCCGCCGACTCCAAAGACTACTATCTTTTCGTTCTGTCTTACGTTGCTTTCCGTGAGCTTGAATAACTGATCCTGATTCATGATTTATTTCTCCTCCTCCTCGTAAAATTTTATTTTATTTTTCACGAGTTTACAAGACTTCAATTAATATTATTTATTAAAATAATTTTTTGAACCTGTCCTTGAGCTTGCTGATAAACTCGCCTATATTCTCACGAGGTGCTTCTTCTTCGTCTTCGTAATATTCATCGTCCTCGTATTCGTCGTCGGGCTCTCTGTCGTTTTCGTCGTAATTATCTTCATCGTCATAATAATTATCGCGGTCGCGGTCGCGTTCTTTGCGTTCAGCGCGTTTTTGTTCCTGACGCTCGCGCTTTTCCGACCGTTCAGAAAGTCCAGGCAGAAGCTGATCCGACTCCATGAATAAATACGGATCCTTTTCGGTCATTATGTGAAATCTTAATATGCCTGCCGCGCTGACATATGCAGCGTTATCAAGTCCGGGCGGCATTTTATATACGGGCTCGGCGGCTCTTCTGACCGGCATCTGAAGCATATCCGCAAGCATAAAATCTAATCCCGGTGTTTCAGAAACTCCGCCGGATAAAATTATTCCGCTCGGGAAGTGCTGCGGCGTACATTCTGCCAGAGCGTTTCGTATATATTCGCCGAAAAGCTCCTCGACTCTTGCGAGTATAGCCTGCGTAGCTAAGTCAACGTCAATGCCTTCGCGGCGCAAGTCTTCGGGATTTGTCGTGAAAATTCTTTTCTTCAAGTGTTCCGCTTCTGCGAACGGTATATGAAGAACTGTCGCAATGTCGCTCTTAATATGGTCGCCGCCGATTGGAATGCTCATGACGCGGAAAGCACGGCCGCCGCGATAAAGAACTATTCCCGTAGTTCCTCCGCCGATACAGATTGAAATACAGCCTGCTCTCATTTCTTCTTCATAAACCGCGCCTAAAGATGAAGCCAAAGGCTTTAAGACAAGGCCGCGAACGTCAAGCCCTGCTGTCTGCACGCAGTTCACCACGTTCTGCACATAAGTCATCGGCACGGCAACGGTCTGAAGCCACATATCTAACTGATTTCCGTTCATGTTTAACGGCTCGTCTATCGGCCTTCCGTCAAGTTCGTAGCTCGTGGGAATCATGTGCAGAGAATACATATTCGAGCGAAGAGCTAAATTATCTCTTGCGCGGTCGATAACGCGGTTGAGGTCGCTGGTCTCAACTGATTTTGAAGCCCTGCCGCCAAGCGTTACCATTCCGTGAGTCGATTCGCTCTGAACGTCCATGGCGTTGAAAGCCACGATGACATTACTCAATCTTTTTGGCGAAATTCCGGTTATGCTCTGAGTTTCCTGAAAGGCATTCATTACGGACTGCCGGGCGTCCTGAAGGCTCACGATAATACCCTTTGAAATTCCCCTTGAAGGAGCGTTGCCAAAACCAATGACATGCACGGAATCAGGGTAGCGGGGGTTTCTCTCCGCCACTATCATCGTAGTTTTCGTTGTTCCCATACTAAGCCCTACTAAAAGGCTTTCAGATTTTCCCGGCATTTTCTTTACGTTCCCTTCCTTAAACAGTTAAATCTAAAATAATCTATCTTTCTTCTTTAATTTTATTTTTAATTTTGTTTTTATTTTTATTCATCGCAATAAAAACTTTTTAATTATATAAGAAATATAAGAATGTCAAGCAGATTTAGAAATCTTTTTATTTCTAATCTTAATTAAATTTAGTTTGTAAATTATAACCCACGAAGCAAAATTTTCCCCTCATACGTCGCATCGATGGTATGATTTCCGCCTTCTCTTAAAAGTCTCTCATAAATATCCTCGACTGTCTGTCCAACGTCTTGGCCGGGATATTTATCAGGCTGTAAATATAACTCAAATTTCTGCGTCCCGTTTGAGATTTCCAGAATAAATAAATTCATTCCGGCTCGGCTTTCAAAAGTAATTCCGCTCGCGTTTTCAAACCATTTGAAACTATTAAAATTAGCTAAAAACGAAGAAATTATTTCTATCGGCAGAGGCGATTTGAAAACACCGAATAAAGGCACTTGAGCATTATTATTTTCATTATTTTTTTGTTCGGGTATCCGCCAGATTAAATTTCCTGTCTCTTCGTTGTTACCGATGCCTTTCTCAAAAAGCCACATACGCCCGTCGCGAGATATGCACCAGATCTTTCCGCGCCATTCAACTTTCACCCAAGCCTTGAGCCATTCTGTTCTCGTTACAAAACGTCCGAGCCCTTCCATGTGAGTTTCAATAGTTACGGGCATGTCGCGCTCCATAAATTCTTTCAAGCCCTGCGAATCTTTTAATAAATACGGCCAAAAAGTTAAACACCGGCGCGGAAAAATCTCCCATAATCTTTGCTCGATTGCGCTCGACTGCGTTTCAATTCTGTAACCTTTCAAGGCAAACCACTCTCTGTACTGCCACATATAAGTTACAATGCCGGCTATTAAAGCCAGCAGATAAAGCCTTGAACGAAAACGCTTCCAGTTTTTTTTGCGCCTAGCCACAATAAATCACAGCACAGAAAAACACGGGTCAAAAATTTTTATCTCCGGCTCAAGTTTTATTCCCGTGCTGTCATAAACTTTTTTCGCGCAGATTTTTATTAATTCAAGAATATCCGCGCTCGTTGCTTTTCCGCGATTTAATATAAAATTCGCGTGAATGTCAGAAACGATTGCATCACCGACGCTTAAATTTTTACAGCCGCACTCGTCGAGTAATTTCCCAGCCGAATAACCTTCGGGATTTTTGAACGTGCAGCCGGCATTATGAAGTCCGTGAGGCTGGCTTCCCCGTCTCAATAAAAAACTTTCGAGAACGTCTTTATCTTTCGGAGTTGCTTTTCTGAATGTCATTCGAGCCGAAACTATCACGCGCTTTTTATCAGCGAGCGAGCATTTTCTGTAGGAATAATTTATATCGCTGTGATTTAGTGTTTTAATTTCGCCGTCAGCTTCAACGCTTACAACGTAGTCAAGAAGTTCGCAGACACCGCGCCCGCCAGCTCCGGCATTGCCGATTAACGCGCCCCCTAAAGTTCCCGGAATACCTGCCGCAAATTCCATGCCTGCTAAATTTTTTTCGCGGATTTCTTTCATTAATAAGGGCAGTTTGAAGCCTGCGTCAACATCAGCCGTTAAATCCGTGCGCCATTCGATTGAGTTTAGATTTTCCGTAGAGATTACAACTCCCTCGACAAGTCCGTCAGGAAATAAAATATTGCTGCCTCCGCCGATAATATAAACAGGGCAATTTTTTTTCATGACGAAGCCGAAAATTTCTTTCATGTCCTCAATAGAATCCGGAGCCACAAAAAATTCAGCCTCTCCTCCGGCGCGAAGAGTGCATGACGAGGACAAAGGCCGGTGTTCTTTTATATCTATACGCGGTAAAGCAGAATGTATTTCACTAAATAACATAACGCATTTCCAAAATTAATCATTAAAATTTCGTTAATTATACCCTAAAAAAAAGGTAGGAGTTAGGAGGTAGGAGGTTTAGAAAAGATTACTTCCTACTTCCTGCCTCCTATCTCTTCACCTATTTTATAAACGTCTCCTGCTCCCATTGTTAAAAATAAATCGCCGGGCCTTAACGAAGATTTTATTTTTTCTTCAGCGTCGTTGAAATTAACTTGGGTAATTTTTTTCGTTGCCGTTTTAATAATTTCGTCCGATGAGCTGTGGGAAAATTCTTTTTCGCCGGCTGAAAATACGGGCAGCAAAAAAATTTCATCGGCAATGCTCAAAGATTTTGCAATTTCCGGCGCAAATTGAGCTGTTCTTGAAAATCTGTGAGGCTGATATAAAACTACGAGCCTTCTTTCAGGATAAATATTTTTTACGGCTTTTAACGTTGCTTGAATTTCCGAAGGGTGGTGGGCGTAGTCGTCCATTATCAAAATATTTTTATCTTTAATAATTCCTTTTATCTGCATACGGCGTTCAGAGCCGTGAAAATTTTTTAGAATCTCTGCGGATTTTTCAAAGCTCACCCCGTATTCGTAAGCCGCCGCGATTGCTGCGAGGGAATTTAATATATTATGTTCGCCCGAAACTGAAAGCTCAAGGAAGCCGAGTTCTTTGCCGTCATGAAAAACTTTGCAGCTTATTCCTCCGCCGTGATTGCTCTGAATTTCGTCCGCGCTCCAGTCTAAATTTTTTTCATTTTTATTTCTGAATCCGTAGCGGATAATTTTTCCTCGTGATTTATCGCACTCATTGAAAACTTTTTTTGCTCCTTCGTCCTCAGCGCAGATTATCAAAGCTCCGTTTTCTTTTCTTCCGTCGGCAAATCTTGTGAAGGCTTTTATAACGTCATCGCGTGTTTTGTAATGGTCAACGTGATCCCAGTCGGCGTTCGTAATAATTGCTGCTGACGGGTGAAAAAGTTCAAAGGTTCCGTCGCTCTCGTCAAGTTCCGCGATAAAATTTTTTCCTGTTCCCGATACTGCGTTGCTTCCGATGTCCGGGACGTTTGCTCCGACATAGACGGTAGGATTTAATCCGGCGCGTAAAAAAATTAATCCCGTCATTGATGACGTTGTAGTTTTTCCGTGAGCTCCGGCAATTCCGACACCGTTATAATTATTGAAGAGCGAGCTCAACGCTTGGGCGCGTGAGAAAATTTTTACGCCGTTGTTTTTTGCGCAGACGACTTCTTCATTTTCATGACTGACGGCACTGCTCAAGATCAAAGCGTCTGGTTTTATTTTTTCTATGTGTTCTTTTGAGTGTCCTAATTGAAACGGAATTGAATCTAAATCGTAATGAGGTTCTTTGAGGTCGCAGCCTGTTACTTCAAAACCGTGAGCCTTGAGCAGTTTTGCAAGCGCACTCATTCCTGCGCCGCCGATCCCCATGAGATGAACACGGCGAATATTATTCAAGTCCAAAAATTTTTTCCTCCTCATTAAAAAATATTGCGCTTATTAAAAATTCATTGTAGCATGTTATTTTTAGGAATGAGGAGTTAGGAGAACGGATAAATAAAAAATACTCTCGAAAAAATTTTCTGAGAGTATTTTTTTGCAACTACTTTTACACCTACAAAACGATCCTTTGAAAAAAGTTGCGGAGCCTTTTCAAAAATTTTTTTCAAAAAATAGAATCGCTAATTTTTTTTCAACGCTCTCTCTAAATATTCAACGAAGTTTGAAACTTTTTCGCCGTTTATATACGGAGCCTGAAGCCTAAAAATTCCTGGAGCTTCGCTATCTTTGAAGAGCATATCGCCTTTTCCCGTGAGCTTCTCTGCGTCGGTGATGCCTATCATATTTTTTGACTCTGTCCCGGACGCAAGACTAAACGCAGCACGCGCAGAAATGTTTGAGCGGATTAACGTCGTTACGACATCAGCTGACGGTTTTTGAGAAGCTATTATCATGTAAATTCCGGCAACCGCAGATTTTTGAGCAAGCCTGACGATTAAATCTTCAAATTCGTTTTCATTTTCATTTCCGGCCTGATACATTAAGTCCGAAAGTTCATTGATGACTATAACAATTTCCGGCAGGCGGTCTTTCTTTTGAAGTTTTCTGTTGTAAGCCGATAAAGTTCTGACTCTAGCCTTTACGAAATTTGCCGTGCGAGACTCCATTTCCTCAAAAATTAATTGCAGAGCCTTCAGTGCCTCGTCATACGTGAAAATCGGCGGAGTCAATAAATGCGGCAGTCCGTTATACAAAGCAAATTCAACATGTCGAGGATCAATGAGAATTAAAGCGAGCTCGTCAGGTTTTCTCTGCGAACATATGCTTAATATGGAAGTGTTGAGAAAAGTATTTTTCCCTGAGTCTTTTCCTCCGGCGACGAGCAAGTGAGGCATACTTTCAAGCCCCTTGACTAAAAATTTTCCGTCAAATTTAATTCCTAAAGGTATCGGAAGCCGCGAAGAGTTAGCTTGAAATTCTTCGGACTCGAAAACGCTCCTAAGAGTAATTTTTTTCCGTTCAGCGTTTGGAATTTCTATGCCTACGTAACGTGTTCCGGGTATGGGTGCCTCAAGTCTGACGGACACGGCTGAAAGAGCCATCGCTAAATCGTCGGCAAGCCCGGCAACTTTGTTGACTTTCATTCCTGGAGCAAGCTCGATTAAAAACTGCGTTACTGACGGGCCGGATAATATATCAGCCACTGAAGCGTCTATTCCAAAATTTTTCAGAGTTGAGATTATAGTTTTTGAAACTTTGTCGAAATTTTTTGAGCCTGTTCCCGGAAGTTCAAAACTCGGAGCAGGTCCGAAAAGTTCCATAGGAGGAGGGAAGCCTGAATTTTCTGAAGAGTTGTTCGTGCCAAAGGACATTTCTTTAGGCTCGCTGTCAGACGCTCCGTCGTCAAATATTACGACCGGAAGAGGCCGCCTGTTTCTTCGCGGGGTGCTGCGTTCTGAAGCGGTCTGACGTTTTTTCTCAGGCATTGATAAAGCTCCTGCGTCAATCGAGGCCAAGAGGCTGTCAATTATTTCTACGGCGTAGCTTTCTTTTTCGTTTTTATTTTCTTTTTGAGCCGACGGAACATTCTTATTTACATTTTCGCTGTAAAGATCTTCGTCAGTGTAATTTTCTATATCTTCCTCAAAATCAAATTCATTTTTATTTTCCGGCGGAGCAGGTTTTAATTTCGGTGCAGGAAAATCATCAGGCATCGGCCCCGTTATTGAAATTTGCGCGGTGTCCTCATCGTCAAATTTTAATCGCGATGTCGGTAAATCTTTCATGAATAAAATATTTTCCGGCCTGTCTTCAGGGTATTGACGCTCGACAGCCTCATAAGTTTTCCTGCGGCGGCGCGTCTGGGGAACTTCGGGAGCTTGAGCCGATTTACTGAACAGCTCAGGAAAAGGCACGCGGAGAATTTTTAAGCCGAAGAAAAAAGCCGACAGAATGAACGAAACTATTACAAGCAGCAGCGTTATAAAAATTCCGAGATTTAAGACAAAAAAATGAGCGAGGGCCTGTCCGAAATTTCCGGGCGCAAATAAAGTTAATTCAGAGTTCCAGCCCGTCTCGCGCAGAAGTCCGAGCATAAATGCAAACGAAACATAAAGCTGTAAAGTTCCGAGTATCTGTCGGGGAAGATTAGGCACTTTGAATTTTAGGAGCCTGGCGATACACAGATAAAGCCAGAATAATAACGGCAGCAAGACCGCTCCGCCCCATGCCGTGCGTAAATATATGCCCCACTCGCGCCCGCTGCTGCCCGTCAATGAAAATCCGAACAGCGCGAGAATAAAATACAGGCATAATATTACGAGTATAAATAAAACTGCTCCCCTTGCGTTTATATTCTGTATGTTTCGTCTGCGGCTCAAATGTTTTTCCACTCCTCTATTTTTCTGAACGCGCCTGCCTTATATTCTGCAGGTGTTCCTTATATGTCTTTGCAAAATAATGATAGCCGTCTTTACCGGCAACGTAATAATAAAAATCATTTTTCTCGGGGTCAAGCGCAGAGCCCCACGCTTCGATGCCAGGCAGGCATATCGGACGCGGCGGAAGTCCCGTAACCCTATACGTGTTATACGGCGATTCAATTTCTAAATCTTTGTTCAAAACCCGAGTTAATTTTCTGCCCTTCAGCCGCCACGCATAAACTACAGTCGCGTCAATCTGAAGAAGCATATTTTTTTTCATTCTGTTCTGAATTATCCCGGAGACCGTTCGGCATTCAGTGTCGTGCATAACTTCACGCTCAATCATTGAAGCTATTATAGACGCATCTTGAAGTTCTTTTGCAGTAAATTCATGAGAGCCTATAAATTCTCCCCAGTGTCTCCACCATGCTGAAGCCGAAGCGTTCACGAGCTCGTCGGCTGTTCTGTTAATAAGCATATAAGTTTCCGGCATCAAAAAAGTGTAGCGCGTATATTCATCATCGGGAAGTTCTGCGAGAATATTGCGCATTTCGGGCGGATAGTTATCATCTCGTAAAAGGGCCTCGCAAAAATTTTTACGTGAAATTTTTTCATCTTGTTCTTCAAGTGAATCAATAAGCGTAAAAATATCAATGCCGGGTAAAATCTGCGCTTTCAGTAACGCCGGCTTCATTGTTCTTAATTGCCGGGCCAAGTTCCATGCGTCCGACGGCACTACGCTGTAATGACCGGCGCGGATTTTTTTATCAATCCCGAATTTCACGAACCACCGGGCAAGCTGGACGGGCGTTCCCTTTTCGAGTGCGCCCTGAATTTCAAAAGCGCGTGCAGCTTGAGAGGCCGTCATTCCGCTTTCTATTGAGACGTTGACTTTATTGCCCTCAGGGATCGGGATTAAATCCTCCCATAATTCCGAAGGCACTTTGAGATAATAAGACGCATAGCCCGCCGCAGAAATAGCCAGCAGGAAAAAAAATAAAATTATTCCGTAAATAAAAAATCTACGACTCCGTTTTTTACGGCGTTGCTTAGGCTGAAATTTTTGTGCGCGTGATTGTTTTTGCAAGTTTAGCACTTCCTGATTTATTTTTAGGATAATTATAGCAATAATTAAATTTGAAAGACGGAAAAATTTTTATTCGTCGGGGTATTCTTTCTCTGCAAGACGCACTCTTCCGAGTCGGATATACACATAATATTTAGTCATATCGTCGTCGCGTGTAATCGTAAAGTGTCCGTTATTACTGAACTGTTTGGTAGTTTGATAAGTAAGGATGTCATTCTTGAAATTATGATTTACAGTAAAGCCCGGACTGATTATCGGCTTTTCTTTGTCAGTGGGATTCTTTTTATAAATTAAAATTCCGTCAGTTGCGTCTTTCCAAGTAGTTTTATTGTTTGACCATTGCCACCGTATCATATTGGACTCAAGGTTTAGCTCGAAGGCTTGATGACTTCTGTCGGCCTTCCGCATCAAGTCATGAATATAAGCCTCTAATTTTTCGGCTTCCTGCTTGGCGGTCTGCTCATAAGAATTAATGTTTACCGCAATAGTTGAAGCTAAAATAAAGATTATGACAACGCATATAGAAAGCTCGATTAACGAAAAACCGCGCCTAATTTTCATTTTTTTCATCTCCCATTTTTAATATAAGTTTGAAAATAACCCGGCCCGTCTGATCTCTTTGAGATACCGGCAGCATAACGTCGCTGAATTTTCCCCCGTTCTTTAATCCTTCCGTCATGGCTATAACTGCGCTCTCGTCCTCCGCTTTTCCGTCAAGGGCAACAGTAACACCCGTCAAAGCTGTTTTAGAAAAATCAGCCGTGTCGAACTTCACACCGTGTCCAGAATTAATTTCAAGCTCCTGCATAATTTCCAAGACCGGTATATCCTGCTGAAGAAAATTCATAATTTTTTCGGCCTGAGCGTTTTTTCGTTCCAGCTCCGTGTTTTGTCTGATGATTGAGTCGCGCTCCGGCGTTAAATCCGAGACACTGTTGCGGACAATTTCAATTTTCTCGCTCAAGTCTCTTATACATGAAATTGTAAATGATATTGTGCCGATCGAAAGCATTAAGAAACTTACAATAAGCCCCCATAAAATAAGCCTGTTGATGTTAAAAGAATAACGCCGTTTTTCAAGTTCAATAAATTCAATAGGGCGCAGGTCAAGCGGCGTAAATCCCGGCTCTTCCCTCATTGCTAAGCCTTCGGCTGCGTAATATTCATCGTCGATATTAATAATCTCTACGCCTGAGTCATTTGATTCAGACGAGAGCTGAAAGTTTAGTCCGGCTAAAATAATTTTCTGTACGCGGACATTTCTATATTGCGTCTCAATAAATTGAATCGTATTCAAAATATCTTGGACGTTGTTTTGATTGTTGCCAGTCCTGAAAAAAATTCCAAAGCCGTTCCAAACCGTGATTATATTGTGAAGATCGGCAACAACGCAAAGCCCCTCGCGGACTTCCGAAATTTCCCGGAGCATCGCGAAATTCATAGGCTCGACGGGGCCCGGCGTAATCCCTGCGCTGTGCACGATCTCTAAAATTTTTTCGACGGTCTGATATTTTGCGGCCGCCACGAGTACCGTAATATCTTCTTTGCGGTCATCGTTGGGAGTTTCTATTTTTATTACGTCAAAAACGGCCTCGTTTCTCGGATACGGAAAATATTCCGAAAAATTAATATCTAAAGTTCCGCGAATATCTTCTATGCTCATGTCGGGGAAGGTCGGAAATCTTATGATCGCTTCTCCCTCAGGAAGGCCTATGCTTACAGGCTCGTTAATTTTTCCTGTCTCTTTTCTGAGTTCTTCAAAGCCTGCCTGAAGCAGCGGAAAATTTTTTATCTGACCGTTGACTATACAGCCCTCAGCCAGCGGCACGGATATTTTTCTTACTGGTTTATTTTCTTCGTCAATCTCAATGAAAAATATAAACTCGTCATGTATAGCCATTGCCGCCGAAACAGATTGACTTTCCTGAGGTTTTAGACTAAATATGCCGTTCATTTTTCAGTCTCGTACCATATTTCTTCGTAAGTTTTTATTTTCCCGTCGCTGTCAACAAGCACTTGAAACATTAAATATCTTTTGTCTGAAACTTCCGTGTAAGCCCTGATTAAAAAATGGCCGGGTATGGGCGGAAAAATTTTTTTGTAAGGCTCTTTTACAGTCTTAAGAAATGCACTATCGTCAAATCTATCCTTATTCTCAAACTTATAATTCAAATCATGAACATTTACACAAGTTTTTTTATCAGCAGTTTCGTAAAAATTTTTCTTATCTTGTCTTGTCTTCTTAAAAAATCCATCTTCTGTATAGTCTGCAGACGTCGTACCGATGACTTCAACTTTGCTTTTGTCTTTCACTTCTTTCACTATAGTATTTCTCGCTATTTCGACTAAATTTGCCAGCTCCATCTTAATGCCTAAAATTTCGCGGTCTTCCCTCACAGATCCGGCGGTGATATTAGAAAAGAAAAACACCTGCGCCGTTACCATAGCAGCGGCGAAGAAAAACACGAGCAGACTAAGCATCGAAGCTCCGCGCCTTTTTTTATTAACGATCGGAGCAAAAATTTTTTGCATGTCCTTTTCGCATGTCGTGCTGAATTTACACTTTTCACATAAATTTTTATCGTGAAGCATTTCGGGCATCCTCCTCAATAAAATTATATCTAAAGCCCAGTTAAAAAGTCCCGGCAGTCCTGAAATAATCATTTCACGAACGACTTCGGACGTAAAAATTTCCGGCTTGCTTTCGTTGAGATATATTATCTCAACAGATGGAACTATGCCTGAAGTTTTTTCAATAAGCCATGAATAAATTAAACTTTGCGACAGCGGAACAGTAATATCAGATTTTTTGAAGCCTTTGAACTCGAATAAACGTGCCTCCCCGAGTGCCTTATTAAAAATCAGCGCGTCATAGCGTCCCGTTATTATCAGCTCCGCGTTGTGGGCGACTGAGAAATAACTGCCTTTAAGTTTTCCCTCCGGCTTCATGAAAACCGGCTGCGAATTTTTCAAAAATTTTGCTATCCTGTAAGCAAATATTTGTGTAGCCTTAGCTATCGAGAGAATTTGCCCAGACGTAAAATATTTTGACTTTGTCTCAACGAACGGCATAAAAATATTTTTCCGCATAAATTCCTCAAGAACATCTGCACCTTTTGAAGCAGCAACAGAAATTTCTTTATTCAGAGGGTTATGCTCGTCCGAAGCGGCCTCAAAAAATTTTTCGGAAATTTCTTTATGAAAAACTGAACCGTAAGCCTCTTTGCCGCCGTGAATGCCTACCCGCCATGCTGATTTTTTTTTCATATAAACTATGTACGCGAATAACGCAGGGCATCTCTGACAGACTGCTAAATCGCTTACAGTAGCGTAACATGTTACGGACATTTTAATCTATCATTAATTTTTACTATCGGTTTGAAAAACTTATAATCGGCTCGCTGTCGTCCTGCTTATAAATTTTGAACATCGGTTCATTCTTTACAAAATCTACAAGCCCGTCAGCAGTCATTTTAATTCCGCTCCGCGACAATAATTTAACTCCTCTGCCAAGCGCGAGCATTCTCATAGGCGAAGTTTCTACAAGTTTGCTTAGAATATCGCACAAAGCTTTAGCATCAGACAGGAAAGTAGGCAGGGAAATTCCGCGACCTTCTGTAGGATTGTTGATAACAATAACATCATCGCTAAACGGAAAATCAATCAGCTTTACATCATTTTTGAGAAAGCCCGTTAAATCTTCGCGTACTGCCGTCCTGCTGCCGGAGGGCAGATATAAATTAACGTCCCCGTTGTCAATACGGTTTATTAATGCCGTCAGAGCGTACCATTTAATTCTTTCGTCGGAATCGATCATGACGGAATGACCGCCGGAGTCCTCAAAATTTTTTAAGGTTTCATTAGCTATCTTCCAAGTAGATTTATGAATTTTTTTCTCAGTTATGTAACAGCAAAAACTTCGCGGATTTTCCTGAACGAAATCAATTCCGCGTTTCAATCCTGCTGTTGCAACAAAATGACTTTTTGCTGTCGTAATGATAAAAGCAAAATTTTTATCGTGATATTTTCCTGCCAGTTTTATGCTTGATACTTCGCTCTTATAAAATTCAAACTCACCGTGAGCATTTAGCCACACTTCAAGAGCCAGTGCGAGCTGCTCGGAGTTCGGCGGCCATGCTTCTGGTTCAGCCTGAATTTTTTTATATTCTTCATCGTACGCGCCTTTAATTGCCCTGTCTATATCAGACTCGTTATATTGCTGCGGTCTTGTTTCTGCAGGAGTTTTTATTTCTACTTCTTTCGTTGCGGTTATTGCGTGATTAGCAAGCTCAATAATAACCCGGGGCGAGTAGCCGTCGCGTAGAGTTCCGCCCATTTTGTCAATCAGCCATTGAAAAACTTCTTCGGGATTTTCTTTGAAGGCCGCTTCGATTTTTGTTTTTATTAACATACGGGCCTGAGCAAGCGAACATGTCTTCATTATCATTGTGTTATTCCGCAAGCGTTGCACTACAGCGTCGTCAAGCACCGGCACAAAAATATCGTTCCATATTTCAGACCTGACGAAGCACAGCGGCAAAATTCCTGATAAATCATTCATAAGAAGGCTTATTATATTTCCCCACGCTGAAATTAAAGCGCGGTCTTTCATTGCGTCAAGCTGATCAAAACAGACGATCATCGGAACTTTTGCATATGCTAAAACCAGACCGAGAGCGGTCAAAACTTTTTCGGCTTCCTGTTCCCGACGGGCATCTGTCATTGAGTTCAAATCTCTTGAGGGAAGGCCGAGCCGTAAAGAGTCATCATCTTCGAGGCCGTCGCTCAGCCAGTCTAAAATATCATTTCGAGTAAAAGAATCGACAGTAGTTAAATAAGTTACAAGGCATTTCAAAAAATTCTTGTCAAGTCCTGGAATATCCTTGGCAATGTAAACGCGAGGGTCAATTTTGTTTATGTCGGCGTTAGAAAATCCGTCCTCACGCCTGCGTTCCTGATAAGAATTCATAAATTCACTCATTACCATGTCAAATTGAGTGTGGCCGCTGCTGTGAATACGTTTGAGGCTTATAAAGATTTCTGTCAGCAAGTGCCGTGTCGCAATTTCTGGATCTCTGAAAGTTTTTACGGCAACGAATACGGCCGAGCGGGCATCTTTTCTTAATCTCCGTAAAATTCTAGTGAGCATGTGAGTCTTTCCTGAGCCTGCCTCGCCAAGCACGAGCCCTGCCAAAGGCACAGAAGGTTCTCTTCGCTTGTAAAGTATAAGCTGTGCAATATCTTCTGATGCTTCGCGGCTTAATTGCAAAAGGTCAGGATTATTATTATCCCACGGAAGCGGCGACGCTGACGAAGCAAAAGGATTATTTTCGCGCAGCAGCTCGTGAATATTTTTATTTGCCATGCCAAGTTACCGTTCCCATTCTGAAATGATTTTCATCAACGAAACTGTCTCTTATATCGTCTGGGGTCATTAATGAAGCGTCCCCGACATGAAGCTGAATAATTCCGGCATCGCGGAGCTGTTTTAATCCGCTGTCGAAAACATCGCGGGGCCACTTCAACGCTCTTCGTAAATCACAAATTCTTACAAAAATTCTGCCATTGTCAAGAGACTTAAAAGCGTTATAAAAATTTTCCAAAGTGTACTGAGTTTCTTCTTGTTTTTGAGTTTGAGGCTGAAGTTCTTCATTGCACGGAACGTCAGTCAAAAAAATTCTAGGCTCAAGCATCTCATTCAAGGTCAAACGTATGCAGCCTTTTTCAATAAGATCGAGAAAAATTTTCATGCAGTCTTTTTTCGTTAAAGGCATTAAACGCCCGATAGCTTTCGGACTTTTTCCTTTTGTAGCTGAAAGCTCTTTGAGTATTAAATCCTCTGGCTTACAGGGCACAAGAATATAAAGCGATGTTCCTTTTTTATTAAAAATAAATCTATCTTCAAGAAACGGCTCAATAATATTTTTAATCTCGGTCGCGCTCTTAACATGCAAAATTCCAAGCTCGCGTTTTTTTTCCGTGCCGAGCAGCAGAGCCAGACGCTTAACGGTCATGAACGGTTTCCCGTCTTTATTCATCAATTCCATAATTAAATCGGGTAAACTTTTTTCCGGCATGATTAATTTTCCTTTCGTGAATTTCATAATTTTTTAACGGCGAATATCAGCGAAATTTATACTGCGATTTTTTGAAGTCCTAAAAATTCGACGCTTTCACTCTCATCAAACAGTTTTATTGCTTCTTTTATATTTCTGTTGAGTTCTTCAAGCGTCCTGCCCTGAGAATGACAGCCCGGCAGTGAGGGAATATTTCCAATGAAAAAAACGTCCTCATATTTTGTAATCGTCATGAAAAAATCTCGCGGCATTAAAAAATACACCTCTTAAAAAATTTCTAGTGAATTTATGATAATTCTACCATTAAGGCAAAATTTATGAATGGCGTAAAATTTATAAAAGTTCCGTGTAGATTGGCCCCTTCGTTGTAAGCTCGCTGCGCATTAAAAAAAGTTCGCTGCAACGCCACGAAAAATTTTGAACAGTTCCGAGTTTCCTGACAAGTTCTTCGGAAAGGAAGCCGCTTTTTAAGCGTGCTAATGTTAAATGGGCTTTGAATTTTTTTTCGTCCTTCGGGATTTCTTCATCGTTGTATAAAATTTCATTAACTTTTCTTGAGAGTTTTGTAAGTTCCTGCGCACCCTCGTTGCCCGACAGCCATATAACACGCGGCGAATGAAGATTGGGAAACGCTCCGATGTATGAAAGATTTATGTTAAAAGGCTCAAAGTATTTCAGCGGCGTTAAAGATTTTTTTACGCTCGAAATAACATGAGGCTCAAGCTCGCCTAAAAATTTCAACGTAATATGAAACTGGCCGTACTTAACCCACTTAATATTGGCAAGCGGCCTGACTTCGGCTAAAAAATTTTCAAGCTCTTCGGAAATTTCTTCGGGCATTTTTACGGCGACAAACGCCCGAATTAATTCAGATTTATTCATTTAAGATTTTATAAAATTTTAATAAACTCTTCTTTTGATTTTCTGAGCGGGTGTCTTTCTGAAGGCTCTGCGTCGTCGGCTTTATGGCCTATAGGGAATAAAGCGACTAAATCATAATCTTTCATTTCCGGGAAAAATTCTTTGACTTTGGAAACGTCAAAAAATCCGACCCACGTCGTGCCAAGTCCCTCGTTTTCAATCGCAAGCATTAAATGAGTAGCAACGATCGTTGCGTCAACATCGCCAAAATTTCTATTGTCGGACGGTCTCAAAAACGCACCTTCTTTAGTTCCTCCGACAGCCAGTATAACCTGAACATCTTTCATCCATGCGAACGGCGTTGTTGATTTAATTTTTTCGAGGGCTTCGGGGCTTTTAATTACCCATACTTTTACGGGCTGCGCGTTCTTAGCTGTTGGAGCAAGGCGGCCGGCCTCTAAAATTTTTTCGAGCTTTTCATTTTCGACGGGCTTTGAAGAAAATTTGCGGCAGGAAAATCTTTCTTTTACGACATCAAAAAATTCCATAATAAAAAAATCTCCTTTATGAACTTAAAAAAAACAGGAACTTAGAAAGCGGAAGCAGGAACGAAAAAACTTCCTAACTCCTGCCTCCTAATTCCTGCCTAATTTAATTGTTCCAGTTAGCGTCTTTGAAGGCTTCGGCGAAAGGATTGTACTCTAACATCTCTTCGTCGTCCTCATAACCGCCGGCTTCTTTAATTGCTCTTGCGCGTGATTTGCCTTTGCGTTCGCGGCGTTCTGCACGCTCAGGATGCTCCTGACGTTCCGGCTTAGGCTCCGGTTTGCGCTGTTCTTTCTCTTCTGGCTCTGATACTGGTTCCGGTTCTGGTTCGGGCTCAAGTGCCGCAAGTGAGAGCCTCATTCTGCGCTGCTCTGGGTTGACTTCAAGCACACGCGCTGTAACTTCGTCGCCCTCTTTGAGAATATCGGCAGGTTTCTCGACACGTTTGCGGCTAAGCTGTGAAATATGGATTAAAGCCTCAACGCCCTCTTCAACTTCGACGAACGCGCCGAACTCTGCAAGCCTTACGACTTTGACTTTAATATCCTGTCCGGGCAGATAGCGTTTATCGGCCTCGTTCCACGGATCGTGGAGCTGTTTGCTTCCAAGACTGATACGCTTCTTCTCAACGTCAATATCAAGCACGACAACGTCAAGTTCTTGGCCCTTCTTGAGAACATCACGCGGCTTCTTAATCCTTGCCCAGCTGATGTCGCCGACGTGGACAAGTCCCTCGATGCCCGGCTCAAGTTCAACAAACGCGCCGAACTCCGTTAAATTCGTAACAGTGCCCTTGAATACATCACCCTTGTGTATTTTATCCGCAACGGTGTCCCAAGGATCGCCGGATACCTGCTTGATGCTTAGGGAAATTCTGTCCTTTTCCTTGTCAATTCCGGTTACTTTGACAGTAACTTTGTCGCCCTTTTTGAACATGTCGCGGAGCTTGAAACTTCTCTTCCAAGTAATTTCCGTTAAGTGTACAAGTCCGTCCATCTCGCCAAGATTTACAAACACGCCGAAATCTGTGAGGCTGCTGACTTCGCCCTCGATGATGTCGCCCTCGTGGACGCGGTCATAGAATTTTGCCTTGCGTTCATTCTCTGCTGCTTCAAGAAGTTCTCTGCGTGAGAAAACTAAACGGCGTTTGCGCTTATCATGGTCAAGAATTTTAACTTTGATATTCTGCCCGATAAAATTTGAAGGATTTACGTTTCTTCCTGCAAGCGTTAAGTGAGAGACAGGAATAAATCCCTCAAGCCCGCAGCTTTCGACCATGAGGCCGCCTTTAACTCTGCCGACTCCCTTGACGGTCATAATTTGATTTTCAGCCGCAAGCGCGTCAAGTTTTGCCCAGCGTTTATCAAACTCGTGTTTCCACCTGCTTAATAACAGCTGCGCGTCGTCTCCGTCCCGGACGCTGACGACTTCGACTTCGATCTGATCGCCGGGGTTTGGCTCGGGCTCCGTCTCGATGAGTGAATGGTTAGTGTATTCTTTCATCGGTAGAACACCCTCGCACTTAAAGCCTATATCAACAAGGAAACCGTTCTCGCTCTTGCTGATTACGGTGCCCGTTCTGATTTCGCCTCTGCGTAAATGAACGTTCTCGCCGTACTTATCAAGAGCCTCCTGCATTGTTTCAGGCTCATACTCGTTTGTTGCAGCCTGCTCTGTCTGAACGGGCTGTGCTTCCTGCGCTGTTTCCTGTGTTGCTTCGTTCTGCTGTTCTAATACTTCCTGCTGATCCATTATTGATGGATACCCCCTGAAAAATTTATTTCCGCAATATTACTTTTAATTTTATCGATAAGCCATGCCGGCGTACTTGCTCCGGCTGCTATACCAATCAGATTTTTATTTTTGAACCAGTCTAAATTTGATTCAATTTCGTTTTCGTCCTCGACCCAGAGGACTTCTAGTTTATTATTCTGAGAGTTTATAACTTCTCTTAATTTTCCTGTGTTCGCGCTCGTTTTTCCGCCGATTAAGACAACTCCGTCAACGCTGTAATTTTTCACGAGTTCTTTTACAGCGTCCTGACGCTCCGCCGTAGCCTTGCATATAGTATTACAGACGCGAAGTTCCGAACATTTTTGAGTCAAAATTCCGGCAACGTTTGATAATTTTTCTTCGCGCTGTGTCGTCTGGGATATTAAAGCAATTTTTGCGTGATACGCAACATTTTCGGCTTCGTTCTCATCTGCAACGACTTCGGCGTTATTTTCATTAACGACATGACCTAAGATGCCTTTTATTTCCGGGTGTTTTTTATCGCCCAGCAGGATAATAAAATAATTTTCTCTGCTCAAATTTTCTGCCATGTCCTGAGCTTTTTTTACGAACGGGCACGTCATATCCTGAACTTTTATATTTCTTGCCTGTAAATTTTTTATGACGCTCAAGGGTTCGCCGTGCGCACGTATCAAAATTTCCGAGCCGTCGGGAATTTCTCTCTCATCATCAGCAACTCGCAAGCCCATAGCTTCAAGCCTGGAAACTTCCTGAGGATTGTGAATGGGCAGGCCGATCGTCCAGGCTTCGCTTGAACTTTTCAAAGCCTTTTCGATAGCGTCAACAGCTCTTTTAACACCGAAACAAAAACCGGCGTGCTCTGCCATTAATATTTTCATTGGGAAATTTCCTCGCCGCTTAAATGTTTTTTTATGAGCTCGATTATTTCTTCCTCGTGATTAGACTCTGACATATCAAACCATACAGCCGGAGAAAATTTTTTGAACCATGTCTGCTGCCGTCTGCAAAATGCCTTTGTTCTCGCTATTGAGTCTTCGAGAGCTTCATCGAGCGTTATTTTTCCGCGCAGGTACTCTAAAATTTCACGGTAGCCGAGACCTTTTAACGGGTTAAATCTTTCGTCAAAGCCGTTTTTCATGAGCCACTCTACTTCTTCGACAAAGCCCGATGAAAATTCCTGCTCAAGCCTGATTGAAATTCTTGAAAATAATTCTTCGCGTGAACGCGACAGGCCGATATAAAGAACATCGAAGCCATAATCCCTTTTTTCTCCGTTCTCAAAAATTTCTGAAGGTGCTTTGCCGGTTAAGTCAAAAATTTCTAAAGCGCGGGTAACCCGTTTAACGTCGTTCTTATGGAGACGTTCAGCCGAAGCCGGGTCAATCTCTGCAAGCCTCATGTGAAGCAGTTCGGCTCCCTGAGAATTTGCAAGCGTCTCATATTTTTCGCGGACACTCTCATCTGAGGGCAGCTCCGCATTAAGCGATGCATGAAAGAGCGCGTTATAGTAGAACGGAGTTCCGCCGACAAATAACGGAATTTTTCCGCGCAAAAAAATCCTCGAAACCGCCTGTGAAGTTTTTTCTGCAAAATCAGAAACTGTGAATTTCTCATCAGGGTCTGCGATGTCTATCATGTGATGAGGAATTTCACGGCGAAGTGAAAGAGAAACTTTATCAGTCCCAACGTCCATGTATCTATAAACTTGGCGCGAGTCCACTGAAATAATTTCTGCTCTTAAATTTTCTGCGATAGAGATGCTCAAAGCCGTCTTTCCTACGGCCGTAGCTCCTATTAAAGCAACCACTGGCTGCCGATTCATTAACTCTTAACAACCTCTTAAAGCGTGATTAAAAAATAAAACGTGCAAATTATAGCATAATTTTTATTTTCGCAAGTGTATAATTAATTACATTCTCAAAAAATTTTTGAACGCAAAGGAATTTTTGCTATGAATGAGCCAAAAATAGACACGCAGTCAGAAAAAAAATATCCGCCTTTAGATATTGTAGCTCCTGTAGTTTTTGCGCTGGTATTCATCATTACACTGATATATTCGCGCCTTGAGCCTAACGTTGAAGACGTTGACATGGATTTTGTAATAGCACATAAAGATTTGCCGGGCTATGTCCTGCTTGACGCGAGAGACGAAGAAATTTACGAAGGCAAAGCCCCTTACTCGGATATGGAAGTCCCTTTCTTTGAAGGAATACCGGGCGGTCATATACCGGGCGCAATAAATTTTCCGCTGATGAATTTGAATGTTGCGGCAGCTTCGGCGGCTCTTGCGAAAGTCGGGGTTACTAAAAACAAAATCATAATCATCTACTGCAACACGGGCTCACAGTCCGGGAGATTTGCCGACGCTTTAGTGAGACGCTTCAATTTTTCTCCGTCAAAGTTAAAAAATTATCGCGGAGGTGTCCGGGATTGGATAAGCAGGCCGGAAAATATTTTGCTTCCTGAAGACCACGACGGGCCGTATTTTTCAGAAAATTATAAAAAAAACAGAAAGGATTAAAAAATTTTTATGAAGGCAATTATGACCGTAATAGGTTCAGACCGCGTAGGAATAATCGCGAGCGTCTGTTCGCTTCTTGCGTCAATGGACATAAATATTCTTGACATCACTCAAACCGTAATGGAGGGAATTTTTACGATGACGCTTCTCGTTGACACTTCAACTTCAAAGCACAGCTTCGACGAAATCCGTTCGGCTTTAATTCAGCGCGGAGAAGATGAAGGACTTAACATTCACATTCAGCGCACTGATATTTTCAACGCTATGCACAGGGTGTAAAGAGGCAGGAGTTAGGAGGCAGGAGGTAGGAAGTAAGAAAAAATGCTGAACATTTCGGATATTATGCAGACGGTCAACATGATTGATCATCAGCATCTCGACATCAGGACAATCACGCTTGGCATATCTTTATACGACTGCGCGGACGAAAATATAAACTCATGCGCAAAAAAAATTTATGACAAAATTTGCAGCAAGGCTGAAAATCTTGTAAAGGTCGGCTGTGAAATTGAAAGAGAGTACGGAATACCCATAATCAATAAAAGAATTTCGGTTACTCCGATCGCTCAAGTGGCCGCGTCATGTAACGGCGAAGATTATTCAATAATCGGTCATGCGCTTGACGATGCCGCGAAGACCTGCGGAGTGAATTTCATAGGCGGATTTTCCTCGCTCGTTCACAAGGGCTTCACTAACGCGGACAAAAAATTAATTAACTCAATCCCAAAAACTTTATCAGAAACTGAACTTGTCTGCTCAAGCGTCAACGTTGCCACGACTAAGGCAGGAATTAATATGGACGCTGTAGCCTTAATGGGAAAAATTATAAAGCGCACCGCAGAATTAACGGCTCAACAGGACGGGCTGGGCTGTGCAAAATTAGTCGTCTTTGCGAACGCCGTCGAAGATAATCCGTTCATGGCCGGAGCTTTTCACGGCGAGGGCGAAGCTGAATGTGTTATTAACGTCGGCGTTTCCGGGCCGGGGGTTGTTTATAAGGCATTGCAGGAAGTCAAGGGCAGGAGCTTTGATGTCGTAGCGGAGACAGTCAAGCGCACAGCGTTCAGAATTACTCGAATGGGTCAAATGGTAGCGAACGCAGCTTCAGAGAGATTAAAAATTCCTTTCGGCGTTGTTGACCTTTCGTTAGCTCCGACACCGGCACAGGGCGACAGCGTTGCAAGAATTTTAGAGGAGATGGGTCTTGAAATTTGCGGTACTCACGGAACTACAGCGGCTCTTGCGTTATTGAACGACGCTGTGAAAAAAGGCGGCGTTATGGCTTCGGGGCATGTCGGAGGATTATCGGGAGCGTTTATCCCCGTGAGCGAGGACGAAGGAATGATTAACGCGGTGAGAAAAAACGCATTGAGCATTGAAAAATTAGAAGCTATGACTTGCGTCTGCTCTGTAGGTCTCGACATGATAGCAGTGCCCGGGGACACGAGCGCGGAAACAATTTCGGCGATAATTGCTGACGAGGCAGCGATAGGCGTGATAAATTCAAAAACTACGGCGGTGAGAATTATTCCGGCTCCTTCAAAAAAATTCGGCGACACAGTAGAGTTCGGCGGACTCTTGGGAGCTGCTCCGGTCATGAAAGTTAATCAGGCAGGCTGCTCGGAATTTATAAAACGCGGCGGAAGAATACCTGCTCCGATCCACAGCCTTAAAAATTAAGGTAGGAGTTAGGAGGTAGGAGGTAGGAGGTAGTTAAAAAATAAAATTTAGTGTGATAATTTTCTTAGAAAGAGATTTAGAAATTTCAGAAAGAAGAAAAATAAATTGACAGTTCCAATTTTAGATTTAAGACGTTCATTCAAAGAGATCAAGCCTGAAGTTTTTGCTTCGCTTGAAAGAATTTTTGAAAATCAAAGTTTTATTCTTGGCTCTGATGTCAGCAATTTTGAAAGACATTGCGAAAAATATTTAGAGCTTCCCGAAGGCTCTGCGGTCGGCTGTGCGTCGGGGACTGATGCTCTTTTGCTTGCGTTAATGGCGGCGGACATTAAGGAGGGCGACGAGGTTATAACGACTCCGTTTACTTTCTTTGCGACTTCTGGGACGGTTGCGCGTCTCGGAGCGAAACCCGTTTTTGTTGACGTTGACCTGAAAACTTACAACATAAATCTTGAACAGGCCGTGAGCAAAATTAACAAGAACACGAAAATTTTTCTGCCCGTTCATTTATTTGGCCAGATGTGTGAGCTTGAAGAGGTCAAAGAAATTTTTAATGGCAGGGGCGTAAAAATCATTGAGGACGCGGCTCAGGCTTTCGGCTCGTCAAGAATTGTTGACAAAAAAATCGAACGCGCCGGAACAGTCGGGGACATCGGGTGCTATTCATTCTTTCCGACAAAAAATTTAGGCGGCTGCGGAGACGGAGGAATGGTCGTAACGAAAGACTTAAAGACTGCCGAGAGATTAAAAAAACTCCGCGTTCACGGCTCCGGCACTACGTATTATCATGAAGAAGTCGGAATTAACAGCAGGCTCGACGCAATACAGGCCGCGATACTTGACATTAAATTAAAGTATCTCGAGCAATGGAACGAGGAGAGAATTAAGATCGCCGATTATTACAAGCTGCTTTTCAAGTCGAGTGGCTTGAGGGAATTTGTCACGCCCCCCGAAGTTTTAGACGGCAACAGGCATATTTATCATCAATACGTCGTCCGCGTTCACTCTGATTCAAATCCTAATCTGCGAGACGAATTAATGAATTACTTGAATGAAAACGGCTGTGCCGTTCGAGTTTATTATCCGTTGTCATTGCATTTGCAGCCTTGCTTCAAATATCTCGGCTATAAGGAGGGCGACTTCCCCGTGAGCGAAAAATTAACCCGTGAAGTTTTAGCTCTTCCGATTTTTCCGGGCCTTGAGCAAAAAGAACAGGAAGAAATTGTCGAAAGTATGGTAAAATTTTTTAATAGATAGCGAAAAGTTTGCTCCCCTGAAAAAAATTCGGGGGAGTTTTATTTTTGGGGACTACAATGGGGACTACAAGAAGCTAAAAATTTTTTCGAGTTCACAAAATTTTACAGAGCCGAAAAAAAAATTAAGAATCAAAAATTTTTTGAGTGAAAAAAAATTAGGAGCCAAGAAAAAAATTCTTAACTCCTACCTCCTACTTCCTAATTCCTACCTGATAAGCGCGATAGCAACATCGTTGACGTTTGTCCCGGTCGGGCCCGTCATTAAAAGAGCGTCGGCAGCTTTCAAAGCGTTATACGCATCATTTTCTTTGAGAACATCAGAAATATTTATGCCCTTTGATTTTAATATCGCGGCTGTTTTTCCGTCCACAATTCCTCCGGCTGCGTCCGTAGGGCCGTCAGTTCCGTCCGAGCCCAGCGAGGCAATTACAATTCCGTCAACGCCCGAAATATTTTCAGCGGCGGCCAGTGCAAATTCCTGATTGCGTCCGCCCCTTCCGTGTCCTGTTAAATGCACGACTGTTTCTCCGCCGGCGATAAGAGCGCACGGAGCTTTTACGGGTCTGCCTGAATTTTTAACTTCACGAGCAACTGACGCAACGAATGAGCCGGCCTCCCTTGCTTCACACGTCATTGTTGTTGTCAGGACAAGGGGATTATAGCCTTTTGATTTTGCGATTTCGCACGCGGCCTCACACAGTGCCGTAACGCTTCCAGTTATTACAGCCGTAACGTTATCGAGTTTTTTGGGCGTTTCAGCCGAAAGAACTTTCATTAATTCGGGTTTAACTTTGAGGTCATATTTTTTCACGATTGCTAGAGCTTCTTCGCTTGTTGAAGAATCGGGCCAAGCAGGACCTGAAGCAATGCTGTCGAGTCTGTCGCCGAGAACGTCAGATAAAACTACCATGAAGACATGAGCAGGAGCACAGAGCTGTGCAAAACGTCCGCCCTTGACGCTCGATAAATGCTTGCGTATCGTGTTAATCTCTACGATGTCGGCACCGCATGACAAGAGCTGACTCGTTATGTCCTTCATGTCCGCGAGAGTAACGCCTTCCGCAGGAAGTTCAAAGAGTGCCGAGCCTCCGCCCGATACAAGAAATAAAACAGTGTCGTCCTCATTGAGATTTTTTACGTGCTTCAACAATTCCTGCGTGCCATTGAGAGTGTTCTCGTCAAGCACCGGGTGTCCTGCCTCAAAAATTTCAAGACCTTTAATTTCTCCCATTGAGTGTTCATATTTCGTAACGACTGCGCCGGAAATTTCAGAGCCTAAAATATCGCTTGCGGCCTTCGCCATTCTCCACGCGGCTTTCCCGATTGACGCAACGATGAGACGGCCTTTTTGTTTTCGGGCTAAAAAGTCTTCGCGCTTCAAAGCTTCTTTCACGGCAGCTTCAGGAAGGACGGCTTTAATTGCCCTGTCAATAATTTCGCGCATGTCCTGCTTCATATCGTGCATAAAAATAACCTCCAGACTTTTTGAATTTATTATAACAAGCGGAAAAATTTGCCACTTGCAAAAATTCAAAATTAACAAAATAATTAAGCGTTAAAAATTTTTTATTTAATTTTATTTTAGAGTTAGAGTGGATATGTCAAATATATTAAAAAAATTACGGAAACCTGATTCCAGAATAAGAATTAAAATGGAGCGGACTCACTACGGAATGAAATTTTTTCTTCCTGAGAGCCTCTCTGAAGATGAGCTTTTAAGACTTCTTGTGAGAATACCGACGGCCGCCTACAAACTTCCAGAAGAACAGGGAATAGCTTTAGATTTCTTAAACCGTAAATGTTCACGAAGGTTAATTCTTCACATGATAAACAGCATAGTCTGGGAAAAAGGAATAAAAATTTTTGCGTGGCTTTCAAAAAATGAAGATAGCTTGAAACTTTTTGAGTCGGCCGGACTTTCTTTGACAGAACCGAAAAAAATTACGCCGTCTGAACCCGTCCTTACAGAAAATATTGAAGTCGCAGAAGAACATAAAGAGCCTATCTCGGCTTTGAAAGTCGTATATAATTCAATGCGTTCGGGACAGCGTATCGAATCGGAAGGCGATGTGATCGTGTGGGGGCATCTAAATCCGGGTGCGGAGATTGTTGCCGGCGGAAGTATCATTGTCGCAGGACGTTTGCTCGGAGTTATTCACGCAGGAGGCTACGGGCGCGAAGATGTTTTTGTGTGGGCAGGGTGCTTCGAGACACCGCAGGTCAGGATAGCAAATAAATTATGCTACGCCGATCCTAAAACAACGACATGCTGGCGCAAAAGTGTTTTAATAACTCTTGAGGACGGCACGCCGATGATACGCGAAAATAAATTTGACAGAACAGCGAAAGAAATTTAAGGAGGAATTTAATATTAAATGGCACGTGTAATTGTAACGACTTCGGGAAAAGGCGGAGTCGGCAAGACGACATCGACAGCAAATATTGCGGCGGCACTCGCACGCTTCGGCAAAAAAGTTGTAGCGGTTGACGCGGACGTGGGACTTCGTAATCTTGACGTTATCATGGGACTTGAGAACAGAGTCGTTTATAACTTCATCGACGTAATTGAAAAAGTCTGCAAATTAAATCAAGCCCTCGTAAAAGATAAAAGAGTTCCGGGATTATATCTTCTTCCTGCCGCACAGACAAGAACTAAGGACGCTGTAACACCTGAGCAGATGATTGCGCTTTGTGAAGAATTGAAGCCGGAATTTGATTTTATTCTGCTCGACTGTCCGGCAGGCATTGAGGGCGGATTTAAGAATGCAGCAGCCGGAGCTGATGAAGCTCTTGTTGTAACAACTCCGGAAATTCCTTCGGTCAGGGACGCTGACAGAATCATAGGAATGCTGGAGTCGATGGGCAAGTCCCCGATAAGATTAATAATCAACAGACTGAGGCCCAACATGGTTCAGGACGGAGACATGCTCGCAAAAGATGATATTCTTGATGTCCTTTCGATTGATTTAATCGGAGTTGTCCCGGAAGATGAGAACGTTATACGCTCAACGAACAACGGCGAACCCATGACAATGAGCCTTGACTCTCCGGCGGCGCAGGCATATCTGAACATAGCCGAAAGATTATTAGGCCGTGATGTGCCTTTGATGGACTTGGAGAGCTACGCGACGCGAGGATTTCTCAGCAGGCTTAAAAAATTCTTCAAGGGCAAGAAAAAATAATAAAGGGGGGTTAGTTTATGGATTTTCTTAAAAGACTTTTCGGGTCAGGCAATGAAGGTTCAAGAGGAAAAGCAAAGGACCGCTTGAAAATAGTCTTGATACACGACAGGACGGACATATCCCCTCAGCTTCTTGACAGTCTTCGCTCAGAGATTATAGGCGTTCTTACAAAGTACATGGACATTGACACGCAGAAAATTGAAATTGATCTTGACCACGACGAACACGAGGTTGCACTTGTAGCTAACGTTCCGGTGTTGAGGATCAAGCGCGGAAAAGTTGACGTAGATAAAGAATAAAAAAATCACAGCATGGATTTTTTCTGGACTTCGTTAAGAAAAGATTTATCCTTAGCCGACAGGATATTATTTTTTTGTGCCTTAATGCTTTCATTATGGGGAGTGTTCTGCATTTACAGCGCGGCCTCAGGGACAGCGGGGCGTGGCTTTGATTTTGCGTTCAGGCAGACTGCGTGGCTTGTGTTCAGTTTTTTCATGATGATTTTAGTTATGTTCATAGGCCACAGAAAATTACTTGATAACGCTTATGCTTTATTCGGTCTCGCGCTTTTGCTGCTGCTCCTCACGGATTTATTAGCTCCTAAAGTCAACGGTGCGCAGAGCTGGCTCGGCTTCGGCAGTGTTCGCTTTCAGCCGTCTGAATTTGCGAAGGTGTCAATAATTCTTGTGCTTTCAAAATTTTTGAGCCGCTATCCTCCGTTAGATTTGAAAACATTTTTTGCCGCGCTTGGAATTATTTTTTTGCCTGTGCTTTTAGTTTTGCTTCAGCCTGACGCCGGCAGCGCATTGGTTTATCTTGTGATTTCGTTCATAATGCTGTTCGCGGCCGGGACACCGTTAAAATATCTCGGCACGATCATCGGGCTTGCCCTCTCTGCTATTCCGTTCTTAATAATTTTTGTGCTGAAAGAATATCAGAAGAACAGGCTTTTAGTTTTTCTCGACCCTATGAGAGACCCTTTAGGCGCAGGCTATAACGTAATTCAATCAAAAATAGCCGTCGGCTCTGGAGAAATTACCGGCAAGGGCTTTATGCTCGGCACACAGAGCAAATTAAAATTTTTGCCTGAACCTCATACGGATTTTATTTTCAGCGTTTTTTCAGAAGAGTTCGGCTTCATCGGAAACATGATATTAATTTTTTTATTCACCGTTCTTTTATTCAGAATAATTTTCATCGGGATCAGCAGCAAGGACAGACGCTGTAAAATTTTAGTCTCCGGCGTAGCGGCGTGGCTTTGGTTTCAAATGCTAGAGAGCATCGGAATGAGCATAGGACTTTTACCCGTAACGGGACTGCCTCTGCCGTTCTTGAGTTATGGCGGAAGCTCTCTGCTGTCAATTTTTATATCACTCGGCATAGTTGCAAGCGTCTACATTGAGGAGGAAGCAGGCAGCCATAGCGGAATTTAGAAAAGCCGCCGACATTGAGGGGCTTTTCTAAATTTATCATTCAATCAATATTAAAGCTAATTTGAATATTTTGAGTTCTATCCTGCAGGGAAGTTATTTCAAATTTTTTATCAGGGATTTCTAAACCCCAGTTGTCCCACCCTATAAAATTTTTTCTCGCAAACAGTTCTATTTTCTTTTGTTGCGGAAACATGCGTGTTATTCCGTCTATGACTTGTTCAGGCTTCTCGCTATGTTCGCTTCGCCGGATTGATAAAAGCTGACGGATATTTCTTGCTCCTCGCGGAGATGGGAAACGGCCTTTCTTAAAAGCAAGCACGAACTCCGTTTGTGATAATGTATAATGTCTAGGATTATGAATCTGCTTGTCCCATACAAAAGCAACTGTCTTATATTCAAATCCCCAAGCCTTTCCAAGTTCAATAGAATTTTCAAATTGCGGTCCGGTAGTCCACATAAATAGAATACAATCATCAGCAGAAATCGAAATTATATTAAGCTCTTTTAATTCTTCTAAGGTTAGTGTAGGATATTTAAAATTTGCCGCGCTTATAAAAACGTTTTTTTCAAAGCCAACATTAAAATCCTTCATGCTTGATTTATCGTACTGCATCTTTCCTCCATAGTCCCAAGGCGGATCAGCGTATATAATGTCATATTTTTCTTTTGGTAAAGCAGGATAAATTTCATTAAGCGGATTTATTTTTTTTCTGCGTTTGGCTTCAGGATTATACTTTGAATAACCGCTAATAGCATTTTTTTCTGCCAATTTCAATGATCATAAGACTCCTTTCAAAATTTAATGTTACTTATAATCCGTTGACTTAAAATCGGCTAATTATATCATTTCTACACAAAAGGAGCAATTAATGTAATGATTACAAAAAAATTTGGAGAACGCGTCAGAGAGTTAAGAATACATAATAATATGAGTCAGGAAAAATTTGCACTTCATATAAGTATGGATAGAACTTATCTTGCTTCTGTTGAAAGCGGAAAAAGAAATATCTCACTTGAAAATATTAACAAAATAGCAAATGGATTGAGCATTACGCTTGAAGAACTTTTCAAAGGAATATAACAATGGCTACACAAGAATTAAGAAAAAGAGCAAACTGGCAAACCGCAAGCGGAGCAAGGGCTATCAAAATCGAAAAAATTTTTCAAAAATCTTTGCAAAGAGCGTTAGATTCTGTTTTTCCCGGAAAATTTCTCATTGACAGACATCCTCATGAGTTTGCTGATATTTATTCAACTTATCAATTACCAATCGGAGGTGTTAGCTAAGATTTATAACGTAGATTTAAACGAAAAGAAATTGAACGGAGAACCTAAATATAAATGGGGAATATCAATGGATTTTGCAATAAGAAATTTACAAAACGGAAAAATATTATTTGGTGAAATTAAACGGCAGGACGGTTGGGTAAAAACAACGGATATGCAAGCAGGGCGCGGCAATACTCATGAAAGGAGCTGCAAATATTTCACTCCAGGTCTAATGAAAATTATTCGTGAAATGGGAGGTTTATCAGAAGAAATACTTCCATTTTGGATTATTTTTGTTGGAGATATTACAAGGGATCCACGCCGTAACCGTGAAATAGCATATTGGTTTCAAGAATATACGAAAAATTATTATATGTGGCGTAATATTAATGATATAGGCGATATGCTGGACTTCTTTGAAAATAATTTGCTGCCTTACATGCTTTAGGAAAGGTTATCTTTATGTACAATTTCAACGAATTTGAAACACCCGAATGGAAATTATTATCGCAGGTCTCCCGGCCGTCGCGCTATTGCGGAAGCGAATGGAGGCCGTATAAAAAAATTTCGTGGAACGAAGCAAAATTAAAAATCTGTCTCGCCTTCCCTGACGTTTACGAGACGGGCATGAGCTACTACGGCTTTCAGATTATTGAAGGCTTCATCAGTTCCATGAGTAAAAATTATTTAGCCGACCGCGCTTATTGCGTGTGGCCGGACATGGAAAATTTAATGCGCTTGAATGAAATTCCATTGACTTCAACCGAGAATAAAAAGCCCTTGAAAAATTTTGACGTTATCGCGTTCACCCTTCCTCACGAGACGAGCTACACAAATATTTTAACAATGATAGATCTTTCGGGGCTGCCCTTAAAAAATCATGAGCGCGATGAGAATTCACCGTTAATTATTGCCGGAGGTTACGGAGCATATACGCCCGAAGTCTTGAGCGAATTTATAGACGTGTTTTGCGTAGGAGAAGCTGAAGCACTTTTGCCGCAGTTATTAAATTTGCTTGAGAGCATGAAAGATTTTAAGCGCAGCGAAAAATTACAGGCGATTTCAAAACTAAAAGGCTTTTATGTTCCGTTATATTTTCATGAGGGCGATATTATCGAACGTCAGACGACAGAAAATTTTTTCACGTTAAACTCAATGATCGTTCCGAGCGTCAGTATAGTTCATGACCGTGCAGCTGTTGAATTATTCAGGGGCTGCGGACGGGGCTGTCGCTTTTGCCAAGCCGGAATGGTAGGCCGCCCTGTGCGTCAAAGAAAACTCGAAGAGGCTTCTCGATCCATTCTCAATATAATAAATTCGACAGGCTGGGAAGAGATAGGCTTGTTGTCTCTCGCGTCATGCGATTATTACGGAATTGAAAATTTAATTGACGAACTCTCGCCGACGCTCAACGAACGGTGCGCAAAATTGAGCCTTCCAAGTTTACGAATGGACGGATTTTCAATCGGGCTTGCCGAAAAATTAGAGGGCCTTCGCTCAAAACACGGCGGAATAACTTTTGCACCCGAAGCAGGAACTCAAAGACTCCGCGACGTAATTAACAAAGGCATCAACGAGGACATGATAGTTAAATGTCTGAACGAAATTTTTTCACGCGGCTGGGAACGTGTAAAACTTTATTTCATGATGGGCCTGCCGACAGAGACCGATGAAGATTTAGACGCAATCGCAGAAATTTCATACAGGACATTAAAATTAGGCCGCGCAATGGGACGAAAAAGAGCAAGCGTCAGCGTCAGCGTCTCCGGCTTTGTTCCTAAGGCTCACACGCCTTTTCAATGGGAGCGACAAAATTCAATCGCGGAATTGCAGGAGAAAGGCCGCCGAATAAAATCGCAAATTCATGACCGCGCATTGTCAATCAGCTATCACGAGCCCGAACAGACTTTTTTAGAGGGCGTTTTATCACGCGGAGATAAAAGAACCTGCAATGTAATTCTAAGAGCTTGGGAGACCGGAGCAAGATTTGACAACTGGACAGAATATTTTGATTTAACGCGCTGGCTTGAGGCGTTTGAATTTTGTGGGCTCGACCCGGAAATTTTCACGAGAGAACGCGGCGAGGACGAAAAATTATCTTGGGATTTTATAAATGTCGGACTTACTAAAAATTTTCTTTTGCGTGAAAGAAAAAAAGCATATGAAGGAAATTTAACGGCGGATTGTTATTCAGGCTGTGCGGCTTGCGGTATTGGGTGCGTGAAATAAATCAGGAGTTAGGAGTTTTTTTACTCTTAACTTCTACATGAAAAGAGAATAACCGGCTTTTTTAGCAACTCTCGTGAGTTCCTCAATGTTCTTTAATTGTTCAGCAGCTTTCCTGCCGGCATTAACTTTTTCTTTTACTTCTCTAATTTTCATAATTTGTTACCTCCTAAAAAATCCCTGTGTCCCGTTCGGAACGCAAGGCCGTATATTTTAGTCCGGTTTTTTATTTTGTCAACTCATCTGTATGTTCATGTACGTGCCTGTTAATATTCAAATAGTGATTATGAACGTGTGCATGTGTGATGACATGAGTATGAACAGCTCCGCCTTGAACATAAGTAATAACATGACGGTGTTTATGTTTATGGCTTTGTTTTAATGTGTCTTGAATTACTAACAATGTTCCTGCAGCCATAATAAAGAACGCAATAATATACCTGATAGAAAAAGGCTCGCGTAAAATTACAAATGAAAATATTGCTCCTATAAACGGTGCTGTTGAATAATAAGCACTTGTTTTTGCTGCTCCGAGAGTTTTTTGCGCCCTTACATATGTAAATATGCTAAGCCCGTATGCTACAAAACCTAACAATAACGCGGGAAAAATGTATCTCAAATCAGGCACTTTTTCATGAATTATAATAGCTGTAATCATTGAACATAATCCTGAGCATATGCCCTTGACTGTAACAATTTGATAAGTATCTTTATTCGATATAATTCTTGTGCAGTTGTTTTCAAGTCCCCAGCAAAGTGTAGCAAGAATTATTAGCAAAGCTCCCTGCGAAAAAATCCACACTTCATCTCCCTCATAAGAAATTATCAGGCCGGATAAAGTTATAAGGCTTATTGCAAACCACAAAACGCCGGAAATTTTTTCATGAAAAAATAACATTGCTAATAAAGCTGTAGCAACAATTTCAAAATTTCCAATAAGCGAGGCACTCGACGATGTAGCTAAATTTACGCCTTCCATTAAAAATATTGGTGCTATGCTGTCAAGTACAATCATACCTATAACATACGGCAAATCTTTTTTAGAAAGCTGTTCTTGTTTATATTTACGGTGAAAAATATACATAATTCCAACACCTAAGCCAGCTCCGATATATAAAACAGCCGCCATAAAAACAGGTGAAATATTTTTTAGAAGAAGTTTTGATAACGGAATATTTAGCGCATAAAAAACTGCCGCCATGAATGCGTACATGGTAGCTTTTAATTTACTATCACTCATAAAAATAAGCCCCTAAAAATTTTTTATAAAATCCCGCAGCTCGTCAACGCCTTCTTTTTTTTCGCTCGAAGTTATTATCGGAATGTCGTAAGAAAATAAGCCGTCTTTAACGTAATTTTGCTTTGTGCTCAGCCATTTGCCTTTTGGAATTTTATCGGCCTTAGTGAAAACTACTAAAATATTTTTTTCGTAGGCTCTTATCCATTCCTGAAGCTCTTTATCGTTTTTTAAGAGGCCGTGCCGAAAATCAACGAGATGCAAAATTAATTTTAATTGCTCGCGCTCTTTGATGTAAGCAGAAATTAATTTCTTCCATTCGTTGCGCTCGCCCCTGCTGCGTGCTGCATAACCGTAGCCGGGCAGATCTACGAGCCTGAAATTTTTATTTGTCTCTTTAATTTCAACATTGTAAAAATTTATGCTGCGTGTCTTGCCGGGAGTCTGTCCCGTCTTTGCTATTTTAGTGTTGAGAAGCGCATTAATCAGCGAAGATTTTCCGACGTTTGAACGGCCTGCTACGGCTATCTCTGGAAGTGAAATATCTTCAGGTAAAAGCTGACCCGGTTTGAAACACGAAGCCTCAAGCCGGGCATTAATGAAAATAGTTTTTGCGATCATTGAAGCAAATTCTTTAAGGGAATATTTTTATCGTTTACAAATTCAGGCGTTATTAATAATTTTTTGCCGTACCTTTCGCTTGCAGGCATCGAAGGCAGTTCGTACTCGATATCAATCATCATATTTTCCATGATTGAACGCAGACCGCGAGCCCCAGTTTTTTTGGCGACTGCAAGTTCTGCAACTTTCTCAAGTGCTTCGTGTGTAAATTCCAAATTAACGCCGTCCATGCCGACAATTTTTTTGTATTGTTTGACAAGGGCATTTTTGGGCTCTTGAAGAATTTTTATGAAGGCTTCCTTATCAAGTTCCTCAAGCGCAACAATCACGGGTATTCTTCCGACAAGCTCAGGAATAAATCCATAAGTTACTAAATCTTCGGGCTGAACTTTGCTTAAAATTTCATAGCTTCCGGATTTTTTGGCAAGCTCACTGCCGAAGCCCAAAGATTTTTTCTTCTCACGTCGTGCCACAATCGGCTCAAGTCCGTCAAAAGAACCGCCGCAGATGAATAAAATATTTTCCGTGTTCATCTGTATAAATTCCTGCTGAGGGTGTTTTCTTCCGCCCTTCGGAGGAATACTTGAGACAGTTCCCTCGATAATTTTTAATAATGCCTGCTGAACTCCCTCGCCGGAAACATCGCGGGTGATTGAAGCCGATTCAGACTTGCGCGAAATTTTATCTATCTCGTCAACGTAAATTATTCCGCGTTCAGCCGCTTTCAAATCATAATCAGCGGCCTGAAGAAGACGCACTAAAATATTTTCTACATCTTCACCGACGTAGCCTGCTTCAGTCAACGTGGTAGCGTCCGCAATCGCAAACGGCACATTTAATTTTTTTGCCAGCGTCTGAGCAATTAAAGTCTTTCCTGAACCCGTAGGGCCAAGCAGCAGAACATTGCTTTTCTGAAGTTCAACGTCAGAATCTTTTTTGTCAAGATTATTCTTAATTCTCTGATAGTGATTATAAACAGCAACGGAGACGACTTTTTTTGCCTCATGCTGTCCTATTACGTACTGATCTAGATAACTGCTTAATTCTAGAGGTTTTATTGTGTCGTCAGAATTTTCGTATTCTTCCGTAAAATCCGGCAAATCTTTGGCAGCGTTCTGAGTGTTCAAAGTCTTTCCGACTACAGAGTCTCTCACCTCATCAAGCGAAGAAGCCAAGCTGACGTTTTTTTCAGTCATCATGATAGCGCACAAGGTAACGCATTGATCACAAATTCTTACCTTGCCGCCCGGGCCGTCAAACATGTCAGAGACTTGAGAGCGCGTCTTGCCGCAAAAAGAACAGCGGCCACTTCCGTGTGTATCAGAATTTTTTTTATTTATCGGCATTTTCTACCTTGCCTCTATAATTTTATCAATGAGCCCGTATTTTAAGGCTTCGTCTGCGGTCATGTAGTTGTCTCTGTCAGTATCGCGTGCGATTGTATCAAAATCTTGGCCCGTGTGGTGAGCTAAGATTTTATTCATGCGCTCTTTAGTTTTTATGATGTTCTTGGCTTGAATTTCAATGTCGCTCGCCTGGCCTCTTGCACCGCCCAAAGGCTGATGTATCATAATTTCAGCGTTGGGCAGCGCAAGCCGTTTATCTTTCGCGCCTCCTGCAAGCAGAATTGCTCCCATGCTTGCGGCCAAGCCGACGCAGATCGTAGAAACTTGCGGCTTTATATACTGCATTGTGTCATAAATCGCAAGCCCTGCCGTTACGCTTCCGCCGGGGCTATTAATATAAAGATTTATATCTTTGTCCGGGTCTTCGCTCTCTAGAAAAAGCATCTGAGCGACAATAGAATTTGCAACATCATCAACAATTTCAGAGCCGAGAAAAATTATTCTGTCCTTCAAAAGACGGCTGTAAATGTCATAACTTCTCTCGCCTCTGCCTGTCTGTTCAATTACATAAGGAACATAATACGCCATATAATTATTCTCCGTCGTGATTCTCTTGTTCAGGCTGTGCTTCAGGCTCTGAAAGTTCGCTGACTTCTTTAATTTTCATGTGAGAAAGTAAAACTTCTATGATCTTTTCCCAGCGCAGGCGGCTTCTGAGCTTGTCAAAGGCCTCTTCTTCCTCATAGATTTTTTTAGCGACGTAGCCCTTAGAGACTTTAAGATTGCTCGCTATGCGTTCAAATTCGGCCTCTAAGTCTGCCTGCTCAAGATGAACATCAAATTTTTTTGCAACCTCGTCCATCACCAGAACATCTCTGACGTTTGTTTCTGCACGGTCGCGCAAAATTTTTTCATAGCCTTTTTTCCCCTCTTCAGTGTCGAGAGCGTAAGCCTGTGTCAATGATACATTATTATTGTCAGCCCATTTCTCGTCATCTTTGCGGAGCACGCCAATCTGCCGATTTACAAAACTCTCTGGAAGTTCGAGCTTTGAATTTTTAGCGACAAGCTCGACGGCCCTGTCTTCGAGGTCGCTCTGTGCCGTTTCTTTCGTTTCTTTCTCAATATCATCTCTGAGCCTTGCTCTGAAAGCGTCATAATCTTTTATGTCAGTGTCGGGACCGAAAACTTCTTTATAAAACTCTTCATTCATTTCCGGCATGACATACTCAGAAATATTTTCAATTATCATCTTGTAGGCGAGATGCTTCCCGGCGAACTCTCTGTCGTAATGCTTCTCTTCAACGTCAAACTCTGCGTGGACTTCATCGCCCTTATTTTTGCCGATTAAGGCCTCGCGGACTTGTTGTCTTATTGTTTGGTCGGCAAGGTCTATTGCTTCTTTGCTGGGCTCTTTTTTCGGCTGCTCTTCGGCTTCTGAACCGTCGGGGTTAAGAACCCTTATTGTCAGTTCAACGTTAACGATATCGCCGTCCTGAACGGCTCTTTCAGCGGGCTTCACTTCAGCCATGCTTAATTTAATTCTTTTTTCAAGCTGATTGACATCGTCGTCACTGACTTCGTGAACTTCTTTTTCGATCTCGAGATTTTCAATTTCCGGCAGTTCAATTTCCGGGCGGACCTCGAACGTAAGCTCACATACGACCGGCTGACCCTCAACAATTTTTTCTTTTACGTCAAGCGTCGGCGTTTCAATAACATCGAGGTCATAATCTTCAACTATCTGACGGATTTGTTCGGGAACTATTTTTTCGAGAGCTTCGTTATAGATAGCTTCTTTTCCAAAGCGCATTTCGAGAATGTTGCGCGGAGTTTTTCCTTTGCGGAAGCCGGGAACTCTAACTTGTTGAGACAGCTCGTTAAGTGTTTTATTGAGTGCTTTAATGAACTCGGCGGCTTCAATATCGAGTTTTATTTTTACTATATTTTTTTCCTGCCCCAGCAATTCTGTTTTCATTATGAATTTAAGGCTCCTTCTGTGCAAAAATTAATTTAATCCAAAAAATTGCCCTGCCTACATTCAAACAGGGCGCGAATATTTTGCAATTCTATCACAAAAAATAAAAAATAAAAAAATTACGAAGGAAAGAAAAATTTTATGCTAAAATATTTTCATTCCGTTCAAACAAATTTTTAAGAAAGAAAATTTTTTACAACTACAATTACCACTACAAAAATTTCAAAAATTTTTCGTGTCTATAAAATTTCGCAGAGCTGATTAAAAAAATAGAATCAAAAATTTTTTGTGAGGCCTCGAGAAAAAATTTTTTACTTTTTTTGCGATAAAGCAATTTTTTCAAATAACTGTATAATAAACTCATATCGTCAAAATTTTTTTGCAAGGGAGTTTTTTTATTTTGGAAGAGAAAAGAAAAATGAAGAACATCGGTATAATAACCTCCGGCGGCGACTGCGGCGGCCTTAACGCGGTAATCAGGGGTGCGGCAAAAGCAGCCCTCATGCGCGGAATGAGAACATTCACAATCCCTAACGGCTACGCAGGACTTTATAACCTCGTCAATTTTGATCATTTAGTCGAACTTGACGAAGAAAGAACGGACCACGTTAATTCACAGTTTGCCGGAAGCGACGCAGGACACAGCCGCGTAAAAATTTCAAAGATCAATGACCCAGATAAATACGACCGCATCATGATGGGACTTCGCAAGCATAATCTTGACGGCCTTTTGATTTCCGGCGGAGATGACACAGGAAGCGTCGTTGTTGACCTTTCAGAGCACGGGATACCCTGCGTACACGCGCCAAAGACAATGGACCTTGACCTTCAGACTTATTCAGTCGGCGGAGACTCGGCAATCAATAAAATTGCTAACATCGTTGACGACTTGAAGACGACCGGCACGACGCATAACAGAATTATGGTCATTGAAGTTTTCGGACGCTACGCAGGACACACGGCCTTCAGAGGCGGAATTGCGGCGGACGCTGACTGCATTTTAATTCCTGAAGTTCCGGTAGATTTCAACGCCGTATATGCTCACTTAAAGCATTATTACATTCGCAGGATATTAAATTCCGACGTTCACGCAGGAACCTACACGATCGTTGTCGCTGAAGGCGTTAAGGGCGCGGACGGAAAATTATTCTCTGACGGCGGCGGAGCAAAGACAGACTCATTCGGACACCCGAAACTTGCGGGCGCAGGACGCTTTGTCAAAGAGACGCTTGAGGACATGATGAGGGAAGACCCTGAAATAAAGCAGTTCATGAAAACTTCGGGAATGTATGTTCCGGGCGTTTTTGAAATTCCTGAAATCAGAGAAGTAATTCCGAGCCACATCGTCAGGAGCGGAGCGACATCGGCTTATGACGTAAACTTCGGAAAACAGATCGGCGCAGCTGCGGTCATTCTTCTTGACGAGGGAGTGAGCGGCGTTACCGTTACGAAAATGTATGACGGGACTATACGCTACATGCCGACATCAGAGGCAATCGCGCAGAGATTTGTCGGACTTGAGACAGTTTCATTCTATGAGCAGATGGACGTTTGCTTCGGGCGTTACCGTCAGCCTTACGTCGCAAAACTTGAGGAAGTTCACGGCGCAGTCGAGAGACTTTACAGTTAGGAGTCAGGAATTAGGAGTTAGGAATTAAAAAAAATTTTCCGGCTCCTAATTTTTTTTATTTTCAAAAATTTTCGAGAACATATCAACCGCAGTTTCTAAAATTTCATCATTAAAATCATATTCAGCAGTGTGAATGGCCGGATAATTTTCGCCGTTGCCGATATAAAAAATCGCTCCGTGAATTTGCTTCGTATAAAAGCCGAAATCTTCGGACGCTCGTATAGCTTCGGGCATGTCGATAACTTTTAAGCCTAATTTTTCAGCGGCAGTCCTGATTTTTTTTACACAGCGCGTGTCGCTGATGGTCTCAGGAAAATAATCACAGCCGACGACTTCAACGCCTAGAGAATTTTCCCGGCCAAGTACTTCCGCTAAATTCACGACGGCATTTCTAAAAATTCTCATGTCCTCTTCGCGCTCGGCTCTGAGTGTTAAAGAAATTTCACCGCTGCCCGGAGATATTCCGAAATTTTTTTCGCCGAGCTTTATATTTACAACCGTGCATAAAATTTTTTTGTTGCTGCCCGTCATTTTTTCAATTTCTGAAATTATTTTTGCAATCGCAAACGCAGGATTAATTCCTTTTTCGGGCTCGCTTGCGTGTGAAGCCCTGCCGGTGAATTTTATTGTCAATCCTGACGAAGAACACTGACAGAGCCCCTCACGGACTACTATACTTTTTTCAGGCCAGCCGCTCCAGTTATGAAAGGCGTAAATTTCGCTTATGCTTCGTTCTCTTAAAAAGTTTGAACATTCTCTCGCGCCCTGTCCCGTCTCTTCAGCGTGCTGAAAAATTAAATAGGCCGACCGCTCCAAGTCCATAGCGTCAAGTTCAAGGGCAAGTCCGCAGAGTGCCGCGCAGTGTCCGTCATGTCCGCACTTGTGGGAAATTCCCGGATTTTCTGACGCATGAGGAATTTTTATAAATTCGTCCATCGGCAGAGCGTCCATGTCAGCCCTGAAAGCGATGCCCTTTGTGCCCTCGACGTAACGCGACGCATAAAACCATTTTCCGCAGTCAACGACGGCAAGCCGCGTATTTTCTTCGATGAAGTTCATAAGCCGCCTTTTAGTTTCTTTTTCGTTCATTGAAAGCTCAGGGTGCTTATGAAGTTCATGACGAAGATTTTTTATTTTGATTAAATTTTCCTGTTTCATTGATTTATACTCCGGATTAAATTATTTGAAAGTAACTATAGTAACGCCGAAGCCGCCTTCGCCCTCGCCGCCGAGCCTGAAGCTCTTAACATAACTCAGCCGCGAGCAAAGCGCGTGGACTTCGCGTCTCAAAATTCCCTCGCCGCGTCCGTGAATGACAGTAACGACAGAATGATTAGCGCGATATGCCCGGTCTAAATAATTTTCTACTAAGGGCATAGCTTCGTCGACTAACATTCCGCGTACCATTATTGACGGCGGAACGCTCTCGACGGTTTTTAATTGGCTCGTATCGATCGGAGGCGTGGCAACTTTTGCTTTTTTGTCAGTTGCAATTAATTGCGATAAAGGCACGTCAACGCTCATGGGCCCGGCGGTCATATAGGCTCGTCCGTTTTTAATCTCGTTAATAATTCCTACTATGCCGCTTCCGGCTATCATAGCGGTAACTCCGACGGCAGGCTCAAAAGGTTTCGGGCTGTTCTCAATTTCGCGCTCGGTCCGTTTCTTGTTGCGCTTGTCGATAATGGTCTTTAATGTCTTTAATTCTCTCTGCTTCACTGTATAACCCCGTCTGGCCGCGTCCCTTGCAGCTTCTTCCATGCTCTTAATAATTTCTTTTGAAGTCTCTTCGGCTTGCGCGATAAACTTCTCGGCTTTTCTGTCGGCGGCCTGCATGATTTTGTCGCGCTGATAATCAATTTCAGCTACGCGGCTTT
>CAJOGI010000008.1 GCA_905234075.1 uncultured Synergistales bacterium | reverse complement strand
GTTCAACGTGGATATGCTCGTCTGGTTGATGTTGAGGTCTTCGATATACGGGTTGCCCTCAATGTCAATGCTCGTGAGAGTTGAAAGGCCGCTGGCTTCGACCTTCTGAACGTTAGCCGTTTTGCCGAGTGTCAGCTCTTCAACTGCGCTTCCCTCAAGGGTAACCGTCGGGATCGTTGCGCCTGAAAGGTCAACTGTATCAACGTGGGTATTGTTTTTAAGGGTGAGTGCCTTTAACGACACGCCGCTGAGGCCATCAACTTTTGTAAGTTTTGCGTCTTGGCCGGCCAAGTCAAGCGTCATTTCCGATGTATTCGTATTATTCGCAGTGGCAATATTATTCAAAAGCGTGCCAATTCCGCTGAGTGAGTCAAGCGGCAGTGTGTTGAGGCTTAATACTCCGCTCTTCGCTTTCGCTGACGCCGCGTATATGGCTACTAACTGCTCGCTATTAGCAACATCACTTACGCTGACTGCTCCGTCGGAGCTTGTTAAGGTCTCAAGAATTGCATCAACGATATCTTGGCTGATTGTTCCGTCTTCATCGACTGCTAAATTAGCGACTTCATCAGCACTCATGTTGGCGTAATCAGGCGTTGTATCGCCGCTGTCTACGTCGCCACTCTGGTCGTCGCTGGTAGCGGGAGTGCCGCCGCCGGTGATTTTTACGGTTACGACATCGCTCGAAGCTGTAAGGGCAGTACCGCTTACTGTAGCCTTAGCAACAACGAAGTAATAGAACGTTCCTGTCGTGCTTGTAGGAGCCGCATATGTCGCGCTCGTCGCACTGCTGATTGCAGTACCGCCGGAAGTTGACTCTGTCGTGTTTGAATACCACTGATAACTCGGTGTGAATGTCGTATCAGGTGAAATTGTCGCCGTAGCCGTCAAAGTATTTCCGCTCGTTGCGCCTCTGTTTAATGACAGCTCTTTCGGCGAAACCGTTACTGACAGCTTGTATTCTGTCGTCTCAGTTTCTTTTTCAGCTTCTTTAGCTTTAACGGTAATCTTAATATCAACGCTTGCCACGTTGGTATCGTTGGAAGCGATGACTTTGTAAGTATACGTTTTTGCATCGGCACTGGTCGCTACTGTTCCCGTAATCGTGTAAGTTTTCGAGGCACTTGTTACTGTAAAATCGCCCGAAGGAAGAGTTCCCGAATTGCTCCACACGATATTGTCGCCCGAAGTCGCCGTTACTGTTATGTCAATCGATCCGCCCTGATAAACCGTAACGTCCGTTGAATCTGCGCTCAAAGTGATGGCTTCGTTGTCGCTGTCTGTTCCTTTGTTGCTTTCTTCGGTTTCGGTAATTGTAATCTTAACGGTGGCTTCAGCAGATAAAACTTTGTCATCGAGCGATAACGTTACTACGCACGTATAGGTTCCGCTGTCCGTAGAAACTCCGTTAAGCTCGAATACTTTGGTATCTGCTGACACTGTAGCATCTTCGCTCTTCGTCCATTTGTACGTGTACCCGATGTCAAAGCTACCAAGAAGGTCAGGTGATACAGGTTTTGCTTTTTGATCTTTGCTGTAAACTGCTTTGTAGTCCGATGAAATTTCGCCGTTTACATCAATCGACAATGCCGGCTTGAAAGTGGAAGCAACAACGCCGTAGTTGTACGTATCATTGCTCAACGGGATAACGACATAATCTGACGATACATATATTACATCTTTGCTTACATCTGGAGACACAGCCTCGAATGTTTTTGGATTCCTTGAAAACACGCCGCCCGTTATGTGAATAATATTGGGATAAAGCGTGAGATCCTTGCTGATAAGATTGCGAAGGTTATCGGCACTGGCAGCAGGAATATCGAAGCTCTGCTCTTTATCATCAGAGATAGCAATTATATAACCGTCAATGACTGCACCGCTGCTGATATTAAAATTCACATTGCCATAGTATTTAGAATTATTAACAGCTGCGACAGCAAAACCTTCGGTAGAATTACCATCACCATTTTCCTTGTGCACGAAATTTCCATTTCCCTTGCGAGCCGTAATTTTTGCACCTTCATTAACAATGACATTGCCAACGATAGCATCTCCTGCTTTGACTTCGATACCGCCCTCTACTGTGCCGTTTACTGTCAAAGTTCCTCTGCCGGGATAATATATGCCGTAGGTATATTCTGAATATATTTCACCGTTGATAGTTACTGTTGTAGCAGATTTGTTTTTACTTCCGTTACTAGATACAGCAGCGTTAGGGTTTTTATGTTCGTCGATATGTTTGGCCGTAGACCTTACCTTGCCGTTTAAGACAAACTCAATATCGCTGGATGCTAAATTACCGTCAATATCATTAGAGCCGAAAATCGTTACGCCAAAGCAATGATCCGTAGAAACGGTAACATCTTTCTCGATTGTCAGCTTTACTTTACTTTTAGAACCGCTTGGTTGATCCCATCCGACGCGAATAACGGAGCTACTATAGTCTAAGTCCTTTGATTTTGGGTTTGTTGTGCTGGTCGCCGAGATTACGCCGCTCCCGTAAATTGTTACATCGCCGCTCATTACGTGAAGTGCCCTTACGTTCGTTGCTGTAATGTTATGGCCGTTAAGGTCGATGGATAAGTCTCTGCTTATTTCTATTGCTCCTTGCTTACTTCCCTTATCCTTAGAAGTAAAGGTAAAAGCATCGTTATCACCAGAAAGTTTAATTACAGTTACATCTTTACTTGCTACAGCGGCTATGAGGTCAGCACTGTCTTTAACTATCTTTTCACTTGCCTCACTTGCCCACGCAGGCACGGCGAACATTACCGCAAACGCGCACAACAACATTAACCATTTAATGCGTTTCATGATAAAATAAAAACTCCTTTCAAAGAATTAAATTTTTTTGAAGGTACATAGCGTCTCCATAGCTATGAAAAACACCTTGCGTCATTGCGCCCACCCGTAATCAGCGCAGCAGCGACTGAAGCGGTCGATCGCCGCCGTTGATTTTCCCGACAGATGAGCAGCAAAAAGCGCAAGGAAATTTTATAACTTTGAAAGCGTAATGTACTTTACATTTATATAAAAAAGCACGAACATTCCCGAAGGACGCGGATTTCCCTCCGAAACGAGTCGGCTCATTTATATACACGGCCGAAAAAGAAAAAAGTATTGCTTGAAAAAATTTTAGTGTGGTATAATAAAAATTTATAGAACAGTTGCGTAAGCCCTGAATTTTAGACAGACTTATCGTTGGGCGTTGGGCGCATTGTACCCCCAAATACAGCGTAATGTCAACATTTGCAACCGTTTTCCTTCTTTTCTAATTTTTAGATTTTTTTTAATTCCTAGATTTCATCAATGTTTATACGAATTTCAAAATTTTCGAGGTTTTCAGGATTTTTACTTAAAAATTTTTACTAAAAAAATTTCTTTGGACTTGCCGAGATTATAACACTTACCCCCGAAAATTTGTCAAGAGGCAAAATTTTTCCGTCAAAGCATCGCAAAGTTCGTGCCTTTCTTGCTATAATGTGAAAAAAATTAAAGGAGAAAAATAAAAATGCAGTTCAGACGTTTCAATAATATCTACTTCGTGCGTATCGACAGGGGCGAAGAAATTATGAGTTCGCTCGAAAAATTATGCGCGGACGAAAAAATTACGCTCGCCGAAGTAAAAGCACTCGGAGCAGTTGATGATTTTGAAGTCGGTTTGTTCGATGTCGCCCAAAAAAAATATCACAAAAATAATTTCAAATTCCCTGCCGAAATCACCAGCTTCTGGGGAACTGTAACGACTAAAGAAGGCAAGATCTATTTACACATTCACATGAGCGCGGCCGATGTTAAAGGTCAGGTCTTTGGAGGGCATTTGTCCCGCGCCGTCGTAAGTGCCACGTGCGAAATGATTGTCCACGATATTTCGGAGGGAAGTTCAAACGGTTTCGCGGTCGAAAGAAAATTTAACGAAGAAGTCGGCTTAAATCTTTTTGAATTTCTAAACTAGCTTTATGTTCGACACGCTGACCGGCCTCCTAAGCCGGAATGCTTTTCTTGAACGCTCAAGCCGGATAGTTCAGTCAGGAGAGAACGGGCTCGCCGTAGTCTGGTTTAATCTTGACAACTTTGCGATGTTCAATAACCGTTTCGGTTTTGAGAAGGGCGATGAAATTTTGAGAGAGATCGCCGTCATTCTGCGTTCAATTTTTTCGCCGGACGAGTATAAAAATAATTTAATAGCACGCTTTTCAGATGACAACTTCGTAATTTTAACGGACTGGACGACTGTTGAAATAAAAATTGACACGGTGCAGGAGTATTTATACACGCTTCACGAGAATGTTACGTTGAGATTTCGCGCAGGAATATATTTCCCGTCAGAACACGAGGACATCAGGACTTCTTGCGACAGGGCGAAACTTGCTTGCGACAATATCAAAAAAAATCACAGCGTCAGCTCCTGCATGTTCCACGAAAAAATGAGCGAAGAGTTAAGTTTACAGCAGTATATACTTGATAATTTTGAGAGTGCGCTGAAATTAAAATACATCGGAATTTTATATCAGCCTATTGTCGATTTATCGAAGAAAAAAATCTGCGAGGCCGAAGCCTTAGCACGCTGGAATGACCCTGTAATCGGTACGATTTCGCCGGGCAAGTTTATTCCGACGCTTGAGCAGTACCGCGAAATTCACAAGCTGGACATATTTGCGATGAGAAAAGTATGTGATGATTACAGGGCGCGGCGTGAAAAGGGCTTGTCCGTCATTCCTATATCAATAAATATTTCACGGCTTGACTTTGAATTATGCGACATCATCGGGGAAGTTGAGCGCACAGTGATATTCAACGACATTCCGCGAAACATGCTTAACATCGAAATAACAGAGAGCATTAATGACGAGGACATGACAGTATTAAATCTCGGCATTGAAAAATTCCGCGCACTGGGCTATGAAGTCTGGATGGACGACTTCGGCTCCGGCTATTCTTCTTTGAACGTCCTGAAGGATTATAATTTTGACACGATTAAATTTGACATGAAATTTCTGCACGGCTTCGACATAAAAAAATCAGAGAAAGCAAAATACATAATCAGCGCGAACTTATCTATGGCGCGTCTCATGGGCATGAAGGCACTGGCTGAAGGAGTAGAGACCGCCGAACAGCTCAAATATTTGACTTCAATCGGCTTTGACAAGGCGCAGGGTTATTTCTTCGGAAAACCGATGACCCTCGACGAAATTTTTTATCTCACGTTCTAAAAAATATTTTCAAAAAAAATTTTGATTCCTAATTTTTTTATTTGCTCCGTAAATTTTTATGAGGGCGAAAAATTTTTGAAATTTTTGTAGGTGTAAATGTAGTTGCAAAAAAATCAGTCCCGGAAAATTTCTAGGACTGATTAACTTTTTATAATAGCACAAAAATTTTTCTATGCAACAGTTATTTCTTTGCAGAGATAAACATCTTGGACGGCGTTAATAATTTCCACGCCTTCTGCCATAGGACGCTGGAAAGCTTTGCGGCCAAGTATGAGTCCCATTCCGCCCGCTCTCTTGTTTACGACTGCCGTGCGGACAGCCTCGCTCAAGTCGCTTGCGCCTCCTGAAGCACCGCCCGAATTAATGAGGCCGGCTCTTCCCATGTAGCAGTTAGCAACCTGATAGCGTGCTAAATCGATCGGGTGCTCGCTCGTGAGTTTGCTGTACATTTCCTTTGAGGTCTTGCCGTAGCCCTTGCCCATTGCGAGGTAGCCGCCGTTATTTTCCGGAAGTTTCTGTTTGATGATGTCGGCTTCAATCGTAACGCCCAAGTGGTTGGCCTGTCCCGTCAAGTCTGCGGAGGCGTGATAATCCGTAACAACATCGTCCTTTTTAATTTTGAACGCGGAATTTCTGAGATAGCACCATAAAATAGTTGCCATTCCCATTTGATGAGCGATATGGAAAGCTCTTGAAATTTCCTGAATTTGTCTTGTTGACTCCGGGCTTCCGAAATAAATCGTGGCACCTACCGCGACGGCTCCGAGATTATAAGCCTGCTCGACGGACGCGAATAAAACCTGATCGAACTGATTGGGATATGTTAAAAGCTCATTGTGATTCAGCTTGAGAACGAACGGGATTTTATGCGCGTATTTTCTTGCGGTTGCGCCTAGAACTCCGAGCGTGGTTGCGACGGCGTTGCAGCCTGCTTCCATAGCGAGCTTGATAATATTTTCCGGGTCAAAGTAAATCGGATTGGGCCCGAAGGACGCGCCTGCGGAGTGTTCAATTCCCTGATCGACGGGAAGAATTGAAATATAGCCCGTGTTGGCAAGCCTGCCATGACTGAGAAGCGTCTGCATTGCACGCATAACAGGTATAGGACGGTCGGACATGCACATTACGCGGTCAACGAAGTCAGGGCCGGGCAATGAGAGCATATCTTTTGAAATTGTTTCACACTTGTGCGTCAAAAGACTCTCGGCTTCTTTTCCGAGTAATGCTTCGATTTTTCCAAATTCCATGAAAAATACATCTCCTTAAAATTTTTTAATGCCGGAATATTATATAACTCCTATGTTATTATTCTCAAAAAAATTTTTTTGAGGAAGTGTAAAAATTTTCATGGAACTTGCAAAAAAATTCAGCGTGCAGAAACCGTCGGGAATGATTCGCGTCTTTCAGGCCATCGAGAAAATGCAGGGCGTATTAAATCTCAGCATAGGCGAGCCCGATTTTGCGACCGAGCCCGACATTGTTGACGAGGCCGCGAAATTTGCCAAAGAGGGCTTCACTCATTATCCGCCGCTTCAAGGATTTTTAGAGGTCCGCGAGGCTGCCTGCGCTTACTGGGAACGGCATCACGGCTTCAAAGCAGATCCCGATGAAGTTTATATCTCTGTCGGCGGTCTCCACATTCCTTGGCTTGCGTTCGGAGCTTTATTAAATCCCGGCGATGAAGTCATGCTGATTGAACCTTACTTCACTCCCTACGAGGCACAGATACGCGGCACGGGCGGAGTCCCTGTTGCAATAAAGACACGCGAAGAAAATAATTTTGCTCCCACGATTGATGAACTTCGTGCGGCGTGGACACCTAAAACAAGGGGAATAATATTAAATTATCCCGACAACCCTTCGGGGCGTGTCGCGTCATTAAAACAGCTCGAAGAGATTGCGAAATTCGTCGAAGAAAAAAATATGTTCGTATTGAGCGATGAAATTTACGAGTCGATGATTTTTAAGGGCGAACACGTCTGCTTCGCTAACATTCCCGGAATGAAAGAACGCACACTCTTGGCCTCTGGAGTTTCAAAGAGCCATTGCATGACCGGCTGGAGAATCGGCTATGTTTTCGCGCCCAAGAACGTAATTAATACTATGTGCGTGTTGTCGTCTCATCAGACTTATGGAGTGAATACTCTCTCACAAAAGGCCGCAGCTTACGCAATGAACACTCAGGACGAAAAAGTTAAGGCCCGCGCAAAAATTTTCGGCGAAAGAATGAAAGCCGTAGAGGCCCGGTTAAATTCTATGAAGGGCGTGAAATGCCACCCGGCCGAAGGAGCTTTTTATCTTTTCCCTGACATTTCTGGAACGGGATTAACGAGCGAGGAGTTTACATGGCAGCTTCTCAATGATGCGAAAGTCGCGGTGGTGCCCGGCAATGCGTTCGGCCAGTCCGGCGAGGGCTATATAAGGATCGCCTGCACTCTTTCAATGGAAGATTTAATGAAATCTATGGATAAAATGGAAAATTTCTGCAAAAAATTTTAGGAGTGGAAATTATTTTTTCCTAACTCCTAAATTTTTTTTAACTTTAATTATTTTTCCAGATAGTCTGAAATTTTCTCTGCTCTTTTTTCTCGTTTAATATTTTGTCGGCTTCCTCGATGAGGCCCGAAATAGTTTCAGTGCGGCTGTATTTTTCATATTTTGCCCAGCCTATATTGACGCGCAGGCGGTAGGCAAGATTTTCCGACATTGCCATATTATTAATATAATTTCTGATATGCTCAATAAATAATTCAAACTCGTCATTATCCTGAATATTTGCCACGATCATAAATTCGTCGCCGAAATATCTTGCTATATAGCAGTCATGTTCTTCGTCTTTGAATTTTTGCAGGGCATCAGCCATTAAAATTAATACCCTGTCGCCTTCTGAACGTCCATAGAGCGTATTGACCGAGTTCAAGTCGTTCACGTCTATAGCAAATAAATAAAGGTCTTCAGGATTTTCATTTTCATCGATGAGTTTATGAGTCAGGAACTGAACAAGGCCGTTTCTGTTTGAAATTTTTGTCAGCGGATCAACAGAGATGAGGCTGTCAGCATAATTAATATATACGAAAATGTCAGCGACTAATATCGCGTAGCACAGAAAAGGCACGCGCCAGTTAAAAGCCTGCAAAGGTCCGCAGACTAAAAAAATTGCCGGATAATAAATCGCCGTAACTGGTATAGTCCCGCGCTCGTACTTCGTCATTTTTCTTCGCCTCATGATTGAAAGTATCAGCGAGGCAAGCGGATAAATTAAATTCATTAAGAACATGAAAATAAAAAATTTCCCTGAGCTCATAATCTCGTCCGCAACTTCAGAGTGTAAACTCGTGAACGGTATAATAATTAACATTATGACCGTAAAAATTAACGGGCTTACGGCTAAAATTTTATTTTTTAACGAGTTCATGAGCGTTGATTTTTGATAAAGTTCGACGTAAACGAATAAAAGCCAGCAGATACAGACGAACAGGCCGAAATTTACCGCGCTCCCTAAATATTGAGACAGCGGCGACTTCGGTATAATGTTAATGTCAACGAGTACTCTGACTATTCCCGATATGCAATATAAAATCTGAACGAACACTAGACGAAACCATGCTATTCTCGGCTCGGTCTGGTCCGACGAGTGAAGCTGATAATTAAATAATATAATTAAAACAAGCGTGCAGACTACGTGAGCCTCGATCTTAAAAAAAGAATAGCCCGTCGTGTTAAAGACCGCAGTCCCCTCCTCCCACGCTCTTAAAATTGCGGATGCTGTTGTCATTTTATAAAACCTTCTTTCATTTTTTCCTGCCTTAATGATACACAAAAATTAAAAAAAGTGTGGTTGAATTGAAATGAAATTTAGCTATAATTTAATTTTGTTCAGACTGTAATTGAAAAATATGTAAAGGGAGGTGAGCAAGACAATGGCGGATAACCCCACAATCGCCGAGATTAAAGCCACTGAAATTCAAGCTGCTAATGCAGTGCAGCAAGCCAAAGAAGATGCCGCGAAGAAGCTCAACCGCGCAGGAGCGGACGCGGAAAATTCTTTGAAAGAAGCACGGCAGAGCGCGGCGCGTCAATTTAGGGACAAGATTAAACGCGCTGAGGAGGCGGCCGAAACGAAAGCAAAGGCGACAATATCAAAGCGAGAGTCCGAAGCTCAGGACTTCTACACGAAGAACAAGGATAAAATTCCCGCTGCGGCTTCATTCATAACGGAAGAGGTGATGAAAAAATATGGGAGTAGCCAAGCTTAAAAAGGCGGAACTTTATTATCACAAATCCGTTCACGAACAAATAGCCGCCGCTATACAGGAGACAGGAGCATGTCAGATTATCAGCACAGTTGAAGAAAATCAGCCGCGTCCGTCTGAAGTTGAAGCTCTTATTTCATGTATAGAAGAAAAGCTCGCTGATGTCCGTTACTTGAACAGAACGCTAACGCCGCATTATGTTGACCCGATCCCGGCTCTTGACAGAATGTTGGGTGAACGTCCTGAAGTTACTATGACGGAACTTGAGGAGCTTGCGAACAAAACGGATTTGAAAAAAATCTGCGATGACACACGCGCAGTCGAACGAGAGACAGCAGATGTCAGATTGAAACTTTCTGAGGCAAAATTAAATTATTCGATTTTGTCTTCACTTGAGTTTTTTGATTATCCCCTCTCGATTTTCAACGAAGGCACCCGGACATTGACGGCTCTTGCAGGAACTATAAAGCCCGAAAATCTGCCCGGCCTCAAAGCGGCACTCGGAGACTTTTCAAAATTTGCGCAGGACACTGAATTAATCATTGCGCCGTATAACGAAAAAGAAAAGCCGACGGAAGTTTGCGCCGTATTATTTTATTCACGCTCTGTTGAAGCTGAAGTGAGAGAACTTTGCTCGAAGAACGGACTTTCTTTAATTGAAATTCCTGCGTCATTCAGCGGAACTCCGGCTGAAGAGAAAGAAAAACTCACAGCGGCAATAACGGAGCTTGAAGCGACAGAAAAATTATTAGCCGTGAAAATGGCTGACCTTGCGAACGATAACATGCTGACGGTTCAGAAGCTCTCGGACTATTACAACAGTTTAGCAGGACGCTATAACGGAACGGCCAAGAGCGATGAGACTGAAAGCACAATGCTCACTAAATTCTGGCTGCCTGCCGACAGAGCCGAAGAGATTAAATCAAAAATCGAGGCCATAAGTCCCGAAATAGATTTAACGCTCGCAGACCCTGAGCCTGACGAGGAGCCGCCGTCGCTGTTAAGTAACGGAAGTTTAGTGAGGCCGTTTAATATTTTGACGGAGTTATACTCGTCGCCGAGATACAGAGGGATTGACCCGACACCTTTGCTCGCGCCGTTCTTCTGGATATTCTTCGGAATGTGCTTGGGCGATGCCGGTTATGCTCTCGTAGTTTTTGGACTAATTCTTTACGTTTTCAAGAAATACAAAAAAATTTCCGTAGGCGTTAAAGAATTTATAAGGCTGTTTTTATTCTGCTCCGTCTCGACGTTTATTTACGGCGTGATTTCGGGCAGTTTCTTTGGAAATTTCATTGACAGCTTTGTTCCGATTTTAGTACCTTTGAAAAATTCGTTAATGCTCGTTGACCCGATGACAAACCCGATGCAGGTCTTAGGAATTTCGTTATTATTGGGCGTAATTCACTTGATGTTCGGTTTGTTGGTCGCGGCGTATGAAAAAATACGCAACAAAGAATTTATTGACGCAATAGGAAGCAATATTTCATGGTTCTTATTTATAGTCGGCCTCTGCTTATTTGGTGTCGGGCTTGGCGGAATGTTACCGCCTCACTTCACACAGATAGGTCAGTTCATGGCGATTATCGGAGCAGTGATAATTTTCTTTTATGCCGGAAGAGAAAAGAAAGGAATTATTAATAAAATAATTTCGGGATTTTTAGCCCTTTACGGTTCAACGTCATATCTTGGCGATATTTTGAGCTACAGCAGATTATTAGCGTTGGGCTTCGGCTCGGCAGTTATCGGAATGGTAATTAATTTGCTTGGCGGACTTGCGGCTAATATTCCGTATATCGGCTGGCTCATTGCTATTGTCGTAATTATCGGCGGACATCTCTTCAGCATTGCGATAAATATATTGGGCTCATTCGTTCACCCGTTGAGGCTTCAGTATGTTGAATTCTTCGGTAAATTTTATTCGGGTGGCGGCGAACCGTTCACCCCGATGACGCTCTCACAGGAATTTGTAAACGTGAAGGCGTAAACAGTTAGGAATTAGGAGGTAGGAGGTAGGAGGTTAAAATTTTACTCCGAAGCTGAAATTCTAATTCTTGAAACAAAATATTTTATTTTATGGAAAGGAAGTAAAAAATCATTATGGAAATGTTAGGACTTTCACTCGCTTTATTCGGAGCGGCATTAGCAGCAGCTCTGGCCGGCATTGGTTCAGCAATCGGAATCGGCGTTGCAGGCGGAGCAGCAGCAGGAGTTATGACCGAAGACCCCAACAAATTCGGCTCATGCTTAATTCTTCAGGCTCTTCCCGGAACGCAGGGAATTTACGGCCTTCTTATTGCTTTCTTTGTTCTTAACAAACTCGGCCTTCTCGGCGGTGCAGGAGCAGTCGCTCTTACATGGAATCAGGGACTTCAGATTTTCGCGTCATGCCTTCCTATCGCGGTAGTCGGCTGGTATTCAGCGATCTGGCAGGGCAAAACTTCAGCGGCTTCAATTCAGATGATCTCAAAGAAGCCCGAAGCAATGGGCAAAGCGATAATTCTCCCCGCAATGGTTGAGACATACGCAGTTCTTGCTCTTCTTACGAGTATTTTAATGCTCATGGGAGTACAGGTAGGCTAGTCGGGCAGGTGTTGAGAAATGGCACTTGCTGACATAAAGAACAAAATTAAAGCCGATTCGCAGGCAAAAATTAAAGCGATTGAAGCCGAAAACGATGAAAAAGTCCGCGAGATCAGCCGCAAGGTAAACGCTGAAATTAAAGAAGTTCAGGACGCTTATGCAGTCAGGCTTGGCAAGGAAGAGCCGGAAGTTTTGAGAAGGCGCGAAATTGTTGCAGAGCTTGACGCAAAAAGAATTGACTTGGGCGTTCGTCAGCGTCTTGTCGGCGAGGCATTCGACGCGGCATTAAAACAGCTCGTTGAGCTTGCGCCCGATAAATACGTCAAATTTGCAGATAAATTAATGGCGCAGGCAGTCTCAACGGGAAAAGAAGTTGTTTTCGTCGGCAAAAACGAGAAACATTTAGACCAGCGTTGGATTGACGGCTATAACGCATCACATGGAACGTCATTGACTCTTTCAGGAGAAAAATTGCCTATCGCGGGCGGATTTATTTTGAGAAATGACAAGATCGACACAAACTGCTCATGGGAAATGCTGATAGCTGACACTCGCGCTGACATTGAGACCGAAGTAGTGAAGCGGTTATTTGCGTAAGGAGGTGCGGCCGTGAGTTACGTATACGCCGTAGCAAGATTGCGGGGTATGGAAAATCACTTACTGGACTCGGCTTTCTTTTCGCGCCTTATGGACAGCGCAACTATAGATGACGCGGTTAAGGCACTTGGCGAGACTTCATATTCTCAATGGATTTCGCAGACAGGAACGGCAAATTTTGACAAGGCCATAGACTCTGAAATTTTAGCGACATGCGAAGAATTAAAGAGCTTTGTGCCTGATAAAGAATTGCTTGATATTTTCAGACTGCCTTATGATTTTCATAATGTGAAAGTTTTGCTGAAGGGTTTATTCAAAGTCAGGGGCGGAGAGACAGAAGGCCGCCGCTATGATTTGCTTTCAAAGCTCGGAACGATTGACACAGAAGAGCTTACAAACGCGATCGAGACTGAAGAATACGGCTTTTTGCCTTACGGACTTACTGATTTAATTCCGCAGTGCTGGCAGTTATGGGACGCAACGAAAAACGCCCAAGCCGTTGAATTATTGATTGATCATCAAATGTTCAAGGCAATGCTGGAAGTTGCGGAGGGTTTGAAAATGCCCGATGTAATTCAGTGGGTGCGCTATAAAATCGACGCTGAAAACCTGCGCGGAGCTATAAGGCTTTCACGAATGAAGTACGACGCGGCGAAGGCGTTGCCGTTCTTTCACGAGGGCGGAACAATCAGGCCCGACGACATGGCAAAATTATTGAACGAACCGCAGGAGACCTGGAGCAGAATTTTATCTTATACCGACATCGGCGCAGTATTAAATGCTTTGAATGAACAGAGCGACATGAAAGCGTCATTGACGGACGTTTCAAAAGCTCTTGATGATTATCTGCTCAAAGTTCTTGAGAATGCTAAATACTCAATGGACGCTCCGGCGAACGTGCTTTTATTTTTGCTTTCAAAAGAGGCCGAAGCCCGCAACATGCGCGTAGCTTTAGTCTGTGTTGCAGGCGGACTTGACCGCGATTTCGGAAGGAGGCTGTTAAAGTAATGGCAAACAATAAACCTATGGCAGCAATAGGAAGTTATGAAATGGCACTGCCTTTTCAGGCTGTCGGAGTTAAGAGCGTCATTTTAACGGCTGAAAACCGCAGCACTTTCGAGTCAACGTTAGAGCAGTTAGCGCGTGAAGATTACGCCGTAGTCTTTATACAAGAAGATTTGTTCGTAGAGTTTACGGGCAAAGTCGAGGAAATTAACGATAAATATCAGACCAGCGTCCTGCCTGTTCCGGGTCCTTCGGGGGCAACGGGAGCAGGGCTTGCTTCAATCAGAGGCAGCGTAGAAAAGGCCGTCGGTATGGATATTTTTGCAGAGAGATAAATTTGGAGGCGGGAGATTATAAAAATGCCTGAGAAAAAAGAAATTAAAGGAACTATAGAGAGGATCTCCGGCTCTCTTGTAGTCGCCGGCGGCATGGAAGGCGCAAGTATGCAGGACGTTGTGCATATCGGCGAGCTTGGCCTTGTCGGCGAAATACTTGAGGTCAACGGCGACAAAGCGTCAATTCAGGTTTACGAAGAAACTTCAGGATTGATGCCCGGCGAGCCTGTTGTATCAATCGGAGAGCCTTTAAGCGTAGAACTTGGGCCCGGAATTATTGAGCAGTTCTATGACGGAATACAGAGACCGCTTGAATTAATCGAGAAGGCCGCGAAGAGCCATTATATTTCACGCGGTATCAGCGTTCCGGCACTTGACAGAAATAAAAAATGGGATTTTCAGCCTAAAGTTAAAGTCGGCGATGAAGTCATTGCGGGCGATATTTTAGGCGTAGTTCAAGAGACCGTAGTTGTTGAGCATAGAATTATGGTGCCCAATGGAATTAAGGGCAAAGTCGCAAAAATCGAAAAGGGCGAGCACACCATTGAAGAAGTTATCGCGGTGATCGACGACAACGGAACACAGCACGAAGTTAAAATGCTTCAGCGTTGGCCTGTCCGTAAGCCGAGACCCGTTAAAACACGTCTTGCGCCTAACGTACCAATGACGACCGGACAGAGAGTCGTTGACGCATTCTTCCCTGTTGCATTAGGCGGAACGGCCTGCGTTCCCGGACCTTTCGGTTCAGGAAAAACAGTTATTCAGCACCAGTTCGCTAAGTGGGCGCAGGCTCAAATAGTCGTCTATGTCGGCTGCGGCGAGCGCGGTAACGAGATGACGGACGTTTTGTTAGAGTTCCCGGAGCTTGACGACCCTCAGACCGGTCAGCCCTTAATGAAGCGTACGACATTAATCGCTAATACCTCAAACATGCCCGTTGCTGCTCGTGAAGCCAGCGTTTATACGGCTATTACACTTGCAGAATATTACAGGGATATGGGCTATTCAGTCGCATTAATGGCGGACTCTACAAGCCGCTGGGCCGAAGCTCTGCGCGAAATGTCAGGAAGACTTGAAGAAATGCCCGGCGAAGAAGGTTATCCGGCTTATCTTGGAACGCGCTTAGCGTCATTCTATGAAAGAGCAGGACGCTGCATTGTCAACGGCAAGGACGGACGCGAAGGTTCAATTACTGTTATCGGGGCAGTCTCGCCTCCCGGCGGCGACCTTTCAGAGCCCGTTACCCAGAACACTTTGCGCGTTACTAAAGTTTTCTGGGGACTTGACGCGAACTTGGCCTATCAGAGACACTTCCCGGCGATTAACTGGCTTTCAAGCTATTCGCTTTACACTGACAGGCTTGACGCTTACTGGGACGAAAAATTTGACGACCAGTGGAGCGGCTTGAGAGTCGAGGCTATGGGTCTGCTTGAGCAGGAGTCGCAGTTAAACGAAATCGTCAGGCTTGTCGGAATTGACGCTCTTTCACGCGATGAGCGCATGGTCATGGAGACAGCGAAGTCATTGCGCGAGGACTTCTTACACCAAAACGCTTTCCATGAAATTGACACTTACGCTTCAATGGATAAGCAGTTTAAGATGTTAAAGACAATCGTTAATTTCCACCATGCAGGGCTTGACGCTTTGCACAAGGGCGCGCCGATGAATAAATTATTTAACCTGCCCGTCCGCGAGCAGATTGCGAGAATGAGGTACTTAGAAGAAAAAGACATCGGCCAAATTGACAAACTTGATGACGTTATGAAAGAGCAGATTAATGCAATAGTCCCCGTCGGAGGTGATACCAATGCTGCCTAGAGAATATAGAACAATATCGAGCATTTCCGGCCCTCTTATGATGGTTGAGAAGACGCAGGACGTTCGCTATGATGAGCTTGTTGAAATCACGTTAGGTAACGGCGAAAAACGCAGGGGCAGAGTTCTTGAAATCGAGAGCGACCGCGCATTAGTTCAGGTTTTCGAGGGAACGTCAGGAATTGAAAACGAAGATACAAAAGTCCGCTTCTTAGGAAAAGTTTTGACGCTCCCCGTTGCGCGTAACATGTTAGGCCGTGTCTTTAACGGACGCGGTGAACCTATTGACGGCGGAGCCCCGTTAATTGCCGAGCAGAATTTAGACATTAACGGAATGCCTATGAACCCGTTTTCACGCGACTTCCCTTCGGAATTTATTCAGACGGGAATTTCAACAATAGACGGCCTTAACCCGATGGTCAGAGGACAGAAGCTGCCGATTTTCTCAGCGTCGGGACTTCCTCATAACAGAATGGCTGCCCAGATAGCGCGTCAGGCGACGGTTATCAGCGGTCATGAAGATTTCGCGGTCGTTTTCGCGGCAATGGGTATCACGTTTGAAGAGGCTTCATTCTTCATGGAGGACTTCAGACGCACGGGAGCATTACAGCGTACAGTTCTTTATATCAACTTGGCTGACGACCCTGCGATTGAAAGAATTTCAACGCCCCGTATAGCTCTTACGGCGGCAGAGTATTTAGCGTTTGAATGCGACATGCACGTCGTTGTAATTCTCACGGACTTGACGAACTACTGCGAAGCATTGCGCGAAATTTCAGCGGCCCGTAAAGAAGTTCCCGGCCGTCGTGGTTACCCCGGCTATCTCTACACCGACCTTGCGACAATGTACGAGAGAGCAGGAAGGCTTAAAGGCAAGAAAGGCTCAATAACTCAGATACCAATTTTAACAATGCCTGAAGATGACAAGACGCACCCGATCCCGGACTTAACAGGCTATATAACCGAAGGTCAGATTATTTTGAGCAGAAGTCTGCACCGTCAGGGAATTTATCCGCCTGTTGACGTCATGCCTTCACTGTCAAGACTTAAAGATAAAGGTATCGGAAAAGAAAAGACCCGTGAGGACCACGCCGACTTGATGAACCAATTATTTGCGGCTTATGCAAGAGGCAAAGAAGCGAAAGAGCTTGCGGTTATCTTGGGCGAGGGTGCGCTCTCTGAAGAAGATAAAGCGTTCGCGAAGTTCTCGACAGTCTTTGAAGATAAATACGTCCGTCAGGGCGAGTACGAGAACAGAACGATTAAAGAGACTCTCGAACTCGGCTGGGATTTATTGACTATGATCCCGGTTAAGGAGTTAAAGAGAATCAGAGACGCTTACATTGAAAAATATTTGAACCCTTTATTGAAGGCAAAAGCTGACAAGGGCGAGAACTAGGGGAGGGATTGACCGATGGCACGCATCAATGTCAACCCCAACCGTATGGAGCTGTCGAGGCTCAAAAAAAGGCTTGCTGTTGCGAAACGCGGACATAAGCTCTTAAAAGATAAGCAGGACGCTTTAATTAAAGCATTCTTGGAAAAGGCTAGAGCAGGAAAAGAACTTCGCGAGTCTGTTGAAAAAGAATTAGCCGAGTGCTACGGGACTTTTGTTTTATCGAGAGCGCAGACCACTCCCGAAATTCTCGAACAGGCTTTGATTTTTCCGGGCGCGAAGTCAACATTAACCGTAAACTGGCACAACGTCATGAGCGTTATGGTTCCTGAGTACGACGTTAAGCAGGAAGGCAACCCCGTTAATTACGGCTTTGTTAATGTTCCGTTACTGCTTGACGCGGCCTTAGAGCAGTTCAGCGGAATTATTGTTAAGCTGCTTCATTTAGCGGCAGAAGAGAAAGCTATTAGATTAATGGCCGGTGAAATTGAAAGGACGCGCAGAAGGGTTAATGCTCTTGAGTACGTCATGATACCGAACTTGGCCGAGACTATACGCTATATCAGTATGAAGTTAGATGAGCAGGAGCGTTCGACATTAAGCCGCTTAATGAAGATAAAAGAAATCGTTTCGGCTTAACGAGAAAAAAAAATTTACTCCCTCGCTTGAAAGAAATTTCAGACGGGGGATTTTTTATTTTTTGAATGAAGCAATAACTTTTCCGCCCCATACCGTTCTATAGTAAAATACGCATTGCGTAATTTATAAAATTAAGATTAAGGGGGAATTTTTTTTATGGATATTGCTCGTGCGAGCATAAAACGTACTATTGTTGTACTTTTCATTTGCCTTTTAATTACTCTGGGCGGAGTATCTGCCTATTTTAGTATCGGGAAGTTGGAAGACCCCGCTTTCACAATCAAGACTGCCGTAGTCTCAATCATGTATCCAGGCTCAACCGTTTATGAATCTGAACAGGAAGCAGCAAGCAGAATGGAAGATGCTATTCAGGCTATGGGCGAGGTAAAGAAAATCCGAACTCGTTGTTCTCCGGGCTCAGCAACTATTTACGTTGATATAAAAGATGAATATACGGCGGCAGATCTTCCTCAAGTTTGGAACAGCTTGAGGCAGAAAGTTAATGATGCTCTGGTCAATTTACCTGCCGGCTGCACTGTTGTAATCAATAATGATTTCGGCGATGTCTTTGGCCAATACTACGCTCTGACGGGCGACGGCTACACGATGAAAGAATTATACGATTATGCTGACTTCTTAAAAAAAGAATTAGTATTAGTTCCCGAAGTCGCTAAAGTTAATATCATAGGCGAACAGACTGAAGCCGTTTATGTTGAGTTTTCGTCGTCCCGTCTGCGTTCTTTGGGTATCTCATCATCGACAATATTCGATATTCTTAATCAGCAGAATACCCTCTCAGCGATGGGAAAAACTTTTTACGGAGAACAATACGTAACTATAAATCCAACCGGCGGCCTTCTTAACGTTGAAGATTTTGGCGAGACTGTTATCGGCGGAGGCGAAAAACATCTTATAAGACTCAAAGAAGTTGCCGAAATTCGCAGGGATTACGTAAATCCTCAAACTATGATGATGTATTTCAACGGCCAGCCGGCTTTAGGAATTGGTATATCCACCGTTACCGGCGGAAACGTTGTTACTATGGGGCAGGCCGTCGAAGAACGTCTTGAGGAACTTGAAGAGGACTGCCCGATTGGTATGGAACTCAATAAAATTTATATGCAGTCCGACGGCGTTGTTAAATCAGTCAATGACTTCGTAATTAATTTAATTGAGTCGCTGGTCATAGTCGTCGGAGTTCTGCTCGTATTCATGGGAATGAGATCCGGCCTTATGATCGGTATTGTTTTGCTTTTGACAGTCGCAGCTACGCTCATAGTTATGAATCAGCAGGGTATTTTCCTGCAGCAGGTTTCGCTAGCCGCAATGATAATCGCGTTAGGCTCATTAGTCGATAATGCTATAGTTGTTACGGAAGGAATGTTGATTGGCATTCAGCGCGGACAATCATCAGAAGATGCCGCTTCAGACACTGTATCAGGTTCAATATGGGCTATGCTTGGCGGAACTTTTATAGCTGTTTTGGCATTTGCACCGATCGGATTGTCGCCTGACAACACCGGAGAATTTTGCCGGAGTTTACTGCAGGTTGTCGGAATATCAATGATGTTAAGCTGGCTTTTTGCGATTACTGCAACACCCGTAATAGGAAATATAATGCTCAAACCTTCTGGACAGTCGGGAGGAGATCCTTATAACAGTTTCTTATTCAGAGCTTATAGAGCGTTTCTTGAAGGCTGTCTTCGCAGAAGATTTTTGACAATAGCTGTTGTTGTTATAATGTTTGCTTTCTCGCTCGTTACATTAGTTGTGTCTATTGAAAAAGTATTCTTCCCTTCATCGACGGCAATGTATTTTGTTGCGGATTTATGGCAGCGTGAAGGAACTTCAATAAACGTTCAAAGGGATATGACCGAAAAACTTGCCGAACGTTTACAAAAGCGTCCTGATGTCAAAAACGTAACAAGCACAATCGGAGGCGGAAATTTAAGATTTATGCTGACTTATTCTCCTCCTGACTCTGATAATTCTTTCTCGGAACTTCTCGTAGAAGTTAATGAAGGCGGAGATCCTCAGGCAATTTTACGCGAAACCCAGCGCATTATTGACGAAGAAATGCCCGGCGTAATAGGAGTTTGTAAATTATTCTCAAAGGGTGCGAGCATGGCTCCCGTTATAGAAGCAAGATTTTACGGCGATGATCCGCTCGTACTTCGCGGCCTCGCACAGCAAGCCCTCGAAATTATGGAGGAGGACCCAATACACAACTGCGTGAGGCTTGACTGGAACGACCGCGTTGCAGTATTCCGGCCTCAAATTCGCAAGGACAGAATGCAAAGTCTAGGTTTAACCCGTCCAAAGATAAATAACGCTATTCTCATGGGTACTACAGGGGTGCCCGTCGGAGAGTTCAGAGATAAAAATAAATCTCTGCCGATTTTGTTCGGACTTGTCCCGGAAGAACGCAACAGAATTGAAAGTCTGCATTCACTGCCGATATGGTCGTCTTCAGCAAACAGATCCGTAACTTTGGGATCAATCATTTCAGGCGTGGAACTGTCCTATGAAGATGAAGTAATCATGAGACGGAACAGAAAACGAGTCCTTACGGTCGCAAGCGATGTCATTAACGGCAGCAACGTTTCGGAAATGCAGGAAAGGATACGCCAAAAAATTGAAGCTATCCCGATCCCGTTAGGATATAGATTTGAATGGGGCGGCGAGGACGAGAGCCAGAAAGATGCTATGAACGGAATGTCAAAATTATTTCTTCCGTGCTTGGTACTCATGTTTACGATAATGGTATTTTTATTTAACGGTTTCCGCCAGCCGTTTATAATTTTTGGCTCTATTCCGTTAATCGTCATAGGAGTTGTAATCGGCCTTCTTCTTGCCCATAAGCCGCTGGATTTCCTTTCAATCGTAGGTATTCTCAGTTTAGTAGGAATGCTTGCTAAAAACTCGATCGTACTTTTGGATCAGGTTGCAAGTGATTTTGCCTCAGGAAAAGACCGCTATCTTGCCATCGTTGAAACAGGCATAAGCAGATTAAGGCCCGTTGCAATGTCGGCAGTAACTACTGTTCTTGGAATGATACCGCTGATTTGGGACAGTATGTTCGGGCCTATGGCTGTAACGATTATGGGCGGTCTTACCGTCAGTACAATTTTGACGATGGTATTTATACCCGTAATGACTGCGGTAGCTTATAACGTCCCCAATCCCGACAGCGACAGCAGAGAAGACGAGGACGAGGACGAAGACAAATAAAAATTTTTCTCAGAAAGGTGATATAAACAATGAAAAAACTTATTGAGATAATAATTCTGGCAGGTTTAGTTTTTGGGGCATATCGTGGCCTTGAAATTATGCGCGGTCAAAAAGATGAAGTTCCCCAGAAAGAAGTTATCCGTCCTGTCAAGACCGTTGTATTAAGAAGCAACGGCAAGGGCGGTCTGTGGCAGTACTACGGCACATTACAGGGCGGAAGGCGCGTTGATTTATCCTTCAGAGTGCCGGGCCCCCTCAGAAGCGTCAACGTTGACAGGGGAGCTTCCGTCAAGAAAGGCCAGCTCCTTGCGACGTTAGATCCCCGCGATTATCAGACACAGCTGAAGCAGGCTCAGAGCAATCAGGCTCAAGCTCAAGCTCAGTATGAAAACGCGGAGGCTAATTTCAAACGCTATGAAAACCTCTACAAGCGAAAAGTTGTCCCTAAATCAACTTACGATACATATAAAACTGAAATGAATGTGGCGCGGTCCGCGTTAAACGTTGCTAAAGGCACAACTACTGCCGTGCGCGATTCGTTAAAAGACACTGAACTAAGAGCACCGTTTGACGGAGTAATTGTTGACAGACTGGTCGAGAATTTTCAGGACGTAAACGCTTCGCAGACGATTTTTATTCTGCAGGATATATCTATGCTTGAAATCGTTTTCAATATTCCTGAAAATGACATTATCTGGGCATCAAAAGCAGCAGCAGCAGATGCCGCCGCAGACAAGTCAAGTCCCCTGTTAGTCCGTGCAAAATTCGACGCGATACCGGGCAAGTCCTTTCCTTTGACATTCAAAGAATTTGTTTTACAGGCCGACCGTAATACTAACACGTTCCCGGTAACCGGCGTAATGCCTAAGCAGGAAAATGTTGCCTTACTGCCCGGCATGAATGCTACAGTAGAAGTTGAACTTCCGGACACGGAGAACGGAGAAAAAGTTTTCATAGTTCCTCAGACTGCTGTCGTTACGAGCGGCGATAAAACTTACGTGTGGCGTTGTGATAATAATGTCGTAAAGCGCGTCAGCGTAACGCAAAATACGCCTCATAATAACGGCTTCATTGAAATATCAAGCGAACAGCTTCAAGACGGAAATATAATCGTTGTGGCCGGTGCTCATCTCTTGCATGAAGGCCAAAAAGTCAGAATGTAAAATTTTCACCCCTCTCATGAAATTTTTGTGAGAGGGATTTTTTTGGATTTTCTCTAGAACAGCATCGTGAAAAATATAACATAAATTAATCCAGGAAGCATATCACCGAGATTTAATTTTGTGAGCCTCAGCATGTTCAGGCCTATTCCCATAATCATTAAGCCGCCAAGCCCTGAAATATTTGCGTACATTTCCTGCGTTATAAGCGGCTCTGCCCATACCGCCAAAAAAGTTAATGCGCCCTGATAAATAAACATCGGAAAAATTGAAAACAACGCTCCGACCCCGAACGACCCTGCGAATAAAATCGAAGCTATCCCGTCCATTATCCCTTTAGTCATTAAAAGTTCCGGGTTATGTCTCAACCCGTCCTCGAACGAGCCGATTATTGCCATTGAGCCGACGCAAAATAGTAATGACGCACTTACAAAGCCTTGAGTAAATCTCTCATTCTTTGCGTGAATTTTTGCTTTGAGAGCATCGCCGAGATTATTTAATTTATTTTCAAGTCCTAAAATTTCGCCCGTTATCGTCCCAAGCACGAGGCTCACTAAAACAGCGATTGAATGTTTTGTTCCGAGCGTCATATTAATTCCTACGTAAAGCGTAAAAAGTCCTAAGCAGTTAAAAATTGTTCCCTGCATTTTTTCCGGGATAAATTTTCCGACCGCGAGGCCAAGCAAACTTCCGATTAACACGGCGATAGAATTAAAGACGGTGCCGCCGGCCGGGATATTTCTAAAAATTTCGTCCATTAATAAAAAATCTCCTTAAAATTTTTTTGCTGAATTATACGTGATAGAATTGATGTGTTCAAAAATTTCAAAGGGAGAAAAAATTTCATGAATATGAAGCCAAATAATATATTAAAACAAGTTCGTCAGATGCAGTCGCAGATGATGCAGGTACAGGAAAAACTCGCAAGCGAAACTGTAGAGGCAAGCGTCGGCGGCGGAATGGTCTCGGCAGTCTTTACAGGGCAGGGCGATATAGTCTCGGTAAGCATTGACCCTGAAGTAATTAACAAGGACGATAAAGAAATGCTTGAAGATTTAATCGTGTCGGCCGTCAATGAGGGACTGAAAAAAAGCCGCGAGTTAATGACCGAACGCATGGGCGGAATTACCGGCGCACTCGGAGCAATGGGAATGGGATTTTAACTTTTTCTAATGAACCTTATTACCGATTTAACAAACGCCTTCAAAAAATTTCCCGGACTTGGCAATAAAAGCGCAAGCCGGATTGTTTTTTATTTATTGAAACAGAATGAAGAAGAGCTGAATCGTCTGGGCTCTCTCATCGCAAATCTGAAAAAAAATCTCAAAGTATGTTCTGACTGCGGGAATCTTTCATACGAGGATTTATGCCCGATATGCTCCGATCCGTTAAGGGACAGAAAAACTCTCTGCATAGTCGAAGATATTGAAGCATTAAACGCTTTTGAGCAGGCGAAAATTTATAACGGGCTCTATCACGTTTTAGGGGGACAGGTGTCGCCCCTAAGCGATCAGGACATCAGCGAGGAAAGCGCTAAATTTTTATTGAAGCACATAAAAAAGCTCAAGCCCTCTGAAATAATAATAGCTACAAGTCCCACCGTTGAGGGCGACATGACAAAATTTTCTTTGATGGAAGTTTTGAAAAATATAAAGAACGCTAAAATTACACGGCTTGCATTCGGACTTCCGCTCGGCGGCAGCATCGAGTTTGCCGACAAATTAACCCTTCACACCTCGCTTGCGGCAAGGAGGCCGGTTGAATAGCACATGAAAGAATTTTCTTTTATTATTGTCGCCGGCGGAAAAGGTTCACGAATGGGAGGCGTGCCCAAGCAATTTTTGCTGCTCGATAATAAACCCGTGTGGCAATGGAGCGCGGACGAGGCAGCAAAGCTCAAAAATTCCGGTATTTCTGAAATAATTTTAGTAATTCCGCAGGACTTTGAAGAAAAAAATATTTCACATAAAAATTTTGATTTAGATTTCAAAATAGTTCGCGGCGGTTCACAGCGTGCCGAGTCCGTTCTTAACGGTTTGAACGCGGCCAAGTGCGATTATGTTTTAATTCATGACGCGGCGAGGCCGTTCGCAGATAAAAATTTATTTCTTGCCTTGATGAACGCAACTGACGAAGAGACCGGAGCAATACCCCTTCTGCCGGTTGCGGACGCTCTGAAAAAAATTGACGGCAGCAACGAAAAAAAAATTTCCGTAATTGAGCGCGACGGGCTTTATATTACGCAGACCCCGCAGAGTTTTCACCGAAAAAAATTAATTGAAGCCGTTGAAAAAAATTTATCTGCTAAGGACGAGGCCGAGTCGTGGCTCAATGCCGGGCATAAACTGACTCAAGTCGAGGGCCAGCGGCTGAATTTCAAAATTACTTGGCAGGAGGATATGAGAATGGCGAAGGCAATATCCGAACAAAAAATCATGCGCACGGGAATTGGCTACGATGTTCATCAGCTTGTGCCGGAAAGAAAATTAATTTTAGGCGGCATTGAAATAAAAAATTCTCCGCTCGGCCTTCTCGGTCATTCCGACGCTGATTTATTAACCCACGCGATAATGGACGCAATTTTAGGGGCGGCAGGGCTTGCTGACATCGGGAATATTTTTCCGGCCGATGATGAAAAATTCAAAAATGCCGACAGCATAAAATTACTCGAAGAAGTTTTGAGTCGAATTAAAGCAGAGGGCTGGCGCGTTGAATTTGTTGATGCCGTTGTTGAGGCTCAAGTCCCGCACTTGAATAAGTACAGGGAAGAAATAAAAAATAATCTTCAAAAATTTTTTGATGTCAATATAAAATTCAAGTCCGCTGAAAATCTTGACGATGCCGGGCGCGGTCTCTCGATGACCTGCTGGGCAGCGGCTACGCTGGAAAAATAACACGAAATAAATTATAATTGACTAATCAAACAAGACGATCCCCCTGTTTTTTAAGGCAGGGGGATTTTTACAATTACATTTACACCTACAAAAATCTCAAAATTTTTTAGAGTTCAAAAATTTTTACGGAGCAATTTGAAAAAATAGAATCACAAATTTTTTTTTCATGCGGTTTGGTTTTCAAAGCCGTTAATTTTTTTGCCCGTTCCAAACTCGAAGCAGCTCTTGAAATTTCCCTCGACCATCTCGCGAACGTCCTCAGCAGTATAAAAAGCCGTATGGGGCGTCAAAATTACGTTCGGGAACGAGCGCAATAAAGCTAATTTAGGATTGACCATTACTTCGCCCATTAAATTATAATAATAAAGACCGTTCTCAAATTCCAAGACATCAAGAGCAACTCCGCCGAGTTTGCCTATTTCAATTCCATGAATCAAAGCTTCAGAGTCAATTAATTTTCCCCGTGCCGTGTTGATGATGTACGCACCGTCTTTCATTTTTGAAATTGCGGCCATGTCGATAATATGATAATTTTCTTTGTTGGCGTTCATGTGAAGCGAAATAATATCGGACTCTCTCAAAATTTCGTCAAGGCTTACGTAACGCGCATATTTCTTTGCCTCGTCGTTTTCATAAATATCATAAGCTAGCAATTTGCAGCCGAAGCCCGATAAATGTTTTAGTACAGTCCGTCCGATTTTGCCCGTTCCCATAATTCCGATGGTGCAGACGGAAAAATCACGCCCTAATTTATTTTTCAGCGAATAGTCCTGAAGTTCGGCGCGTTTCAAAATATGTGCCAAGCGTCTCACGCTCGCAAGCATTAACATAATCGCATAATCAGCTACACCAGTCGGCGTGTACGTAACGTTATCGACTTTCATTCCAAGTTCACGGGCGGCCTTTAGGTCGATATGGTCATAACCTATTGAGCGCGTAAGAATATATTTAACTCCGACATCATGAAAACTTTTCAAAACTTTTGCGGACATATCGCACGGCGTACAGCTCACACCGTCGCAGCCCGTTGCAAGCGAAATATTTTTTTCGTTCGGGTATTCTGTCGAGTAGACGAAATCAATTTTATATTTTTCTTTCATTTCGCGGCAAAAATGAAGCTCGTCAAATTCACGAAGGGCATAAAAACAAATTTTCATGAAAAAATTTCCTCCTTGTTATTAATTTTTGAGAACGGACAGCGTTTTCCGATACACTGATTATTTTTTTGCGAGTGGGTGCAGATGATTTTTTCGCTTTCCATTTCGATATTAAAATTTTCTTTCACGAAGTCAACCGCAGACAGAATAGAAATATATGAATCTCTCTTGCAGCAGCGCGGGCCGCCGATTTCTCCGATTTTTTCAAGCGACTTTGCCGTCATTTTATGAGAAAGTCCGAAAGATTTTTCCGTCAGCGGAGTTGAATTTGAAATTATTGAGACGAACATTCCCGAACTTATGCCGGCTCCGCAGGCTCCCCAGAAACCGCACGAACCGCCCGGAACATTTTTTCCGCGACTTATGATTTCTTTCAAAGCCTCTTCGAGATTTATATCGCCGCCGGAATTTTTGTAAGCCGTCAGCAAAGCCGCCCCGACCATGACGTGATGTTCAGGCCCGTGCATATGACAGAAAGGCATTGACATCATCTTTTCAATAATTTTCACGGGATTTTTAGATTTTTCGTTCAGGCACAGAGAATTTATTGCGTCCATTCCTTCTGTGTGGCACTCGTTGCAGACATAATGGCCGTTTATACATTCAGTCTTGCTGTTTTCTTTTTTATGGCAGATTGAACACTCCATTAATTTATCATGCTCAAGATATTTTAACGGCGCGTTGCAGATTAAACACTCGTCGCTCAAAAAAATTCACTCCCCTTTATACATAACTCTGAAAAGCTCGGTTCCAAAATAATTTTTCAGCATTAACATATAGGCTTTCCGTGTAATTGTGCTTTCTGTCCCTAATAATTCATAATCAACGCCGGCTTCATTTATATTTATATGGAGCTGTTTATATTTATTTGCTTCGTAAAAATGAAGCCTTCTAATGCGCTGTTCATAATTATCTGCATCAACGTCCGCAGTATCTTCTATTAAAAGCACTATTGCCCGGTCAGAATATATTTTTCTCAATAAATCAAGAATTTTTCTTCCGTAACCGCAATTTCTTTTATTTTTAACTACAGCGAAATAATAGAGGCATACTAATTTTTGCATTAATATAACATAGACTAACCCAACAAATACGCCGTCATCAAAGACTGCATAAAAAGCGGCTTTGCCTTCTACAGCGCGGTCAAAAAGAAATTTGAGCGATAATTTTTCACATTGCGGGAACGCTTCATTATATAAACTTGAAATTTGTTTTTCATAATTTTCAGCATTTCTAAATTCCATTTTTACACCTCTTAAAAATACAGTATATTATAAAAATAAAATGATATTATTTTGCGCGAGGTGAAAAAATTTTTAGGACATGAATAATAACATAAGAAATTTTTGCATAATTGCTCACATAGATCACGGAAAATCAACGCTTGCCGACAGACTGCTCGAAGCTACGGGAACAATCGCAAGCCGCGACATGAAAGCGCAGATTTTAGACAGCCTGACCCTTGAACGCGAGCGCGGAATAACAATAAAGCTCGTCCCGGTTCGCATGGATTACACAGCGCAGGACGGGAATAAATATATCTTAAATTTAATCGACACTCCCGGACACGTTGACTTCGCCTATGAAGTTTCGCGCTCGCTCGCCGCATGTGAAGGAGCATTATTAGTCGTTGACGCTTCGCAGGGCGTTGAGGCTCAGACAGTCGCTAATGCTTATCAGGCTATCGAACAGGGGCTCGAAATTTTACCCGTCATTAATAAAATTGATCTACCTTCAGCAAGACCCGACAACGCTAAGCAAGAAATTTCCGATGTAGTTGGCCTTGATGCTTCCGACGCAATTCTAACGAGCGCGAAAACCGGCGAGGGCGTTAATGAAATTTTAGAGAAAATAGTTAAAGAAATTCCTGCTCCTGAAGGCAATGAAAATTTACCTTTGCAGGCGTTAATTTTTGATTCAGTTTACGATAATTATCGCGGAGTAATTTGCTACGTCCGTGTTGTGAACGGAAGCATAAAGACAGGGCAGAATATTTTATTCATGGCTAACGGCATAAATTATCCGGTTAATGAGGTCGGAGTTTTCAAACCCGGATTCACTCCCGTAAAAGAATTAAAGGCCGGCGAAGTCGGTTACATCACGGCGAGCATAAAGACATTGGCAGAAGCTCAAGTCGGCGACACGATCACTGACGCGGATAACCCTGCGGACGCTCCGCTGCCCGGTTATAAAAAAGTTAAGAGCGTTGTTTTCTGCGGCTTCTATCCTGTTGAAAGAGATAACTATCCGCAATTAAGGGACGCTCTGGAAAAATTATGCCTCAATGACAGCGCAGTAACTTACGAGCCTGAAAGTTCGGAAGCGTTAGGCTTTGGTTTCAGATGCGGTTTTCTTGGCCTTCTTCATATGGACGTGGTAAGAGAAAGACTGCGCGAGGAGTACGGCGTTGAATTAGTCGCGACTGCTCCGAACGTTATTTATGAAGTCGTTAAATCTTCAGGAGAAGTTATTGAAGCTCACCGCCCGTCAGACTTCCCCGACCCTTCAGAGATTGAAGAAATCCGGGAGCCTTACATAAAACTTTCTGTTTTTATGCCTTCAGAATTTACGGGGCGCGTCATGCAGTTAGTTCAAGACAAACGGGGAACTTATAAATCAATGGATTATATAACGCCGGAAAGAGTGAGGCTCGTTTACGAGATGCCGCTGTCAGAATTTATTGTTGACTTTCACGACAAATTAAAATCACAGACTCGCGGCTATGCTTCACTCGATTATGAATTAATAGGACTTAGGGCAAGCGAATTAGTCCGCGTTGATATTTTAGTAAACGGCGAGGCGGCTGACGCTTTTTCTTTTATATGCCACAAAGACCAAGCCTATAATCGCGGTCATGCAGTCGTTACAAAATTAAAAGAGTTAATTCCCAGCCAGTTATTTGAAATTCCTATACAGGCTTCAATCGGCCGGCGCGTTATTGTCCGCGTGAACGTCAAGGCGTTAAGGAAAGATGTTTTAGCTAAATGTTACGGCGGAGACATAACGCGAAAAAGAAAATTATTAGAAAAACAGAAAGAAGGCAAGAAACGCATGAAGCAGATCGGAAAAGTTGCGATTCCTCAAGAAGCGTTCTTGGCTTTTATGCAGGTTGACGGGCAGGAAAAATAAATGAATCACTGGACTAAGCAAAGTATCGAGTTTGCACAGCAGAGAAATTATTTGGACGAACTTTTCAAAGTTTATCCGTTAAATCCAAATTTGCGGCGCGAACTTTCTAAAATACAGATTGATAAAATTTCGTCAGCTTATGAACAGCGCGATAATGTTCAACTTATACAAACGCTTTTAGAAGCCGAGCTTTTTCCATTAAAGGACTCTTATATTCCGTTTTTACGTCATGACAGGGACGCAATAACCAGAAATCCCCAGACTGTCAACCGCATAGCCGGAAATTTATATCAAATGGGACTTGAAACAATTATTGAAAAATGTACGAACCCTAAAGAAACTAACAGACAAATCGGGCCGCTTTTCAAAAACTGGATTCAGAAAAATACAATCGGCGTTCCAATTTTGAAAGACGCTGATGAATTTTTAAGTTCAAATATAAATTGCATATTAAATTCTTCGGATAGTGCCATGCAGATTTTCGCAAGAGATTATTTAGGCTTTATACGCGATAAGGGCGTTGATTTTTTAGCGAAGTTCAATAGTAGATATATTGTGGGTGAAGCTAAATTTTTAACAGATTTCGGCGGACATCAAAACGCTCAATTTGAGGATGCTTTAAGCTCAATTCATAGCTTCAAAGGTAAAAAACAAATTGAAAGTGAGGTTATACCTGTTGCAATTCTTGACGGTGTACTTTATATAAAAGGCAGAAATAAAATGCACGAATATATTATTAATCATCGTAAAGATAATATATTCTCTGCTCTTGTTCTTCGTGAGTTTTTATATTCGCTCTAAAAAATGTTAATGCTTAATTTTGAAAAAAAATTTTTACGCGCCGATGTTTTATATAAAGCAGAAAGGACAGCAAAAAATTTTAATAATATTGAATTGCCTGAAGCTGGAAATATTTTGTTTCAGTCTGAAAATTTTTTAGCATTATCGTTAATGTTAAAAAAGTACAGCAGAAAAATTGATTTAGTTTATATTGATCCGCCTTTCAACACTATGCAGGATTTTTTTATTTCAGACGGGCGAGCAAACACTATCAGCTCAATTAAAAAATCAAAAGCCTATAGCGACAAAATGCCGTTAGAAAAATTTTTAGCTTTCATGTGGGAGCGTCTGATTTTGATTCATGAACTTTTATCTGAAAAAGGCTCTTTATATCTTCACATAGACTCAAAGACAGGCCACTATATCAAAATTATTCTTGATGAAATTTTCGGCGCAGATAATTTCAAAAACGATATTGCCAGAATTAAATCTAATCCGAAAAATTTTCACCGAAGGGCTTGGGGAAATGAAAAAGATATGATTTTGTTTTACGCAAAAAATTCTCAACAAAATATTTGGAACGACATTAAAGAATCTTTAATCGAAGACGAAATTATAAAGAAATTCCCCAAAATTGACAGCAGCGGCAGACGATACACGACAATCCCTCTTCATGCTCCGGGCGAAACTAAAGACGGCATTACAGGCCAAGCGTGGCGAAATATTCAAGTCCCGGCCGGGCGGCATTGGCGGACAAATCCGGCAGAATTTGATAAACTCGATGCAGAGGGGAAAATAGAGTGGTCTTCAAACGGCAACCCTAGAATTAAAAAATTTGCAGACGAACACTGCGGCAAAAAAATTCAAGATGTCTGGACGTTCAAAGACCCTCAATATCCTGTTTACCCTACTGAAAAAAATCACGATATGCTGAAATTAATTATCGCGCAGTCTTCGTTAAGTAACAGCATTGTTCTTGATTGTTTTGCAGGAAGCGGTGCGGCTCTTGTTTGCGCTAATGCTCTTGGCCGCAGATGGATCGGCGTTGACAAGTCCGAAGCCGCAATAAAAATAATTCGTGAAAATAATGTCGGTGAATATACATTTATCGCTGTAAATTGTTAATTTTTATTAAAGGATAAATTATGAATACGGATGGGAAGAATAAATGAATATTGATGATATTAAATCAGCCGTTGCAACAGCATCGGCAGATTTTTCCATAAAGAGAGCCGTACTTTTCGGCTCTCGTGCTAATGGTTCTTTTACTGCTGAAAGTGATGTAGATTTGATAATAGAATTTAACACGCCTGTAACACTTATAACACTCGGACTTTTGAAAGAAAGACTTGAAAGTATATTAAAAACAAGTGTTGACATAATTCACGGCCCTTTGAGAGATACTGACATGCTTGAAATTGATAAGGAGATTGAAATTTATGCGGCGTAGGGATCATATTATCTTTAATAAGAATATATCTGAAACGGATATTTGCATGGAAATGCTTGCTGATACATCATTAAAAGATTTTCTTGTCGATGAAAAACTAAAAAGGGCGTGTGCAATGACGGTTATTAACATCGGAGAACTTGTAAAAAATATTACGGAAGAGACAAGGACGAAATATAACCACATCTCATGGAAAGCCATTGCAGGAATGAGAGATATTGCGGCACATGCTTATCAGACGCTTAGAATGGAATAAGAGAAGCGATTATGAATGGATTGTACATTCACGTCCCCTTCTGTGAAAAAAAATGCGGCTATTGTTCTTTTTACAGTGTCGCAGGGCGCAGCAGCAAAATAAATTCTTGGCTCGAAGCTCTTGAAGTCGAAGCTAAAAAATATTTTTATCTTAACGGCGAAAAAATAAAAATCAAAACTCTTTACATCGGCGGCGGAACTCCGACCGTCTTAAATATTTCACAGTGGCGAAAACTTTTTGAGATAGTCAATAAATATTTTTCTCTAGAAGATTTAATCGAAGCTACGAGCGAGGCTAATCCCAATTCTTTAACTCATGAGCATGTAAAATTTTTTTCTGAAAATAATTTTACCCGTATAAGCTTGGGCGTTCAGAGCCTCAACGATGACGAGCTAAAAATTTTAGGCCGCCTTCATGATTCTAAAAAGGCTTTGCAGGCTATGGAACTTGTGAAAAATTCAAAATTATTTTTAAGCTGTGATTTAATTTTTGCAATTCCCGGACAGAATTTAAGAACGTGGGCAAATTCTTTGAAGAACGTTATAAAATTCGCCGGGCACGTTTCGACTTATCAATTAACGCTCGAACCTGATACGCCGCTCGGAAAAAAATATAATAACGAAGAACTAAACGAGGACGGCTATAAATTTTATCGTTACGCTCAATTTTTTTTGCCGCGAAAAAATTTTTTGCAGTACGAGATTTCAAATTTTGCTCCCGAAGGCCAAGAGTGTCTGCATAATATTGCATACTGGCATCAGGAAAACGTCATCGCGCTTGGCCCGTCAGCAGTCAGCTATATTAACGGCGTTCGCTATAAAAATCCTGACACGCTCGAAAAATATTTTTATGCTGCTCAAAAAAATTTTCCTGAAGAATTATTGATTGAAAGGGAAAAATTAACGCCGCGTGAAAAATCCATAGAGCTTGCGATTTTATCGTTGCGAACGAAATGGGGAATAAAGCGCGGAAATCTTTTGCCCGAAGCTGAAAAAATCTTAGACTCAATGCCTGACGATTTATTTATAAAGTCGCCAGAACGAATAGCTTTAAGTCCTCGCGGCATGAGACTTGGAAATTCAATATGGTGTGAATTAATGGATTTATGATAGAATACTTGCGTCCGGCTCAATGCGGCGGAGGTTTGTGAATCGTGTCAGGTCTGGAAGGAAGCAGCACTAAGCAAAATTCTCCGGGTGCCATTGAATACCGGACAATTTTTTTATTTATATTGCTCTCTGTATCGACTGACCGTTATTTCCCCCGTGAATCTGCCTTAAAATTTCAACGGCAACTTCTAACGCTTTTTTGCCGTCTCTGCCTCCCACAACCGGCGGTCTTTTTTCTTTCACACAGCGCACAAAATCAGCAAGCTCTAATTTCAGCGGCTCGCTCTTCGGGAAAACAGGAACTTCGCGAATTTCGACCTGTCCTTCGGGATTGTTGACGCAGCGCGAAATCTGCACGGTCTGAAGTTCATAGTTAATGGTAATCTGTCTCTCGCGTTCGACTATTTCAAGCTGACGGCATTTTTTTTCAGCACAGCGGCTCACAAGTATATGAGCAACCACTCCGTTTTCAAAAGTAATTTGAGCGTCGGCAATGTCCTCGTGGTCAGTGAATACACACGCGCCTGTCGCGGCGATTTTTGAAATTTTTGAATGAACAAGCGACATCACAATATCAATATCATGTATCATTAAATCCAGAACGACTCCGACATCATTAATTCTTGGGCTGAACGGTGCCGTGCGTCTCGAATCTAAATAAACGGGGCTGCAGGGAATTTGCGAAATATAACGTATCGCGCTGTTGAAGCGTTCTATATGGCCGACTTGAAGCACAAGATTTTTTCTGTCGGCAATCTCTAAAAGTTCTCCGGCCTCTTCCGGTTTTATAGTAACGGGTTTTTCGACAAGGACATGTATTCCGGCCTCTAATGCTTTCTTTGCAATTTCATAATGCTGGCTTGTCGGCACAACAACGGAGATAGCGTCAGGCGATTTTCTTTTTATAAGTTCTTCTAGCGAATTGTAAGCAGGAACGCCGAGATGATCCCCGATGAATTTTGCGCGGTCTAAATCGCTGTCAGCCACGCCCACGAGCCTTGCATCAAGAAGTTCCGTGTATATCCTTGCGTGGTGCTGTCCTAAATGCCCGACCCCGATTACTCCGATTTTTTCTATTCTGTCTGCCATAATAAAATGTCCTTCCCTAATTAACTTTTTTAATTTTATCTTGCGAATTTTGCTAAAAATTTTTTCAGCAATTTCACTAACCGCTATTATATTTATCACTGGATAATTAATTTTTGTGGTATATTAAAAAAAAATTTTTTAAGGAGGAATTTTTCATGACGAAAAATGAAATCATTGAAAAGGTAAAGGAACTCATCGCTGCCCCCTCATGCAACCCGGAAGTAAAATCAGCTGCCGAAGCGTATCTCGCTAAGCAGGACAAAACCGCTGCCGACGCATTAATAAAAGTTCTTGAAACCCACGTGAACAGCATCGATGAGACGATAGCACTTGCTGATTCGGACATGGGCAAAAAACTTTTCGGAGACGAACAGGCTGCCAACATGGTGAAACTTGGCAAAGAATTAAAGGCAAAGGGCGAAAAATATTGCTTCTGCCCGGCGTGTCAGGCAGGCTCGAAAATTTACGAAAACAAAGAGGCTTTAGCGTAAATAATCCCAATAACTTTTTCTAAGAATACTGCATGAGTATCAGTTACGGCTGCGAAATGCAGTATTTTTTATATTGAGGTTATAATTCTAAATATGTACGAATTAGAAAAAATCAAAAATGTTTTTATCTGCGGAGACGCTGTTCAGGAAATGAAAAAAATTCCTGATGAAAGTATTGATTTAATTGTTACCTCACCACCGTATAATTTGAAAAATTCAACAGGAAACGGAATGAAAAACGGCAGCTGCGGAAAATGGGCTAATGCGGCTCTCATAAAAGGCTATTCTAATTATGATGACAATATGCCTTATGATGATTATATAAAATGGCAGCGTGATTGTTTAAGCGAAATGATGCGTCTAATAAAAGATAACGGCGCAATATTTTACAATCATAAATGGCGCGTCCAAAAAGGATTAATTCAGGATAGACGGGAAATAATTGACGGCTTCCCGGTGAGACAGATAATTATTTGGAGGAGGAAAGGCGGAATAAATTTTAATCCGGGATATTTTCTGCCTACGTACGAAGTAATTTATCTCATAGCCAAGCCCGGATTTAAGCTCGTCCCTCATGCAAATTCATTCGGAGATGTCTGGGAATTTCCGCAGGAAATGAAAAATAAACACCCGGCACCTTTTCCTGTTGCTTTAGTTGAGCGCATAATCTCAAGCACAGACGCAAAAATTATTTTAGACCCGTTTATGGGAAGCGGTACTACCGCAGTGGCCGCGAAAAAACTTAATAGAAATTTTATCGGAATTGAAATTGCACCGGAATACTGCGAGATGTCAAAGGAAAGGTTAAAATGTCAATTACAAAATATACAAAGAGAACTCTTATTTCCGCTTTAGAAGAAATAAGAAATCTTGGTTGGATCAAAAGTCATCGCAATGCAAATAATGATGGCGCAATAGGAAATACGCTTGAAGATTTGTTAGGTATCCCGGAAAATAATTTACCATTGCCAAATGCTGCTGAATGGGAACTAAAAACGCAAAAAAGAAATACTTCAGCTTTGCTGACGTTATTTCATTTAGAACCTTCGCCGAGAGCTTTACATATTGTTGATTATCTTTTATTAAATTATGGCTGGAGTCATAAAGAAGCAGGGAAAAAATATCCTGAAAACGAAAAAAGTTTTCGTCAAACTTTATCTTATAGACAGCCTACATTGCGTGGTTTTTTCGTTGATGTCGATGATGAAAACGAAAGGATAATTGTAAAATTTAGCCCTGAAAAAATAGGAAATGAAGTAAACGATTGGAAAAACGAGCTGATAAAAAACGGTAAAATAAAATATGATAAAGATTATATGCCATATTGGGGATTTTATGATTTATATCATAAAGCCGGAGTAAAGCTGGGAAATTGTTTTTATATAATAGCTGACGTAAAAAAAGAAGACGGAGAATATTTTTTCAAGTATTCAGATATAATGCAGTTATCCGGCTTTTCTCTTGAAAAGTTCTTGCTTAATATAAAGGAAAGAAACATTTTTGTAGATTTTGATGCCCGAACTGGTCATAATCATGGCACAAAATTCAGAATTATTCAAAGTTCAATTCCGCTCTTGTATGATAATATTACACGTGTTTAATTATCGCCACTTAATTTTTTAAGGAGATATTATGATTTTTAATAAAATAAAAAAATTTTTAGGCTTAGACCCTAACGAAAACGCTTTGAAAAAATATTCGGCTCTTGTCGAAATTATTAATTCTTATGCAGACGAGATTAAAGCAAAATCTGACGACGAAATTAAATCCCGCTTTGCCGAGCTTAGAACGCAGGTTAATGAAAATCCTGACGTGCTTGATGATTTACTGCCGGAAGTCTTTGCTATAGTCCGCGAAGTCTCAGAAAGAACTATAGGCCTGCGTCATTATGACGTTCAATTAATCGGCGGTATGGCTCTTCATGACGGGCGCATAGCAGAAATGAAAACAGGCGAAGGAAAAACTCTCGTAGCTCCTCTCGCTGTCGTGTTAAATGCCATGAAAGGCGAGGGAGTTCACCTCGTTACTGTCAACGACTATTTAGCTAAAAGAGACGCTGAATGGATGAGCCCCGTTTATAATTTTTTAGGGCTTAGGGCCGGAGTAATTTATCCGTATATGCCTAATGACGAAAGAATTGACGCATATAACGCCGACGTTACTTACGGAACTAACAGCGAGTTCGGCTTTGATTATCTTCGCGACAACATGGTCATGAGTGCTGACGAAATGGTTCAGCGCGGTCATAATTTCTGCATAGTTGACGAAGTTGACTCGATTTTAATTGACGAAGCCCGAACGCCGTTAATAATTTCCGGGCCTTCCGACGATGACGCAGGCTTATATATAAAAGCTGACAGCGCAGCGCGGATTTTGAAAGAAGGCGCGGATTATGAAAAAGACGAAAAAGAAAAAAGCATTTCCATGACCGAAGCAGGTATTCAGAAATGCGAAGATTATCTGAAAATGCCGGGACTTTTTTCCGACGCTGCCCACTCGGATTTAGCTCACAGAGTAGTGCAGGCTTTGAAAGCTCATAGATTATACAAGCGCGATACTGATTATGTCGTCAAAGACGGCGAAGTTATCATCGTTGACGAGTTCACAGGGCGTTTAATGATCGGCAGACGCTATTCTGACGGCTTACATCAGGCAATCGAAGCTAAAGAGCGCGTAAAAATCGGGCGTGAAAGTCAAACGCTTGCGACAATAACCCTTCAAAATTATTTTAGAATGTATCATAAACTCGCCGGAATGACGGGAACTGCCGCAACTGAAGCCGAAGAGTTCAAAGAAATTTACGGCCTTCAGGTTGTCACAATTCCGACGCATAAAAAAATGATAAGGGTTGACAATCCCGACGTAATTTTTGCGACTGAACATGAAAAATTTTCAGCTGTCGTTGATGAAGTCGCCGAGCGTCATAAGAACGGTCAGCCCGTCCTAGTCGGCACAACTTCAATAGAAAATTCCGAGCGTGTCAGCAAATTATTAAAGGCCCGGAAAATTCCCCATCAGGTCTTGAACGCAAAATATCATGAACAGGAAGCCGGGATAGTTGCTCAGGCAGGACGCGAGGGAGCCGTTACTGTCGCTACGAACATGGCAGGGCGCGGAACTGATATTATGCTTGGCGGAAATCCTCCCGACTTAGAAGAACATGACAGAGTCGTAAAAGCCGGAGGGCTTGCAATAATCGGAACAGAACGCCACGAGTCAAGACGCATTGATAATCAGCTTCGGGGACGTTCAGGCCGTCAGGGAGATCCGGGAACTTCAAGATTTTATTTATCGCTCGAAGATAATTTATTGAGGTTATTCGGCTCTGAAAAAATTCAGCCGTTAATGGGCAAGCTCGGATTAAAAGACGGCGAAGCTATCGAGTCCTCAATGCTCTCTAAAATTATTGAGAACTCGCAGAAAAAAGTTGAAGAGCTGCATTTTGATATTCGCAGACAGTTATTAGCTTATGACAACGTTATGAACCAGCAGAGAGAAGCTATTTACGCCGAACGCGCCGATATAATTTCAACGCCTAACGAAGAAATGCCGGAATACGGCTGGGACGTTATCAAGGGCGTTATCAATGACACTCTCGATAAATATTTCCCTGAAGATAATTCACAGGCCGACCCCGAACGCGCTGCGGCAAGATTAAAATCCCTCTTCGGTGCAGGAGCTGAAGGAAAAATCACAAGCGTTGACAATCGCTTGGATATGGAAGGCATGAGGGAAGAAATTATTGACGGCGTAAAAAAATTATACGACGCAAAAATTTCTGAACTTAATGCAGGAAACGAGGGCAGCCCGGCAGGCGTGATAATGCGCTACATTTTATTGAACACTCTCGACGCTGCTTGGCGCGAGCATTTAACCGGCATGGACGAGTTACGGCGCGGCATAGGTCTTCGTGCAATAGGCCAAAAAGACCCGTTAATCGAATATCAGTTCGAGTCTTATAATCTTTTCCAAGAAATGATGGAGCGCGTAAAAGATTCATTCTCTCAACAGGCGTTCAGAGTGAAAATTTTGAGCGATGAAATGAAACGCAAGCGCGAAATGACAATGCAGAAGCAGGAATTTTCACTGGCAAATACCGCACAGGCTCATAAAAAAATTCAGAAGGTCGGACGCAATGACCCGTGCCCCTGCGGAAGCGGCAAAAAATATAAATATTGTCATGGAAGGGGGCTTTAACTGTGAGGAGTGAGGAGTTAGGAGTTAGGAGGTTTTTTTTCGCTGTTTTTATAGTTTTTATGTTCACGGGAGCAGCTTTTTCAAGCGATTTAGTTGATAAGAGCATCTTGAAAGCTCCCTTAAAGCTGAATGACCTTAACATGTCCGGCATTATGCCGAATTATAAAGGCACAGGCTCTTTCAATGACGCTTCAGCACAGCCGGATTTTAATTTATCCCGAATGAAGAGCGTAAACCCGGATTTTACGACTTATCCCGATGAATATGGAATTATCTGGCAAAAATACGTTGACGTATCGCACTCTGAAAAGGGACTTGAGATCACGCGCCTTTATGTAATTTTAGGCCGTCAGGGAATTAATAAAAAATGGCTCACGTGGAATATTCCCGTTCCTGCTAACGGTGAAGCCGAAATTTTATTATCTGATGTTTATGATTTTACTAACCTTGCAAAAATTTCAACTGAAGCTCCTAAATATAACGAAGCAGAAGGAATAAAAGTCATAAATTTTGTCGGACTTCCTGAAAGTTTTATCTTGGCCGTCGCGTGGCGCGAAACTTTGCCGAAGCAGTTATCTGTTGAGGGTATCTGCTGGTTTCAGGAAGATTTAAGGGTGTGGGAGTCCGTTGTCGATATTCATTCGACGCAGGAGCTTAAATATGAGACTTTCCCGGCGATTTATCCGTCCGAGACTGAATATATAAACGGCGAACATTCATATGCATGGCGAAGGATTAACATTGACCCTTATGCGTCCGGAGAACTTGCAAGAATGAAAAGGGAAGGCGTAATCTTCGGAACAAGAAAGGGCGGAGCCGTATTAAACGGCATGTTGAAAGAAATTGAAAGCACCGTAAATATTTCTGCGCCTGCCGAAGCCGGGACAACTCCTCAAAGAATAGTCTCGTGGCTCATGAAAAAGCCGGAAATAGAACTTGCCGAAGGAACAGCGCGGACAATTCCGTCAATCGCTTCTCCGCTCACTAAACGGGAAAAAATTTTGCTCGTAAAATCTTGGCTGACTGCAAAAAATTTTAATGTTGCTCTCGATTGGCAGCTGCCTTTTGAACCCGATGAAGATACTCCGCTGTGCATGGATATGTTTTCAAGTCCCGTGCTTGAGTTTACGGGCGTCAGGGGGCTTGATTTTCATGCTATGAATGATCCGGGATTATTGACAGGAGCAAAAATTTTCGGGTTTAACGCCGACGCAGGCAAATTAACCTCGCGCAGGGTGCCTTCATCAAAATCCGGCGACAACAGGCTCTCGGCTATAATGGATCTTCAATTAAGCGACAAGGGGCTTTTGAACGGAACAGTCAGAATAATTCTGCGCGGCTCGTGGGCAGGCTTTATTCTTGGCGAGGGCGAAAATGACGCGGAAAAGTTACAAGCGGCAGTGCTTTCTCTATTCCCGGATTTAAGAAATTACAGCGGCATAGATTTCAAAAATAATAAAGGCGTGCCGGAAATTTCTTTCAAAATTGAAAACAAACCCGGCGTTGCAGGGTCAGGCACGGGAATTTTAGCGGTACTTCCGTTTTTTGAGCCGATTAAAGTCAGGAAGCTCGGCGTCTATGAACCGCCCGTCGAAGTTCTTTTTCCGTTTATAATTGACCAGAGCATTAATTTAGCTTACCCGGAAAACGTGAAAGAATCTTTAATTTCAGGCAAAGTTGACAAGGGCCCGGATAAAATAAATTACAGCCATAATTATAGTAATCGAAGGCGCAGGCTCGTAGCTGAAGCAAGATTTGAGGTCGGACTTAATCAAATAACTTCGGGCAACATGACGACTTTAAGAAGATGTCTTGACCAATGGCGGGCTTTTTCAGCTCGTAATATTCCAGTCCGGTAGGGAGTAAAATAATTTCTCACAAGACTATTTATAAAAATTTAGGAGAATTAAAAATTACATGAAAGGCGAAAACAACGCGGTAATAAAATTAAATGAGGCTCTTCAAAACGCTATAAAATTACTAGGTATTGAAAGCACTGATGAAGTTTTCGAGAGACCGAGAAATGAGGGACACGGCGACAGAGCTTCAAGCGCGGCTATGAAACTTGCGAAAACTTTAAGACAGAAGCCGCTCGATATTGCTAAAAAAATTTCTGAAAATTTACAGTGCGAATATATTGAAAAAGTTGAGACCGCCGGAGCAGGGTTTGTAAATGTATTCTTGAATAAAAAATTTTATGCTGATGTCATTGAGGACGCATTGAAGCAGGAAAATAATTACGGCTCCGTAAATCTCGGCAATAATAAAAAAGTTCAGGTTGAATTTGTCAGCGCAAACCCGACCGGGCCCCTTCATATAGGACACGGACGAGGTGCGGCACTCGGAGACTCTGTCGCAAGGATTTTAGAGTTCACCGGCTGGAACGTTCAGCGCGAATATTACGTAAACGACTCCGGCCTTCAAATTGAGACGCTCGGACGCTCGACGCTTGCAAGATATTTTGAAATTTTAGGGCAGGGCAATAAATTTTCATTCCCTGAAAACGGCTATAAAGGCGATTATATTTACGACATTGCAAAAGAAATTATTAATCTTGAGGGCGAAAAATTTTTAGAAATGCCCGAAAATGAAAGCGTTAATTATTTTAAGAAATACGCCGCTGAAAAAATCATGGGCGAAATTAAAAACGACTTGGAAAGATTTAGGGTTAAATTCGATAAATTTTTCTCTGAAGGATTTTTGCACGAAAATAATTTAGTCATGTCCGCAATGAATGAATTAAAAACTAACGGCTTTGCTTACGAGCAGGACGGCGCATTATGGTTCAAAACAGAAGACACTATCGGCGACGACAAGGACAGAGTTTTAATCAGAGCTAACGGCGTGCCGACTTATTTCGCTTCTGACATTGCATATCACAGAAATAAATTTATAACTCGCGGCTTTGAGCGCGTCATTGACGTTTGGGGAGCTGACCATCACGGCTATATAGCACGCGTTAAGGCAGCTATTAAGGCAATGGGAAAAAATCCCGATGACTTTGACGTTCTGTTAATTCAGCTCGTTAATTTAATCCGCGACGGCAAGACCGTCAACATGTCAACACGCGCAGGAGAATTTGTAACTCTTTCAGAAGTCCTTGACGAGGCCGGAGTTGACGCAGCGCGATTTTTCTTATTAATGCGGAAGAGCGACAGCAAAATAGATTTCGATATGGACTTGGCAAAAAAACAGGGCAACGAAAATCCCGTTTATTATGTCCAATACGCTCACGCACGGGTCTGCGGAATTATGCGCGAATATGAAAAGCAGGGCGAAAAAATTTCTGACGAAAAAATTTCTGAAAATATTTTTAGCGAAAAAGAAGCTAGAGAGCTTGCGGACATGATTGCATTTTTCCCTGACGAAATTAAATCCGCGTCATCAACGCTTGCTCCTCACGTTCTGACGGCTTACGCTGCTTCACTTGCCGGAGCTTTTCACTCGTTCTACAATTCCGGCAGAATTATTGACGCTCCAGACTCTGCCGGACGTGTAAAAATTTCTTGCGCTGCCGGAAAAGTTGTCGCGAAATGCCTTGAATTAATCGGCGTTAATGCGCCGGAAAGAATGTAGCGCGGTATGCTGTCAATCAAGCGGATAATAATAGCTTTTTTAATTATGCTGGGGCTCGTTATGACATGCGTTTATTATATGTTTGAAATTGAGAGAATATCCAGCATAAAAGCGGCCATAGCCAAGAGTGAAGCCGAGTTAGAAAAAAAACGCGAGATTGTCAGAGTTTACCGTGAGAAAGCTGAATTTTACAAAACTAAAGAGGGCATAGAGCATCTTGCACGCGAACAATATAATCTCATCGGAGATAATGAGCGCGTGTTTTTGCTCGTAAGTCCCGATGAACAAAAAATATTTGATGAGTAATTCAAAAAATTTTATTTTGCATTCAAATTGGCCGCCCTCAGGAGATCAGCCCGAAGCCATTGAAGCATTAACTCAAAGCATAAAAAATAATAACCGTTTTCAAACTTTAATGGGCGTTACTGGGAGCGGAAAGACTTTTACGATTGCAAGCGTCATCGCAAATCTTAACAGGCCGGCTTTAGTTTTGGCTCATAATAAAACTTTAGCCGCCCAGCTTTACAGCGAGTTCAAAAATTTTTTTCCCGAAAATGCCGTAAGATATTTTGTGAGCTACTACGATTATTATCAGCCCGAAGCCTATATCCCTTCAAGCGACACTTACATTGAAAAGGACGCTTCAATCAATGACAGAATAGAAAGATTAAGGCTTGCTGCGACGAAGGCACTAATTGAACGGCGAGACGTTATTGTCGTTGCAAGCGTATCATGCATTTACGGGCTCGGCCTCAAAGAAACTTACGAGGAGGCTATAATTTCCTTCTACGCCGGAGAAAAAATAGACCAGAGAGATTTTTTAGCGCGTCTTGTAGGAAATTATTACGAACGCAGCGACTACACGCCGGAGCCTGGAAAATTTCGAGTGCGCGGAGACACCGTTGACGTATTTCCGGCCTACGAAGAAGATATTTGTATCAGGATAACTTTTTTTGATGACGAGATTGAAAGAATAGATTTAACACAGCCGCTTACGGGGCATGTTATTGAAAATGTCAAAGAGGCTTCAATTTTCCCTGCACAGCATTATGTTACACAGACCGACGCTATAGAGCGTTCAGTGCCGCTAATTCAAAAAGAGGCCGCAAAAATTGAAAAAGATTTTACGGACAAGGGCAAATTTATCGAGGCTCAAAGAATAAAATCACGGACTGCCTACGACTTAGAAATGTTGCAGGAGACCGGCTACTGTTCAGGCATTGAAAATTATTCTGTCTATCTTGACGGAAGAAAACACGGTCAGCCGCCCGGAACTTTAATTGACTTTTTTCCAGAAGATTATTTGTGCATTGTCGATGAGTCTCATATAACTTTACCGCAGGTTCGAGGCATGTTCAACGGCGACAGAGCAAGAAAAAAATCTCTAGTTGAAAACGGTTTCAGGCTTCCTTCATGCCTGGACAACAGGCCGCTAGAGTGGCACGAATTTGAGCAGAGAATGAGGCAGGCTGTTTTTGTGTCGGCGACTCCGGGAGATTACGAGATTGAAGTTTCTAATGTCATCGTCGAGCAGATTATCAGGCCGACGGGAATCCCCGACCCCGAAGTTGAAATTTTACCGGCTAAAACTCAAATTGACGACTTAATCGACAAATTACGGGAGAGCGTCAAAAGAAATCAGCGTGCTTTAGTTCTGACTCTGACTAAAAAATCTTCGGAGGATTTAGCGGACTATCTGAAAGAATTAAAATTCAAAGTCAAGTATATTCATTCGGAGCTGAATACTTTTGAGCGTGCTGAATTGATACGGGATTTAAGGGCCGGAAAAATTGACGTGCTTGTCGGGATTAATTTGCTGCGTGAGGGAATGGATCTGCCCGAAGTTGCTTTAGCTGCAATTTTGGATGCTGACAGAGAAGGCTATCTGCGCTCGTACAGGTCATTAATTCAGATTATGGGACGAGCGGCGCGGAACATTGACAGCAAAATTATTTTATACGCTGATGAAATGACAGACAGCATAAAAACTGCCGTTAATGAAACAAAAAGACGGCGAGAAAAGCAGATTGCCTTTAACAAAAAAAATAATATAACTCCCGTGAGCATTGTTAAAGATGTCTCTGATTTATTGCCTCCCGAACTTTCAGCGGCTTATGAAAAAGTTGAGGGAGGAGGAAAATTTTTGGGGCAGGGCAAAAATAAAAAGGGGTTAAAAATTCCACGCAAAACAATTTCGGAACTTGAGCTAGAGATGTGGGAAGCTGTCGAAAAACTTGATTTTGAGCGAGCTGCCGTGCTTAGGGACGCGATAACTGCAATTAAAAAGGATTTATGATAGCATAACGAAAAAATATAAAGGAGGAATTTTCATGAAAAAATTTTTTGCTTTGTTTTTTTTCGTTATGTTAATGGCCTCGTGCGCTTCTGCAAACCCTAAAATTAACTTCATTTCTTATCAGTGCCGTGTCTGCGGAAAAATGTTCGAGAGTTTGCCCGGCGATGACCTTACCGCAAAAGATGTCAGCGGCAAAGAACAAATGCGCCGTGTCTTTCAATTCAGCAACAGGGGCAAAAATTTTCCCGAATGTAAAAATGGTATGAAATTTCATGCCTTAGAAAAGAAAGGCAGCATTTCCGCAGGGCTTGACGTGCTTTGTAATCCATTCGCAGAAACCGTCGGAGTTATCAGGGACGGCGGCGCACTCAGCGGAATTAGTTTAACCGAATGGGAATGTGTTTATTGCAAAAAACATTATTACTCTCTCAACAACGAAAATTTGAATATACGCGACTGGGAACAGCAGACAAGTTACCTTTATAATTTGAAGAGACAGGCAATCCCGAAATGCACAGTACCTGACACATGGGGGCATATATTCTTTCCGAAGAAAACAGGCTCCGTAAAATCTTATGAGCTTGCCACGATTGTTTATGATCTTTACTGGGTCAAGAATTAAAATTAAAAAGGAAGTGAGAAAAACATGAAAAAAATTTTTTTATGCGCACTGCTTCTCGCGTTAATGACAACTTCAGCCTTTGCAAACGCTAAAGTTTCAATCGTCCAATATAAATGCCTGATATGTCAAAAATATTTTTACGGCTTTGACGGCGACGAATTGGATTCTGAAGAACTCAACGACCCCGACATTCAGCCGAAAAGAGTTTTTCAGCTTCTCGACAGGGGAAAAAATTTAGAGCCTTGCAGCAGTAATTTCAAAGCTCATGTTTTTGACAAGAAAGGGACTGCGAGCAAACCTCTGAGCGAAATTATCAGGAACGCTTCAAGAATTGCGGTCGTTAAAGACGGCCCGAACTTAAAAAATGCGGATATTTCAGAATGGGTCTGCATGGCTCCTGACTGCAAGCAGGATAAAATTTATACGCTCAACGACGAAAACTTAATGATAAGGGACTGGGAAGCTCAAATCGATAAAATTGTCAGCCTCAAGGGCGGCAGAAAAATTCCCAAGTGTAAATCGCGCTACACTTTCGGTCATGCTTTCTTCAGATCCGCTTCAATGAGACATGTTCCTGTGAAGTCATACGACATTGCACAGCTTGCCTATGATATTTATTACGTCAAAGAATAAGGAGGAATTAACTATGAAAAAAATTACTTTTGCAATTTTATTCGCGCTCGTGTTAAGTTCAGCCGCTTCTGCAAAACTTCCGGCAACTTACAAAGAATTTAAGGCACGTTATCAGACCGAAGGCAAGACGATTGAAGGCGCAGTGAAATTATATTTTGAGGGCGTTTTTGCTTTCATGAACGAGACAACCCGAAAAGAAGGCGGAAAAATGCTTCGTTATTCAATGCACTCTGACAGGCCGATCGAACGCTCAACTTTTTACGCAACTTTTGTAGAACGCATGAAAGACCCTGACTATAATTACATGTTCAGGAGCTACGCCGAAGGAGCAACGCCCGAAAATAATTACAAGATGTCGCCGGATAATTTTGAAATCATGTACGCAGGAAAGCCCGTGAAAGATCCCGGGGGTTATTTAAGAGTGCCGCTTGAAAGTTCCGGAGCTGACAGCCCAAGAATTATCTGGGTGCAAAAATTTGATGACGGTCTCTGGTACGTGATCAATAATGCCGCAACTTATGTTCAGGTTAGAGAGCCGAAAGCTGTGCAGATTAAACGCTCTCACGCCCACGACGCTGACTTTGACGAGGACGAGGACGACGAGCCTAAGCCAGCCGCAGCAGCTTCAACGAACACAACGGGAGAAAAGTTTGATGCTCCTCAAAATCCTGCCCCTGCAGCTAACCCGGACATGCCGCCCGAAGACGGTTTCGACTGGTAAAAAGGACACACCCCCTAATTTTCGTAACGGGTAAATATTTTTATTTAAGTAATATTACATAACCGCTACCGAAAACGGGGGTGCCCTCCTAACTCCTAAATTATTTCAAGACTTTGATTGTCGTTGAGAGTGAGACACTCCGCACCGTCTTCAGTGATTAAATAATCGTCCTCAATTCTCAAACCGCCCCAGCCCTCAATATAAATTCCCGGCTCAATAGTAACAACATCGCCGGCCTGTAAAATATCTTCAGAACTTCTTGAAAGTCTTGGTGCTTCGTGAACCTCAAGGCCAAGCCCGTGCCCAAGCCCGTGAAGAAAATTTTTCCCGTAGCCTGCGTCCGAAATAACCCTCCGCGCTTCCGCGTCAACTTCACGCCCTGAAATTCCCGGCCTCAAAATTTTCACAGCCTCCCTGTGCGCTTTCAATAACACCTCATTAATTTCCAGTGCTTTCTTATCTGCGCGTCCTATCGCAAAATTTCTTGTTATGTCGCACATATAGCCCTCGACCATCGCGCCGTAATCTACAGTAACTGTCTCGCCAAGTTCAAATTTTTTCAATGTCGCAGGAGCGTGGCACATCGCGCTCCTCGTCCCCGACGCTACAATAAAATCATCATGCGCCCAGCCCTTTTCAGCCCCTGATAATTTAATCTCTTCCATGAGTTTTATTTCAAATTCAATCTCGCTCATTCCTTCGTGAACTTTTTTTAAGACGTTTCCGTATGCCTCACGGGCGATTTTAGCGGCCTCTTTAATTCTCGAAATCTCGTAAAAATCTTTCGTCCGGCGCAGTTTCAAAATTAATTCCGAAGCGTCAATCCATTCAACTTTTACGGGAGCAAAATATTTTTCAAATTCAGCGTGGGAAATTTTTTCAGCCTCAAAGCCTATACGCTTAAAATCAGAATCTTTAACGGCCTTCGCGATATATTCAGGCAGTGAAAATTCAGACTGAATTATAATTTCAAAAGGCGATTGATTTTTAGATTGTGTTTTATAGCGTCCGTCAGTGATTAAAATTTCCTCGTCCATGCTGATGATGAGGGCTGCCGAACTTCCGCGAAATCCCGAAATATAATGACAGCTCTCTGAATTTGCGCGTTCTTCAACGAGCAGGACGAATGCGTCAAGATTCTTTTCCGACATCAAAGCACGCAGCTTTTCAACCCGTGATTTTATTATTTCTGTGTTAATTTTTGCTCTCTCCTCTCATTTTCTAACTGATAAAATATTATAAACTTAAATAATTTTTAATTTTACTAAGGAGGTTTTTTCCTTGCAGAACATTCTGCCGATTTTAGAATCTATTGATGATTTTCTTTATTATCCTGTTTTAATTGTAGTTTTAACTTTTGCCGGAATTTATTTTTCGTTCCGTACAAAATTCGCACAGATTAGGCTTTGCGCTGAGTCGCTTCGTGTTGTTACGGAAAACCCTAACGAGAAGGGCGCAATATCTCCGTTTCAAGCTCTCATGGTCTCAACGGCCTCAAGGGTAGGGACGGGAAATATAATCGGCGTATCTACGGCAATTTGTCTGGGCGGTCCGGGCGCGGTCTTTTGGATGTGGATCCTTGCAGTTCTCGGAGGAGCAAGCGCACTCGTTGAAAGCACACTCGCTCAAATTTATAAGAAACGCGACGATGACGGCGGAAGCTACGGAGGCCCAGCCTATTATATTGAGCAGGTCCTGCACAGCAAATTCATAGCGGTTTTATTTTCTATATTCTTAATTGCGACGTATGCCTTTGGATTTAATGCGCTATGCTCGTATAACCTTCAGTCAACGTTTACGGCATATGAATTTTATAACGCCGAAACAACACCCTGCATAATCGGCCTCATCTTAGCCCTCATAGTGGCGTGGTGTCTTTTCGGAGGCGGAAAAAGAATCGTATATGTTACAAGCCGTTTAGTTCCTTTAATGGGAGTTATCTATGTAGCAGTCGCAATATTTTTAATGATTTTGAGAGCTAACGAGCTGCCTGCTGTCTTCAAATTAATTTTCGATGACGCTTTCAATTTCCAAGCAATCGGAAGCGGAATAGCCGGTTCATGTCTAATGTACGGAGTTAAGCGCGGACTTTATTCAAACGAGGCCGGAGTCGGTTCAGCTCCTAACGCAGCAGCTTCAGCGGACACTTCCCACCCGGTCAAGCAGGGGCTTGTGCAGATGCTTTCTGTTTATATCGACACAATATTAATTTGTTCAGCTACGGCTTTCATGTGCCTTTTATCAGGCGTTGAAGCTAACGCGGACGCTGCCGGAGCAAAATACGTCCAAGCAGCAATTTCAGCCGAGTTCGGAACGGTCGGGCCGTTATTTATAACTTTCTCGATGATTCTGTTTGCGTTCACTACTCTTCTTGGAAATTTATTTTACGTCGATAACGCCTTAGCTTTCCTGAATAATAAAAAAATGCCCGGAAAAACTTTCTTGACGTGCTACAGAATAATCTGCGCTCTTATAATTTTGGCCGGTGCCGTGCTTCCTATGTCGGCGGCTTGGGCACTTGCGGATATAACGATGGCATTCATGACCGTGATTAATATTCCGTGCATAATTCTTCTCGGCGGAGTCGTCTATAAAGCCCTTGATGATTATCAGAGACAAAGACGCGAAGGAAAAGACCCTGTATTCAAAGCTGAGAGCATCGGCATTAACCCGGACACTTTAGACTATTGGAAGTAGGAAATAGATATATAATTTAAAAAAAATTTTTCATAAAGGAGTTTTTTTATTTGCCGCGATATATTTGCATTCACGGACATTTTTACCAGCCGCCGCGTGAAAATCCATGGCTTGAAACAGTAGAACTTCAAGAATCTGCAGCCCCGTGGCACGACTGGAACGCGAGAATTTCAGCGGAGTGTTACAGCCGCAATGCAGCATCAAGAATTTTGAACGAACAGGGATTTATAAGAAAAATTTGCAACAATTATTCACGAATGAGTTTTAATATAGGGCCGACGCTTTTAACATGGCTCGAATATAACGACCCTTTATGCTATAACGCGATAATCGAAGCCGATATTGAAGGCCGCAAAAGATTTTCAGGGCATGGCCCGGCAATCGCTCAAGTTTATAATCATATAATAATGCCGCTTGCTTCACGGCGCGACAAAGAAACTCAAGTTAAATGGGGCATAGCCGACTTTCAAAAAAGATTTAGCCGTATGCCCGAAGGAATGTGGCTCGCCGAATGCGCAGTCGACACTGAAACTTTAGAAGTCTTAGCAGAAAATAATATTTCATTCACAATTCTTTCACCGTATCAGGCCGCTGCAGTCCGCGTTCAGGGCTGGGGAGGCTGGCAGGACGTTTCGGGCGGAAGAATTGACACCCGTCAGGCTTATGTCTGCAATTTGCCTTCAGGACGAAAAATAAATTTATTTTTTTATGACGGCATACTCTCGCAAAGAATTGCCTTCGGGGGATTATTGAACGACGGCGGAAATTTTGCTCGTGAGTTAATCAACGCCAACCCTGCGCACGGAAGGCCCGTCTTATCCCACGTAGCAACCGACGGCGAATCGTACGGACATCATCATAAAAACGGAGATATGGCTCTAGCTTACTGTCTTGAATGTATCGACAACTCCGCAGAAGCTCAATTAACCGTATACGGCGAATTTTTATCGTTTTATCCGCCCGAATGTGAAGTAAAAATAATCGAAAATTCTTCGTGGAGCTGTTCTCACGGCGTTGAACGCTGGTGCGGCGACTGCTCATGCGGAGACGGAACTCCGGGCTATCATCATAAATGGAGAAAGCCCCTCCGCGTGGCATTAAATCATCTGCGCGACAGAATGGCCGGTTTATTTGAGAGCAGCAGTGTTTTTTATGACGCATGGAAAGCCCGGAATGATTATATTAACGTAATTCTTGACAGGTCTGACGAGAACGTAAACGAGTTCTTAAAAGAAAATGTTAATGATGAATTGACTTACAATGAAAGAATTAGAGCCCTTGCACTGCTCGAAATGGAAAGAAATTCGCTTTTAATGTTCACGTCGTGCGGCTGGTTTTTTGATGAGATTTCGAGAATTGAGCCCGTGCAGATTATGCGTTATGCCGCGAGAGCCATTGAGCTTGCAAAATTGCTTTTCGATGTTGATTTAGAGCCGCCGTTCCTAAAATTATTAGCCGAAGCTCCAAGCAATGTCCCGGAATTACAGGACGGCGCGAAAATTTATGAGCTTAGGGCGAAGCAGGGCAGAATAGACCGCAAGCAAATAGCCGCATATTACGGAATAACCGCTCTTTTAGAGGATTTCCGCAGTGAATTTTCAGAAGGCTGCTGGGATATGTCGGGCAGTGCCTTAAAAATTGAAACGGACATGAAAAGATCTTTCGCTGCCGGTAAAGTCCACGTCCGCTCGAACATAACGGGCTATGAAGGCGATTATCTTTTTGCCGTAAAATACAGGGGAAGCACTCCTTTAATTTCATGCGGAATTTGCGAGACTGATACACGTGAGCCGCTGACTTTTGACGAAGCTAAAGAACTTCAGGCACTTTTCGACAGCGAAAACAGTTCTGAATTATTATTCAAAAAATTCGGCTATGACCAGTTCACGCTGAATAATATTCCGTATAATTCAAGGCACTGGCTCGTTAATGAACTTCTGCAGCAGGATATAAGAACGCTTGAAAATAGAATGAAGAGCATCGTTGAAAATTATGATCAGCTCCTTGAATATTTAACGCTCTTGGGCTCAAAGCCGCCGGCAATAATCACAACGGCAGCGGAATTTACTCTGACTTCAGAAATTGTGAATAAGCTCGAACAGGACTATCCGGACCTGCCCGGAATACGGCGCGATTTTGAAATAGCAAAGTTCTGGCAGGTTAAGCCCGATGAGGAACGCATAAGTTTCGTTTTTGCCGCTTGCATAACCGAAATGCTTACGGGGCTGTGCATGAGCGGTCTCGACATTCAGACGATCGAGGATCTTAACGAATTAATTATTTTATTCAGCGAAAAATTTGAGTGGAATTTAATTCTCTCTGACGCCCAGAATTTATATTACGAGCTTCTCAAGCGTTATGCCGATGAATTAAAGGACGAAACTCCGCGCCTTAAAGACGCGCTGAAAAAACTCGGAAGGGCTTTGAAATTTTCAGACGAGCTTTTACCGGCGTAGTCTAATCGTCTAATTTTCTGACGAGTCTAAAAATTGCCGAAGCAAGTTTTTGCGGGTCGTGCCTCATGACACGGCCTTCTTTTTCGTTTTCAAAAACTGACATGATAGGAGCTTCAACGCATATACAGCCCATATCTTTTATCGCTTCTCTTTGATGATAGTCAAGGAATAACGGCGACGCGCCTTTTTCTTTATATGCCCTGATAATATCTTCAGGAATGGGCTCGCTGTTAGCTATGACGAAATCTGGAGGACAGCCGAGCGCGACGCTTACCCATTCGATATGCTGTAAAATATTCATGCCCTGCGTCTCGTCAGGCTGCGTCATTAAGTTGCAGATATAAATTTTAGGGATTTGAGCGTCTTTTAATTTATCCGCGAAATCCGGCAGCAATAAATTAGGAATTACGCTCGTAAATAAACTTCCGGGCCCCAGTAAAATTACGTCGGCCTCGTCAACTGCGTTCAAAACGTCAGGCAGGGGCCGTGCGTTCATAGGCTCAAGCCATATCTCGTCAAGTTCGCTGCCATGTTCAGAAATATCAAGCTCTCCTTTAACTTCAAGGCCGCTCTTAGTTTTGCCCATTAAAGTTATGCTCTCAGTCGTAACGGGAAGGACGCGCCCTCGAATTGATAATAAGTGATTCATTTTTTCTACGGCCGTGCTGAAATCTCCGCTCATTTCAGTTACAGCAAGCAATAATAAATTTCCAAGACTGTGCCCGGACAATTCGCCTCTGTCAAATCTGAAGTCAAGAATTTTTTTCAGCTCGTTGTCATTTTCAGCGAGTGCCGCTATACAGTTTCTGACATCGCCGGGCGGCAGCATTCCCCACTCGTTGCGTATTCGTCCAGAGCTTCCGCCCTCGTCAGTAACTGCGACAACGGCCGTAATATTTCGAGTGAAGGCTTTTATTCCCCTTAATAGCGTTGAAAGCCCCGTGCCTCCTCCGACCGCGACAATATAAGGGCCGTTTGAGAGCCTTCGGGTTATCGCGCGTTCTATAACGGGCCTGCCGGACTTGAATTTAATCCGGCCGAATAAAAATAAAATAGCGAGCGTTGTCGCCACGCCTAAAATAAAACTCATTTTTTTACCTCCTAACTCCTGCCTCCTAACTCCTACCTGCTTTTTATGTCCCTATGCATGACGCAGACGCCGCTGTAATTTTTAGAATAAAATTCTCCTAGCCACTCGGCCACCGCAACAGAACGATGACGTCCGCCCGTGCAGCCGACTGAAATATGAAGCTGTCCCCTCACGTTATTCAAGAACTGCGGAATAAAGAAGTCAAGAAAATTTTTCGTCAGCTCCAAAAATTTATGGGTCTCAGGAAATTTTAATAAAAAGTCTTTAACCGGCTGGTCCTCGCCTGTTAAATTTTTCAATTCGTCAACATAATAAGGGTTAGGCAGGCAGCGAACGTCCATAACAAAACTGCTGTCTTGAGGAACGCCGTATTTATAGCCGAACGAGCTTATTAAAATAGAAATTCCGCCCTCGTTTTGATTGAAAAATTCTTTTAATAATCTTTCTCTGTGCTGATGTAAATCCATCAAAGAAGTATCTATGATAATGTCAGCTCTGTCGAGAACAGGAGCAAGCAAATCTCTTTCAGTCATAATTCCCTCGCGTGTCGAACGTCCATGACTTAACGGGTGAATACGCCGTGTTCTTTCATAGCGTCTCAATAATTCCTCGTCCGAAGCCGTCAAAAACAAGACCTTCACAACGCCTTCCCAAGCGTCTGAAATTTCATCAATGACTTTGACAAAATCCCTGCTAACGTTGCGAATATCGACAGTCGCGGCAACACCCCTGCTCTTTGATGCCTCAGGGCGTTCAGATATGAGAGTGAACAGCTGTGGCAAAAGAGCCGGCGGAAGATTATCTATAGTGATGAAGCCGAAATCTTCAAGAACTTTTAACGTCATTGTCTTTCCTGCTCCGCTCATTCCCGTAACGATTATAAACTGTTTCATAATTTTTTTACTCCCTCCTTAATGGATATTGTAGCACCGAAAAAAATGCCGGGCTTTCACACCCGGACACTTGAGTTTTGAGGTAGGAGTTAGGAAGTAGGAGGTAGGAGGTTATTGCTTTGCTGAACGTCTTGAGCCCCTTCGCGGAGGTCTGCTGACAGGTCTGCTAACTCTCTCGCGCCTCGCTCTTACACGCATCATTGCAGGGCCTGCCGCTCCATCGCGTTCAGGATCATACTTGGGCATAACGACAACTTTTCTAAGCGGCGGTTCGCCGACTGACTCGGTCGTTATGTCGCTTCTGTCCTTCAGCGTCGTGTGAATGACCCAGCGTTCCCAGCTAGCCATAGGCTCAAGCCTTACAGGACGGCCGTACTTAACAGCCTGCCGCGCCGTAGCCTCAGCAAGCCTCTCAAGACTTTTCGTCCTGCGTTCACGGTAGCCACAGCTGTCAATTTTAATTCTTGGCTCGTATTTAGGGTCTCTTAACGCAAGATTGACAAGATATTCCATTCCTTTGAGCGCGTCGCCGTAGCGTCCGACAACGTAATCAGAAGCATCTTCGCCTTGAATGTCTAAGGTGTTTTTGTCGCTCTCGGAAATCACCGCTTGAGCATTGAAATCCATTAACTTCAATGTCTCGTTGACAAAATCCGCACCGCGCAAAAATAAATCCTGACGATTTTCTTTAGCGTCATGATTTTCATCAAGGTTAGCAGTGATTTCGACCCTCAAAGTTTTTCCGCCAAGACCTAAAAAGCCCTTGCGTTCCTCGCCGATTATTTCAGCGTGAAGTTTTTCAGCAGGAATCTGCCAGCGGCCCGAAACGTCATTCAGAGCCTCCTCGATACTTGAAGCCTCGACCGTGATTTTTTTTTCGTGAATCAATTATTCATCACCTCTGTATTAAAAAATTAACAGATAAAAAGCACCTGCCGCAGCAGGCAGGCTGACTCCTACCTGTTTTTAGGCTTCTCCTGATATAAAACAGGTTTGGTCTTCATTTCTTCGCTCGTCTTACGGGAGACTCTAACTTGATGAACTATTCCCATTAAAGACGATATGCCCCAGTATAAAAGCACTCCTCCTGGAAGTCCGAAGCATATAAAAGTTAAAAACAGCGGCATAAACCAGCTCATCATTGCCATTTGAGGATTGCCTGCGCTTGAAATATGCTGCTGGTACCATGTAAGCCACGCGATTAAAATCAGCAGAATGAAATTAAAAATCCACATGCCGATATTTGAAAATAATAAGCTCAAATTCGTGAACGACGAGAAAAATACCATGATAAAGCCTAACTGTTCATCGGGTATTCTCACTCCGGCCTCGTCAACTAAATTCAGAGCGTCCGCGACGGTCGTTAAAACGCTGCCGCCCAAGTTCACGCCCAAGAATGTAACGTTAGTGAATGCTTCCGTTTTAGTTAAATCATAAAGGACACCGTAGAGCAGAATAAAAATCGGAAGCTGAATCAACAACGGAAGACAGCCGCTTGCCGGATTAACTTTATGCTCTTTATATAAAGCCATTGTTTCACGGTTGAGAGCGTCTTTATCGTCGCCGTACTTGTCCTGCAAAACTTTCAGCATGGGCTGTAATTTCTGCATTCTCTGCATACTGACCATTTGCTTTTGCGTCAACGGGTGCATTGCGGCGCGGACGAGCAGAGTCAAAATTATTATCGCAAGTCCCCACGCAAAGTTGCTGCCTATTCCGATGCCCGTTATCGTGTTGTGAATAAGTTGAAGCAGACCGAGCAGCAAGGATTTTGCCTGTTCCCACATAATTATTTTTCACCTCTTAATTTTTTCGGCGGAGGATCGTATCCTCCCGGGTTCCATGCTCCGCACTTCGCCAGCCGTTTCAGCGTCAGCCACGTGCCGCGCAGAAATCCCCACTCTTCATAAACTTGAATGGCATAGCTTGAGCAGGTCGGATAAAAGCGGCAGTTCTTACCCAGATAGGGCGAAATAAAAAGCTGATACGCACGAATTAATATTACGGCCAGACGGGAAAGCATGATTTTACACTGTCAACAATTTCTTTCGCCTGAATAATTTTTCAAGCTCGCTAGCGATGTCTTGAGTTTTAACGTCAAGCCCTTTTTCTCTGAGGCTGAGAATTATTTGAAGACCCGGAATTAATTTCCCTGAAAACTGAACGAAGGCCGCACGCAAAATTCTTTTTCCGCGATTTCGGACGTGAGCTTTGCCCAATTTTTTTCCGACTGTGCAGCCGAATTTTATTTCGTTTTTCTCCTCACTCTTCAAATATAATAACCGCACCAGATCCCCGTTGATACGAACACCGGTGCGGAATATCAAATCAAATTCCCAGCCTTTTTTGAGCCTGACAATATCAGACACGGGTCAAACACTTGCGTCCTTTGCGTCTTCTGTTGCGAAGAATTGTGCGCCCCGATGGCGAGGCCGAACGAGCTAAGAATCCTATTTTGCGTCTTCTGGGTATTACATGGGGCTGATAAGTTCCCTTTTTCATTTTGTGTGAAGATGCTCCTCTCTAAAATTAATAAATAACGCGAGAAATTATAACACAAGTGAAATTAACTTAGACTTAGAAATTAATTTTTCACTGGAGCAAATTTTTTGAGGTAATATAATATCCGAGTGAAAAAAAATTTTTAAGGAGGAAAAAATTTATTATCATGAAGTATCTTCAAAAGATCGGGCGATCTTTGATGCTCCCTGTGGCGTGTCTTCCTGTTGCAGGAATTTTATACGGCATAGGCTACTGGATTGACCCTGTAGGCTGGGGGAGCAACAGCATAGTCGCAGCGTTCTGCATTAAGGCGGCTTCAGCAATAATCGATCAAATTCCTTTGCTTTTTGCGCTCGGCGTATCAATCGGAATGGCGGATGAGCAGGACGGAACATCGGCTCTTGCCGGCCTAGTCTCTTGGCTGATGATTACGACGCTGCTATCTACGAATGCAATAGCCATGTACACGAAAGTTGAAGCTGCTCAAGTTCCGGCGGCGTTTGGAAAAATTCAAAATGCTTTCATCGGAATTTTAGCCGGTATAATCGGCGCAGAGTGCTTCAATAAATTTAAGCATACGGAGCTTCCTGAGGGCCTTGCATTTTTCAGCGGCAAGAGGTGTGTCGCGATCGTTACCGCCGCAGTGTCGATAGTCGTGTCCATAATTTTATATTACGTCTGGCCCATGCTTTACGGCGCACTCGTGAACTTTGGAATTTATACTTTAAGTCTTGGCCCTATAGGCGCGGGAATTTACGGAATGTTGAACAGGGCATTAATACCTCTCGGACTTCATCATGCCTTGAATGCGGTTTTCTGGTTCGATACGGCAGGAATTAATGACTTAGGAAACTTCTGGGCAGGTACTGGAACTTTAGGAGTCACGGGAATATATATGACGGGATTTTTCCCGGTTATGATGTTCGGTCTTGTCGCTGGAGCTTACGCGATGTACAAAGCAGCCAACTCCGAAAGGAAGAACATGGCCGCGAGTTTATTGTTAGCCGGTGCTCTTGCGTCGTTCTTCACGGGAATAACAGAGCCTATAGAATTTTCGTTCATGTTCCTTGCTCCGGGATTATATTTAATTCACGCGGTCTTGACGGGAATTTCTGCGGCGGTCTGCGCATATCTTCCTGTGCGCTGCGGATTTAATTTCAGTGCCGGACTTGTTGACTATATCTTGAGCTTCAAAGCCCCGATGGCTGTCAATCCGCTGTTAATAATTCCGATCGGGCTTGTGTTTGCAGTGATATATTATTTTGTTTTTACGTGGGCTATAAAAACTTTCGACTTAAAAACGCCGGGACGCGAAGATGCTGAAGCTAAGGCAAAGAAGGCTGTAATAGTTACGAGCAATAATTACAAGGACATGGCAAAAATGATTCTTGAAGGACTTGGCGGCTTCGATAACATTAAGGACTTCAGCTACTGCGCGACAAGAATCCGAGCAACTGTTGACGACGGCTCACGAGTTGACGATGCGAAAATTAATTCCGCCGGTGTTCTTGGAGTTGTAAAACCTTCAAAAAATAATGTTCAGGTTGTAATCGGAACAAAAGTTCAGTTTGTTTATGACGAGATTATGAAATTAGCAGAAAAGTAAAATTCACGAAAAAATTTTCTAGCTCCCTATTAAAGTCCTAAGTAGCTTCGGGCAAGTCCCGCAAGCTGCTTTTTTTTGCGGAAATATCCGGCACGGCTCATGCCCGTAGTGTCAAGAATACTTGCAACATTATTTCGGCCGAAATAGCCCAGTCCCATAATCTCCAAAAAATCTGAATTTAATGATGAGTCAAGAGAATAAGGACTCCTCAAATCTTCAATCATTCTCGTGATCGGTTCTGTTATTTGAGTCAGTCTTTCGATTTCTTTTTCAATACGCTGGATACTTTCCACGTATATCGGAACGGGATCAGAATGGCGCGTTCTGCTGTCGTTATTATAAATTCTGACATAGTTCTGTGCCTGAACATCGCCACGCATACGAAGAATCTGCAAATTCTTTTTCATTGTGTCGAGTCGGGCCAAGTTTGCCGGATAATTTTCTAGGCACTCATCAACAAATCCCCAAATTTCTTTTTCTGTCATAAGCCTGCGTTTTCCTTACGTCATAAAATTAGAACTATACGAGTCTTGAAATTATAGCAAAAACAAATTTTACCCCTCACTCTTCATCAAAAAAATCTTTTCTATGCCTGTACCATAAAATCATAGCAAGGCCGCCGCAGATAATTCCGGCTCCAAGTCCTTTTATTACGTAGTCCGTATTAATTGCTCCGCCCATTAATGAACTTCCGTAGCCCGCAAGCGCGTAGCCGAACGCTATCACGCAGAGCAATGAAAGAGTTGTTATAAATAATCTCAAAATTTTTTTCCTCCGCAATAACTATAATAAAATTATAAAATATATGAAACTATGCACCGAAATTTAATTAATAAGGCTAAAAATCAAACTCGAAAGGAGATTTTACCATGCTAAAAAAAATCTGGCGCGTTTTAATTATGACCGCGCTAGTGTCTGCTTTGATTTTTCCGCCGGCGGCATTCGCTGAGATGAACGGCGTTGTCCGCTTCCCCGTTGACCTGTCATATTTAGCTGACAATCCCCCGAAGGAAAAAACAGAAACAGGAAAAAATTTATTAAAGGCCGAAGTCGGAGAGGACCCCCTGCCTTCAGCTTACGATCTTAGAAAAGTAAACGGGAAAAGCTACGTAACGAGCGTAAAAAATCAGGGACAATATAACTGGTGCTGGGCATTCTCTGCTATCGGAGCAATGGAGTCAAATTATTTAATGAAGTACGGCGAGGAGTTAGACCTGTCAGTAATGCACTTGGCCTGGTTTACTTTTAAGAACTCTGACAAGTCCAAAGCGTTCAAAAATTTTTCAAGCTCGAATTTTGATACTATTAAGTCTCAAGGCGGCAACTCGTTTTATCCTGCGGCTCTTTACGGAAGACTCGACGGCCCTGTCCTTGAACGCGACGTGCCCTTCGGCACAGCCCCTTCAGCGGCAACTCCCGGCTCTTACACGAGAGCTTTGAGGCTCCGCGATGTTTATTATATTTCTTTCTCTCAAAGCAACGTAAACGCCAGCGAAGAAGCAAGAAATATAATTAAAAGCAGAATAATGGCAAGCGGCGCAGTCGTCGCGAACTATAACAATAATCAATATGAATATTACAAAGCTTCGGACGGCAGCACGTCATTCTTTACAACGGGCAAAACCCTTACTCACGCGATCCAGATAATCGGCTGGGACGATAATTATTCAAGGGCAAATTTCAAAACTCAGCCGAGCATTAATGGAGCATGGCTCATAAAAAATTCATGGGGCGACACGTGGTGGAACGGCTCTACAACAGTTGGGGACAACGGCTGCTTCTGGATGTCATACGAGCAGTATTTAGACGAGGGCTCCGCGTACATTGTCGAGGCAGCTAACGATGACATGAAGGCATATTATTATGACGCTCTCGGCTGGACGACCACGATGAGCTACTCAAATGTCAGCAGCGTTTATTCAGCGAACGTTTTTAAGTCCGAACGCGACGGCGAATATTTAACCGAAGTCGGTTTTTACACGCCTGATAATAATATCGACTATGAAATAAAGATTTATACGGGCATGTCGTCAATGCCATCGTCAACCCCCGTGAACGGCTCGGCAGTTTCGACACAGTCCGGGACAATTCCTTTTGCCGGCTACCACACAGTAACTCTTGACAGCCCCGTCGCACTCACGAACGGCGAATATTTTTCAGTCGTCGTAAGAATGAGCGGAAATAAAATACCTTTCGAGGCCAAGAACGACAACATGTCGCAGAATTTTAAGGCAGAGAAGGGAAGTTTTTATTCACCTACCGGCACATACTGGACAGCCGCGACAGATCGAAACTCCTGCATCAAAGCTTTCACGCTTAAAGACAGCGCAGCAGGAGTGCCTGCGGAAATTACGAGCAGTTATCCGCCCGATGCCGTTCGCGGTGCTGAATATTATTACAAGCTCACGGCTAAAGGCACGCGGCCCATTACGTGGTCAATGACCGGAACTCTTCCGGCGGGCCTTGAATTTGATACAGAGACGGGCGTTATATCCGGCACTCCGACGACTGTACAAAACTCCGTGAGCTTCAGCATAACGGTTACGAATACCATTAACGGCGAAACTAAGTCAGACACAAAAAACTATACAATGAACGTTATCGCAATGCCGACAATCAAGACGACAGAATTAAAAGGCTACATCGGCTACACGTTCAGTGGAACTCTTGAGCTTTCTTCGAGCATGAGCGCAACATGGAGCATTACATCAGGAAGTCTGCCGAAGGGTCTCTCTCTAAATTCATCGAGCGGAGTTATTTCAGGCAAGCCGTCAAAGACCGGGACATACGCCGTAACTTTCACGGCAACGACGACTTACGGCAGCGTTTCGTCAAGAGTGAACATAATCATAAATTCCAGGCCCGTGAAGCCAAAAATCAAGACTTCAAAATTTTCTGAAGGGACAGTCGGCCGGGCTTACTCGCAGAGAATTTCTTTCTCCGGCACCGAGCCCGTAACGTTCGCTATAGAAAATCTGCCGGACGGTCTGACTTTTGACACGTCAACGGGCGAATTAAGCGGCACTCCGGAATCGTCAGGAACTTTTACGATGAAGGTTACGGCAGAAAATATTTATACGCAGCTGAACAGAACGACCGTAACAAAGAACGTTAAGATAACTATCAGGGCAATAGCTCCGATTATTGCTTCGCCGTCCGATATGCCGATCGCCGTCTTAGGTGAAGATTACGAAGACTATCAATTTTCATTGTCAAGTGAAAGCGATTCGGTGGAGTGGTCGGCCTCAGGGCTTCCAAGAGGAATGACGTTGAGCAGTGCCGGGCTTCTTACTGGAACTCCGACGAAGGCCGGGAATTTTAACATGACCATTAAAGCCGCTAACAACGGCGGTAAAACTTCGCTGAAAGTTCCTTTTACTGTTTACGAGGTGCCTGCAATAACGAAGGCAAAATTTTCAGACGCTACGACGGGCAAAAAATATACTGCGAAACTTACTGCTAAAGGGACGGGGCCTATTACGTGGGATATTTCAAACCTTCCCGACACTTTGACTGTAACGCTTGCGAAGAACGGACTGCAGGCGACAATCACGGGCACTCCGACCGAAGCAGGGACTTACGAGCTTGGCATAACGGCCTCAAACAGCGTCGGCAGCGACGAGACGACAGTTAATTTTACCGTCAAGGGCGTTGCTCCGAAATTAAAAGCCTCCCTGCCAAAAGCGAAAGTCGGCAGTGCGTACAGCGCGTCAATTTCCGCGACTGGAACATTGCCTATCTACATAACATACACGATAAGCGACTCTGATAAAAATAAATTTGGGATTGATGACCTTGACGACTTGGGCCTGGCGTTTACTTCCGATCCTTCAACGGGAACGGCAATGATTACCGGCACGCCCACGCAGTCAATAAAATCACTGCCGATATATTTGAGCGCGTCCAACACTGCAACCACTACGACTGCATCGAAAAAAGTCAGCTTCACCGCTTCTGGAACTAAACCGAATTTTGCTTCAGCGACTGAAGTTATTACTAAGTCAGCCGGCGAAACTTTGAGCCTCTCCGTGAACGTTACGGGCTCGAAACAAATTACTTTCAGCATGAACGCCATAGGAGGGCTTTATATAACTCAGGACGACGAGGACAGCGCGACAATTTCGGGGACAGTGCCGTCAAAAACCGGGAAATATAACATAAAAGTTACTGCGGCCAATGCGGACGGGAAGGCCACGAAAAAAATTACTCTCAACGTTACGAATGACGGGACGGGCGACACAGCGGCGAAGGCCGTGAGCGAAACGCCCGAAGAAATCAGCGCGACTGAAAAAGAAATTGAAGCTGATGATGTAAATGAAGAAATTTTAGCGAATGTTCCTGCTATAAATTTTGGCTCGGAGCGTGAAATTTCATCGATAAGGGCTATTGACGCTGACGCGCTTGACGGCTGCACTATAGCGGCGGTTTTGCCGGAGCTGACTGTTTCTGAAAGCAACATGTACGATATTGAGGTCGATATTGCGCCGGAGATAGAGGCTGGGAAAAAATTATTGTGGTTTGCGTTTCCGCAGAACCGCGAGAAAACTGACGACGATGACATTGTAGAATTTCGCTGACGGCAGCGAGATAACGGCAACGCCTGAGGGTCATAAGATTTTAATTTCGGTGTGGCTTAACAGCGGAGATGTTTACGCGCCGGTGGTCGCGGTTAAAGATTCGGAATAAGGAATAATTTTGAAATTTTCCCCAGTTTTACGGCTGGGGAGTTTTTTTATATACTTCACTTCTGTGCCCAATTTTAACTATTAAGACTAACAGTTTCTCATCTTGAATATTACATATTAGGCGATAATCTCCTACCCTATATTTCCAAAATTCAGAAAGATTGCCTTTGAGCTTTTCACCTAGCAGTCGCGGATTTTGTAACGAACTCAAATTTTTAAGATACTTTATGATCTGCTCTCGTATCAGTCTGTCAAGTTTGAGAAAAGTTTTTTGGGCGTCATCTGTATATTCAATCGTCCATTTCATTTGACAGTCTCTCTACTTCTTCGAGTGAATGTGTTTTCATTTTGCCGGCATTAACGAGCTCACAGATTTTCAAAGCGTCCGTATAATCTTCCCAATCTTCGAGGGCCTCTTCTAATTTTTGTTTTATAAATTTTTCCGGCGGCTCGTTTGTAACCGCGTTTCGATTTCGGGTGCAAGTTCTATTATCATTGTTCTATCTCCCCTCCCTAAAATGTCAGGCAAATTTTATCATGTAAAAAAAATTCTCCCCGACCGTTACGGCTGGGGAGTTTTTGTTTTCAAAGCGTGCGTAGTGTTGCGTGGCGGTTAGTTATCAAATTGTATAACCTCAATAGCAACAGCTTTTGCCCAAACACCAGTTGCTTGGGCTGCCGTGTATCGTCCTTTATCGCTATTATTTACTGCCTTATTTCTAAGAAGTACGTTTGCAGCGCGTGCTTCTAATTTTTCTTTAATCCTTTCATCTTCAGTGGGCATAGTATAAATAATGCACCAAATATGCTTATTATTTACTTCTGCGAAGTCCGTTTGATATACGCCTCCTGAAGAATCTTTTACATTATCTCCATCTTCTTTTAATCCAGCACCTAAGTACGGCAGTATGTCTTTAGCCTTAACATTAGCAGCAAAATTTCCGCTATAACTGTTATCAGTATCACTTGTTTTAATTTTTCCTTTATCATTAACTATATCCGTATGATCTGCGTACCACTCAAGAGCCGCTGTCTTCCAGTTGCGAAGATTGTTAATAATATTCGTGGCCTTCGCGGAGCTGACCGCCTCCGTACTCGACAACATCATCATCGCGCTCAACACGCCAATGACGACAATGACAATTAATAATTCAACAAGCGTGAAACCCTTTTTACGACACATAAAAAATTCACTCCCATAATATTTTATGAAGAATTGTATTTAAAAATCTGAAAAGCAATGACAATTATAAAACGCGAATTTTTATTATCAAGTTATTACCTTCGTGATTAAAAACATGATTCTTTGAAAAAATTTTTAGAACGCATTTCTATCAGTTTCAACAGATTTTTATTCAGAAATTTTTTTTATCATTTTTATATCCGCAGAAGTAATAATGACATTGGTCAAATGACACGCATCCACACGGTATAGCAATTATTATCGCTTCCCCATGCTGTATTAGGATATTTCCCAGCGAACACAAGACCAAGTGATTTTTCTTTCGTTTTAAGTTTTTCGTATAGTCTGTCTCGTTCAGAGCTTGTGAACCTGTAACCAACAAACCACGCAAGTCTACCCTGCTGAACATTAGACGGAAGTCCTGCCCAGTTCTTTTTCTTGCCTCCGTCAAACACTCCGTAACTTCCCTCTGCCATTTCCTTATCTGCTTTTCTTTCCCCTTTATTGATTGAGGCACCTTCTATGTGTCTTGATATTTCGTCCATTATGTTAGTCTCCTGAATAGGATTCCATCCGCCATTTTCTTCCTTCCCATTGTTATTAGGAGCGAGAACCATACCCGCAAACTTACTGCTGGAGTCATGTTGAATTTTGTCGTAATTATCTGCATACCAGACCGCAAGGGCTTTTTTCAGGTTCGTGAGATCCGCAATTACTTTAGCGGCCTTCGCGGAGCTGACCGCCTCTGTGCTCGACAACATCATCATCGCGCTCAATACGCCAATGACGACAATAACAATTAACAATTCAACAAGCGTGAAACCCTTTTTCCTGTTTGCCATGAAAAATAATTCCCTCCCATGAAATTTTTAATGCTTTATTAATTTTTCTTGGAAAACAATTTTGATTATAGCACTGAATAAAAAAATTCCCCCGAAAAAAAAATTTTTTCAAGGGAAATTTTCCTGATTTATAACTTAGCTATTATTGCGTCCCTCATCTGAGAGCCCGTGATTAATTTCGTGCCGTCCATAAAAATATCCGGCGTTCTCAATCCGTCCCTCAAAACTTCGTCAACGGCGTTTTCAATTTTATCCGCTTCCTTGTTCATTGCGAAACTGTAGCGCAGCATCATAGCTCCGGCTAAAATCGTTCCGATCGGGTTGGCCTTGTCCTGACCTGCGATGTCGGGGGCTGACCCGTGAATGGGCTCGTAAAGTCCGCGATTATTTTCGCCCAAGCTCGCACTCGGTATCATTCCGATTGAGCCGACAATCTGGCTGGCCTCGTCCGAGAGAATATCGCCGAATGTGTTTTCAGTTACGATAACGTCAAAATCCGAAGGAGCGCGGACTAACTGCATCGAAGCGTTATCGACATAAAGATGATTTAATTTCACTTCTGGATATTCTTTCGCGACCTCCTCGACAACTTCGCGCCATAATCTCGAAGTCGTTAAGATATTCGCCTTGTCGATCGACGTTACAATTTTTCTTCGGCCCATTGCCATTTTGAAAGCTACGTGGGCAATGCGTTTAATCTCGTGTTCGCTGTATTCCATAACATCACGCGCAGCGCGTTCGCCGTCGGAAGTTTTGAAGGCTTCGTGCTTGCCGAAATAAATTCCGCCCGTTAATTCGCGGACGATAATAAAATCAATTCCCTTTTCCGCAATGTCTTTTCTTAACGGGCAGGCTGACGCTAAGGGCGCGAAAATTTTTGCCGGTCTGATATTCGCAAAAACTTCAAGGCCGCTTCTAACTCCGAGCAATCCGCGTTCAGGACGTTTTTCGGGGGGCTGATTGTCCCACTTAGGGCCGCCGACTGCTCCGAGTAAAGTTGCGTCAGCGTTCTGGCAGGTCTTGAGGCTGAAATCGGGCAGGGGCTCGCCGTATTTATCAATAGCGTTTCCGCCCATAGCGACTTCTGTAAAATCAAACTTACCGGGCGCGGCTTTCTCTAAAACTTCGAGAGTGGCTTTAATAACTTCCGGGCCTATGCCGTCGCCGGGAATGACTGCAACATTTTTCCTTGACATTTAATTATTTATCCCCTTTTGCTTTTTCCGTTAAACGCTTGCCGAGTTCGTAGGCCGCTTGTAAATCTTTGTCAAAATGTTCGTCGCGGTATTTCGCTTTAACTTCTTCGCTGAACATGTTTGCATCGTAGCGCGAATAATCATTAAATTGATAAGTGTTATAGGCGCATAAATTTTCCGTGTAGCCCAACACGACTTCAAGAGCCGCTGCGTTAGTATTAATTATCGTGTCATAGTGAATTTTCTCGGCAATTTCTTTCGGAGCGTTCATTGTGTAAATGCTTGCGCTGTAAATCGTCCTGTCGATGTCCCTGATTCTGTTTCCGTTCTCGTCATTGCTGTAGTGCATAATCGGGAATAAAAATCTTTCAATGAATGAGCGCATCATTCCCGTAGGAAAGCTGAAATAAATCGGGCTTCCCATGACGATAACGTCAGAGTGCAGAGCTTTTTCAAGCACGGGCGTTAAAGCGTCTTTGAAGGCACAAAGTCCGTGAGTCTTCGCAGTTTTTAACTTGCACGCGAAACATGACACACAGCCTTTGAAAACAAAATCATAAAGGTTAATTAATTCCGTCTCTGCTCCTGCGTCAGAAGCTCCCTTCATCGCGCTCTCAAGCATTTTTGCGGTGTTCCAGTTTTTTCGCGGCGAGCCGTTGATGAATAACGCTTTCATAATTATTTTTTCTCCTTTATTTTTTTAATGAGGGGTGAAGGATTTTTTTACCTCCTACCTCCTACTTCCTAATTCCTACCTGCCTTCAGGCTTGCCATTAAACCGCCGTTGTCAATCATTTTTTTGATGAACTCCGGGAACGGTTCGGCCTTATAAGTTTTATTTTTAGTTTCGTTCGTGATTAATCCCGTGTCGAAATTAATTTTAACTTCGTCGCCGTCTGAAATATCTTCGGCAGCTTCGGGACATTCAAGAATGGCGAGGCCGATATTAATCGCGTTGCGGTAAAAAATTCGCGCAAAACTTTTCGCAATGACGCATGAAATTCCTGACGCTTTGATAGCAACCGGCGCATGTTCACGCGATGAACCGCAGCCGAAATTCAAGCCTGCGACAATAATATCGCCTTCTTTAACTTTTGAGCGGAAATTTTTGTCTATGTCTTCCATGCAGTGCGACGCTAATTCTTTTTCGTCCTGACTCGCTAAATAACGCGCAGGGATTATAACGTCCGTGTCAACATGGTCTCCGTATTTATGAGCCTTCATAATAACTCCTACCTCCTAACTCCTAACTCCTACCTGACTTGGGTGCGCGATGTGCCCGGCAATTCCTGACGCAGCAGCGACGGCCGGAGACGCTAAATAAACTTCGCTCTCGGTGTGTCCCATTCTGCCGACAAAATTGCGGTTTGTTGTTGATACACAGCGTTCGCCCTTCGCTAAAACTCCCATATGACCGCCCAAGCACGGCCCGCAGGTCGGAGTTGATACGATACAGCCTGCGTCAAGGAAAATTTCAACATAGCCGCGCTTAATAGCTTCTCTATAAACGCTCTGAGTAGCCGGTATAATAATTCCCCGAACGCCGTCAGCCAAGTGCCTGCCCTTAAAAATTTCTGCGGCGGCTTTCAAATCTTCAATTCTTCCGTTAGTGCATGAGCCGATTACAATTTGATCGATCTTTATATTTTTTCCTTCTGTAGCAGGTTTTGCGTTTTCAGGTAAATGAGGCCAAGACACCGTGCAGTCGATCTCATTGAGATTTAATTCAACGGTGCTTTCATATTCCGCATCGGGGTCGGGGTCGTAAGCTGTCCATTCGCGAGTAACCCGGCCCTTCAAAAATTCGCGTGTGATGTCATCGACCGGGAATATTCCGTTTTTGCCGCCTGCTTCGATAGCCATGTTAGCAATAGTCAAGCGGTCGGCCATCGTCAATTCTTTCAGGCCCTCGCCGCAAAATTCGAGCGATTTATATAAAGCTCCGTCGACTCCGATTTTGCCGATTAAATATAAAATTACGTCCTTGCCCGAAACAAAATCTTTTTTCTTGCCCGTTACGTTGACTTTAATAGCTGCCGGGACTTTGAACCACGTATAGCCGACCGCCATAGCCGCGCCCAAGTCCGTTGAGCCGACACCCGTTGAAAATGCGTTGACAGCTCCGTAAGTGCAGGTGTGTGAGTCTGCGCCGATAATCGCCTCGCCCGGAGCAACAAGTCCCTGTTCAGGCAAGAGCGCGTGTTCTATTCCCATAGTGCCGACATCAAAAAAATTTTTGAGATTAAATCTTTTTGCGAAAGTTCTGCACTGTTTGCACTGCGTTGCGGATTTAATATCTTTGTTGGGCGTGAAGTGATCCATAACTAAGACTACTTTTTTATCGTCAAAAATTTTATCGAAGCCGGCCGCTTCAAATTCGTTAATGGCAACGGGAGCTGTGATGTCATTGCCGAGCGTTAAATCGAGTTTCGCTTGAATTAATTGTCCTGCGTGAACTTCGTCAAGCCCTGCATGAGCCGCAAGAATTTTCTGCGTCATCGTCATTGGCATTGTAAAAAATTCCCCCTCCGAAAAATTCTGAAAAAATTTCGAGAATATTTTATCAAAGTCCTAAAAAATTTTTACGAACGTTTATAAATTTTTATGCACTTGAAATTAAAAGAAGAATTTTTTTTAAGAGGCCGTGAAAAAATTTGCGAACTTATTTTTTTTATTTGCTCTGGAAATTTTTTGAAGGGCTAAAAAATTTTAATATTTTTGTAATTGTAAATGTAGTTGCAAAAAAAATTTAATCTTGTGGGAAAAATTTTTTCGCGTTTATTATATCATGAGTGTTTTTTTTGAGACTCGCAAAAAAAATCTTTTTCAAAAAAAATTCTTGACATTAACGTTCTTGATTGCTAATATTTACAAGCTATTTAGATAGAAATTTTGAGAGAGGAGGTGTAACCTGCTGTTGATAGGGCGAAATTTCAGCTCGTCCGAAAAATTTTTAAGTTTTATTTTGACAGCAGGAGTCTGTGCCGACAATTAATCAGCTTGTCCGCTTAGGACGCGAAGAGAAGAAGAGCAAGAGTAATTCTCCGGCATTACAGGGAAACCCGGCTCGCAGAGGTGTTTGCACTCGTGTTTACACGATAACGCCCAAGAAGCCGAACTCAGCTTTAAGAAAAGTTGCGCGTGTTAGACTTACTAACGGCATCGAAGTTACATCATACATTCCCGGAATCGGGCATAACTTACAGGAACACTCGGTTGTGCTTGTTCGCGGAGGACGTGTAAAGGACTTGCCCGGCGTTCGTTATCATATTATAAGAGGAACTTTAGACTGCGGAGGAGTCGAAAACCGCAAGAGAAGCCGCTCGAAATATGGTGCGCGTAAACCGAAGGCTAATTAGCAGGAGGATTATTAATTATGCCGAGAAAAGGACATATTAAGAAACGTCCGCCCGTGCCGGACATCAGATTTAACAATCCGGCAGCGTCGAGATTTATCAGTGCATTGATGAAGGGCGGAAAACGCAGCTTAGCCGAAAAAATTTTTTACGGCGCATTAGAAGGAGCTGCGGAGAAGTTAGGCGTAGAACCCTTTGAAGTTTTTGAAAAGGCAATGGCTAACGTAACGCCGAATATTGAAGTTCGTCCGCGCCGCGTCGGCGGAGCAACGTATCAGGTTCCGGTAGAAGTTACGCCTGAAAGAGGAGTTCAGCTTTCAATCCGCTGGATAGTTTCTTTCGCCAGAGCTAAAAAGGGAATGCCGATGCACGAAAGACTTATGCGCGAGTTAATGGACGCTTATAAAAACGAAGGAGCTTCAATTAAACGCCGTGATGACACTCACAGAATGGCCGAAGCTAACAGAGCGTTCGCACATTACCGCTGGTAAGTTGAAAAATTTAATTTTTGCAGGTGTAGATTTTTGGAAATCACTAAAGTAAGAAATATAGGTATTGCGGCTCATATTGACGCCGGAAAGACAACGACGAGCGAGCGAATACTATATTACACGGGAAGTAATTATAAAGTCGGCGAAGTTCACGAGGGCACAGCCACGATGGACTGGATGGAGCAGGAAAGAGAGCGCGGTATCACGATAACCTCAGCCGCTACGACGTGCGCTTGGAAGGGATTTACTATTAATTTAATTGATACGCCAGGCCACGTGGATTTTACGGTTGAAGTTGAACGCTCAATGCGTGTTCTTGACGGAGCCGTCGCGGTATTCTGTGCGGTCGGAGGTGTCGAGCCTCAGTCAGAAACGGTTTGGAGACAGGCTGATAAATATCACGTGCCGAGAGTCGCGTTTGTGAATAAGATGGACAGAATAGGCGCGGATTTTGCTTCAGTTGTCAAGGCCATGCGTGAAAGGCTTGGAGCGAACGCGATACCTTTACAGCTTCCGATCGGAGCTGAAGACGATTTTGCCGGAGTAGTAGATTTAATTGACCAAAAGGCTTTATATTTTTCGGGAGTCTTGGGCCAGCCTCCGAGAGAGGGAACAATTCCTGCCGAGCTTGCAATGGAAGCCAAGCAGGGACGCGATAATATTATCGAAGCTCTTTCAGATTACAGCGATGATTTAATGACGCTTTATCTTGAGGGTAAGCCCGTAAGTTCTGAGTTAATCCGCAAGACTTTGCGCGAGGCTGTAATTAATCTCAAGGCCGTGCCGGTGTTATGCGGTTCAGCTTTCAAGAATAAATGTGTCGAGCCTTTGCTTGATGCGGTCGTCGAATATCTTCCGAGCCCGGTCGATTTACCGCCGATTAAGGGAGTATCGCCGAGCGATTCCGAAAAAGTTATTGAGAGACACAGCGATCCGAAAGAGCCTTTTACGGCGTTAGCTTTCAAAGTTGCGGTTGACCCGTTCTTAGGAAAATTATTTTTCTTGAGGGTTTATTCGGGAAAACTTGAAAAGGGCAGCGCGGTTTATAATCCGACTTCAGGACAGAAAGAGCGTATTGGGCGTATCATGAGAATGCACTCGAACAAGCGCGAAGATATTGACTCGATGGAAGCCGGAATGATAGTCGCAGTTCCTTCGTTAAAAGCAACAAAGACGGGCGACACTCTTTGCGATGAGAGCAATCAAATTGTTTTAGAGAGCCTCGAATTTCCTGAGCCTGTTATCTCATTAGCAGTCGAGCCGGCTACACAGCAGGATAAAGTTAAACTTGCTAAAGGGCTTAACGCTCTTGCAGACGAAGACCCGACTTTCAAAGTCCATAATGACGAAGAGAGCGGACAGACAGTAATTTCAGGAATGGGCGAATTACATCTTGAAATCATCGTCGACAGATTAAAGCGCGAGTTCGGTGTTGATGTAAAGGTCGGCAATCCTCAAGTTGCGTACCGTGAAGCAATCAGAAAACCGGCGCACGCTGAAGGCAAATATATTCGTCAGTCGGGCGGTCGCGGTCAGTACGGACACGTTGTATTTGACATTGAGCCGCTTGAAGAAGGAAAATACGAGTTTGTTGATAAAATTGTCGGCGGAGCAATTCCGAAAGAATTTATCACAGCCGTTGAAAAAGGACTTGAGGAAGCAGTACAATCAGGCGTTCTTGGCGGTTATCCCGTTATCGGCGTGAAAGTTACTCTCGTTGACGGTTCGTATCACGAAGTTGACAGCTCCGAAATGGCATTCAAAATCGCCGCGTCAATGGGTTTCAAAGAGGCAATGAAGAAAGCCGATCCGGTTTTAATGGAGCCTGTTATGTCGGTTGAAGTTGTAACGCCCGAAGAGTATGTAGGAGACGTAATCGGTGATTTATCGTCGAGGCGCGGACGCATTGACGGAATGGACATGAGAGCCAACGCAAGAATTATCAGGGCTTTCGTCCCGTTAGTCGGAATGTTCGGTTACGCGACTGATTTAAGAAGCAAGACCTCAGGACGCGCAAATTACTCGATGCAGTTTGATCACTATGAACAGACACCTGCCGAAGTCAGCGAAAAGATTTTGCAGGGAAAAATTTAATTTTTAGTTTATTAAAGGAGTTTAGAATTATGGCAAAAGAAAAGTTTGAGCGCACTAAGCCTCACTTAAATATCGGAACGATTGGACATATCGATCACGGCAAAACAACACTTACAGCAGCTATTACAAAGTGCCTTGCCACACAGAACTATGCAGAATTTACGGCATATGACATGATCGACAAGGCCCCTGAAGAGAGAGAGCGCGGAATTACGATTAACATCGCTCACGTTGAGTATCAGACAGACAAACGCCACTACGCGCACATCGACTGCCCCGGCCACGCCGACTACATCAAGAACATGATCACCGGCGCAGCTCAGATGGACGGAGCTATTCTCGTTGTTTCAGCAGCAGACGGCCCGATGCCTCAGACCCGTGAGCACGTTCTTCTTGCCCGTCAGGTCAACGTTCCTGCGCTTGTCGTTTTCATGAACAAGACTGACCAGGTTGACGACCCTGAATTATTAGACCTCGTTGAAATGGAAGTCCGCGAGCTTCTTAATAAATACGAGTTCCCCGGCGATGACATTCCCATTATTCGCGGTTCAGCTCTTGAAGTTCTTGAGAAGGGCAACGGCACACGCGAAGACCCGATCTGCAAACCGATTTGGGACTTAATGGACGCTTGCGACAGCTACATTCCTGCGCCTGTACGCGATATTGATAAGCCGTTCCTTATGCCTATCGAGGACGTATTCACGATTTCAGGACGCGGCACAGTTGTTACCGGACGTGTTGAGCGCGGCGTAATCAAAGCCGGCGAGCCTGTTGAAATCGTCGGTATGGTCAGAGACACCCAGACTTCAGTCGCAACATCGCTTGAAATGTTCAGAAAGATCCTTGACAGCGCAGAGGCCGGAGACAACGTAGGCGTATTATTACGCGGAATTGACAAGACCGACGTACAGCGCGGACAGGTTCTTGCAAAGCCGAAGACTGTTACTCCTCATACGAAATTCAAGGGCGAAGTTTACGTCTTAAAGAAGGAAGAGGGCGGACGTCATACACCGTTCTTTGCAGGCTACAAGCCGCAGTTCTACTTCAGAACGACGGACGTTACCGGAAACATCAAACTTCCTGAGGGCGTTGAAATGGTCATGCCGGGCGACAACGCGACATTTGAAGTCGAGTTAATCGTGCCGATAGCGATGGAAGAAGGCCTTCGCTTTGCAGTTCGTGAAGGCGGACATACAGTCGGAGCGGGAGTTGTAACCCAGATTATCGAGTAATTATCATGGCACGCAAAATCCGCATAAGATTAAAATCTTTTGACCACAGAGTGCTTGACACGTCAGCGGCTCAAATCGCAGAGACTGCACAGTCAACGGGCGCGAGAGTTTCAGGTCCTATTCCGCTTCCTACCGAAGTCGGAAGAATTACAATCTTGAAATCGCCCCATAAAGACAAGGACGCGAGAGAGCAGTTTGAAATGCGCACTCACAAAAGATTAATAGATATTATCGAACCGACACAGAGAACAATGGACGCGCTTATGCAGCTTAATTTAGCTTCGGGTGTGGACATTCAGATTAAATTTTAGTTTTTTTTAAGGAGAAATTTTCATCATGTCAATAGGGATTCTGGGGAAGAAACTCGGAATGACGCAGATATATGACTCCGAAGGGCAGGCCGTAGCTGTTACGGTCGTCCTTGCGGGGCCGTGTTCAGTCGTCGCTTTGAGAACCCCTGAACAGAACGGATATTCCGCCGTTCTTCTCGGCTTCGGAGCTGTAAAAGCTCATAAGCTGTCCAAACCGCAGAGGGTTATGTTTGAGAAATTAAAACTCGAACCCAAAAAGACACTTCGGGAATTTAGGCTTGACGATGTTAAGGGCTATGAAGTTGGACAGGAAATTAAAGCTGACTTATTCGAGGCCGGAGAGAAAATCAACGTCAAGGGTATTTCCAAAGGTAAGGGCTTCGCAGGTGTTATGAAGCGTCATCACTTTGGGGGTCAGCAGTTCAGTCATGGTACTTCGGTCGAACACAGACACGGAGGTTCAAGCGGAGCAATTTCGTATCCCGGCCGCGTATTTCCCGGCAAGAGAATGCCCGGACACATGGGAAGCGATAAAGTTACCGTGAAGAATCTCACCGTCATGGCCGTAGACATTGAGAACAATTTAATTTTAGTAAAAGGTGCAGTACCGGGCGCGAAAAACAGCCTGCTTGCCCTCTACAAAAAATCATAAGGAGGGAAAAGAAATACTATGCCTTTTGTAAAAGTATACGAGTTCACGGGCGAAAGAGCCGGAGAAATGGAACTTTCTGACAAAGTTTTTGACACTCCTGTGCATATGGCCGCAATTCATCAGGTAGTCGTGGCGCATTTAGCTAACTGCCGTCAGGGAACTCACAGCACTAAGACACGCGGAGACGTTTCAGGCGGCGGAAAGAAGCCTTGGAGACAGAAGCACACGGGCCGCGCACGTCAGGGAAGTACACGTTCGCCGATTTGGGTGCATGGCGGCGTAGCTCACGGGCCTCATCCAAGAGATTATCATCAGAAAGTTAATCAGAAAGTCCGTCAGCTTGCTTTAAGGAGCGTTCTTTCTGATAAAGTCCGCGAGGATTTAATGGCGGTCGTTAAGGGCTTTGATACAATCGAGAAGCCGTCAACAAAGGCGATAAAGAATTTATTTACCGCGCTCGGCGTTGGCAAGACTCTCGTGATTTATCACAACAACGCTTTTAACGTAACACGCTCAGTAAGAAATTTACCCGGCGCAAAGTGCATCAATGTCGCAAGCATTAATGTTTATGACATTTTGAACGCTAAAAACTTGATCGTAACGCCTGAGGTTGTAGCAAAAATTGAGGAGGTATATTCAAAATGAATTTAACTGCTCACGATATTATTATCCGTCCGGTAATTACGGAAAAATCCAGCTCCCTCATGGCTCTTAATAAATATACGTTTGAAGTTCACAAGAGCGCGAATAAAATTCAGATTCGCAAGGCCGTTGAAGAAGTTTTCAACGTTAAAGTAGCCGGAGTGAACACGATTAACGTTAAGGGCAAGATGCGTCGTCGCGGAATGACAAAGGGATATACGCGCTCATGGAAAAAAGCGATAGTAGCCCTCAAACCGGATCAGCATATCGAGTTCTTCGAGGGTGCTTCGATATAAAACAGGAGAAACACGAACATGTCAATTAAACAGTTTAAGCCGTATACGCCCGCACGCCGCCATATGAGCATTCAGGGCCGCGAAGATATTACGGCAGATAAACCGGAGCGTTCGCTTGTTGTTCATCTCCGCAAGCATGGAGGCCGCAATAATACGGGCCGCATTACTATGCGCCACATCGGAGGAGGACACAGGAGAGCCTACCGCATTATAGATTTCAAGCGTGAAAAATTAGGCATTCCCGGCAAGGTTGCAACGATTGAATACGATCCTAACCGCAACGCCAGAATCGGCCTCATTAATTACGCTGACGGAGAAAAGCGTTACATAATCATGCCTAAGGGCTTGAATGTCGGCGATATGATTTATTCCGGGCCTGAGAGCGATATAACTCCCGGCAACGCCTTAAAATTAAAAGACATTCCCGTAGGTACGGTTATTCATAATATAGAACTTCAGCCCGGCTGCGGTGCAAAACTTGTCCGTTCTGCCGGAACAAGTGCGCAGTTAATGTCCAAAGAGGGCAAATATGCTTATATCAGAATGCCGAGCGGCGAGCTTCGCTTAATTCTTTTAGAGTGCATGGCCACTATCGGACAGGTAGGCAACGAAGATTACGATAACATTTCTTGGGGCAAGGCCGGTAAAACTCGCTGGAAGGGGCGCAGGCCGTCAGTCAGAGGAATGGTAATGAACCCTGTAGACCACCCGATGGGCGGCGGTGAAGGAAAATCAAAATCCAACAAGCATCCCGTATCGCCTTGGGGAACTCCTGCAAAGGGTTACAAGACACGCAAGCGCAAGCCTTCAGACAGGCTGATTATCCGCAGGCGTTATGAAAAGTAAAAGGAGCTGAAAAATAAATGCGCTCAACTAAGAAAGGGCCTTTTGTTGAACAGAGGCTCCTAGACAGAATAGAAGCAATGAACGTTTCCGGCAATAAAAAAGTCGTAAAAACTTGGTCGAGGCGTTCAACCGTCGTGCCGCAGATGATCGGGCACACAATCGCTGTACATAACGGACGTATGCACCTTCCCGTTTATATAAGCGAAAATATGGTAGGTCATAAACTCGGCGAATTTGCTCCGACAAGAAAATTCGGACATCACGCCGGACAGGACAAAAAGAAATAGGAGAAATAAATAATGGCGGAAGAATTAACATTTGCAACGGCAATGACAAAAAACGCTAGAATTTCCCCGTATAAAGTCCGTCAGGTCTTGGAGCTTATTCGCGGAAAAAGTGCGGAAAATGCCGTAACCATATTAAAATTTAGCGACAAAAAAGCCGCTGGAATAATATTGAAGGTGCTGAACAGCGCAATGGCGAACGCAGAGCATAATGAGGGCATGGACTTGGATAAGTTATATGTCTGTGAGGCTTTTGCGAATCAGGGGCCGATGATGAAGAGATTTCGTCCTGTTTCAATGGGCCGCGCTCACCCTTATGTGCATAAGACATCGCATATAACGATTACGCTTTGCGAACGTCAAGGAGGAAATAAATAATGGGACAGAAAGTTCACCCAATAGGCTATCGTCTCGGCGTGTCAACCGAGTGGCAGTCAAGATGGTACGCCGATAAAAAGAATTACGCAAAAAAGCTTCATGAAGATATAAAACTGCGTAAATATATCATGAAAAAGTGGGAAGGCGCAGGAATTTCACGCATCGAGATCGAGCGCGTTGGGCCTGTTGTCCGTTTCACTATTCATACAGCAAGACCAGGCGTTGTCATCGGCAAGGGCGGCAATGAAATTCAGAACATCAAAAATGAACTTCAGGCTCTTACCGGCGGAAAAGTCATGGTCAACGTGCATGAAATTAAAAATCCTGACGTTGAAGCCCAGTTAGTAGCTGAAGGAATTGCAAGTTCTCTTGAGCGCAGAGTTTCATTCAGACGCGCAATGAAGCAGGCAATTTTCAGAGCGACAAAGGCAGGCGTTAAAGGAATTAAAGCCCAAGTTGCGGGACGTTTAGGCGGTGCGGAAATTGCCCGTACTGAATGGTACAACGAAGGCCAGCTTCCTCTTTCAACGATAAGGGCTGACATTGACTACGGCTTTGCTGAAGCTGTAACGATGTACGGAGTAATCGGCTGCAAAATCTGGATTTACAGAGACAGAGAACATGAAAAAACACCTGCACCTGTACGTTCAGCACGTAACAGACCGGCGAATAAGGGGGCATAGTCTATCATGTTAATGCCAAGCCGTGTAAAATTTAGAAAGTCTCACCGCTCGCCGTTAAGAGGCATCTCAAAGGGCGGTACGACAATAGCGTTCGGCGATTATGGTATACAGGCTCTCGAAAACGTCTGGCTCACAGCCCGTCAGATTGAAGCGACACGTATAGCCATTTCGCGTAAAATGAAAAAGGGCGGCAAAATCTGGATCCGCGTTTTTCCTGACAGACCCTACACGAAGAAACCTTTGGAAACTCGTATGGGTAAAGGAAAAGGTGCGCCGGAATTTTGGGTAGCCGCAGTGAAAAGAGGCCGCGTTCTGTTCGAGTTCTCCGGAATTAGCGAAGAGCTTGCACAGGAGGCTTTCAGGACAGCTTCTCATAAACTGCCCGTGAAAGTTCGCATGGTACGCAGCGGAGGGAGTGATTAGCCTGATGGACGCGAGCGTAAAGCCGGAAAAACTCAGAGAGCTTACAAGCGAAGAGATTGCCGGAAAAGTTAAAGAATATAAAACCGAATTATTCAACCTTCGTTTTCAGAATGCTGTCGGGCATTTGAAGAACACAAGCCGGATCCGTGAAGTCAAAAAGACTATCGCGAGGCTCTTGACAATAGCATCTGAGAAGGCCGTTACAGAAAAGGAAGCAGCAGACAATGCCGAGTAAAGTAAGAACGGGTATCGTCGTTAGCAACAAAATGGATAAGACCGTTGTCGTCCGTGTTGAAAGAATGGCGGAACACCCGTTATATGGAAAAAGAATAAAGCGCGCAAAAAAATACGTGGCTCATGACGCTAGCAATCAGTGCGGCATGGGAGATGAAGTCAAAATCCGCGAGACAAGGCCGTTAAGCAAAACTAAACGCTGGGAACTCGTCGAGATTATGAGAAAAGCTCCTGTATTCGGCACTGATGAAGTATCAGAGGAGGTTCAGGAATAAATGATTCAGCTTACAAGTGTACTGAACGTTGCTGATAACTCAGGAGCGAGAAAATTATTCTGCATTCAGGTTATGGGCGGAAGCAAAAGACGTTACGGAACAATCGGCGATGTAATCGTCGCGTCAGTCCGTGAGGCTATTCCGAACAGCAACATAGCCAAAGGCAGCGTAGTCAAAGCAGTCATAGTCAGGACTAAAAAAGAAGTCAGACGCAGGGACGGGACATACGTCCGTTTTGACGATAATGCGGCAGTATTGATTGATGCTAACGGTGAACCCAGAGGCACCCGTATTTTTGGGCCTGTGGGACGCGAGTTAAGAGCAAAAAAATATATGCGCATATTATCGCTTGCTCCTGAAGTCGTATAGGGAGAAATAAAAATGTCAGTAAGATTAAAAAAGAATGACCGGGTTAAAATTATTTCCGGCAAGGATAAAGGTAAAGAGGGCAAAATCATTCGCCGAGTTCCTGAGCGTGATTTAGTCGTTGTCGAGGGCGTAAATATGGTTTCTCGCCACGTCAAGCCTTCGCAGAATAATCCGCAGTCCGGGATAATTAAACAGGAAGCCCCGATTTATGCCAGCAAGGTCATGCTTGTCTGCCCTCAGTGCGGAAAGGCAACGAGAGTGGGCGCGTCGTTCCTTGAGAGCGGCAAAAAAGTCCGTGTTTGCAAAAAGTGTGGAGAAATTATTGATCGCGGAGGACTTTAAGCCATGACACCAAGAATGCTTGAAAAATACAAGAACGAAGTAGCTCCGGCGTTATCGCGTGAGTTTGGATATAAGAACGTTATGCAGCTTCCGAAGATCGAGAAAGTTGTCGTCAACATTGGCGTTGGCGATGCAAAACTTGATATTAAATTTATGGACGCGGCTATTAACGAACTTAGAGCAATCACGGGACAGCAGCCTTTGTTAAAGCGTGCGAAAAAGTCAATAGCAGGTTTCAAAGTTCGTCAGAATATGCCTGTTGCGTGCGCTGTAACTTTGAGAGGCGCAAAAATGTGGGAATTTCTTGACAGGCTTATTTCGTTGGCACTGCCTGGAATTAAAGACTTTCAAGGAATTACGCGCAAGGGATTTGACGGACGCGGAAATTATAATTTAGGTCTCCGTGAGCAGTTAATTTTCCCTGAGATAAGCTATGACAAAGTAATTAGATCTCGCGGCATGAATGTTTCAATCGTAACGACAGCAAAGACTGACGAAGAGGCTTTTGCGTTGTTAAAGGGACTTGGAATGCCGTTCAGAACAGGAAATCAGGGGGCATAAGTAAAAAATGGCAAGAAAAGCATTAAAACTTAAAGCACAGAAAACCCCTAAATTCAGCACGAGACAGCACAATAGATGCCCGCTCTGCGGACGTATTCACGGCTATATGAGAATGTTCGATATGTGCCGCTGCTGTTTCAGAAAAATGGCACGCGAGGGAGCTTTCCCGGGCGTTGTTAAGGCCAGCTGGTAAAGGGGGACGGTCAAATTGTACGTAAATGACCCTGTTGCAGATATGCTCACAAGGATTCGCAACGCTAATATGGCTTATGCCGAGAGCGTTGACATTCCTTCGAGCAAAATGAAATTAGCCTTAGCCAGAATATTAAAGGACGAGGGCTATATCAAAAATTTCAGAATGATAACAGACCCCGACAAGCCGTATGCTGAAATCAGAATTTATTTATCATACGGAGCAAGTCGCGAGCGCGTCATTCAGGGACTTAGAAGAATAAGCAAGCCCGGCCGCAGAATTTACGTCGGCAGTGATAAATTGCCCGTCGTCATGGGCGGTTTAGGCCTCGCAATTCTTTCAACGTCAAAAGGACTGAAGACGGGCGCGGAAGCTAACAAGCTCGGTCTTGGCGGAGAAGTTCTCTGCTATGTCTGGTAGGAGGTTTATATAAATGTCTCGTATTGGACGCAAGGCAGTAGATATAGTGAAAGGCGCAAGCGTTGAAGTGAAAGGCACTGACATTATCGTCAAAGGCCCTAAGGGTGAACTTCACGCAAAGTTAATGCCTGGAATTAATGTTGAAATTGAAAACGCTCAGGTAAAAGTTTCGCGCAATAACGAAGAAAAACAGACCAGAGCGTGGCACGGAATGACCAGAGCTTTAATTGCTAACATGGTTACGGGAGTTACAACGGGCTTCCAGAAAACAATGGAAATTGTCGGAGTAGGTTGGCGTGCAGCTTTGCAGGGTAAAAAATTAGTCTTGAATTTAGGCTATTCGCACCCGATAGAATTTACGCCGCCTGAAGGCATTGAAATCGTTGTCGAGAACCCGATTAAATTTCACGTTAAGGGCATAGATAAAGAATTAGTAGGTCAGACATGCGCCCTTATAAAAGAGTTCAGACCGCCTGAGCCTTATCACGGAAAGGGTATCAAGTTTGAAAACGAGTACATTCTCCGCAAGGCCGGAAAGACTGGGGCGAAGTAAAACATCATGAAAAAGAAAAGCAGAAATGATATGCGCGTCATAAGGCATGAAAGACTGCGTCGCACACTTTCGGGAACTGCTGAAAAGCCCCGTATGTGCGTGTTCAGAAGCCTTAAAAATATTTACGTTCAGGTTATTGATGACGAAAAAGGCCATACGCTTGTAAGTGCGTCAACTTTAGAGAAGGCTTTACAGCCTGAATTAAAGGGCGGATGCAACATAGCGGCGGCAAAAGTCGTCGGAAAGACTATAGCTGAACGTGCAAAGGCAAAAGGAATTAACGCTGTAGTGTTTGATCGCGGAGGTCATGCCTATCACGGAAAAATCGCGGCAGTAGCTGATGCCGCACGCGAAGGAGGGCTTGTATTCTAAAATGCCCAGAAAAAATGAAGGAGCAGTCGTAGAGTTTCAGGAGCGCGTTGTCGCTATTAACCGCGTCAGCAAGGTTGTAAAAGGCGGTAAACGTTTTCGTTTCGCGGTTCTTGTTGTAGTCGGCGACGGTGCAACGCAGGTCGGAACAGGCATCGGCAAAGCTAAAGAAATCGCTGAAGCAGTCCGCAAGGGCATCGAGAAAGCTAAAAAGAACATGGTGAGAGTTCGCCATGCGGGCAGCACAATTCCTCACCCTGTAGTCGGTGAGTTCGGAGCCGCTAGAGTTTTGCTCAAGCCGTGCCCCGAAGGTACAGGAGTTATAGCAGGCGGAGTTGTCCGTGCAATTATGGAGCTTGGCGGAGTTAAAGACGTTGTTACGAAAGTTACTGGACGTACCGCAAACGCCATTAATATTGCTCATGCGACACTCGAAGCCATTAAAATAACCAGAACTGAGGACGAAATTATGAAACTCAGAGGGCTTGTCGGCGACGAAGCTGCAGAAGAAGCGACTGCTGAAAAAGCAGTAATCGGGGAGTGATTCACATGGCAAAGATTAAGGCAAAGTGGATCAAGAGCGCAATAAGTTTTCCCGAAAGACAGAAGCGCACGATTAAAGCACTTGGATTTAAGAAATTAAATTCAGAGGTCGAGCACGAAGACACGCCGCAGATTAGAGGCATGATTGAGCATGTGCGCCATCTGGTGAAATGTGAGGTCGTAGAATGATTACATTAAACGATTTACACCCGTCTAAAGGCTCAACGCATAAGGCGAAGCGTCTTGGTCAGGGTATCGGAAGCGGAACGGGCAAGACTGCCGGCAAAGGCCATAAGGGAGACAAAGCCAGAACGGGCGGTGGAGTTAAGCCGGGTTTTGAGGGCGGTCAGATGCCCTTAACAAGGAGAACGCCGAAGCGTGGGTTTAATAATTACAGGTTCGCAAAAGTTTTTCAGCCTGTGAATCTTGACGTTCTCGAAAAGAAATTTAACGCAGGAGCAGAAATTGACGCTGAAGTCCTTTTCAATGCCAGAGTTATTCGCAAGAAAAATATTCCCGTAAAAATTTTGGCAAGGGGCGAGCTCAGCAAAGCTCTTAAAATTAAAGCCGCCGCATTCAGTGCAGAAGCAGCCAAGAAAATCGAAGCTGTAGGCGGAACTCATGAGGTAATCTGATGTTCGGGTCTTTGGGTGATATATTCAGACTTCCCGACTTGAAGCGCAGGATATTATTTACGATTGGGATATTATTCATCTTCAGACTGGGTGCATATATCCCAACGCCCGGCGTTGACCGTGTTGCTTTGGCAAATTTATTCAGCACCGGCGGCGGCGTTATGGACTTCCTGAATTTATTTTCAGGCGGTGCTTTGAGCCGTTTCGGAATATTCTCGCTGGGCGTTGCGCCTTACATCAACTCAAGCATCGTCATGCAGCTGCTTGTTGTAATTTTCCCGTATCTTGAGAAATTACAGAAGGACAGCGCGGACGGTCATAAAAAAATTACGCAGTGGACGCGCTACGGTGCAGTGTTGTTCGCAGTAGTTCAGGCAGTAGGAATGACGGCGTGGCTTCGCGGACTCGGCATCATGCAGGGAGGAGTTTTTGACTGGGTTTTAGTCATTATCACTCTCGTAGCCGGTTCAGTTGCTGTAATGTGGCTCGGCGAAGAACTTACGGATCACGGCATAGGCAACGGAATTTCGTTATTGATTTTTGCCGGTATCGTCGCAAGAATACCTGAGGCAATTTTACAGACTTGGAGCATGGTGCGCTTGGGTTCGCTGAGCGTGATCGCGCTCTTGCTCGGCATTGTATTAATGGTCGTTGTCGTGGCCGGATGTATTCTGCTTCAGGAAGGTCAGAGACGTTTGCCCGTCCAGTATGCAAAGCGCGTAGTGGGAAATAAAATTTACGGCGGTCAGAGTACTTTTATCCCGTTAAAAGTCAATCAGGCAGGTGTTATTCCGATAATTTTTGCTTCGTCGCTTTTAATTTTCCCGTACACGATAGCAAATTATTTCACTGACAGTTCGGTCGGAAGATTTTTCAGTATGCTCTTTACTCCAAACAGTGTTTTTTATATTATCTGCGATGTTGCTTTGATTATATTCTTCTCGTATTTCTATACGGCAGTCGTCTTTAATCCTACAGACATTGCAAATAACATGAAGAAATACGGCGGATTTATTTTAGGCATCAGGCCCGGACAGCCGACTTCAGATTACATTACGCGAGTTATGGAGAGAATTACGCTTGGAGGAGCAGTATTTCTTGCGATTGTTGCTCTGATCCCTAACGTAATGTCATCTGTATTGAATGTCAGGAGCTTCTACTTCGGCGGGACTGCTGTTCTTATCGTTGTCGGAGTTGCTATGGACACAATTAACCAGATTGAAGCCCAGTTATTAATGCGCCACTATGACGGAATATTAAAGAAATCCGGCAGCGGACGTTCACGCGGGCTTTTAAGAGGTTAAAATGAGATTAGTTTTACTTGGTGCGCCTGGTGCCGGCAAAGGTACTCAGGCTGCACTTATTAAAGAACATCATGGCTTAGCTCACGTATCAACGGGCGATATTTTCAGAGAAAATTTGAAAAATAAAACGCCGCTTGGACTTGAAGCCAAAAAGTACATGGACGCGGGACAGCTAGTGCCCGACGAAACAGTTATGAAAATGGTCGGGGAAAAGTTGAGCGAGTTCAAGCCTGATGAAGGCTTTATGCTTGACGGATTTCCGAGAACTGTAGCGCAGGCTGAATTTCTCGAGACTCAAACAAAACTTGACGGCGTTATTTTATTCAATATCTCCGACGAAGAAATCGTTAAAAGATTGTCGAGCCGTGCCGTTTGCAAAGACTGCGGAAATGTTACGAGCAGACTTATAAACGATAAATGCCCTTCGTGCGGCGGTGAACTTTATACGCGCGACGACGACAACGAGGAGACAATCAGGAGCCGTCTGAAAGTCTTTCATGAGCAGACAGAGCCTTTAATTAATTTTTATCGTGATAGAGGCTTGTTACTCGAAGTTGACGCAGGACACGGACAGAAGCCCGAAAAAGTTTTTGAGCTTGTTCTAAAGTTATTAAGCCATGATTAAAATAAAACGCCCTGAAGAAATCGAATTAATGAGAGTGGCCGGGCGCGTTACTGCCGAAGTTCTTGATATAATGCGTGAAAATGTCAGACCCGGAATTTCAACCGGAGAACTTGACAGGCTCGCCGAAGAGCATATCCGCAAGAATAACGGCATACCGGCTTTCAAGAATTATAAGCCGTCTTATGACATGACACCTTTTCCGGGGACTATATGCGCTTCAGTTAATGAAGAGGTCGTTCACGGGATACCTGATTTTAATAGAATTTTACAGGAAGGCGACATTATAAGCGTAGACGTGGGAGCTTACGTCAATGGCTATTGCGGCGATGCGGCCTGCACTTATCCCGTTGGAGCAATCAGCCCCGAGAAGCAGAAACTTCTTGAAGTTACGGAAGACTCTTTGAATAGGGCAATAGCGGCAGCATTGAAGGGCAACACTCTCGGCGATATAGGGTACGCGGTTGAAAGTTACGTCAAGGCCTTTAATTATGGGGTAGTTCGCGATTACACGGGACACGGCATCGGCAAAAAAATGCACGAGGCTCCTCAAATTCCGAACTATGGCAAACCCAGACAGGGATTGACGTTAAAAGCTGGCATGACTATAGCTATTGAGCCTATGATTATGTCCGGGCGCGAAGATGTGAAGGTCGGAGCTAACGGCTGGACTGTCTCAACTGTTGACGGATCTGACGCGGCACACTTTGAACGCTCGATTGTAATTCTTGACGACGGGCCTGAGATTTTAACGAAATGGCAGAGTATCAGGTAGGCCAAATAGTAATCTCAAGGCAAGGCAAAGATACAGGGCTTATTTATGTTGTATCAGGCTTTGAAGCTGACGGCAGAGTAAAATTAATCAGGCCGGGCAGGTTTAATATTTCAAAGCCGAAGAAAAAAAACCCAAAACATTTGCAATCGACGTTAAGACGCGCAGAAAATTTATTAAATTTTATAGAGGCAGGTAAAGACATTGACGCGGGATATTTTTTTAGGAGCGTAGGGAATTAATGGCAAATTCCGGCAAAGAGGACGTAATAGAAGTAAAGGGCGTAATTTCAGAACCGCTGCCTAATGCAATGTTCAGAGTTGAACTTGAAAACGGGCACAAGGTTTTAGCTCATGTCAGCGGAAAAATGAGAATGCACTTCATCAGGATTTTGCCCGGTGATAAGGTGCTGGTTGAAATTTCCCCGTATGATTTAACAAGGGGAAGAATAATTTATCGTTATAAATAATAAGGTGGTATTAGCATGAAAGTAGGGCCTTCAGTAAAGCCTATTTGTGAATATTGCAGAGTAATCCGCCGTCATGGAGTTGTGCGCGTAATTTGCAGCCGCAACCCACGACACAAGCAGCGTCAGGGTGTCAGGAGGTAATAATTAAATGGCACGTATTGCAGGTGTGGACTTGCCGAGAGATAAAAGAATTGAAATCGGCTTGACGTATATTTTCGGGATCGGCCTCAAAACGTCGCAGAAAATTCTTGCGGCAACCGGCGTAAATCCTGACATCAGAGTTAAAGACCTTGAGGAAGCGGATACTCAGAAGTTACGCCGCGAAATTGAAGATAATTACAAGGTCGAGGGCGATTTAAGACGTGAAATATCAATGAACATCAAGCGTTTAATTGACATAGGCTGTTATCGCGGCCAGCGTCATCGTCTCGGACTTCCCGTCAGAGGCCAGCGCACAAAGACCAACGCTAGAACGCGCAAAGGTCCGAGAAGAACAGTTGCCAACAAGAAGATGGCGACGAAGTAAAGCGGCTTGAATTAAGGAGGTAAATGAAACTTGGCAAAGAGAACAGCGCAGGCCCGTAAAGGCAAAAGGCGCGAAAAGAAAAATATAAATTACGGAGTTGCGCACATTTATTCGACGTTTAACAACACAATTATGTGCATCAGCGACAAAGGCGGAAATATCATCACTTGGGCAAGCGGCGGAAACGTCGGCTTCAAGGGTGCAAGAAAATCAACACCGTTTGCCGCTCAGACTGCTGCATCACAGGTCGCGAAGGCCGCACAGGATCAGGGAGTTCAGGAAATTGACGTTATCGTCAAGGGACCTGGCCCCGGACGCGAAAGCGCGATTAGGTCATTGCAGGCAGCAGGGCTTCAGGTGAACTTAATTAAAGACGCTACGCCCATTCCTCACAACGGCTGCAGACCACCAAAGAGGCGTCGTGTCTAAATTCTAAAGGAGATTTTGGAATTTGGAGAACACCAGTTTTAAGGTTTATATTGAAGAAAAAGCTCAAGATTACGGAAGGTTATACCTTGAGCCTCTCGAAAGGGGTTACGGCGACACGCTCGGCAATGCGTTGAGACGCTTGCTCCTTTCATCAATCAGGGGGGCCGCTGTTGTTGCTGTAAGGATTGACGGAATACTTCACGAATTTAGCACTATTCCCGGTGTTCGTGAAGATGTCATTGAGATCTTAATGAACTTAAAACATATTCCTATAAAGGTAAAGACAAATCCTGACAATGACAGCTTAAATGTTGAAACCTTCAAAGTTATTACTTTGGATTCCGATGAACTGCAAAAAGACAGAGATTTGTTTAATCGTGCGGAAAATCCGGGAGTTATTACGGCAAAGGATCTGTCTTGGGATAGCGATTTTGAATTTTGCGGCGACGGTGTCTTATGTACTCTTGAGCCCGGTGCTCATTTGGTGATGGAAATTTATATTGCGCAGGGAGTCGGTTATTTGTCCGCTGAGCGTGAAAGACCTGCACAGCCGCAGCTTCCTGTTGACGCACTTTTAACTGATGCAATATTTTCTCCGGTCAAACGAGTTAATTATCAAATCGAGCCGGCAAGAGTCGGACAGAGCATTGATTACGAGCGACTTATATTAGAAGTTTGGACGAATGGCGCAATTTCGCCCGAAGAGGCTGTAGGGCAGGCATCAAGAATTGCTCAGACGTATTTTGCCAGAGTAGCTGATACCGTAAACACAGCCCCTCATGTTGCGCCTGTAAAGCCGCCTCTTGTTGAGGAGCCGGTAGTAGTGCTGTCAAGACCTGATCCGGATCTGTTCTTGACGCATAATATTCACGATTTAGAACTTTCAATAAGAAGTGAAAACTGTTTATTAAGAGGCGGCATTAAGCTTGTATCTGACTTACTTAGCAGATCACATGATGACTTGCTGAAAGTTCGTAATCTTGGGAAAAAATCGCTGGATGAAATTGAAGATAAACTAAGAGAGCTCGGCTATTCGCTTGCCCCTAATTCTGCATCTGCCTTTACGCAGCCGGAACCTGAAACTGAAGAAGAGCCCAAGCCGGTAAAGTCCAAGACTAAAAAAGACGCGAAGCCGAAAAAATCTAGCTCTAAATCTAAAGCTAAGGTCGAAGCTCCTAAAGCTGAAGAAGTGAAAGCTGAAGAGGCAGCTCCAGTCGAGGCTGTAGTTACTGCTCCTGTTGAAGAGCCTGCGCCAGCCGTTGAGCCCGAAGTTAAAGAAGAGCCCAAGCC
>CAJOGI010000007.1 GCA_905234075.1 uncultured Synergistales bacterium | reverse complement strand
CTTTCGCTTTTCGGTTGGACAGATTAGCTCTCACGATACCTTGTGAGGTAGTACCAATTTCTACTTTTAATCACGCCCTGTCCGGACGCACTATGCCCTGTCCGGGCGCACATCATCACTTCTTGTTGAATTCAGAAAATATTTCATGTTCAACAGCCCAATCATGATACAGATAAAATGTAGCATCCTTAGTTATGTTCATAAACATGGCAAGATTGGATCTAAATTTATCTCTTTTATTTCAACTCATTTCAACGTCAACGCTACTTCTTTAGTTTGACCAATTGTAAGTCAGCATTTGGATAATAAATATAAATCAGCTCCTGTTGCTCCAGCTAATTTTCTGCTGAAAAATATACTCTTGTACTCTCCCTAAAATACCGTGATTTTGACACACCTCTAATTAAAAGAAATTATACACGAAATTTCAGAAAAGTCTCATTATAAGAAAATATAGAAAATTTGTGAAATAAAAAATGTAGTTACAATCAGCTTTTATGGAACTTAATATTTTGTGTTTTGTTAAAAAATACCGATAAATACGTATTGCATAATTAGAAAATTACTTAGTGCACTCTTATTCGTAAATCATAACTCAAGATCTGAACATTTTTGACAATCTAAAAAGCGTGTTCGGAATCTCCGAGAAGTCATCAGCTTTATAGGATAAACGCATCAATTTTTTTTCGGCAAAACATTCGGTGGTTGGCCCACAGAGTTGTTGAATAATATAAACGCTCATCGCATCAAAATAATCCGAAATCTATTTCTCGATGAGCGTTTTGTAAATTCGTCTTTAAATCTGTCTATCTTTGTGTCATCCCAACCCAAATCCCGGTATAATCCTAGCAAGTCTACGTCAATGGAGTTTTTTCAATGTATTCTGTATTCACGCATGAAACAATATTTACAGTTTTCTTAAGCACTCTGGCAACAGTATTTTTTGATATATCTAGCACTCTAGCGGTATCACGAGTACCTGATGAATTCATTGACATCTTGAAAATCTGCTCATGTGTGCCTAGTTTACAGGCTTTATTTTTATATTCAAGCTGAAATGTCTTAGTACACTGCTTGCATTTATAACGTTGAACATTTGTTCTGCTTTTGCCATGACATATAACTTCTGTACTGCCACAGTACTAGCATTTCACTAATACTGTTACCATAATTTTTATTGTCCTCCACAATATATTATTTGTCAGGTAAAACGCATGAGACGCATTGAAATTGCTTGTAAAAACTGGATTTAATGTGCAAAAATTGAATTAAATTTTTATTCGACAAAATCTTGTTATTACTTACTTTTTTGACCTCCGTATCCGTGTTCTACGGCCTCTTGTCCCATGACTAATCGCTGTTGCTTCTCGGGCAAGGTCTTTAACTGTTGCCTATCCACCTCTTAAACTAACATCGCTTTTTTCAAGGAATTAATTTTATTCAAGTTATTGCGTCGTAAATTCTAATACGTTCTATGCGAGCTAAAAATTATAAGTATTTAATCGGCATGTCAATATTCTACAGAAATATCATTTTGCTCAAGCCAAGTTTTTATGTCGTTATTGAGGCTGCTGCCACCAGAATAATGAACGGAAAGTCCCTTCATTATTGAAGCGTTGGGGGCTAATTTAGCAATTGCGGTGAGGGTCTGTCCGAAGCGTCCTCCTCCGTGTGAACAGAAAGGCATAATTTTTTTTCCGGAAAAATCATACTCCTCCAAGAAGGAAGCTATCGGCATAGGAATTGATGCCCACCAATTAGGATAACCAAGCATAATGATGTCATATTCGCCAAAGTTCTTGACGTGATTTTTCAGTTTAGGGCGTGCTTGTCTGCGCTGATCCCTCTGAGCCTCTCTCAAAACTGTGTTATAACTTTCAGAGTAAGGCTTCTCGGGCTCAATTTCAAAAATATCAGCTCCCGTCTGTTTCCTGATTTCTTCAGCTATGCCCTGCGTATTACCGCTCCATGAAAAATAAGCGATCAAGATTTTAGCATTATTTGCATTTTTTTTCTGCTCTGCTATTGTTGAAACAGTCCCAGTTCCAAGCGTTCCTCTTGCAAGTCTGAAGCCTAGATTAAAGCTACTGTTTTCTTGCGGAGTTGCAGCTCTGTAGGCGGAACGCATATTTTTTGCAAAATCGTTCCAGCCTCCTCCGCGATTTACACGGCGTGTTCCTGTTGAAGGGCCTGTAGGATTTATTTCAGCCTTATAATCGTCGTAAATATCCCAACACCATTCACCAACGTTCCCATGCATGTCGTAAAGTCCGAGTTTGTTCGGCGGAAAGCTGCCTACATCAACGGTCTCACCTCTGTAAATTCCAGGTTTTGTTGAAAGTTTCTGCTGTGAAAAATAATTTTCTTCAATCTCGTAAGGGTAATGACCGTAAAAGTTTGCTTCGTCAGCACCGATTGAGTGTTCGAGATTGAAAGGTGTTGAAGTTCCAGCACGGCAGGCATATTCCCATTCTGCTTCTGTAGGAAGTCTGTAACCGTCCGCTGATAAATCCCAAGTAACTTTATTGCCTTCAATCGTGTAAACAGGCGTTAATTTTTCGGATATGCTTTTAGCGTTACAGAATCTCACGGCCTCAAGCCATGTAACATTTTCAACAGGCTTATTATCTCCGTGAAATGTCGAGGGATTATTGCCGATTAAATTTTTATACTCTGACTGCGTAACTTCATAGCGCGAAATATAAAAATCGCTGAGAGCTACTTCGTGCTGTAATTCGTCATCACTGCGCCAGTTTTCCGATTCAGGGCTTCCCATTAAAAATCTTCCGCCCTTAATGAAAACAAACTGTTCTGATGCCCATGCAGAACTTGTTATGAGCATCAAAATGATTACCATCAATGTAATTATCTTCATTTCTCTATTACCTATTCCTCAGCACAATTATTTATTAAAAGATTCCACTGCGGTATTGATTTTTTCAATTAAAATTTTTGCATGTTCTTGAGCCTTTTGAGTGTGTAAATCTTTGTCGGCGACTTTGCGCATAATATTATAACCGCCCGTGTAGACCATGCCTGAAAAGTCCATGCCACATAAATCAGCTAACTGCACCAAAGGTAATTGATAAACGTCCATAGGATAGCCTTGTCTTTCGCCTACGTGATACTGACTCTCCGGTGCGCCTGATGTCATTGAGAGAATTAATTTTTTACCGTTGAGCAACCCGCCCTTTGCATCATGTGCAAATCCAAAAGTAAAAACTTCTTCAAGCCAACGCTTCATTATTGCAGGTGCTGAATACCATTGAATAGGATATTGCAAGACGATAACATCGGCACTTGAAACCCTCTGGCGTTCTTTGCGAATGTCAATTTTGAAGTCGGGATACGTCTGATCCAAGTACAGCAATTCTGCGTTCGGAAATTCTTTTTTAACTTCCTCCATGATTGTTTTTGTTGCCGTAGATACTTCTATTCGCGCATGTCCCGATACAACTAATAAATGACATTTTTCTTGAGCTGAGACAACGGGGGCTGTTATTAAAGCTATAATAGCTCCGAGAATTAAACTTTTAACAAACGTTTTCATTTTGACATAACCTCTCATAAAAATTATTCTGCTGCCTTATTGATGCAAGTGATTGCATTGAGACTTCTTGGATAGCCGATATAGGGCAGGCACTGTGAAATGACATCAATCAAAAAGGCTTTATCGTTTCCAACGTTCATATTGCCTTTTGCATGAGCTGTGAGTTGAGGTTCGCAGCCTCCTTGAGCAGCAATAAAGCAAAAAGTAATCATTTCCCGCTCTTTGTAATTCAAACCCTTGCGAGTGTAATAATCGCCGAAACAATTTCCGGCAAGCCATCGGTTTATATGTCGCGTTTCTTCAGAGCCTGAATTTTGAAAACCTCTCATGCCTTCTCCGAAAATGTCAACTTGTGATTGATTGCCTTTTTCAATTCGATTTTCAGGATTAGTTGTTGAACCTTCGGGCAAAGGCAAAGAAATATTTTTTGCCTTGAAAATTTCGTTAGCGGCTTTCAAAAACGGAAAAGTGCGTCCGATCCCAAGATATGCGGTTGCCTGATAAATTATTTCTTTAACTTCAACAGGAGTTATTTTTACATCAAGAGCATAAGGTAAGACAGCTTTGAAATTATCAACTCCCTGACAGCCAAGCAGCGTAGCTAAAATCGCCATGTAACGTGTGCGGTCATCAAGTTTAGTTTCTTTTACTGCTTCATTTAATGCAAAATTTCCAAAGAACTCCGCAAATTCGGGGTCAGTTGCCGAAAAATCCGACAAGAAATTTCTGTGCAGTCCTTTGGCACTTAAAGTAATATTCGCCGGATAATTTTCAAAAACTTGTCGTGAAGACAACATTTTATCAGCTTCCTTTCTGTATGCTTGATATTTTTCTGAACTCAAATATTTTTTTTGTGCATCTTCATTTGTATAAATTTCCATTGTGTGAAATCTGTAATTTTTCTCGCCCTGTTCAGCAGTAGCAAATAAGCCTAAAACTCCTGTCTCTTCTGCAACAGCTCTTGTCATTTCCTTTTTAATTAATACTTTGAAATCTTCGAGATTTTCGGGTTTGACTTCAACTATTGTCATGCTGACAAAATTGCCCTTGCCTTCAGCTTTTTGTTCAAGTACAATAGGATCGACGGGAAGAATTATTAACTTCTCAAGAATTGGTTTGCGTTCTTCAATATATTGTTTGAAGCCCTCACTTGCGCGATGAACTTGGTAAGCGTCTTCATCTTCGTAAATTTCAAGAAGGCGCATAATGTTTTTATTTTCCCTTGCAATAGCTCCATAAAGCGAATACGAGCCTTTTTCGTAAGGTGTGTATTTTGCGACAGTTCTTGCACCAATCGCGCTTATTTCGTCCATTTTGCCTTCTTTTGACTGAACGACTGCCCAATGAACTTTGAGCTTATGTCCTTCAGGGGCAAAAACAGGATAAGCAAACGCTGACACAGCTAAGACTGATAAACATAAAAACGCCAATAATATAAGTGTAAAAAGTCTCATCTTATAAATTCCTTTCATAAATTTAATTTTTCACCGAAAATCCAAGCTCTTTAAGCCAATTAGCGACTTGCCGACGTGAACCGGTTCCGCGAACTGATAAACCGTTACTTTCAATTTTTGCGTTAGAAAGTGTTTTCTTCATGTCATTAATACTGCGCCCGAATGATGAACCGCCGTGTGTTACAAAAGGAATTATACGTTTTCCGGAAAAATTGTATTCTTCAAGAAAAGTAAACACAGGCATAGGCATATTTCCACACCAGCACGGATAGCCTAAAAATATAGTATCGTATTGCGCCATGTTTTGAACATGAGTTGCTAATTCGGGGCGGGCTTTTCTGTTTTGTTCTTTCTTTGCGACATCAAGAACTTCATCATAATCTTTGGTATATGGTGTTACTGTCCTGATTTCAAACAGCTCGAAGCCTGATACTTCTGCGATAGTTTTAGCCAATGCCGCAGTGTTGCCGCTCCAAGAAAAATAAGCGATTAATGCTTTACCATCAGCAAAAGCACTTCCTGAAAGAACACAAATAAAAATTGAAATTAACCCCAAAATTTTTTTCATGATTACTTCATCTCCTTTTCCCAAACACGAACAGTATTAATCCCTGCCTTGTCTGCAAGCTCTTCAAGAGTTTTTATCTCATCGGAAGACAAAACAAGATTAGCGGCTTTTATAGCGTCTTCAACATGTTTGACTTTGGTTACTCCTAAAATCGGCAAAGTTCCTTTTGCTATTGCCCATGCAACGGGAAGCTGTGCAACTTCGACATTATGAGCATCAGCAATTTTTTTCATGGCCGTATTCAATTTTTCAATCTGTGAAAGCACAGGATTATAAACCTGACCTCTTGCACTTTCTGCTGGGAACGGGTGAGCAATATCGTATTTTCCTGATAATGCACCCTGTTCAAGAACCATGTACGAGAAAAATATCGCTCCGTTATTTTTGCACCAGTCTAAAATCCCTGATGTCTCCGATGAACGGTTTAACAAACTGTAATGATTTTGAATAGCCGCGATTTTCAGTCCTTCAGCAGCTAAAATTTCAGCAGCTTCTTTGATTTCTGCAAGATTGTGATTTGAAAGGCCGATTTTTCCAATTTTGCCTGTTTTAGCAAGGGGAATTAATTTTCTTGTCCATTCAGGCGCACCGACAGGGTTATGAATCCAATAAAAATCCATAAAGTCTGTTCCAAGACGTTTAACGCTTCCTTCGTACATTTCGATGACGGCGTTTTCAGCATCAGGATTTGCACATTGAGGCGTAAATTTTGTTGAGATTAAATAACTTTCGCGGGGAACAGAGCGCAGAAATTTTCCTAAAATTTCTTCAGAAGTTCCCATGCCGTAAACGTAGGCCGTGTCCCAAAGATTAAGCCCCGATTTCATTGCAGCGTCAAAAATCGGTCGCAAATCTTTTTCAGTGAAATTTGTTCCGAATGTGCCATCATTGCCCCAAGCCCATGCTCCGGGCGCGATTTTGGGTAATTTTGTCATGATAAAAACTTTCCTTTCTATTAAATAAATTATGATTTAAAGATAACGTTCTACGAAATCTCTAAATTCCTTCAAAGATAATTCTGTCTCGTGAAGTTCCGGCAAAAGCAGGGGAAAATCATGAGGCATTCCCGGATATGCTGTAAAAGTTGCTTCGACATCATCTGACAGAGCTCTATTAAGAAGCGATATACCGTCATCGACAAATAATTCATATCCCCCGATTTGTATCAACATTGGAGGAAGTCCCCTTAAATCTGCATAAATTGGTGATAATCTGGGGTCGTTAAGCTCCATTTCACCGGCGTAAGAAGGCTTTCTGACCTGAACTTCCTGATAAAGCGGAAAACCTTTACTGCCAAGCACTAAATCACGATCGCGATTTTTTATTCTTGATGTGGCATTTTGTTCAAAAGTCCCCCAAGGTGATATTAATGCTAACGCTGCAGGTTGTGAAAGTCCGTGTTTTTTCAAATAAAGCGATAATTCAAGAGCTAAATTTCCACCCGCTGAATCTCCAATGAAGATTATATTTTCGGACTTAATTCCCGCTGAAAGTAATTCCTTATAAACTGCTATGGCATCATCAAGTGCTGCAGGATAAACATTTTTCGGTGCAAGCCTATAATGAACATAATAGACTTCCGATGCTCCAATTAAAATTCCCTGTTTTGCTCCGAGTAGACGGTGACCTTCTGTAAGTCCATTTGTGTAACCGCCGCCGTGAAACTGAATGATTACGCGGTCAGTTTTGGGCTTTTCTGCCTTCAATCGTTCAACACTGACATTATTTAATGTTAATTTTTCAAGTGTCCAGCCTTCAGAAGCTTCAAATTTGTATGACTTGAAATCAGGAGCAGGGTGAAGAATGTTGTATATTTTATTCTCGATGTACTGCTGCCTTTCAGTCATATCAAGCCGAAGCTCTGAAGCACTTATGCTGTTTGCTATGAAAATTAAACTCATAGCAAGGAAGAATACACTAATTTTTTTGATCGTATTAAATCTCATAATTATTTCCTGCTTTCAGATTTTTTAATTTCATCGCATTCCTGCAATATATTTATCTCTTATTGATTTGTACATTGCGGTAGCGGGAAACCGTCATAAATCGAATAATTCCATAAAAATCAATATTCATTCCTGAACCCCTAAAAGTTTTCTGGCGCACGTGTAAGTTATATCATAAGTTGATAGATATACATAATTCACGTCTGCCGCTTCCATAGCCTTACGCTGTTTCGCGGTTACAATCGTGTACGGATAAATTCCATATATGAACGGAAAGAATGAATAAATAAAATCTTGGCGGTCTTTTTTCGACATGTTTGGGCAAAACTTTTCAAGAATATTTTCGACAACGTTAATAGATTTTCCATAAGCGGCCTTAAATTCAGTCAAATTCTCGAGCCTGCTGTTAGCCTCCGTATCGAAATGATTCATCGAGAAAAGTTTCAGCATTCGCTGCCTTTTTTCAAGTGAACGTGCTAATTCTTGGGCAACTTCGTCAGCCGTCATTTTCTCACGGCGGCCAGCCGTTGCTTCCAATTCATCAGCCCAGAGCTCATATTCTTTTTGAAGCAACGCAAGAAAAATTTCCTCTTTTGTTTGAAAATAATTATAAATTGCCGCTCTTTTGAACGAAGTCAGTTCGCTGATTTCTCTGATAGTAATGTCTTTGAAGCTCATAGTTTCATAAAGAGTCGCACAAGCTTTTACAATTTCATCCTTTCTGATATTCATTAATTCTGTTGAACTTCTCGGCATTTTTTTTAACCTCCTTTTTATTATTGACATCGTGTTGATGATTATATCGCATAACGACATGATGTCAAACTTTATTAATTTTGAAATGTTTGCGATAGGCCTTTATCAAACGAGCTTCTTGAATTTTCTTCAGTAAAATTCAGCGATAAAAGCCAAAAATTTACAGATAAACAGAAAAAAATTTTTCAAGAGTTAAAACTTTCGGAATCAGAAATTGCTAAACTTTAGTTTACTGGATTTTGCAGGATGTGTTTTTAGAAGAAATTTTGAGATATTTCGCCATCGAAACGATTATTCAAACTTTAGAAAATGCCCGAAAATTAAAAAATGATGCGTTTATCCTGTCTTATTTGTGGGTTAGTACTACTACAAGTCAAGCTGCATCATTGACAAAATTTCCTGATCGCTGAGTTCTGTTATCCAGTTTTCGCTGCTGCCTATCACATTTTCAGCCAAAGATCTTTTGCTCTCAATTATATTGTTGATACGGTCTTCGATAGTTCCCTTTGTTATAAATTTATGAACCATAACGTTTTTTCTCTGTCCTATCCTAAATGCCCGGTCTGTGGCCTGATTTTCGACTGCGGGATTCCACCAGCGGTCAAAATGAATAACATGATTTGCTGCTGTCAGGTTCAATCCTACTCCGCCGGTCTTCAGCGACAGAATGATAAATGGAATTTCATTTGAAGTATTAAATTTTTCAACAATATCTGCTCGCGCTTTAATCTTAGTGCCTCCGTGTATAACAAGGCCTTGAGCATCAAAAATCTTGCTGACGTAATGTTCAAGGTAGTTAATAATTTCTGTATATTGTGTAAAAACAAGAACTTTTTCCCGTTTTTCTCTGATTATCTCACAAATTTCTCTTAGCATCTGAAACTTGCCGCTTTCGGAAGGAGTATAAGCTCTGAGTCCCAAGTATTGGTCAGGGTGATTACAAATCTGTTTCAGCTTTGTTATCGTCGTTAGAATAGCTTCGTTGCGCCTAAACGCGCTCATTTCTCCTATGCTGTCCATGATATTTTTTAGTTTGTCTACTTGTTCACGATAAAGAATAACCTGTCTATTGCTCAGAGTTATATAATCAATCTGCTCAAGTTTATCTGGAAGATCAGAAATTATTGATTTATCAGTTTTCAGCCGACGAAGAATAAACGGCGAGACAATATTTTTTAATTTTCTGTAACTTTCAGGAGTGCCTGTTATCGAATTTGAATAATGCTTGAATTGCTCAGCAGTACCAAGCAGGCCTTTATTCAAGAAGTCAAAGAGCGACCAGAGGTTCGATAAATTATTTTCGACGGGAGTTCCTGTCATTGCTATTCTAATTTTTGCAGGAATTTGCTTTATCATTCTCGTCTGTTTTGTTTCGGGATTTTTTATCGCCTGAGCTTCATCCAAAATTACAGCGTCCCAAGTAGAATTTTGTAACTCCTCGAGGCCTGCTGCGGTTGCGTATGTTGTTATGGCTAAAAAAGGCAATGAAGGATCATTTAACTCTTCAGCCAGAATTATTTTATTTCTCCCGTGAAGAATATGAAAGGGCATTTTCGGCGTAAATTTTGCGGCTTCAATTTCCCAGTTACCGATCAAGGAGGCAGGGACTATTAACAAAATTTTTGCATTTTCATTTTTCCCGCGAAGCTCTTCGAGAAATGTTAATACTTGCAGTGTCTTGCCAAGTCCCATGTCATCAGCGAGACAAGAGCCGAATCCTAATTCTGACATTAAATTAAGCCATGCGTAGCCGACGAGTTGATAAGGACGTAGATTAGCAGTTACCGTAGCGGGAACTTCCGGCCTTTTAATTTCTGATGAATTGGCGAGCTTTTTCATAATATCTCCTAAGAAATCTTCATTGCTGAAAATTATATCGCTATTTTCCCTATCCATTCCTGTTTTCATTCTGATAGCTTCAAGCAAGGACAAATTGCCGCTATAGCCGTCCATTTCGTCTAACAATCGCTGTAATCGGTTTTTATCAACTTCAATCCATTTTCCCTTAATAAAGGCCAAGCCGTTAGTTTCCTGCAAAATTTTATCAACATCGTCGCGGGTCAGGGTAACGCCGTCAATATTAAGTTCAGGAACCATCTTTAATAATGTGCTAAGGCCAAGCATCGTCGTTGATTTATGCTCAAATTTAACAGACACTTTAATTGAGCGGCGTTTCCACCACTTAGGCATTCGGCACAATATACCGTTGGCCTCAAGGTTAGGAATTTTTTTCAAGATTTCGTAAGCTTCATTTGACGTAAGTTTCAAAGGGTAAAGCATTTCGCCGCTGTCGATGAATGTATTTAACAGCGGGGAGACATTTGCGGCACGGTTAAGGCAGCCTAAGAGCACTAGAAGTTTACGCTGGTCGTCTTTAAATTCCTTTAGGGCATAAGACAAGGGCATGTGTCGAATCCTACCGCTTTTATCAGTTGTTGCATATGTTGCAAGGAAAGCGAAGGGATAGCTGACGTCTCTTTTATTCTCGACAAGGTGAAAGAAAACTCGTTCAGCAATTTTAAGGTCTTGGCGTTTTTCAGAAAAATATTTTGCCACAGACCCATCGTAAGATTTAATTTCGGAATTGAAGACTGCGGTTAGATTATTGAAAAGGTTTTGCAGCCAGTCTTCATTTATGAACTCCGAGCCTAGCGCAAAAGGAACCGAGTTAAGCAGCAAAACTTTGATGTCTTCCGGGATCTGAACCTCGAGATGACCGCGTGTCAACTCAATTTCGGGAGTATTCGTTAAAATTTCAATAAAGCGTTCAGCTAAAAAACACAGAAAATTAAACGACGGCGTTTTTTCAACGGTCTTTAACTCAACATCGAATCCAAGTTCATAAAATGCCTTAATCTTATCAGCTCTAAGCCGATCATACCATCTCTCTTGGAGGGCTGTCAGCTCTGAGGCTTTATCAACATAAAAATCTCCAACAGTAAAAATAACTTCTATCATACATCGATCTCCTAATGCCGCTTTGAAAAGTGCTACTAACTTTATCCAAGTGAAGCTTCGTTCATTGTACAACTATATCTGCCAGCGTCAAGCACCTATTCTATCGCAGATTATATTACAATTATACAATATTCATAGTTTTATCTATCCCGGTCATTTTGAAAATATCCATGACATCAGCAGGAACATTTATAACTTTTATTTTCGATGGGTAAGATTTTGCAAGTTTGAAAAGTATTCTGAGACCAAGACTCGAAATGTAAAGCAAATTCTTGAAGTCAAGCGTTATACACTTGAGTCCAGTTCCTGCTTTTGTGATTGCGTCGTTTATTCTTTGCTCTGCTGCCGCGCAAGTTCCACTGTCGAGACTTCCTGATATAGAAATCATGCAATCGTTGTTTTCTATTTTCGTTGTTATTCTAAATTTCAAATTCAGCACTCCTTAAAAAAATAATCACGGGATATTTTAGCAAAATTTTAAAATTTAACGAAGGCTTGAAAAAAATAAATAATTTGCGCGATAATATTATTAAATTAAGGAGGTTATTTGAGGTGAAAAAATTTTTTTATGCTTTAATTTTTCTTGCAATACTTTTTTCTTCATGCTGTGCTCAGGAAATTAGAGTCATTCAGTATCCTGAAGGCACTGATACTCAAAGCGAGGGTGCTTCTTCTGCTCCGGCAAACATTAATCATGACTTCTCAATTTATTTTGATACTTTGACAGATTATTTCGAGCTCAAGTCAACAAAAAACCGTGTCATGCTTACTCATTATCCGACGTATCAGCAGACGAAGGAAAATACTTGCGGACCGGCTGCTGCACTCACCGTGCTTTATTATTTCGGAGTGCAAGATTATGACGAAGCGTTCCTAGCGGTCGAAATGAAAACCCGGCCGTATCCGATTGGCACAAATCCGGGAGATATGCTCGCATTTTTTGAGCGAATAGGCTGGAAAACTCAAAGCAATTTAACGCACCCCCGTTTTGATGATTATAACGCCTTTAGAGATTTTGTTCTTGAAAATCTTTCGGCAGGCGTTCCCGTCATGGTAGAAAATGTTGAATGGGGTGGGCACTGGCGAGTTATTATCGGTTACGATACTATGGGGACTGAAAGCACCCTCGATGACGTTTTAATTCTTGCTGATCCTTATGATACCTGCGACCACAAACAAGACGGCTACGTCGTCAACAACGGAGAAAAATTTTATTCGATGTGGTTCGATCATTCAATGCTCCCTGAAAAGCAACGAGACCAGCCCTTTATCACAGCAAGACCTTAATTTAAGGTAGGAGTTAGGAAAAAACTAAGGAAAGACGCTGATATAATACTCACGAAAAAATTTTATTTTATTTTAATTATATAAAGGAGAGATATTAATTTGAGCAGAGTATTTAATTTTAGCGCAGGGCCTGCGGTTTTGCCCGAAGAAGTTTTGCGCACAGCTCAATCAGAGATGCTTGAATATAAAAATTCCGGCATGTCCGTCATGGAAATGAGCCACCGCTCAAAAGATTTTGAAGATATTTTAGATGAAGCAGAAAAAGATTTGCGAACTCTAATGAACATTCCTGATAATTATAAAGTATTATTCCTCCAGGGCGGAGGCTGCACACAGTTCGCAATGATACCGATGAATTTAATGAAGAATAAAGCGGCAGATTATATCGTTACGGGGCAGTGGTCAAAGAAAGCAGCAGCAGAAGCAAAAATTTTTGGGATTGTCAACGAAATTGCGAGCTCAGCAGATAAAAATTTTTCGTACGTCCCGGACTTGAGCAGCTTAAAAATTTCTGACAATGCTGACTACGTTTATATTTGCCAGAATGAGACAGTGCACGGCACTACGATCAGAAATCTGCCAGACACTAAGGGAAAAGTTCTGGTCTCTGATATTTCCTCAATGTTCTTGAGCGAGCCCCTTGACGTTAAAAAATATGGCGTAATCTGGGGAGGCGTTCAGAAAAATGTCGGGCCTGCCGGTGTTACGATTGTCATAATACGCGACGATTTAATTTATGATGAAGTTCTGCCGTTCACTCCCACAATGCTGAAATATAAGACCCATGCGGATAATAAATCGCTTTATAATACTCCGCCCTGCTATAACATTTACATTTGCGGACTTGTTTTTAAGTGGCTTTTGAAGCTCGGCGGAACTTCCGAAATGAAAAAAATCAATGAGGCTAAAGCGAAAATTCTTTATGATTATCTTGACAGCTCAAAAATTTTTCACGGAACTGTCGAGAAAAAAGACCGCTCGTTTATGAACGTGCCTTTTGTAACGGGAAATAAAGAGCTTGACGCGGAATTTATAGCGGCGGCGGACAAAGCAGGCTTGAAAAATATCAAGGGCCATCGTTCAGTCGGAGGCATGAGGGCGTCTCTTTATAACGCTATGCCTGTTGAGGGAGTTCATGCTCTCGTTAATTTTATGGCGGATTTTGAGAAAGGACGCTTGAAATAAAAATGCCGGCTCCTAAAGAAAGAAAAATTTTATGCCTGAATAATATTGCTCATGTCGGGCTTGAAAAATTCCGCAAGGGCTATTCAATCACAGAAAATATTGACGAAGCAGCAGGAATTTTAGTCCGTTCGGCGGATATGTTAAATATGAATTTCCCTGAAGGTTTAAGGGCAATCGCACGAGCCGGAGCAGGAGTCAATAATATTCCGATTGAAAAATGTTCTGAGGGCGGCATCGTAGTTTTCAACACTCCAGGAGCAAATGCAAATTCAGTGAAAGAATTAGTGCTTGCCGGTCTGCTCTTGGCCTCACGGGATATTTTCAGCGGCATTGAATGGGTACGGAACAACGCCGGCAATCTTGAAATTAATAAACTTGCAGAGAAAGCTAAAAAAAATTTTGCCGGTCATGAAATTTCAGGCAAGACGCTTGGTGTTATAGGGCTTGGCGCGATCGGCGTGAGAGTTGCAAACGCGGCCGTCGCTTTAGGAATGAATGTGCTCGGCTATGATCCTTATCTTTCATTAAAATCAGCGTGGATGTTGAGCCCGATGATTAAGCACGCCGACACAGCTGAAGAAGTTTACGCGGCCAGCGATTTTATCACTATTCACGTCCCTGCTATGGAAAGCACGAAGAAGATGATTAACGCTCAGGCAATTTTAAAAATGAAAAAGGGCATAAAAATTTTGAACTTCGCACGCGATATTTTAGTTGACGAGGAAGCATTAAAAGAGGCTTTAACGTCAGGTCAAGTTTCAAAATATATTTCAGATTTTCCGAACTCAATCAGCGCAAATCTGCCGAACGCAATTATTTTGCCTCATTTGGGAGCATCAACAGAAGAGGCCGAAGATAATTGCGCAGTCATGGCCGCCGTTCAGCTTCAGGATTATTTGGACAACGGAAATATTACGAACTCCGTTAATTTTCCGGAACTCAATGCCGGAGTATGCGGGGCTGAAGCACGTGTTGAAATTCTCCATAGAAATATTCCGAACATGCTCTCGCAGATTACGTCATTTTTTGGGCGCAATGAACTCAACATAGAAAACTTAGTGAATAAGGCAAAAGGACAATACGCTTGCACACTGCTTGATATTTCACACAAAATGCCCGACGACACGACAGAACGATTAAAAGAAATTAACGGAGTGTTGAGAGTAAGAAGAGTTAAAGAAAGAAGTTAAAAGTTAGGGGGGAGGAGTTGAAAAGCCCCTAACTTTTTTTATTGCCTATTTTCCTGATCTTTTTTTCAAAGCCGCAAAGGCCAAGAACGCCGCAAATATTCCCGGACCGAAGCCGAAATTACAGCCGACATTCGCAGGGCCAAGATGAGATTCTTCGGTGGTGCCGGAAGAGCTTTCGCCAGTACTAAGTGTAACTTCCATAGTGCCGGCGGATTCGTCCGAAACTGAAACAGAACCATAAGAAGCAGAACTTGTCCGGTGCCCCGTGTTGTAGTTATATTTAATAGCAACAGGGACAAACGGTAAATTTACATAGCCGTCTGAATTAATCGTAACTTCAACGTAAACATCATTCGAGGCATAACTCACGCCCGAAATATTTGCAACATCGTAAGGCTTTGTCGCGCTCTCGTCGTATGCCGCGCCATTATTAAGCAGATCCCATAATAATCTCCAGAAATTTATCCTGCTTGAGAAATTTCTCTTAACGCTACTGCCGCTTCTGCGCTGTCCGCTGTAGCGTGGGCTTTTTAATTTCGTGCAGTCCGACAGATCGAGCCATAAAAGTTTATTCCCTGAGCATGAGAGATTTTCGAGATTTTCGCAGCCGGTTAAAATAATTTCTTCAAGGCTGCCCGTTCCCGACGCGGCTTCACATGTGAAAGTCGTTAAATTCGTGCAGTAGGCCAAGTTCACGTTTGCAACGACGCTTCCGTCCAAGTCGAGACTTTGAATATTCGAGCCGCTTAAATCAACGCTCGTTACGGAACCGTTGCCGCTTAAATTAATTTCAGTTACAGAACTGCTTGAGCCAAGTTTCATCGTAGTGAGGGAAGAAGCTGACGTTAAATCCAGTTTCGTCAGGTTCGTAAGAGCTTCGATGCCGTTCAAGTCGGTTACTCCCGAAGGAATTACAAGCTCTTTAACATCAGTGAGGGCTATTCCGCTCTCTGCTAACTTGTTGAGAAGTTCTGCAAAACCTACCCGCGATGAAGGAGCAGTGAAAGTAACTCTGCCGTTAGAGTCAATAGTGGGCTCCAAGCCGGTAACAGTGCCGCCCGTGAAGACATTGAAGACGATAGTAAGCGTATCGCTGCCAATTTCATTTTCGGCCGTGAATGTGTATGAATACGTGCCTGTTTCAGTATCTGAAGGAACAACGCCGCTAATCGTAAATATCTCATCGCTTGACGTTAAAGTCAAACCTTTAGGAAGAGTTCCGCTCGTCGTCCATGTCAGATTTTCTCCGGCCACAGCCTCAACAGTAACGTCAGGGATTTCATAATCACCTGAACTTAAATCAACGGGAACTGTAGCAAGCGAGGCATCAATTTCGGGTGCGGTGTTTACTACTCTGACGGTTATATTTTTTGAGGCATCTGCCGAGAGTGCGCCGTCCGTTGTCTGAGCAGAGACTTTCACGGGGATTCTATACTCGCCTATCTCGACTTCATCAGTTACCGTTAATGTGCCGTCTTCATCAAGAGAAATTCCTGCCGTGTCTCCGCTGTCTATGCTCCATGTCAATGCGTATAACGATGAGTCAAGAGTTTTTGTGCCGCTGACGGAATAATTTCCGCTGACTACAGCATCGAGAGTCATTGAGCCGCCTTTGCCTACATTCACGGATAAAGAATTATCGCCGGAAATTTTGACGCTGATTGCTTCAAGTGTGTCAGTCTCGTCATCACTTTCTACGCTGCCCGAAATTATGAAATTAACGTCCCTGCTCGCATAAGCCATAAGTCCCGGAGTGTCGCCGTCAATTTTCACGACTGCTTTTAAGTTCACGACCTCATCAAACGAGGCTGACGGAGTTCCCGAAATTGTTACAGTGTAGCTGTAACTTATATCGCCGGAAGCTGTGAAAGTGTCGGAGCTGACATCGCCGGAAATTTCAATTTCGAGTCCTGACGGCAAATCGGGCGACGCTTCCATTGAAAATTTATAATTCTTGTAATCAAGGTCAATGACGTTGAGATTTACATCGACGCTGAAAATTTTTGAAAAATCTTCGCTCACAACGCCCTCAAAATCTTCGGACGCTATTGTCATCGTTATATCCGCTGACAAAACGACATCGCCGTTAGAGTTCTTAAATTCCGTGAAGGTTGTTACTACGGCGTTGCCGTTCTTGTCAGAAGAAATAACGGGAGCTTGAGCCGTTTCTCCCTCATAATAACCCTCAGAATTTACGGGGAGCGATGAAGAACTTGATGAAGATTGAATTACGTTGACGGTAACCAGTTGCGTATCTGAGTTTGTTTCGTTTGAAACCACGACATTAAAAATGTGATTGCCTAAAGAATTTAAGCTCGGAGTTTTTGCCGTGATAGTTGCAGTTGAATCTGACGCGCTGAGCGTTACCCAAGTCGGCGCATTAACAAGCGACCATGTTAAATTCGTACCCTGCGACACGCTCAAGCTGTGAGTGCCGGTTTGGCCTTTCACGACTTCAAAATAATATTTATTGCTGCTGCTAAATTCCGGAGTCTGTTCTTTAATCGTGATTGTTATTTCGACATCAGCAGAGCCTATATCATTTGAGGCCGTTACCGTGTAAGCCTGTGAGCCCGTTGTCGCACTCGTTGAAACAGTGCCGCTGATTGTTGCCGTGCTGTCGGTGCTGGTGAAGGTTAAACCGTTAGAGAGGTCAGGAGAAATGCTCCAAATAATATTTTGCGCATCATTGCTCACTGTGATTGTAATCGCGGTAATTTCTTCGCCTTTCTCCACGTCAACAGAAGCCGGGTTTGCTGTCAAAGTATCGGGCGCAACGTTGTTGACTGTAACTTTTATCGTTATGTCTTTGGAATTTGTTATATAGCCGCTTGAAACTACGGCCGCAATTATGACGCTGTACTCACCGACAGTTGCGTCCTTGCTGACGTAAAATTTATTGCCGTCAACATAGAGCCCGTAGCCTGTCCAGTCATCGCTGACTATCTGCCATAAAATATCATAGCTTCCCTTGTCAAGCGATCTAGTTTCTGTCGGTAAGTAATCGTAAACATAATCGCCGCTGACCGTTAGAGCAAAACTTGCAGAGAGATCTATTGAGACTGTATCAGAGCCTACTGTGAAAGTTATTGACTTGCTTGCCGGGCTGATGTCGAGGCTTAGAGATTTTAACGCCAATGTAATTTCCGGGCCTTCAGCCGCTCCGATGTAAGGAGGATTGCTACGCGCTGTGCCTACTTGGTCGGTTGTCGGCGTTTTATCATTGCTGACACCTTTTGCCGCGAGTACTGCAAGCGGTTTATTTTTATCGCCCGATAAAACAAAAATGGTGTGCGTGATGTTGTTGACGGTTTTTTCAGAGGAAACGGGGCTCCAGTCAGTTGACACGAAGACAATATGATCGCCGCTTGTGATTCCGCTTGCTAATGACGCGCCACTCGGCAGAGCTGAATAATCAATGCTGACCGTGCCGCTATCCTTTGAAATAATATCTGATGAAGCGTTCCAAAGAAGCGTGTTAAGGACGTTAATCGTACCTTCGCCCATGTTGTAAATGTCAGTTGCTTTGTTTGTCGTTAATGTCGTATTATCCGCGCTGACGGTGTAGTTATTAACGAAAGTACAGTTGATTATGTCCGTTGAAGCCGTGCTCCCTGAATCTTTGTAGCTTGCAATGGTACCGCCCGAAACGCTTGAATTATTTTCAAACGTGCAGTTTATAATCGTCGTTAGGGCTTTTCCATAGACACTCGCAGCACTTCCGTCCGCTTTTGCCTTCGTAACGAATGCACCGCCTATAGGATAGGGCGCAGCAGCATTCGCCGCAAAGACATCATCGCTTATTGCTTTGTTGCCGCTGAAGGTACAATTCTCTATTGTCATCGTTGCTTTTCCTGAGTTCCCCCAGTTTACAACGGCTCCGCCGATATTTGATTCGTTGCTGTCAAAAAGACAATTTGTTATCGCGGCATTTACCCTGTCCGCGCTTGTATTAAGAGTATATATGCACACTGCGCCGCCGCCGGCTCCAATTACGTTGCTGTTCAAGGCTTTATTCAGAGCTTTATTACCAGTAAAAACGGTGTCCGAAAGCGTCAGATTAATATAACCCTGTTCCGCCGCATAACACGCGATAGCTCCGCCGAAGGAGCCGTTATTTGCATATCCTTTAAGCTCGTTTTTTGTAAAACTTGAATTTGTTACAGTGATGTCTATTGAGCCTGCCGCGTCCGTGATTGAATATAACGCTCCGCCGTAGCGTCCTGCCGAGTTTTGAGCAAAGCTGCAATTATCCACGCTGACCGTAAGAGTATAAACTCCTGCAATGGCGTTCACTATAGCACCGCCGCTTGCGTTGACTTCAGCACCAGTTACGACGGCATCTTCCGAAATAGCATTTTCTGAAAAAATACAATTTTGTATAATAATCGTTGCATCTTTTGAAGCGGCCAAGTTATATATGCCGTTGCCGCCGCTCTCATTCACAGTTACGCTGACAGTATTTTTATTGAATGTAGAATTTTTGATTATTGTTCCGTTCGCGTCCTTCGTGAAAATTCCTGCGCCGCCTTCGTGCGTTTTTCCGCCATTAGTATAACTAGAGTCAACTCTGTTATTAGTAAATGTACAGCTATCGACCGTTACAGATACGCCGTCAATTAAAATTCCTGCACCGCCCGAATTATAGCCTAATGAGCTAGTAATTTTTAATTTTGCATTCGTTATTGTCAAGCCCGTAACAGTTGAGCCCGACGCGTCGCCAGAAAACGTAATCACCGGGAAAGTTCTGTCCTCGCTTTGAGCGTCAATCGTCGCTTCAGTCCCGTTAATCGTTACACAGGCACTTACGATTAAATAATCATCTGAATCAATTTCATAAGTCCCGGCATTGAATGAAATGACATCTCCAGAGCTAAGGCTTCCCGATAAGTCTAAAAATTTATCAAAACTTACTGTGTTGTCGCTACTCGTTATCTTGAGTGCGCTGTCCGAGCTTGTTACTGTCCAAGTTCCGGCCAAGCCCGGCGAAGCCCACGCAAAAACGAACAGCCCCAAAAAAACGAGCCATTGAAAACTTTTTCGTTTCAAAATAAATTTCTCCCTTCATTAAAAAATATTTTCTTAAATAATTTATATTTTATAATATTTCGGACACAACCGCATAAAAAAATAAGGAGCAGGAATTTTTTTCTAACTCCTAACTCCCAGTCTTCAATTACTGAATTTTATTTCCAGAGCTCCCACGTCGATTGATCCGTGTGGAGAAGATGATGAGACTTTTCGCCGAGCGGCTTGCCTAAATATTCCTTGTAGCATTGAATTATTGAGGGGTTCTCGTGAGAAAATCTCAAGGCTGATTTTTTGTCGATGTCAAGCAAAATTCTGCCTCTGTCGGCTCCAAGCTCTTCGCCCTCGAAAATCGGCTGGCCTCCGCCTCCTGCACAGCCCGTCGGACAAGCCATGCACTCAACAAAATCATAATGGACTGTCTTATTTCTGATGGCCTCGCAAAGTTTGCGGATATTTCCAAGCCCGTGAGCAACCGCGATTTTTAATTCAGTTCCGGCAATTTCAAATTTTGCTTCCTTCCAGCCGTCATAGCCGCGAACATCTTTGAAAGCGTCAGGGTCGGGGTTCTTGCCAGTTACAAGGTTGTAAGCAGTTCTCAAAGCCGCCTCCATAACTCCGCCGGTAGTTCCGAAAATATGCCCTGCGCCCGTTGCTGTTCCTAAAGGCGCGTCAAATTCGCTCTCGGAAATATCTTTGACGTTAATTCCTTCAGCTCTGATTAATCTGTTCAGTTCGCGTACCGTCAAAACTGCATCAACATCACGCGCTCCGGAGCTGTCCATGCACTTTACGTCGCACTCGTATTTTTTCGCAGTGCAGGGCATGAAGGAAACGTGATAAATTTTTTCCGGCTCAACTCCTAAAATCTGAGCGTACCAGGTCTTTATAATCGCTCCGAACATTTGTTGAGGCGATTTCGCGCTTGATAACTGCGGCACGAGATCCGGGAACTCCATTTTTATAAACCTCACCCAGCCCGGACAACATGAAGTGAACATCGGATATTTTTTCAAGTCGCCCTTCTTGAGCCTCTCTAAAAATTCGCTGCCCTCTTCCATAATCGTTAAGTCCGCTGAAAAATCCGTGTCAAATACGTAATCAAAGCCAACTTCACGCAACGCGCTCACAAGTCTCTCTGCTGTAGCTTCTTCGTGAGTTAAGCCGAGCTGTTCGCCCCATGATGTACGGGTCGCAGGAGCTACTGAAGCGATTGTGATTTTGTCTTTATCCGCAAGAGCGTCAAGAACTTTTTGAGTGTCATCGCGTTCAGACAACGCGCCGACGGGGCAGTGAGTTATGCACTGTCCGCAGATCGTGCAGTTAATGTCGGTGATTTCTCTGCCGCCGCGACAGTCAACTAAAGTCTGTGAGCCTGACTTCGCAACGTCCCAGACGTTCATCTGCTGAACTTTCTCGCAGACCTGAACGCAGCGCATACACTTAATGCACTTCTGGTCATTGCGGATTAACGGGAACTCATCGTTCCATTTGAAATTTTTAATGTCCTCGTGATACGGAAGTTTCAAAATTCCTAAAGCGTTAGCAATTTTCTGAAGCTCGCAGTTTCCCGAACGGACGCACTCAGGACACCTCGCGCTGTGCTGTGAGAGAAGAAGCTCAACGTTAATTTTTCTTGCCTGTCTGACTTTCGGCGAGTTCGTATGAATTTTCATTCCCTCAAGGGCTACTGTGTTGCACGACGAGACAAGCCTGTCAACGCCCTCAATCTCGGCTACACAGACGCGGCACGCGCCGATTTCATTCAAATCTTTCAGATAGCAGAGGTGAGGAATATTAATATTATTAAGTCTTGCGGCCTCAAGTATCGTTGTATTTTCCGGGACTTGAATCGGGGTGTTATTAATAGTTATGTTTACCATCTTGTCTCACGTCCTCCCCTGAATGTTCCGAAGCCGTAGCGGTCGCAGCGGAGACATCTGCTCGTCTCCTGTTTCATTTCCTCTTCGGTCATGTTTTCTTCAACAAAGCTGAAATCGCTCACTCTCTCCTCAACAGGACGCTCACGAAGTTTCACACGTCCGCAGGGCGGTCTGTCCTGAGGCACTGGAGCAGGAATATCAATAATAGTTTCAATCGGGTGATTAAATCCGAGATACTCATCAATATTCGCGGCGGCGACTTTTCCTGCGGCTATAGCTCTGATTACCGTAGCCGGTCCTGTTACGCAGTCCCCTCCGGCAAAAACTCCGGGCATCTTTGAAATTTCTTCGCTGTCAAGTACGCTGATTGTGCCGCGTTTCGTAACGTCAACGTCCTCAAGATGATAGCTTTCAATTCCCTGACCGATTGCGACGATTATAATGTCTGCTTCAAGTCTTACGGGCTCGGCGTTCGCTGTCTTGTTCGCGGGTCTGCCGTCCTTGATGTAGCTGATCATTTGCTTTCTGACCCAAAGTGCTTTGGCCTTTCCGTCCTCACCGACTTCAACTTTCAGAGGCGCGACGAGCTGTAAAAGTTCACAGCCTTCAGCTTCAGCCGCTTCAATTTCTTCTGGCAATGCCGTCATTTCTTCGCGTCGTCTTCGATAAGCTATTGAAACTGAAACGGCGTTCAATCTAATTGCAGAGCGTGCGCAGTCCATTGCAACGTTACCGCCTCCGACAACGACAACTCTTTTTCCCGTGAAGTCAGGATAATTATCATCGCCGATTTTCCGCAATAAAGTTACTGCTGACATAACGCCTTCTGCATCTTCGCCGGGTATGCCCAGCGATTTATCAGTGTGTGCTCCGATTGCGATATATACCGCATCAAATTCCGAACGTAATTTTGATAACGGATAATTATCTCCGCCGATTGAAGTCTCTGTGTGGACTTTGACATCGCCGGCAGATAATAACGTGTCGATTTCTTCCTGCAAAAGTTCTCTCGGAAGCCTGTAGGCCGGGATACCGTAACGCAGCATTCCGCCCAAGTGTTTTCTCTGCTCAAAAATTTCTACGGAGTGTCCCATTAAAGCCAAGAAATAAGCCGCTGAAATTCCGCTCGGCCCTCCGCCTACGACAGCAATTTTTTTGCCTGTAGCTGGCGCGGCCTTTTCTCCCTCTTTGAAAACGGGCACGTGTCCTGAATGTGTTACGGCGTATAACTTTAATGCGCGAATGTTCAAAGCGTCATCGACTAAACCGCGACGGCATTTATTTTCGCAGGGGTGTTCGCACACCATAGCACAGACTGAAGGGAACGGATTATCTTTGCGGATTAATCTTACTGCGTCCGCGTAGCGTCCTGCCGCCACTAACGCAATATAGCCGGGCACGTCAACATGAGCCGGGCATAAATGAACGCACGGAACTGCTTGGAAGCCTTCCGCTACACAATGTCCGCCCGTTGCGTGGGCAATGTAATCTTCTCTGAAGCCCCTGATGCCTTTTAATACCATGTTTGCGGCCTCGTAGCCTATCGCGCAGTCAGCCGAAGCGTAAATCGATTCCGCTGTCCTCTCGATAAGTTCTACGGTCTTCAAATCGCCTTCACCCTCGATTAAATCGCTGATTAATTTGTCAAGCTGGCGCAAGCCTACACGGCATGGCACGCACTTTCCGCAGGACTGCGCGGCATAGACTTTCAAATAACTGCTTGCTAAATCTAACGGACAGAGGCCGGGCGGCGCACCTGTTACCCGGCGTTCTAAGTCGTGGTGCAATGAATTGGCAGTCGCTTGAATTTCGCTTTCGGGTCTGATTACAAGTCTGCTCAAAATTTTTTACCTCCCTCAAATTTTTTTAGGTAGGAGTTAGGAATTAGGAGGTAGGAGGTTTTGTTTTTACTTCCTATTTCCTACTTCCTCCCTCCTACCTGAATTTACGCTATTGATTTCAAAGAATTTGTGTAAATTCTCTTAATTCTTTCTTCAGATGACGGAACAGGCGCACAGCTCAAAAGACCGTCAAGCGACGGTGTAGTTAATGCGAGTTTGCAGAGCGGCTCAACGTCCTTTTCAGAGAAGCCAACGTCAGTTAATTTCTGCGGAACTCCCACCGAAGCAAGCCATTTTTCAACGCCTAACGCAGCTTTCTTGGCCTCGTCCGGCTCGCCTTTGAGTCCCGGAACTATCGGAGCGAAGAGGTCAGCGAAGACCTTTGCTTTTGCCGGGTAGCACTCAAGAACTACGGCCGGTAAAAGAATTGCAAGGCCAAGCCCGTGAGTTAATTCCGGCTTCATTCCGCTTAACGGGTGCTCAAGAGCGTGGGTGTAGTGTAAAAGTCCGTTATCAAATCCTGAGCCTGCAACCATCGAGGCGTAAAGAAGAGCATAACGCGCCTTAATGTCTTCAGGATTTTTCAATGCTTCGGGCAAATATTTCGCTACAAGCCTTATCGTCTCGACTCCGAACGAAATCGCAAGAGGGTTTGCAACAACGCTCGTGGCCGCCTCGACAACGTGATTAACTGCGTCAATCGAAACATAGCGCGTCTGATCAAGTGATAACTTCGTCATCAATGCCGGGTCATCAATCGAATATTCCGGGTAAATGCAATCGTAAGCGATCGCGGGCTTGAAATTCAAATGCGGAATTGTCGCGACTGCGAAACGGTCAACCTCCGTGCCCGTCCCGTGAGTTAAATTAATTGCGATAATCGGTGCCGCGTGGTCGGGCGTAAATTTAAACGTGTATAACTCTTCTGCTGTCTTGTCGGGATACGCAAGCAAAACAGCCGCGCTCTTTCCTGCGTCAATGGGACTGCCTCCGCCGATGCTGATAACGGCCTTCGCTCCGTCCTTCTTAGCAAGCGCAACAGCTTCATCAATAGAAACTGTAGTCGGGTTGGGCGTAACTTTGTTGTAGAGGGTTATTCCCACGCCGTTTTCTTTGCAGGCCTTCTCAACATAATCCCACGCGCCCGTGAGTTTATAAGAGCGTCCGCCGGTCATGCAAAGCACCTGATTAATTCCGCGAGCCTTGAGCAATTTTACGATGCCGCTGATTTTTGCAATGGCTCCTGCGCCAAAGTACGTTGTAGTTTTCAAACGAATTTCTGAAACTGTATTGAAGTCAAAATATTCGTCCCACATAAAAAAATTTACATTCCTTTCTAAAAATTTTATTTTATTAATTCCGTTAATAATTTTATACTATTCTTTGAAGAAAGAAAAAATTACGGCACAGCAAAAAAAAGTTATTCAAGGTAAAATTAGAAAGGTCATATTTTTTAATAGACGATAAATTTTATTAGGGGGGAAATTTTTTATGCTCGATTCGTCGTTCTATGCAAAAACAGACGAAATCCTAAGCCGCTATCCGGCGCAGGAACGGTCATTAATTCCTATTATTCACGAAGTTCAGGAGACGTATAATTATATTCCCGTTGAACTTCTGCCGTACATCGCGAAAAAAATCGGCATCACCGAAACAAAAGCGTATAGTGTCGCGAGTTTTTATGAGAGATTTTCTTTTGAGCCTAAGGGAAAATATATTATCCGGGTTTGCGACGGCACGGCCTGCCACGTCAGACAGTCTGTCCCCGTCCTTGAGCGTCTTCGCTCCGAGCTCGGCCTTTCAGATAAAAAACACACGACCGACGATATGTTATTCACCGTTGAGACAGTCTCATGCTTGGGGGCCTGCGGTCTTGCTCCGGCTATGATGGTCAACGATGAAGTCCACCCGGCAATGACACCCGACAAAGCCGCGCAGCTCGTCAAAGAGTTACGAGAGGAGGCCGCGAAATAATGAAGAGGATCGAAAACTACGAAGAATTAAAAAAACTTCACGAATTATTCAGCAATAAAATTAAAAATGCTCCGTGCAGAATTTTAATTTGCGCAGGCACAGGCTGTCAGGCAGGAGGAAGCGCGAAAATCGCCGAACGCTTCCACGAACTTGCAGGGGACAGTCAGGATATTTCAATCGAGTTTGCTCCCGAAGCAGCAGGCCACCCCGTAGGAGTCAGGAGAACGGGCTGTCATGGCTTCTGCGAAATGGGGCCGCTCGTGAGAATCGAACCGCAGGGAATTTTATACACGAAAGTTAAACCCGAAGACTGCGACGAAATTTTTGAGAAGACCGTCAAAAACGGCGAGTTAATTCACCGTCTTATTTATAAAATGGACGGCACTGAATACGTCAAACAGGAGGAAATTCCTTTTTACGCAGGACAGACCCGCGTAGTATTAAAGAACTGCGGACACATTGACGCTGAACACATTGAAGAAGCTATAGCAAGCGGAACTTATTTAGCTCTTGCCCAATCGCTTTTTGAAATGTCGCCCGATGATGTCATTCAAAAAATTTTAGACTCAAATTTAAGAGGGCGTGGCGGCGGAGGTTTCCCGGCCGGTAAAAAATGGCAGCAGGTTGCCCGTCAGCCAGAGAAAGTCCGCTATGTCGTCTGCAACGGCGACGAAGGAGACCCGGGCGCGTTCATGGATCGCTCAATCATGGAGGGCGACCCTCATAAAATGATCGAGGGAATGATTATCGCGGCCTACGCTGTCGGAGCTCACGAAGGTTATATTTACGTCAGAGCCGAATATCCTTTAGCCGTAAAAAGATTAATGCTCGCTATCGAACAGGCTACGGAAGCAGGCTTGCTCGGCGAAAATATTTTAGGCTCAGGATTTAATTTCACGCTCCATATAAATCGCGGTGCAGGTGCGTTCGTCTGCGGCGAGGGCAGCGCGTTGACGGCCTCAATCGAAGGCAAGCGCGGAATGCCGAGAGTAAAACCGCCTCGTACTGTCGAGCAGGGATTATTTGAAAAGCCGACAGTGTTAAACAACGTTGAGACCTTTGCAAACGTCCCGATGATAATTAAAAACGGCGCGGACTGGTTCAAAGGTTTCGGAACTGCCGGAAGTCCCGGAACAAAAGCCTTCGCCTTAACTGGAAGCGTCAAGAACACCGGCTTAATTGAAGTCCCGTTCGGAATTACTCCGAGAGAAATAATTTTCAAGATCGGCGGAGGAATTAGGAACGACAAAAAATTCAAGGCCGTTCAGATCGGCGGACCTTCGGGAGGCTGTCTCACTGAAAGCCAGCTCGATGAACCTCTCGACTTCGACAACGTTAAAAAGCTAGGAGTTATTGTCGGCTCCGGCGGTCTTGTCGTAATGGACGAAAACACCTGCATGGTCGAAGTTGCACGCTTCTTCATGGAATTTACTCACCGTGAGAGCTGCGGAAAGTGCGTCCCGTGCCGCGAGGGTACGTTAAGAATGTTAGAAATTCTTGAGCGCATTGTCGCAGGTCAGGGAGAAATGGCCGACCTTGATAAACTCGAAACGCTCTCGGATTTAATTATTAATACTGCTCTCTGCGGACTTGGTAAGAGTGCGCCCCTTCCTGTCGTCAGCACGCTGCGTTCTTTCAGAGATGAATATGTCGCGCACATTCAGGACAAGAAATGCCCGGCTCATGTCTGCCAGAAATTGAAGCAGTATATTATCGACAAGACTAAATGCAAGGCTTGTTCAAAATGCGCAAGGGGCTGCCCTGTTCAGGCCATTCACGGCGCGCCTAAGACACCGTATGAAATCGACCAGAGCAAGTGCATTAAATGCGGTGCTTGTATGTCGGCCTGTCCGTTCAAAGCTATTTACGTTGAGTAGGAGGTGTATAACATGGGAGTAATGAAAATTGACGGCTACCCCGTTGAATTTAAGGACGAGCCTAACGTCCTTTCAGTGATAAGAAAAGCAGGAATAGATTTGCCGACCCTGTGCTATCATTCCGAGCTTTCAATTTATGGCGCGTGCAGGCTGTGCAACGTTGAGGACGACAGAGGCAGAATTTTTGCGTCATGCTCAGAAAGACCCAGAGACGGAATGAGCATAAAGACGAACACGCCCAGACTTGTTAAATATCGTCGAATGATTATTGAGTTATTGCTTGCGTCCCACGACCGCGACTGTACCTCATGCGTCAAGAGCGGCGACTGCGATTTACAGAGATTAGCCCACAGGCTTGGCGTTGAAAGAGTTTCATATCCGGCTCATAAAGGACATCACCCGATAGATTTCAGCTCGCCTTCAATCGTGAGAAATCCGAACAAATGTATTTTATGCGGCGACTGCGTGAGAGTCTGCGAGGGTATTCAGGGCGTAAACGCTATCGATTTTTCACATCGCGGAACAGAAGCAATGGTCAGCCCGGCATTTAATAAGGACATCGCTAAAACTGACTGCGTGAACTGCGGCCAGTGCCGTGTCGTCTGTCCGACCGGAGCAATCAGCATTAACACGAACATTCGCCCGGTCTGGGAAGCTCTTTCAGATCCTAACGTTAAAGTTATTGCCCAAGTCGCTCCTGCCGTAAGAGTTGCGGCCGGTCAGGCTTTCGGAGGCGAACGCGGCGAGAACGTCATGGGAAAAATTGTCGCGGCTCTTCACCGTTTAGGCTTTGATGAAGTTTACGATACGACATTCGGCGCGGACATGACAATTTTAGAAGAGAGCAAAGAATTTTTAGAGATTTTTGAAAAAGGCGGGCCCTTCCCGTTATTCACTTCATGCTGCCCGGCGTGGGTTGCGTTCTGCGAAAAACGCTGGCCGGAATTTGTGCCGAACATCTCGACAAGCTACTCGCCCCTTCAAATGCTTGGCTCCGTTGCCCGTGAATACTTCAAAGACCCGGCGAAGAACGAGGGCAAGAAAATTCTCTCCGTTGCTGTCATGCCATGCACGGCCAAGAAAGCTGAAATTTTGCGTGAAGATTTGAAGCGCGACGGCATTCAGAATGTCGATTACGTAATCACGACTGAAGAAATGATAACGATGATTAAGCGTGCCGGTATTCAGTTCGACAGGCTTGAAAGCGAAGCCGCAGATATGCCTTTCGGAATGGGGTCGGGCGGAGGCGTTATCTTCGGAAATTCCGGCGGAGTTATGGAGGCAGCACTGCGTACGCTTTGCGAAGGCCCGGAACGTTCAGCGATCGAGGAACTTCGCCACAGCGGCGTGAGAGGTCCCGGCCCGCTGCGTGAGTTTGTCTTCCATTACAAAGGCCACGAAATTAAAGCGGCAGTTGTCAGCGGACTCGCAGAAGCCAACGCGCTATTGACGAGAATTAAGAACGGCGAAAGTTTTTATCATTTTGTCGAAGTCATGGCGTGCCGACGCGGCTGTATCATGGGAGGCGGCCAGCCCGTTCACGCAGGAGTGAGGACTAAAGAAGCACGCAAGCAGGGGCTTTATGTTTCGGACGTGAACACGCAGATTAAGAAGTCGAACGAAAACCCGACGGCTCTCGCTATTTATGACACTTTAATAAAAGGCAGAGAGCATGAACTTCTTCACAGCCATAGAAAATAATTAAAAAAATTTTTTTTGATATAATGAAATAGTTTTTGGCAGTTCCTCGAAAAAATCGGGGAACTGTTTTTTTGGGGACTACAATGGGGACTACAAAAATCTTAAAATTTTTTAATGCTCACAATTTTTCACGGAGACGATTCAAAAATTAAAAGCGTAAATTTTTTCGAGAGACTTTCAAAAATTTTTCCTCTGCGTATTTTTACTAAATTTTTTGAGTTAGAATATAATTAAAGAAAAATTTTTTTTGAAAGAGTGAATTTAACGTGCGATTTTTTGCCGCGCTTATAAAATATTTTATATATCTGTGTTTAATCTTAATTGCCGCAGGAGCCGCCCTGTTCTGGTTCGATACAGGGTCGTGGCTCGTTCAGCCGCTGGCCCAAAGAGCAGGAAACTTTTTCCTCGCTCCGATGCAGCTCGAAATTAACAGCATTAACGGCTCTGTCCGTAACGGCTTTACTGTTGACGGCGTGAAATTAATTTCAGGCGACGAAAATTTATTGACCCTCGATTATTTTTCCGCGAGTCCTGACTGGGACTTGGCCTTAAAAGGAATGGACGGCCTGCCCTTCATAAAATCTCTAACAGTTCGCGGCCTGAGCTCCGACTTAGAAAAAGTTATGACCGCCGCAGAGCATTTTGCCTCAACAGAAAAGAAAGAAAGCGAAGACACAACGCCCTTTAACCTCAAGCTCAACCCGTTTAATATTTCTATTGAGGACGTAAATTTTGCGACACCTTACTCAAATTTAGAGTTAAAAGAATTAAAATTGAGTGAGGCCGGAAATTTATTTTTAGACGCAAAAATTATTTCAGGCGAAAATATTTTTCCCTTAAAAACTAACGCGCTTGTGAATATTAACGCGCTTGAAATTATTTCGTCAGACTTGTCAATCGGCAGCAGCGGCAAGGGCTCACTCAGCGCGACGCTAGAACCGCTGAAGGCAAATTTGAATTTTTCAAAAATTTCGCTCGACGAGTTATTAAAATTCGCGCCTCCGATAGACATTAAAATGTCGGGAATAATTGACGGTGAAGTTTCAGCCGAAGCCGACGGAGATTTTATAAAGGCCGCAGGGGTTGTCTCGATGCCTAAGGCTAATATCATGGACATTCCGTTAAATTTCAAACTGCCGTTTAACTGGGACGGAAAAAATTTAATTTCTCTGACTGACGCGGCAGTGAGTACACGTGCAGCAAAATTAAATTTGAGCGCGGCCGCTGATTTTTCAAACATGAAAGTTTTAGCGAAGGGCAAAGCAAAAAATATTTCTCTCACGGAAATCGGCGCAATGTTCGCTCCTGACTTAAAATTAAAAGGCGAGGGCGGCAATGTTGATTTTGACATTAACACGATAGCAAGCGGCGACATTCTCTCGAACACTGTAGCCGAACTCAACGCCGACATGCCTTCGATTTCTGCAATGGGAATGAAAATTGTTAATGACCTCTCGGCAAAAATAAAATTAAATAAAAAAAATGCCCCGAAAATTGATTTAAGCGGCAGGGTTTTCGGAGGAAAATTATTCGCACGCGGAGAAGCTGCCCAAGACGCTAAAGGCAATATAAAACCGCAGGCCGTTATCTCCGTCGTAAATCTTGACGTTCCGACTTTAATTAATACTTTCCCGGAAATCGCTAATTCAATCAAAAAGCCTTCAGGAAAAGTTACAGTGCGCACCATAATTTCAGATAATTTAGACATCAACACAACTTTAACTTCGGATAAAATTTCAGCGAACGGCTTTACAGTGAATAATATAAACGCGCTTGCAAAATACAGCGTGAACGAAAATAAAGCGGAACTTGAAAGATTTTCTGCCGAGTTCGCAAAAGGATTAATCAGTGCGTCGGGCGGAGCTGACATTAACACGGGAGATTTTAATTTTTCAGCGCAAGCCGAAAATTTACAGCCGAGAGTTATTATGCCGGAATTAAAAGATATTATCGGGCTGTACGGACTAAAAGCCGAAGCGTCAGGAAATTACAACAACATTGACTCAATAAAAGCGAATGCAGTTTTGAAAGCTAGAAATTTCGGCTATGAAAGAATGAGGATCGGAGATTTTGATTTACCCGTCAGCTACGTCGGCAATATATTAAATATTTCTGACGCTAGAGCAATTTTGCCGGGCGGATCGTTAAATCTAAAAGGCTCGGTGAATTTGAAAAATACTTCAAATCCCGGCATTGACATTCACGCTACAACGAATGGAATAAATTTAGAGCAGACCTTGAGAGCCTTCAAACTTCAAGATGAAAACATGCCCGTCTCAGGAAAAGTCATGGGCGCGGTTACTGTCAAAGGCACGGCGAAAAATCCTAACTTTCATGCAAACGTCAGAGCAGAGAAAATAAAAGCCGGTTCACTCGTCGATATGCCGAACGGTTTAATCGAAGCTAGGGGCGACATGAAAAAAATCACAGTCAGCAAAATTGACGCGAAAATTAATAAATCCGCCATAAAAGGCAACGGGCTATTCACTCTCAATCAAAAAAATTTTAATGACAGTGCAATAAGTTTTTATGCGAACGTAAAACATTTTGACTTAAAGAAAATTTTAACCGCCGCTATGGGAAGCTCGCCGGTTGACGGAGTTATTGATGCTGAAATCAAAGCTAAAGGAACAATCGCGAAGCCCGAAGGCGAAATAAAAATCACAAGGCCGATTTTTTACGGCACGGCGGAAATTCGGGACGTGTTCGCAAAATTAAATTCGCCCGAAGCTGATCACTATAAAATCAACGCCGGAGCAAGAGTTGAAAAATTTAAGCCCGAAGCTGATATAGATTTACAGAATAAAAACGGCGTGTGGCTGTACCGCGTTGACACGAAGCCTCTTGACATTAACAGCGCGATTGAAGCTCAGATGCCTAACATGGCAGGAATAGCGAAAGGCTTTGCGAAGGTCAGCGTAACGGGAAGCTCGAAGGCAAATTCGCCGATCAATATAAATGCCTCTTCAAAAGAAATAAAAATTATGGACAAGATAAGCATAAAAAATATTTCTCTGCCCGTAATTTTTTCGCAGGCCAAGAACAAAATCGAAATGAAAAAAGGCGTTGCATTTTTGAGCGGCGGCGAGATAAATTCCGCGCTTGACGTTGACGTAACAAAGAAAATTTTTAACGGCAAAGTAAAAATTTCCGAGCTTGACTTCGGAAAACTGGCGGCTCCGTTTCTTCCTGAAGGCGAGCTTGTCGGCAAAGCAGATGCTGAAGTTACAATGAAGGGCGATTTCGGAGTCATGTCGATGAGTTATGCGAACGGAAAATTTTCAACGACACCGGGCTATATTCACAAGATGAGCATAATTGATAAAGTTACTCCCACGAAAAAAATCAGCTTTGAAAAAATCAGCGGCTCTTTTTTCTGGGACGGCAAAGATTTATTTCTTAATCCCGGCTCAGGCGCAAGCGCAGGCAAAGATGAACCGCTCTACAGATACGTTCACATCAACGGCGCAATGGGAATACCGGGCAAGGGCTTAAATCTTTTATTCGAGGGAAGATTTGACTTAAAAATTCTTGACCAGTTATTAGGCGCAATGAAGGGAATTTTTCAATACATGACCGGCGGACTTGCTCAAAACTTTTTGAAGGACGCGGCAGGACGAATCTTCGGCGTGAAGCGCAGAGACTATCAGAGCGTCTCGTTCAGGCTCGCAAATTCTTGGCAGGAGTTACGCCTTTTGGACTTAGAAGTTTCAAAGCCCATAGAAGATTTTTTGCCGATCGATATATTAAACAAGGACGAAGAAAAACAACGCGACGACCGGCAATTCAAATTAAATCTGAAATTCCCGGTCGGGCCGGGCGACGAGAGCGTCGAGGAAGAGTCAACAGGCGATCAGTTTAAGCAGCAGCTGATTGACAATTTATTTAACATAGGGCTGTAGTTAATATGTGAGCCGCCGCTTATGGAAGCGGCGGCAGTTCATTCAAACAATTCTGAAATAATATCGCTGACGTGTTCAACTTTATTAACTTTAACGACATTGCTTCCGCAGAAAAATAATCCGGTCTCCCAGTTCCCGACTTGAGCGTCAACAAGAGCGGCGGCGATGCAGAAAGTCTCGTGGGTCTTTCTATAGCGGCAGTGTGTCAGGCAATTTGCGAAGCACGGCTTGCTTTCAACTTCGCCCTCAAGATATTTCGCGACGAAGGGATTTTTTATGGCTCTTCCCGGAAGTCCTGCGGGGCTGTGAATTAAAACTACGTCCTCTTCTTTAGCGTCAATATATGCCTGCTTAAATCTGTCGGACGCATCACCCTCATAAGTACAGGCAAATCTCGTCCCCATTTGAACACCCTTAGCTCCAAGCGAGAAGGCTCTTTCTAAATCTTTTCTGTCCCAGATACCTCCGGCGGCGATTACGGGAATATCGCTCTTCATTTCTTCAGCGACAAAACGGACAACATCAGGCACGGCCTTTTCAAGCCTTAATGCCGGGTCATAAACCTGCTCAATAGTCGTTGCTCCTAAATGCCCTCCGGCCGTCGCAGGCTCTTCGACAACGAACGCGTCAGGCTGACGATTATATTTTTTCTCCCAGTGTCGCGTAATTAAACTCGCTGCCTTTGCTGAACTTACTATGGGCACGAGCGCAACATCGTGAAAATCTTTCGTATAATCCGGAAGCCGCAGGGGCAGTCCCGCGCCGGAGATTATTATATTCGCTCCACCTTCGGCCGAAGCTCTGACCTGTCTGTCGTAATCCGTAAGAGCTACCATGCAGTTTACCGCGACAATCCCGTCGGGCCCGGCAATGCTCTTGGCCTTCGCTACGGCTTCTTTAACAACTATTTCATTAGCATCAAAATAATTATGTTTTTCGATCGCAAAATACGGCGAATTGTGAGCAAGACCGACGCTTGCTATAGTTCCTATTGCTCCGCACTTAGCGACATGTCCGGCCAAATTCGGGCCTGAAATATCAACGCCCATTCCCCCCTGAATTAGAGGATACTTGGGCTGATACTTCCCTATTTTTAATTTAGGCATGTTTTGATTCAACTTGAAGATACACACTCCTTTATAAAAAAATATTTTTTGAGAGTATATCAGATTTTTATGACTAAGCTATAAATTATCCCACTGCCTTGAAATTATCCTGTCCATTATTCTTTGGCGGTCTCTCTTTGAAAGTTTTTTTAACACGCCGTTTATTTCTTTTAAGAGTCGATTATCTGTCTTGCGGACGGCGGCGCAGATTCCACTGTGTCCTAAAGTAAACCCCTGGCCTTTGGGGAAAGCTATCACAACTAAATCATCAGGGTGTTCTTTTTCATATATTTTAGCACTATCAAGATTTATGATTAAGCCGTCAAGCTCATGCTGTAAAAGTTTATCGAGCAGTTCGCTGAATATTTCAAGGGGCTCGATATGAATGGCTCCTTCTATCTGTCCGACAGCGTCATTCAGTACTGTGCCTTTCTGTCCCGTGAGAACAGCTCCGTAGAAATCACTCAATTTTTTAGCCCTGGCGTATCTGCTTTTTTTATGGACCAGAATTACGTACTCTTCTTCCTGAAAGTCGTATCTGTCGGAGAAAGCAGCGTCTTGTTTGCGCTCTTCGGTGTCGAGCATACCGGAAAAGACAGCATCAATCTCTCGCCGGTTCAGAGCATGTAGGAGATCCTGCCACGCGATTTTTTTTACTTCAAGTTTTGCCCCGATTTTTTCAGCTACTGCTTTAGCTATCTGAATGTCATAGCCTTCAGCATAAAAGCCTTTTTTATTTTCTAAAGGAACATTCGAGTCGGTCGGCGCGTCCTCCTCCCAGTTGTTGGGCGGGTAATCGCACTCAACTCCGATACGTATAACTTCTATTTTGGCATGGTCATCATCCAGCTCAAAGTAAAGAACACAGGCCAAGATGATTACGAGGAATATATACTTCTTCATTTTTATTTCACTCCTTTATCTCCTACCCTCTTTAATTTTCTGGAATGTGCGAAGTTTATAAAAAGTCGGAAAATTAGAGGCATTTTAAGAGAAAAATTAAAAAAAGTAAATAACCCCTGTAATAAGACGCGGGCGTCAGATATTAATATTTTCCCACTGCCTTAAAATCGTCATGTCCATTAATCTTTGACGGTCCCTCTTTGAAAGTTCACTTAATGCGCTGTTTATTGCTCTCAAAAGAGTGTCATTTTTCTTACGGACTCCAACGCAGGTCCCCGTAAAATTTAACTTAAATCCTTTGCCTTTTGGAAATCTCACCATTAGCAGATCCTGATGCGATTTTTCATATATTTCGCCGGTATCTACGTTAATGACAATGCCGTCAACGTCATTGTTCAAAAGTTTATCGAGCAGTTCTGTGAACGTATCGGCAGGCTCAACGTGAATAGCCCCCGGCACCTGCTCTACAAGAACGTCCAGAGCCGTTCCCGCCTGCCCTGTTATTACGGCTCCGTAAAAATCATTTAGCTTTTGAGCTTTGGCGTATTTGCTGTCTTTGTGGACGATAATCGCGTACTCGGTCTCAAAATAGTCGTACGTATCAGAAAAGTCGGCGCGTGCTTTGCGCTCGTCAGTATCGAGCATACCTGAAAATATAGCGTCAATTTCTCTTCTTTGCAAAGCCGGTATAAGATCCTGCCACAAAATTTTTTTCACTTCAAGCCTAGCTCCGATTTTTTCAGCCACTGCCTTAGCAATTTGAATGTCATAACCTTCAGCATAAAAGCCTTCTCTATTTACGATCGGAGCGTTTGAATCAGTCTCCCTGTCTTCTTCCCAATTATTAGGAGGATAGTCGCATTCACAGCCTATACGAAGCACTTCAATCCTATTAACACGATGACCCAGCGTGTAAAGAAGCACGGACAGCAACACAATTAAAGCGAACAGATATTTCTTCATTATTTTTCACTCTTTTACGAAATTTATATTTATTTTAAGATAAGACTTGAAGAATTGTTTGAATTTTAAGAGAAAAATTAAAAAAAGTAAAGAAAGCAGGCTAGATAAATATATTGCATATATTGCAAATTAAGAAAAAAAAATTAAAATTTTCAGTAAAAAGTACTTTAGAATTATGAAAGGATTTGAAATTAATTATGCCAAAACTCAGCGATAGAGTAGGCACTTTCACAGACTCCGTTATCCGCCGCATGACAAGAATTTGCAACAAGTACGGGGCGATTAATCTTTCTCAGGGGTTTCCCGACTGGGAGCCGCCCAAAGAAATGTTAGACTCGCTCGCAAAAACGGCTTACACAGGACCTCATCAGTACGCAATAACATTCGGAGCTAAAAATTTCCGCGACGCTGTCTGCGCTAAACAGGGCAAAGCTATCGGGCGCGAGATTGATCCGGAAAAAGAAATCGTAATCACCTGCGGAAGCACCGAGTCAATGATGTGCGCAATGATGACAATCTGCAACCCCGGCGACAAAGTCATGGTCTTCTCGCCTTTTTACGAAAATTACGGAGCCGATGCAATTCTTTCAGGTGCGTCCCCTATTTATATTCCGCTAGTGCCTCCGACTTATGACTATGATATTAAATTAATCGAACAGGGCTTCAAGGACGGAGCAAAGGCTATTGTAATCTGCAACCCGTCTAACCCGTGCGGAAAAGTTTTCAAGAAAGAAGAGCTGCTCGAAATCTGTAACTTGGCCGTAAAATATGATGCTTACGTTGTAACTGATGAAGTTTATGAACACATAGTCTTTGACCCTTATAAGCACGTCTACGCTTCGGGACTTCCGGGAATGTTCGACCACGTTATAACGTGCAACTCTCTCTCAAAGACTTATTCAATCACCGGCTGGCGTTTGGGATATTTAATCGGGCCTGAAGATGTCGTCGATGGAGCAAGAAAAGTTCACGACTTCTTGACGGTCGGAGCTGCTGCGCCGTTACAGGAAGCCGCCACGCAGGCGTTTTTACTCCCTGATGAATATTATGACGAGCTGAAAGAAAAATATACTCACAAGCGCAACAGATTTCTCGAAGGACTTGACGAGGCAGGACTGAAGCATAACGTCCCGCAGGGCTCTTATTTCGTCATGGTTGACATTTCAAATTTCCTTGAGCTTGAACAGTTCAAAGGCTGGAGCGACTTGGAGTTCTGCGAATGGGTGATAAAAAATATCGGCGTTGCCGCCGTGCCCGGCTCAAGTTTCTTCAGAGAGCCGATTAATAACTTAATCCGTTTCCATTTTGCACGCTCCGATGAAGTTCTCGAAGAAGCAATCAGAAGATTAAAGAAAATGGCACAGCTCGTGAAATAGGTAGGAGTTAGGAGGTAGGAGTTAGGAGTTAAAGATGAAAAAATTTTTAAGTGAAAATAAAATTTATGGGAAGCTCCTATTTCCTGCTTTCTACGCAACCGCCTTATTAAAATAATTAGGCTGGGCAGAAATAAAAAAAAATAGAAAGCGAATTTATTGTGATGAATGAAAAAAATACCTCCTGCCTCCTAATTCCTAACTCCTCCCTGATAGCTATGAGCGGGGGCGTTGACAGCAGTGTCTCCGCTTATTTAATGGCTCAAAAATATAAAACGTGCGTCGGCGCGACAATGCTTTTATTTCTGAACGAGTCTCTTGGAGTCCCGTCAAAATATCCGTGCTGTTCGCGCGAAAACATAATTGACGCGAAAAAAATCTGTGAGACTTTGGGCATTGAACACGAAGTCTTGAATTTAATGCAGGAATTTGAGGACAGCGTTATAAAAAAATTCGTCAGCGTTTACGAGGACGGCGGAACTCCCAACCCCTGCATAGACTGCAATAAATTTTTGAAGTTCGGCGCTTTGCTGAAACACGCGAATGAATCAGGGCTTGAAAAAATCGCAACTGGCCATTACGCAAAAATCAAACGAGATTCTTCGGGGAGATTTTTATTATTCAAGGCCGAAGACTTATCGCGTGACCAAAGTTATGTTTTATATATGATGACACAGGAGCAGTTGGCGCGAACAGAATTTCCCTTGGGCGACATGAAAAAAACTGAAGTCCGTGAGCTTGCGCAGGAGTTAAATTTTATTAACGCAAAGAAAAACGACTCGCAGGATATTTGTTTCATACCCGACGGCAATTACGGAGCATTTATAGAAATTTTCACGGGTAAAAAATATCCGTCGGGAAATTTTATTGACGCTTCGGGAAAAATTCTGGGCGTTCATAAGGGAATAATTCACTATACGACAGGACAGCGCAGGGGGCTCGGAGTCGCCGCAAAATCGCGCCTCTACGTCTCAAAAATCGACAGCGTTACAAATAATATAACTCTGGTCCCGGAGGACGAAGCCGGTTTATACTGCGACAAAATAAAAATTTCCGGCGCAAATTTAATTGCGTTCGATAACCTGCCCGAAAATTTTTGCGCTAAAGTCAAAACGCGCTACCGTCAAAAAGAAATTCCTGCAATTATTAATCAAATTAACGACGATGAATTAATTATCGAGTTCAAAGAAAAAATTAAAACTCCTGCACGAGGCCAAGCGGCTGTGATTTATGACGGCGATTTAGTTATTGGCGGAGGAACGATTTTTGAAGTAGGAGTTAGGAGGTGGGAGTTAGGAGGTTAAAAAAATTCCCGACTCCTACCTGAACAAAGTGATATAATCTCACGCTTGATAATTAATTTTATGAAAGAGGGCAGATTTTTTTTCACATGTCTTTATTACTCAAGACTGCTTTTGCTTTGTTCGCCGGTTTAATGATGACAAGAGCATTCAAATATTCCGGCTTCAAGTTTCCTGACGTAACATCGTTTTTAATTGCCGGCGTTCTCGTCGGGCCGTATGTGCTTGGACGTTTTTACATCGGTTTTGATTCTTCTGCTGAACTTGCAAGCGTGAATATTCTTTCAAATCTCGCGCTTGGCTTCATAGCTTTTGACATCGGCAGCGAATTTAGAGTAGCCCAGTTAAAAGAAATGGGCAAGGCCGCAACTTTTATCGGAATTTTTCAGGCGTTGGCCGCGACAATTTTTGTTGACGTCGCTTTAATCGCCTTGAGCGTGAAACTTGGCGGTGATGTCCTTCCAATCCCGGCAGCTATAACTTTGGGCGCGATTGCTGCGGCTACGGCTCCGGCGGCTACGTTAATGGTCGTCCGGCAGTTCAAAGCTAAAGGCCCGGTAACTGATTTACTGCTGCCCATCGTTGCTCTTGACGACGCGGCAGGGCTTATCATATTCGCCGTTTCAATCGGAGTTGCTCAGGCAATGATCGGCGGCGCGATAAATTTTGTCTCGATCATAATAAATCCCTTAATTGAAATTATAAGCTCCGTAATTTTAGGCGCGTTCATGGGCTGGATATTAACACAGATAGAAAAATTATTTTTCTCAAACTCGAACAGGCTTTCAATGACGATCGCGTTTGTAATGATGACAATTTCTCTTGCAACGCAGGAATTTCATTTCGGCCAAGTCCGCGTGGCTTTCTCGTCTCTGCTCGTGTGTATGACGCTCGGCACGGTTTTTTGCAACATGTGCGAATATTCTGCGGACATCATGAAACGCTCGGAGAAATGGTCAGCTCCTTTATACGCGGTATTTTTTGTGTTATCGGGCGCGAGGCTTGAGCTCTCTGTCTTTCAATATCCGTTCGTGATAATTACGGGACTTGTTTATATTTTGACTAGGTGCTTGGGAAAATATTTCGGCGCATCAATCAGCAGTACGATAATGAACTGTTCAGAGAACGTTAAAAAATACTTAGGCATAACTTTATTTCCGCAGGCCGGTGTCGCGCTTGGAATGGTTGTCAGCGCACAAAGTCTCGGAGCTGAAATGGGCAGCTTAATCCGAAATATAATTTTATTCAGCGTATTAGTTTATGAACTTGTCGGGCCTATGCTTACGCGAATGGCATTAATGAAGGCCGGAGAGATTGAGCCGGCAAAGCCCGAACACGTCAACAGAGAAAGATTTAAGGGCGTTTTGCGCTAACGTTAATATTTCAAGAATGAGGAGTGAAAAAACACTTCTCATTTTTTTTTGAGCCGGCGCGGAAAATTTTATGATAAAATAAATTCTAATCCATTCACGAAAATTTTTGAGAGAAAAATATTTTTGGGGACTACAATGGGGACTACAGAAATATTAAAATCTTTCAGCGTTCACAAAATTTCACAAGTCCAAGAAAAAAATAAGAGTGCGAATTTTTTTCATGAAAATTTTTTTGCCGATAGTGTAAAATTATTTTGCAGCGTTTAGAAAAAAATTCACGGAGGAATTTAATATGCGAGTAGTTCAGACGAATATAATTAACGACACCGCAGGGTCTGTGAGCAGACTCGAAAAGGGATTTGTAACGCGCCGAGTTGAGAATCAATTTGTCCATGTACGCGAGCCGATAATGGTGCAGCGTCCGCAGATTGAAGATTTTAATAATATGGTGGTCGTTCATGACCAAGTAGAGCAATATATATGAGACACATATGAAAAAAATGAGGAGCCGGATTTTTTTCCGAACTCCTCAATTTTTAATTAATACATTTTTATTTTTCTGGAGCGTCCTGCGCTTTTTTGTTCAGTTCTCTTTTTTCCTGAAATTCCTCAATGCGTTCAAGCCTCTTTTGAAATCTCCAAGTATCGATCTCGTTTTGGAGTTTCTGCATTTTCGCATGAACATCAAGAGCCTTTGCCTTATTAACCGGCCTGCTTGAAAGAGCTTCTTCAAGGTCTATGCGAAGTTTTGCTAGGTCTGCGGCTTTTTCGCGGATCTCTTTGGGCATGTCGGGGGTGAAATTCATTCCGCCCATTCTGCCGTTGCCGCGACGCGGGCCGAAATCGGGAGAACAGCCTTCAAAATTTGCCGGGTAGTTCTGAAAATTTCCGCGCTGTCCGTTGAAATTCTGGCGATTAAACTGCGGCTGACCGCGAAATTCCTGAGTGCCGTTGTTATCTCTTCCCTGCTGGGCGAACGCCGCTGCTGCTCCAAAAACTACACACACTGCTACGATTACTGCTAATATTTTTTTCATAATTAAGTTACCTCCTAAAAATTTTTATTTATATCAAAAAATCTTTTCTAAAAAGCCCCTCAAAATCTTTAACGATGATGGTAATGACGAGGCGGGGGCATATGTCCTCCATGATGATGCGGTCCCGGACCCGGTCTTGGCCCTCCGTGATGAAATGCGTGCTGATGATGTGGGGGCGGAGGCGGAGGAGGCGGCGCGTAATGGGGGTGATGGCGATGATGATGCGGTCCCGGACCAGGAGGAGGGGGCGGCGGTGCGTCATGATGACGGCCGAAAACTATTTGTATTCCCTCAAGCTCAAGTCCTTTTGCTGCTGCCGGATCTGCCGTGTAAAAAACACTTCCTGCTGCGATTACCGTTAAAAATGCTGCTAATTTTTTTGTTCCTTTCATTTTTTTCGACCTCCTTGTTTCAACGCTGATAGAATAACAATAAATTATGAACGCAAAATGAAATAAAAATGGAAATTTTGTGAAAGGAGAAAAATTTTTTATGAAAATCTTAATCGTTGAAGACGAAGCCTCAATAGCTGAAGTAGTCAGTGCTTACGCAAAACGCGAGAGCTACGAGACTGTGATCGCTTCGGACGGCTTAGAGGCTCTTGAAATTTTTGAACGCGATGAAATTGATTTAGTGATTCTTGATTTAATGCTCCCGAAATTGAACGGCGAGGAGGTCTGCCGGAGGATACGCGAAAAATCTTCTTCAGTGCCCATAATCATGCTCACGGCAAAATCAAGCGAGGCTGATGTTGTTTACGGACTTGACACGGGAGCAAACGATTACGTCTCAAAACCTTTCAGCCCGCGTGTATTAATGGCACGCATAAGGGCGCAGATGAGGCCGAAAGAAACACGTGATAATATTGCATCGGGCTTGTATGCTGACGGAAGAATAGAAATCGATCCGGAGCGCGTGGAAATCCGCAAGGACGGCGTAACAATTCCTGTAACGAGGAGCGAATTTTTAATCTTCTCGACGCTTGTCTCAAGACCCGTCCGCACATGGTCAAGAGAGGAAATTATACGGACTGCACTCGGCGAAGATTACGACGGCTTTGACAGAACAATAGACACATATATAAAAAATCTGCGCAAAAAATTAGCCGAGCCTGGCCACGAAAACGGCTGGATTAAAACCGTATACGGCTTCGGCTACAGATTTGACGATGAAAAATAAATCGCTGCGCAGACATTTTCTCGCGCTTTATGTTTTGCTTGCGGTCTTGAGCGGGATTGTCGTGCCCGTGCTCGGCCTCCACTTGAGCGTCAATGCCTTCAGAAATTATCAGGTTCAGCGTCGTCAGGCAGACCTCGAAAATCTCGGAGAGTCTTTAACGGAACTTTACGAGGAAGAGGGCGGAATATGGAAACGCCGCCGCGTGATGGACATCTTACGCCCTGCGCCTCAATGGTTTGGAATGACGATAACTTTAATTGACAGAAACGGCCGTGAAATTTTTACGTTAAGGCCGCTTCAAATGTCTCATAAGGGACACATGAACGTTAATAGCAATGAAAATGATAATACGGCAAATTCCGAGCATATAACTTTGAGACTCGGAGGCGAAAAAAATATCGGCCGTCTTGAAATTGAGCGAAAACTTCCAAGCGGACGCTACGAAAATTCTTTTATAGATTATTTATTGCGCTACACGATGGCCGGAGCGTTGATAATGATTTTATTTGCCTGCGGTGTCGGCTGTCTAGTCGCGGAAAAATTGAGCCGTCCCGTCATAAAAGTTATTGAACGGACGAAAAAAATTGCGAAGGGCGATTACAAAACTTCTGAAAATCTTTTGCCCGTCGGAATTAAAGAGCTTGACGACTTAATAAAAGGAGTTGAAAATCTCTCGCACTCGCTCGCCGGTCAGGAGAAACTGCGCCGCCGTTTAATGGTCGATGTAGCTCACGAACTGCGAACGCCTTTAACTGTAGTAAGAACGCAGATTGAAGCGATAGCCGACGGAATTTTAGAGCCTACGCCCGAACGCTTGGAATTATGCACGAACGAAATAAACAGGCTTGGAGGTTTAATTGAAAATGTCGAAGCCCTGACGCGCCTAGAAGGTGAATCGCTCGAAATCCATACGGAAAAAACGGACATGAAAAAATTTCTAGAGCCTGTGCTTGAAAGTTTTGAGCCTGTTTTTGAGAAAGCAGGAATAAATTTTTCAGCCGAGCTTGAAAATAATTTATTCTGTGAAATTGACGGAGATAAATTCAGACACGTAATTGATAATCTTCTCTCGAACGCTCTGCGCTACACTAACAAGGGCGGAAAAGTTAAGACAAAATTATTTTCGGCGGACGATAAAATTTTTATTGAGGTCAGCGACACCGGTATAGGAATTTCTGAAAAAGATCTGCCGAACATTTTTGAAAGATTTTACAGGGCGGACGAGTCTCGCACGAGAGTTACGGGCGGAAGCGGAGTCGGGCTTGCGATTGTCAAAGCAGCCGTTGAAGCTCACGGCGGAACAATAACGGCTCAGAGCGTAAAGGGCAAGGGAAGCACTTTCAAAATTTCTTTGCATAAAGCCTAAAAAAATTAGGGGCAGATGTTCCGCTCCTAATTCTTAATTATTCAATTCCGTATTCTCTAAGTAATTGTCTGTAACGCTGTTCGACTTCGTTGAGTTTTGGCTCCTGTCTCGAAGGTGCAGGCGCACTCGGTCGCGGCACGGCCGCTTGTGTAGCAGGGGCAGTAACCTGCTGAGGAGGCGGAGCGTATTCAGTCTGTGATGACGATGACGAACTATCTTCACGCTCTCTGCTCTCAATTTTTGCAAGATACGAGTCGTCCTGATCTACTAAGAAAAGTCTCGGCCCTCTCGGATCGTCCTCAGCCGCTCTATAACTTCCGCCGTGAAGAGGACATGATGCCGTCGGCGATTTTCCTTTTGGAAAAAATAACGGCACAGCAGCGCAGCCGGAGCGAGCTAAATATCCTGAACTTCTGCATATTGAAACTTTGCTGACGTTCACCCACGCAGGGGGAGCTTCAAAATTTTCCGGCGTTGACATTTCTTGTACTGCAAAGCTCATAAATTTTTTCCAGACCGGTGCCGCGATCGTACCTCCGAAAGCACGCCTTCCCATCGTTTTATGGTCATCTCGTCCGGCATACACAGCCGTAGTTAATCCCGGAACGCCTCCGACAAACCAAGCATCAATAAAATCATTCGATGTTCCTGTTTTTCCAAAGACGTTTATTTTTGGCAAAGCCGCAGGTTTTCCCGTTCCTGCCCTCACCGCGTCCTGAAGCATTGAGCGTATCGCATAAGCTGTCTCCGGGTTCATTGCCTGACTCGATGCTGTCTCGCGCTGCTCTAAAATATTTCCGTCCCTGTCGCGGATCTCGCGTATCATTAACGGGACAATTCTTTTTCCTCCGTTGTTGAAGCAGTTAAAAGCCACTGCCATTTCTAACGGAGTTAAACTTGCCGAACCTAATGCGACTGATAAATCATTCGGCAGATATTTCGTCTCTATTCCCATATTGCGTGCCATTCTGACTATAGCGTCAGTTCCGATAAAAGCCGCCACTCTAACGGCAACAGTGTTTAATGAACTTGTCAAAGCTCTCTGCAAAGTAACCTCGCCTGAATATCCGTTGCTTGAGTTATGAGGCGACCAGCCCTTGCCGCGTCCACCGGGCTGCTTGAAAGTTATCGGAGCGTCAAGAAAATGATCGCTGGGCATAACGTCCTCTTCCATTGCCGCCGCGTAAACTATAGGTTTGAAACTTGAGCCGGGCTGCCTGATTGCCTGAGTAGCCCTGTTAAATTTGCTTTCTTTGAAATCTTTTCCGCCGACCAAAGCTAAAACTTCTCCCGTGTCGGACTCAAGGCACACTAATGCGCCCATGATATTTTTATTGAGACCCTGTATAGCCTCGCGGGCCTTGTCCTGCAAATTTATATCAAGCGTAGTATAAATCTGCATACCGCCGCTATATACTTCGTCCTTGCCGTATTTAGGGAGCAAGTCATTAAATAATAAATGCGACACAAAATAAGGAGCTTGGTTATATTCTTCGACTTTGTTCGGGCGGCTTCTAAATTCTAATTCTTCGTCATAAGCAGCCTGTCTCTGTTCCGGCGTGATCCAGCCTAAAGTCTCCATTCTGCCAAGAACGTAATTTTGTCTTGCCTTAGCGTTGTTCAAACTGCTCAACGGGTTATAGCGTCCCGGGTTCGCGATTAATCCTGCAAGAATCGACGATTGAGCTAAGTCTAAATCTTTCGCTGACTTGTCAAAATATGTCCGCGCCGCCGTCTCTGCTCCCCAAGCTCCGCGCCCGAAGTTAATTGTATTCAGATAAAGCTCAAGAATTTTATCCTTAGGGAAAAGTTTTTCGAGCCTCATCGCGATAATAATCTCTTTAGCTTTTCTTGTTATGCTCTTCTCGTGCGACAAAAATAAATTTCTTGCAAGCTGCTGCGTTATCGTGCTGGCCCCCTGAACTTTTCCGCCTTCGACAACGTCTGTCCACAAAGCACGCATGATAGAGCCTATTCTAATTCCGCCGTGCTGATAAAACGCGGAGTCCTCAGCCGCTAAAACAGCCCTCACAAGTTCAGGAGAAATTTGATGAAGTTCTAAAGGCGTTCTATTTTCTATAAACAACCTCGCAATTACTTCGCCGTTCCTGTCATATAAAATTGACGGCAGACTGCTCTTAGGGTTGGCAAGTTCGACCATGCTCGGAAGATCTTCGGAAAGTTTTACGACATACCACGCTACGCCCGCGCTTAATGCTCCTGTCGCAAGCAAAATTACAATTAAGATGGTGGCGAATATTATTTTTAAGATTGAAACTCTTTTTTTCTTTCTCGGTCTGGATTTTTGAGGAGCCGGCCGATCCCGTCGCTGGCCTTGAGTTTGCCGCTGCCTCTGCTGTTTTAACAAAAGAATTTCATCGGGACTCATTCTAAAATTTCTTTTATCTCCGTCTGGATTTTCTCGGAAATTATTTCTCTCATTCATGAAAAAATTTTAACCCTTTCATTATAATTTCTCCGCGCAAATAATATCATAAAAAGGTAGGAGTTAGGAGTTAGGAGGTAGGAAAGAGGAAAACTCTGCTATAATTTAATACGTAAAAAGAATGAACGGAGAGTAATCATAAATGCGTAAAATAAAATTTTTCTTAGCTATGGCTCTATGTGTATTTTTATTTTCAGGCTGCGGAGGGAGTAAAGACAATTCAAGCTCATCATCTTCTTCAACATTGCATGATAAAGTTTCGGGAATTTTAACCGGCACTTGGGTTTTTGACGAGAGCTCCGGCTATTCAGGCAAAGGCGTAATAACCGGGACAACTACGTCAATATATTTGGCTCATGTTACGGATTTGAAGGCGGCCTTTTCCGATATATCATTCGCAACGAGCGCGGACGAGTCCGCCGGGACAGCAAGCGTTTTTTATTCGCACACTGTTTCAGCGAGAGACGCGAACTTAAATTCTTTAGGGAATTTAACGATCAGGAGCTATACATCTTCGAGCGCAACGACAAAGACTCAAAATATGATACTGACGCGCATAACCGACGACCAATGGACGTTCAGCTACGGCTCTGTAATGATCATTGTTAATTTTATTTCAGGCTCATCAAATAAGATTAACATACAGATAAGCGGTACGGGGTATCTTTCTTCAGTCGGCTCATATTGCGATTACACCGTTGAATGTTCAATGATTAAGACAAGCTCAACGCCGACGACCGACGATGAATCTACAGACGAAGAAACAGACACGACAGATACAACTGTCTCCGAAATTCTTGAGGGCAACTGGAAATTAATCACAGAGGACGAAGCCACAGCGACAAGCACAACGCAGGGGACCGACAGAGTTTTAACGCTCAGGCTTGCGACTGACATTTACATGAAAATCGCATCAATAAATCTTGAAGCAGACAGCAGCACGACTTCTCAGACAGGCACAGCAAAAGTTACTTACGCTCAAAAATGGACAGCATTTGATGAAAATGAAGTTCAGCAGGGAAATGCCGGAGATTTTTCTTTCAGCAAAGACGACACAATGAAGCTGGCTAAAGTTTCCGACGGCGTGTGGCGAATTGAAGATATAAACAACGCTAACGAAAACATCGTGATAACTATAACGTCAGCTACGGAAATCAGCACAGTATGGCAGGGAACAGCTACGACTTTGGACAACGACAGCTATTATTATTCAATAACGAGTTCGTTCAGAAAAGAGTGAAAAATAATTAAATTAAAACTGCAGCTTCTAAAAATTATTAAAGGAGCTGTAGTTTTTTTGCTCTAAAAATTTTTTGCATATTGACTTAGTAGGTTATTCATGTAATAATTTGCTCATCAAAAATTTTAACGAGGTGAAACAAGCAATGCTTAATCGTAATTATGAAACATTAAAGGCCATTCACGAGGGCTTTGTTTGTTGTTGCCGCTTCCTATTCTAAAAAATTTCCATTTAACTTAATTTTTTTGCAGACAAATTCTTAAATAAAAGTCTGAAAATTTTTCGGACAGATTTTTTGTACATATTCATAAAATCAAAAAGGAGAGATTTTTTATGCCAAAGATTTATACGTCTATTGACCAGTTAATCGGCCGCACACCGCTGCTTGAACTCACTCGGATTGAAAAACATTTCGGGCTTAATGCAAAAATTTTTGCAAAGCTGGAATATTTTAATCCGGCCGGAAGCGTTAAGGACAGAGTAGCAAAAGCAATGATTGATGATGCTGAAGCATCGGGAAATCTTAAACCCGGCAGTGTCATTATCGAACCAACAAGCGGCAACACCGGCATAGGGCTTTCATCAGTTGCGGCGGCTCGCGGTTACAGAATAATAATCGTAATGCCCGAAACGATGTCAATCGAGCGAAGAAAATTAATGAAGGCTTACGGCGCGGAACTTGTTTTGACTGAAGGCTCAAAGGGAATGAAGGGTGCCATTGAAAAAGCCTCAGAGCTTGCAGGTGAAATTCCTGACAGTTGGATTGCCGGACAGTTCGTTAATCCTGCAAATCCTAAAATTCACGAAGATACGACAGGCCCGGAAATTTGGCAGGATACTGACGGCAAAGTTGACATTTTTATAGCCGGAGTTGGAACGGGCGGAACTCTCACAGGGACTGGCAAATATCTCAAACAGCAAAACCCGGACATAAAAATTATTGCTGTTGAACCGGCAGGCTCTCCCGTCCTCTCGGCAGGAAGAAGCGGTGCGCATAAAATTCAAGGCATAGGCGCAGGCTTTGTCCCTGAAGTTCTGAATACCCGCTTATATAATGAGATTTTTCTTGTGAATGATGATGACGCTTTCACGATGGGAAAATTAATCGGAAAGACTGAGGGCTTTTTAGTGGGAATTTCTTCGGGCGCGGCCTTACATGCTGCGATTGAAGTTGCAAAGAGAGCGGAGAACGCAGAAAAAAATATCGCGGTGATTTTGCCTGACACTGGCGAACGTTATTTATCCACAGCACTTTTCAGCGAATAAGTCATGAATTTTTTAGAAGAGGCTTTAAGTTTTACTGAAAACGAATTAGAAATTTTAACGGCAGAAGACGAATTTAATTACAACGGAATTAAAGACCGTGCTGAAAAATCGTTTATAAAAATTCAAGCGGCGATGTTTCCTTCGCATGTTAATAGCGAGGCCAAGAGCATTGCAGAAAATTTAGAATCGGCTTGTGAAAATTTAATTCACGCGCTCAAAAAAATTTTTAATAATAATGAACGCAAAGCCGAAGAAGTTGCAGCGAATTTAATAAAAAAACTCCCTGATATACGCAAAATTTTATTGACAGATATAACGGCGGCATATCAGGGAGACCCTGCCGCGAAAACTCCTGATGAGATAATTCTTGCTTATCCTGCTTTTATCGCAATAAGCGCGTACAGAGTTGCTCATGAGCTTTATGGTATGAAAGTCCCGTTAATTCCAAGAATAATAACTGAATATGCCCATAGACTCACGGGAATAGATATACATCCGGGAGCTTCAATAGGCGAATATTTTTTCATTGATCACGGAACGGGAGTTGTTATCGGCGAAACTTCAACGATCGGAAATCACGTGAAAATTTATCAAAATGTTACGATAGGCGCAAAAAGTTTTGCAGTCGAACCTGACGGAACTTTAGTAAAAGGAATTAAGCGTCATCCTGACATAGGGAACAACGTAATAATTTATGCAGGCGCGACAATTTTGGGCGGCGAAACCGTAATCGGCGACAACTGCGTGATCGGAGGCAACGTGTGGCTGACTCATTCCGTACAGCCTGGAAAAATTATAGTTAGGAGCGAAGAATGAAATTAACTCCTAACTTCTAATTTCTATTTTCTAGCTAATCATAATTATCAGCGAGGGCTTTTGACTGCCTGACCGTTACTGTCTTTGTGTAGCAGGCGAATGCCATATCAAGAAAATCTTTATTCGGCTTCGGAGTTATGAAACTCACAACAGGAACAATAATAAATCCTGCAAGCATACAAAAAGCTCCGGCGTTAATCGGCGACTGAAGCATGACGGGAAAATCCGGCCTCATGAAAATATTGGCTGTCATAACGACGCTAGAGAAAATAAAATTCACCCAGCACGAAATTTTAGTTACGCCCTTCCAGTACAAACTATACATGAACGGCGCAAGAAACGCTCCGGCCAGTGCGCCCCACGACACGCCCATTAACTGCGCGATAAAAGTTACGTTTGATTTATATTGAATTAACGCAAGCACGACGGAAATTATTATGAAAATCACGATTAAAATTCTCATGACTAATAATTGTTTTTTCTCGTCCATATTTTTTATTACATGGTCTTTTAATAAATCAAGAGTTAATGTCGAACTTGACGCAAGAACTAACGACGAGAGCGTTGACATTGAAGCCGACAGCACGAGAATTACGACGACCCCAAGCAAAATATCAGGAAGCCCCGATAACATTACGGGAATGATGGAGTCGTAGCCATCAGCAGGAACTCCGAGCCCGGCTGGGTCTAATTGAGCCGAGAATAAACGCCCGAAGCCGCCTAAAAAATAGCAGCCTCCTGCAACGACAAGCGCGAATAAAGTTGAAATCACTGTGCCTTTTGTGATGTCGCTTTCATTTTTTATCGCGTAAAATTTCTGCACCATTTGAGGAAGCCCCCACGTTCCCAAGCTCGTTAAAATTACAACGAACATTAAGTTTATAGGGTCAGGCCCAAAGAACGAAGCGAAAATTCCCGGCGACTTTGCCAAGCGTGTAGCGGCGTGAGCATCAGAAATTTCTGCCAAGCCTGCAAGAGCATCAAAGAGTCCTCCGCGTGATGAAATTACCGCAGCAATTACCGCGATAATTCCGCAAAGCATTATTATTCCCTGAATGAAATCATTTATAGCTGTTGCCATGTAGCCGCCAGCGACGACATATATTCCTGTCAATACCGCCATAAAAATTACGCACACTGAATAATCTATGCTGAAGGCCATACCGAAAAGACGGCTAAGCCCGTTATATAAACTTGCAGTGTATGGAATTAAGAATACAAAACAGATTATTGACGCGGCAATTTTCAGAGCGTTGCTTAAAAATCTTTTTCCGAAGAAGTCCGGCATTGTTGCGCTTGAAAGATACTGACTCATTATTCGCGTACGGCGGCCAAGAACGGCCCACGCCATCAGCGAACCTATTACTGCGTTCCCAAGCCCTGCCCACGTTGCGGCAATTCCATAACGCCAGCCGAACTGCCCAGCATAGCCGACAAAGACAACGGCAGAAAAATAACTCGTTCCGTATGCAAACGCCGTAAGCCACGGTCCTACAGCGCGTCCGCCAAGCACAAAGCCGCTCACATCAGTTGAATGTTTACGGCAGTATAGCCCGATTCCGAGCATGACCCCGAAAAAAATTACGACCAGAATAATTTTCATGAACATAATATTTTTGAAATCTCCTTAAAAATAAATAAATAATAAAAATTTTTCGACGGGAAATTTAGCGCGATTTTTTTTCAAAATCAATGCTCATAAAAGATTTATGATCACTTTTTTTATAAAAATATGGGGCCGTTTCAGTCAGCCCCCGATAAAAATTATTTTCTGTAATATTTTTTAATCAAAAATTCTATGCCCATCTTCACCGGGACGATAAGCACTGCAAGAACGAAGCAGTTAAGCCACGAGTCTAAGCTCAACGCTTTAACGCTCAAAACTTCGCCGCCAAACTCGACGAACACCCACTGAAGAACAAATATAAATAACATCACGAGCACGCAGTTCTTAGATGAAGCCATTGAAAGCCCGTTGAAGGTTATCGACATCATAAACACGGCAAAAAGAGCTGTGCGCAAGTAAATTATATCGTCGGTCATGAATAATTTTTTGACAGGCCCGAAGAACATCACGGCCATGCAGATTAAAGTTACATAAGCCGCTCCGATCAAAATGTCATTGAACATTGAAGGCGTGATAATGTTCTCGTCTCTCGGTATCGGCTTTTCATTCATGTACTGCTCGCGCGGAGGCTCCGACCCGAAGGCGATCGCCGCCAACGTGTCCATTGCAAGATTAATTAATAATAATTGAATTACCGTGAGCATGATATTTTGACCGAACAAAGGCCCTAAGAAGCACGTAACAACAGCCGCAACATTCACAGTAAGCTGGAACACTAAAAATTTTCTGATGCTCTTGAACATCGAACGGCCGTATAAAATTGCCTTTGCGATTGACTTAAAATTATCGTCAAGGATTGTAATGTCTCCGGCCTCCTTAGCAACTTCAGTGCCCGACCCCATAGCGAAGCCGACATCAGCTTTTTTGAGAGCCGGCGAGTCATTCACTCCGTCGCCCGTCATGCCGACAACGAGATTTAATTCTTGAGCAATTTTTACAAGCCTGCTCTTGTCCGAAGGCAATGCACGCGAAATTACACGGAGGTCAGGAAGAATTTTTTTAAGTTCTTCGTCGGATTTTGCGGCCATTTCCTGAGAAGTCATAGCGATTTCGTTCGGGCTTGAAATTAATCCGGCCTCTTTTGCGATTGCTACGGCTGTTTCTTTTCTGTCGCCTGTTACCATGACAACTTGAATACCTGCGGAACGAACCTGCTTTATTGCGTCAACGGCTTCTTTGCGTACGTTATCACGGATACTTAAAACGCAGATAAGCTCCATTTTATTTTCGGCTTCCTTTGCAATAGCCAGTAAGCGCATGGCTCTGTCGGCTTGAGCATTGATATAGTCGTCAAGTTTTTTTCTGTCGGGAATATTTTTGCACTGAACTAAGATTTTTTCGGGTGCACCCTTGACATAAACGGAGCCGTCATTAAATTCAACTGTTGACATTTTATTATCTGAATTAAACGCCGTGAATTTTTTAACATCATTCTTGGCCTTCGAGATAATTTTTAATATGCTGGGGTTGTCTTTGAAGAATGACATCAAAGCCCTGTCCGTGCTGTTGCCCCCGATGACGTTACCGTCGCCGACTGTCGCGGAATTATTAACGCCTGCGCCGATGATTAAATCGTTCAACGTCTCGTTATCAAGTCCTTTCAATTCCGTGAAAACTTTTGCGTCCGGCATAGCGATTTCAGCTATCGTTAATCTTCCTTCGGTTATTGTTCCGGTCTTATCGGTGAAAAGTAAATTAAGGCTTCCGGCAGTCTCAAGCCCGTTAATTTTTCTGACGAGAACGTTATCCCCTGCCATCTGCATTGACTGAAAAGACATTAACATTGACGTAAGCATAGGCAGACCCTCCGGGACGGCACAGACAACAATAGTTACTGCGACCGTAACCGCGTCAATTAAAAGCTGCGCCCATGCGTAAAAATCTGACGGAAGATTTCCTGTTATTAAAGTTCTTAATAAAATTCCAAGAACGATAGCGATTGCTCCGGTGTAGCCGAAAACTGAAATTTGTTTTGCAAGTTTTCCAAGCTTAACCTGCAGCGGCGTTTTTCTCTGAGCTTCCTGAACTTCGAGAGCTAATTCGCCGAACAAAGTTTTATCGCCGACGACGGAAATTTTTTCGTAGCCTTCGCCAGAACAGACGACAGTTCCGCGATAGACGTAATATTTATTGAGCAGGTCTTTAATATCAAATTTTTCATCGGAAACGTTAGGGATTTTTTCAGCCTCTTCGGTCTCGCCGTTCAAAGCGGACTGATCGACTTTTACAGCCCCGTCAATTAAAACGCCGTCCGCAGGAATTTTGTCGCCGGCCTGTAAAAAAATCACATCGCCCGTAACGACTTCGCTGACATGAATTTCATGAATGCTTCCGTCGCGTATTACTTTCGTAGTTTCTCCGGCTTCCTGCTGAGATTTCAAAAACGAGGCTTTCTGCTCCTGCTGATATTCTGTGATTGAGGACACTCCGCCTGCGATTAAGACAGCCACGAAAATTCCGAAGGGCTCGAACCATTCTGCCCTGCCCATGAAAAATAAAACGAGCTGAATTACGAGCGCGCAGAGCAAAATTATAATCATGGGGTCGGACAAATTGTTAAGAAATTTTCGTGCGAGAGTTTCTTTGGGAAGTTCAGTCAAAACATTTGAGCCGTATTTAATGCGGCTAGTTTTTACCTCTTCTGAAGAGAGGCCCTGAATATTATTCATATTATTCAAATAAAATTCCTCCAGTTTTGTTATTAAAATTTATTTACGGTGGGAAAATTCCAGCCAATTTTCAAGAATAATGACAGCAGCGATTTTGTCAACGGTTTTTTTCCTTTTTTTTCGGGAAGTGTCGGCTTCGAGCAACGCTCTTTGAGCTATAACCGTTGTAAATCTTTCGTCATGAGTTATAAAATTTCTGTCGGGATATTGAAGTTTTAATTTTTCGAGAAGCTCTAAAATTTTTTCAGCGCGTTCGCTTTTTTTGCCGTCAGTCCGAACGGGCAGGCCAAGAACAATTAAAGACGGGGCATATTTTTTCAAACACTCGTCAAAATTTTTGAGCCATTCGTCATTTTCAGCGTTCCACACGCCCAAGCCCTGAGCGATTATCTGATTAGGGTCAGAAATTGCCGCGCCTATTCTGACTGTGCCGATGTCGAGGGCCAAGACGCGGCCGGGATTATTATTTGAGGAGGTCATTCTTTCTCAGATACTCAATGAACTTTTGAACGATTAAAGCGTTGCGCTGGACTATATCGTTTTCGGTGAAGTCCTTAGCATTTTTAGCCAAGTCCTGAAGCTCTTTAATGGAGGTTCCGCCTATTGATTGACCGCGTGAATTTTTGAACCCCTTATAATATTTAACTTTATCCGCAAAATGATAATCGGAGGCGCGAATATTTATGTTGCCTTCCAGTAACGCCTTATTCCCTAATAACTCGATATTGTGTGGATTTGAAAAGCTACGGTCAAATTCAAGTCGTTTTTTTGCGTAAATGTGTTCAATTTGAAACGATTTATTCAATTCCAGCAGCTCTTGATTTTCATCGTTAAAAGCCCACCATGCAAGCATTGATTTAGTAATGGTGCGCGTATTAGTGAACACGTAATTTTTAATAGCGTTTTCGAGCTGATTCAAATCAATTTTATATTCCTTAAATTCAACTCTTTTATCATCGACAATATTAACCATCTCAGCATATATGGGAGTTCTGAGCGCGTTCACGCCGGGATTTATGAAAGAATATCCCCATATGAAAGCGGTGATTTTGTTCAGAAAATCATAAAACTTTTCCTCATCAAGCAAACCGTTCTCGCTCCTATTCCGAATATAATAAACTGACGTTATGTAAGTCCACATTCCGTTGGGGGCGTAATTCAAAACGAAAAGACGCTTGAGAATTTTATCAGAAAATCTTTCTTTGTCCTGCAAGGAAACGGACTTCCAAAAATTTGCAAGGTCAACGATGTTGTCGAACGTCGCACCATTTTTCAAAAGGGCATATGAGTCTTTCTCATAAAATTTTCGCAGAGCCTCTATCGTTGATGATTTGTTCCCCTGCCTTGCTCTCTCGTAATACATGTAACGAGTGAAAGCCTCGTCCATTGGAGTACCTACAATAGGATGATAAATTTCAGAAGAAACTTCTTCTAATTCTTTCCAACGTTTGATAAATTTATCTTTGTTTTCAAGTTCTTTGTAATATTTATAGAGCTGAGACTTGAAAATATCTGCGTCAGATAACGGCTTGCCGCGATCGTTGAGGGTTGTGAAAATTCTCATCGCTGCTTCGGAGGAACTGGCCAAGATATCAAGGATTATACAATTTTTCAAAATTCTTGCGGAGAAGTGTGCTAAATAACCGTCATATTTTTGAAGAAACTCAGTGATTTTATTTTGAAAAAATCTGTAATTGTTGGCATAACGGCTTTTTTTGTCTTTTGAGATTGCGCCTGTTTTCAAAATTTCCTTGAAGTCTTCTTTTGCCTCATCTGTTGCTACTTCGGTCTCAAGTTTGCAAGAAGCCATATCCGGAGTATCATCAATTTCATCTGTTTTCCAAATACACGCCCCTATTTGGTCGCGAGCTTTAATGGAATTTTTATCTTGTTTCTTTTCAAATTCCGTATAAAATGCCCGAAGCAAAAGCATTAACGTTGTAAGACGCTGTTGTCCATCGATTACTTCTTTTGCGCTGTTCTCATTGGTAAAAGTAACAATCGGCCCTAAAAAATATTCGTTATTATCCCAATCAAATTTTTCAGGCTCATTATCAGGGAACGCAAACGTATATAAATCTGTCCATAAAGTACCGCACTCTTTATCGTCCCATTCATAAGGCCGTTGATAATCGGGAATAAGGAAATGCGTTCTATTGTCTTCAAAAAGTTGCTTAACTGTCTTGTCTTTTGTCTCTAATTTTGGCAATTTTTTCATGCTCCTTTCGTTAAATTTGAAAAATTCTCCCGTTATAATAACACATAAACAACGGGAGAACAAAATTATATTTCGTTGCTCATAGCTTTCACCATTTCCTCAATACGTTCAATAGGAAACGGCGGACAAGCTATCGGGTGCATTGCAATAGACATCAGCTTGACTGGATTGTCATCGGGCGCAACATGATTGGAACTTAAATGACCGCACCTTTTACAGCGATGAATAATTGCCCACTCGCCATTTTTCTTAACCCAAACGCCTATGGGTTCCATAATTCCTCCGCAGTCGGCTTCTCTGTCGCCCGGCTCGTTATCAAGATGAAGGCTCGATAGGCAATTATTGCAGTGATTTCTGTGCCTTTCACCGTAAAGAGGCGGGCTAACTTTCCAGCCGCATTCTTTGCACGTAAAGCCGTCATTACAGGCGTGATTTTTGTAATAGCCTTTCTCAAACAGCTTCCTTTTATTTTCTCTGTTCAATTTCGCAAACCTCCAAAATAAAATTAAATTTTTTGTTATATCGGAGGTTCTGAGAGTTCTTACCTGCTCCAGACCTCCCAGCCTGAAGCAGTATCCAATAAATTAAATTTCAAAAAACATTCTCCTTTGTTATTTTTTAATTTGAGTTTCCACAAGCTCGCGGATTTTTGTTAATGCTTCTTCGAGTTTTTCGCCGTTGCGTCCTCCGCCTTGAGCAAGATTTTTCCTGCCGCCGCCTTTACCGCCGAGAATAACGCAGGCTTCTTTTACCAAAACACCGGCGTTAATTCCCATGTTGACGGCTTTGTCATCAGCCATGACGCATAATTGGCACGAATTATCTTCAGTACTCAATGACGCTAAAATAACGATATTCGGCTCAGGTCTTGCGCGTGCTTTGTCTCCGATGTCGCGCAGCATGTTTGCTTGAATGTCAGAAAATCTCCCCGTCTGAATTAAAATTCCGTCAAGCTCCTCACGCTCCAAAAATCTCTCGGAATTTTCCAAAAGCTCCTTTAATTTTGCGGCTTGAATTTGATTTTTCATTGTCTTTAAGTCATCGACAAGAGCAGCTGCTTTATCTTTCAATCCGTCCTCATCAGTCATTAAAAGCGCGGTCAATGAATTTCTTAACGCAAATAACTTTTGCATCAGCATTAAAACATTCATGCCCGTTGTTGCCAAAATTCTGCGAGTGCCTGAGCCAATGCTCTCCTCTCGTAAAATCTTGAATGCGCCTATATCGCCTGTTCTTGAAACGTGCAAACCTCCGCAAAGTTCCATAGAAAATTCAGGGACATTTACAACTCTGACAACATCGCCGTATTTTTCATCAAAGAGGGCTTTTGCGCCGAGTGCTTGAGCCTCTTCTTTTGAATGTTCGGAAATATCGAGAGGCACATTATTTAATATTTCCTGATTGATAATTTTTTCAGCTTCTGCAATTTCAGTGTCGCTCATTGGTGAATGATGAGTAAAATCAAATCTCAGAAACATATCATTAACAAGCGAGCCTGCCTGCCTTACATGACGGCCCAAGATGCGCCCTAATGCCTCGTGTAACAAATGCGTTGCTGTGTGATTGCGTCTGATTGCGCTTCTTCTTTCATCATCAACTGAACACAAAACCTCGTCGCCGACTTTGATTTCGTTCTTATCTTTAAGCCTTGCACTATGTACAATGATTTTTCCATGAGGAATTGTATTTAATATTTCTATTGCATGGCCGTTTATTGTCATTGTGCCGATATCGCCTACTTCTCCGCCGCGTTCAGCGTAAAACGGCGTTGTATCGAGGATAATTTCAAATTCGCCTGATGTTACGCTGTCAACCCGTCCGTCTGATGTGATGAGAGCCAAAATTTTTCCCGTATCGTTAGCTTTTTCGTAACCCGTAAATTTTGTTGCTCCGAACTCGTTTTCAAGCTCCGTGTAAATATCGCCTGTCAACGCGCTTTTCTTTTGTTTGCTTGATGCCCTTGCGCGTTCTTTCTGTTCGTTCATTGCGGCCTTGAAGCCCTCTTCATCAAGAGTAAAATTCTGCTCGCTAGCCATTTCGCGGGTTAATTCCGGCGGAAATCCGAAAGTATCATACAATGTAAAAATTACATCGCCTGGAATTTGAGTTATATTTTTTGCTTTTAACGAGGCTATCTCACTGTCAAAAAGCTCTGTGCCCTGCTTTAATGTCTTGTTAAATTTCTCTTCTTCGAGATTAATAATCTGTTCGATTACTGGACGCTGTGTAATTAATTCGCGGTAAGGCTCGCCCATTATGTCAATTAAAATCGGCATGTATTCACAAAGGAAAAGCCCGTCAAAATTCAACAATTTACCAAAACGCACAGCGCGTCTTAACAATCTTCTAAGAACATAGCCGGGCCCGTCGTTTGAAGGCAGAACACCGTCAGCAAGCATAAAAGCAACGCTTCTCACATGGTCGGCTATAACTCTAACGGCCATGTCATTTTTAGGATTATCGCCGTATTTTATTCCGGCTTTTTCGCAAGTATGCTTTATCAGCGGCGTAAATAAATCCGTCTCGTAATCAGTATCGACCTCCTGAACGACTGAAGCAAGACGCTCAAGTCCCATTCCCGTATCTATATTTTTGTGCGGCAGTAACGGCAAAGAGCCGTCTTTTTGTCTGTCGAACTGCGTGAAAACTAAGTTCCATATCTCCATATATCTGTCGCAGTCGCAGCCGACTCCGCAGGTCGGTTTACCGCATGAATATTTTTCGCCCCTGTCGTAATAAATCTCAGAGCATGGCCCGCAGGGCCCCGTATCGCCCATAAACCAATAATTGTCGTCCTGTCCAAATCTGAAAATTTTATTTTCCGGAAGTCCTACGTCTTTGTGCCAAACATTATAGGCTTCTTCATCGTCTTTATAGATTGTCGCGTAAAGTCTTTCGGGGTCAAGCCCTACACGCTCCGTTAAAAATTCCCATGCCCAAGTTATCGCTTCACGCTTGAAATAACTTCCCCATGAAAAATTCCCCAACATCTCAAAAAATGTATGATGACGCGCAGTTCTTCCGACGTTTTCAATATCGTTAGTGCGAACACATTTTTGAGACGTTACAACTCTTGGGTATTCAGGCTCTTTAATTCCTAAATAATAGGGCTTAAGCGGCACCATTCCTGCAATAGTGAACAACAGCGACGGATCTTCAGGAACTAATGAAAAACTTGGGAGGTGCTTTGCGCCTTTCTCCTCCCAAAATTTTATGAACATCTCCCGTAATTCTTTTGCAGTTCTGTATTTCATGCGCTCTTTTCACCGCCAGTCAGCTTATCTACAAACGGCTTGATTAAATCAACCGGAACAGGGAAGAATGTTGTTGTATTGCGTTCGCCGGAAATCTCGCGTATGGTCTGTAAATAGCGCAACTGTAAAGTAATCGGCGATGCTTCCATTTTGCGTGCGGCTTCCGATAATTTTTCAGCGGCCTGCAATTCTCCTTCAGCGGCGATGATTTTTGCCCTGCGCTCTCTTTCTGCTTCGGCCTGGCGAGCCATTGCGCGTTTCATTCCTTCAGGTAATTCAAGCTCTTTAACTTCAACTGCACTGACTTTTATGCCCCATGGGTCGGTGCGGTCATCAATAATTTTTTGCAGCTCCTGATTGATTTTTTCACGCGATGATAAAACTTCGTCAAGCTCAACAGATCCTACGACAGAGCGCAAAGTTGTCTGAGCTAATTGGCTTGTTGCTACGATGTAATTTTCAACTTCGACAACTGATTTTGACGGTTCAAGCACTCTGAAATATACAACGGCGTTGACTTTTATAGCTACGTTGTCTTTTGTGATGACTTCCTGAACAGGAACATCGAGCGTCAAAATTCTTAAATCAACCGTTATGGCACGGTCAATAAAAGGCATTATGAAAACAATTCCAGGCCCTCTGCTCCCAACAAGACGGCCCAGTCTGAATAAAACAATGCGCCTGTATTCAGGCACAACTTTAATCGCCGTTGACAGCACGATTAAAAGAAAAAAAACAGCTACTGCAATCGTTCCAAGCCCGGAAATTATCGAGCCTAAATCACTAATATCAATTATCATAAATTTTTTTCTCCATTAACTAAATAATTTTTCCTTCAGCCAATCCGTAAAGCCTGATTTATTCTCACTGACGGGGGCTTTCATTTCATCGGCAAGAGATTTTATTAATTCGCGCTGTTTTTCAGTTAATTTCGTTGGAATTTCAATAAAGACATGCGCGTATAAATCGCCTCTTGATTTTGAATTAACCTTTGGCATTCCCTTGCCTTTGACTTTTAATATTTGCCCGTGTGAAGTCCCGGCAGGCACGGAAATTTTTTCGAGGGTTCCGTCAAGAGTTTTTATCTCTGCTTCAGTCCCTAAAACTGCCTGAGGATATGTCAAAATTAATGTTGTGTGCAAATCCGCGCCGCTGCGTTCAAAATTTGCGTCAAGTCCAACGTCAATTATTAAATATAAATCTCCGGCCGGGCCTCCGTTCGTTCCTGCTTCGCCTGCTCCGGGTATCCTTAGACGCATGTTGCGCTCAACACCGGCAGGAATTTTAACTTCAAGTTTATGTTTCTTGCGGACTTGGCCTCGTCCTTCGCATTCATCGCATTTTTCTTTTATGACTTTTCCAGTTCCATGACAATCCGGGCATGTCGTAATGCTCACGAACTGACCGAATAAACTTTGCTGTGTCTGTCTGACCTGCCCCGTGCCTTTACAGCGTGAACAAGTCTCCGGCTTCGTGCCCGGCTTCGCTCCTGTTCCGTTGCAGTGCTGGCAGGTTTCCCACTTCATGACGTTAATATCTCTTGTAACTCCCGTCATGGCTTCGAGCAAAGTTACATTAACAAGCGTCTCAATGTCATTGCCGCGTCTTGGCGCGTTAGGGTTGCTCTGACGGCGTGAACTGCTTGAGAAGCCTCCGAAGCCTCCGCCAAAGGCCTGCGAAAATAAATCGCCGAACAGGTCGCCCAAGTCCATGCCGCCCATTCCGCCGAACGGGTTAGAATTTGGGTCCGTCGTTCCAAACTGATCATAACGCGCCCGCTTCTCTGGGTCGTTGAGAACTGAATAAGCCGCGTTAATCTTCTTGAATTTTTCTTCTATGTCTTTGTCGCCCGGGTGAGCGTCCGGGTGATATTCTTTGACGAGTTTTCGATAAGCTTTTTTTATATCGGCCTGTGTAGCGTCCCTAGAGACTTCGAGAATTTCGTATAAATCTTCCAAACTGTAAAAAACTCTCCTCTTTATTTTTTTATGAGGAATGAGAATTTAGGAATTAGGAAATAAAAAATCTCCTAACTCCTAACTCCTAATTCCTACCTGCTGCCGCGTCTTCTCTGGCCGCGTTCAAGCCTGGCTTTAAGTTCCTGCGCGGGTTTGTATTCCGGATTAATCGTTAATGCCCTGTTCGCCCATTCGAGAGCGTCATCGCGCCTGTTGCGAAGTCTCTCTGCTGAAAGTCCTGCCCAGTATGCCGCTAAATAATTTGCGTCGGGGGCAGTCTCGTAAGCCTTCGCATAATCTTCGAGAGCCTGAGTAACTCTGTTGGAGCTGTATTTTTGATACGCCGTCCTCTGCATTGCGATTAAATCGCGTCTTGTCTGCGCCGGAAGTTTATACGTCAAAATCATTGCGGCTTCAGTCGAGTTATTAGGGTCGAATGCCGGGAGCTCTTTAATTAAAGTCTCAAGTTCAGCAACTTCGGCAGCCTTAACGATTGCGGCTTTTTCGCGGTTTGCCAACGCGGCTTCACGTGCCGTCAGTGCGCTTGTATCGTCGGCAAGTTTCTTGCTCTTCGCGGCAAAATCTTTTTCGAGTGCGTTAAGTTCTGAATCTTTTTTCGCGGTCGCGGCTTCGTGTTCGTTGATCTCTTTGATAGCTGCCGAAATATTTTTTTCCTGCTCCGTTGCAGAATTTTCACGCTTTGCGACTTCTTCCTCGCGTGATTTTAATTCTTCGGCCTTAGCGTTTAATTCACTCTCAAGTGCGGCGAGCCTGTTCTGTGTATTTTCGCGCTCTGTCAAAGCTGCTTCACGCTTCACTAAATCTGCTTCACGCGCTGAAATTTTATCGGCTTCTTCTTTTGCTGAAATTTTCGCGTTCAGTTCGCTCTCACGTGCAGCGAGGTCGGCTTCTCTTTTTGCTATGTCAGCTTCACGCGCTGTCAAAGCCGCTGACGCTTCGGTAAACTTCTGGCTTTCTTGGGCAAACGCCATCTCACGTCTTGCAAGCCCGGCTTCACGCGACATAATATCTTTTTCGCGGGAATTTACCTGCGTTTCGCGCCCTAACAGCATTGTGGCAGTGCCGGAAATTTCTTTGCTTTTTCCCGAAAGCACGGCGGCCTTCGCGGCAAAATCTTTTTCATTCTTTGACAATGCCGCCGCACGCTCAGTCAAAGAGGCCGCGAGTTTCTCAAGCTCTGCTGCTTTCTCATTGAGCACGTTTTCTTTGAGCGTCAGTTCGTCGGGCTCCTCCGGAGCTTCGGTTTCGGTCTGCACTGCAACTTCTTCTGAGACATTCTGAACTTCGACCTCTGCCTCTGACGGTGCCTGTACTGCTTCCTGTTCGTCCGCCCACGCCATCGGAGCAAGGGCCATAACAAGCAATATTATTAAAGCTGTTTTCCTGAACATTTATAAATTCCTCCCTGAGAAAAATTTTTATCCGACTGTAATTCTACCATTCTTAAAATTAATTAAAAATTAGAAGGATTAGTGATTACGTGTATAATATTTTTACCGTGTTTAATTTTTAGAGGGGAGAGTTATTATGTTTAAGCTCAAGAGTGTAACCGTTCCTAAAGTTTTTTTTATTTATAATCCTTCGTCAGGAAAATGATTATTTACACAATCGGCTTCACTCAAAAATCAGCCGAACAATTTTTTGAGACGATAAGGCAGAAAAATATAAAACTTCTAATTGACGTTCGGCTTCACAACAGTACACAGCTCGCAGGATTCGCGAAGAAAAAAGACTTAAAATATTTTCTCAAAGTCATATGCGGCTGTAAATACGAACACCGCAAGGAATACGCGCCCACGAAAAAAATTTTAGACGACTACAAAAAAGAAAAAATCACTTGGGATAATTACGAAGTTCAATATAATTTTCTGATGGACAGACGAGCCGCTTGCGGATTTTAATTTAATGTTCGTGAACGACTCCGGGAGCTGCGCGCCTCTCGACGTCGGCAGAATCGGAATAGCGCGAAAAATCCCACACCACAACCACACTGAAGACTGCATGATCAAATACACGCCCTGGCTAAAAATGGGGCGAATGAAGTTAGAAGAAGTCCTAAAAATTCACCCGACAGAAGAGCATAAATATATTTTTGGAACTCCGCGTAATTATGTGAACGAGTACGAAATGAGCAGACTAAGATTAAATTACTCCCTGATGTTAATCCGTGTTGAAGAATTAAAAATTTATTTCGTCGAAAATTATAGCGGCAATATACGCGGACGGGCAGATTTCATTTATAACGGCGTCCGCTATAAAAAATCCGCGTAACCGACCCGGACTATGAAGCTCAAACAACAATCGCAAAAAAATTTTCTGTCTCGATGCACGAAGCGTACCTAGTAATGAGTATGCCCGCAAGGCCCTTTGAAATTAACGGATATTATTACAAACTCATCGCAAAAATTTTTTCCAAGCCTTAAAAAAAATCTTTGATTCTATTTTTTTAATCAGCTCCGTAAAATTTTATCGGCGCAAAAAATTTTTGAACTTTTTGTAGGTGTAAATGTAGTTGCAAAAAATTCTTTCTTAAAATTTTGAATGGAATAAAAATATTTTAGCATAAAATTTTTTTTGAAGAAGAAAATAATTTTTCCTGACACTCTAAAAAAATTCGTTTGACAATATTTTAATACCGTTATAATATATGCACCGTTTTGTTTTACGGTGGGTTGGCCGAGAGGCTGAAGGCGCTCGCCTGCTAAGTGAGTATAGGGTCTAATAACTCTATCGTGAGTTCGAATCTCACACCCACCGCCATAAAATAAAATCAAAATCCTGCGGTAGTAGCTCAGCTGGATAGAGCGAAGGCCTACGGAGCCTTAGGTCGTGGGTTCGAATCCTGCCTACCGCGCCAGAAAATAAAAATTAAATGTGAATGTTAGGAGGGCATAAGACGCTATGAAGAAAGATTTTGTAAACAGCATGAAAAGAAATTCAGCTTCGTGTGTCAGTGCTCTTTTTGTATGCCTGCTTATTGTTGCTGTCATTATTATTATTGCTTGCTGACGGCAGGAGCAGGACGCTTGAATTTTAGCAGCGAAGGCGGTCTACTCCAAAGACCGCTTTTTTGTTATTGTTACAGGGCTTTAACCCTGAAAATAAAATTCTTCAGGCCGTAGAGATTATTTTCAGGCTGAGCATAAATTTTTTACAAGGGAGATATTTTTTATGAAGAAGATTTTAATCAGCGCAGTTCTTATCCTTGCTATGACTTCATGCGCATTCGGCGCAGCTTTCAAAATCGGAGGCACGGGCCCTCTCACCGGCGGCGCGGCAATTTACGGAAACGCGGCAAAATTCGGTGCTGAAATCGCAGTTGAAGAGATTAATGCGATGGGCGGAGATGTTCAGTTTGAGTTACGTTACGAGGACGACACACACGATGCAGAGAAAGCAGTCAACGCTTATAACGCCCTCAAAGACTGGGGAATGCAGGTCTCTTTAGGCTCTGTAACTTCAAAACCCTGCGAGGCAACAGCAGCCGAAAATTTTGCAGACAGAATTTTTGCTCTCACTCCGTCAGCTTCATCAGCGGCAGTAACAGAAGGAAAAGATAACGTATTCCAGATGTGCTTCGTTGACCCTAATCAGGGAAGTGCGAGCGCACAGTACATCGCTGAGAAAAAACTCGGCAAAAAAATCGCGATTATCTGGAAAAATGACGACGTTTACTCAAAAGGCATCAGAGATACTTTCGTAGAGAAAGCCCCTGCGCTTGGCCTTGAGGTCGTGAGCGAGACAACGTTTGCTGACGGTAATGACAACGATTTCTCCGTACAGCTCACGGACGCTCAGAACAAGGGCGCGGAACTCGTATTCCTTCCGATGTATTATCAGCCGGCCTCATTGATTCTTGCACAGGCTCAGGCTATGGGCTACGCTCCTAAATGGTTCGGAGTTGACGGCATGGACGGAATTTTAACGATGGAAGGCTTCGACAAGTCATTAGCAGAGGGCGTTATTCTTTTAACACCGTTCAACGCTGACGCAAAGGACGCAAAGACTCAGAAATTCGTCGAGACTTACAAAGCAAAGCACGGCGAAGTTCCTAATCAGTTCGCGGCTGACGGCTATGACTGCGTATATGCTTACAAAGAAGCGTTAGAGCTTGCGAAGGCCACGCCTGACATGGACGCGGAAACTCTTTGCGCAAAAATGATTGAGCAGTTCACGACAATGACATTCAACGGCGTAACCGGCGAGAATGTTAAGTGGGCAAAGAACGGCGAAGTTACAAAAGACCCCAAAGGCATGGTCATTAAAGACGGCGCGTACGTCGGACTTGACTAATACAGGTAGGAGGTAGGAGGTAGAAGGTAGGAAGTATGGATAAGAAAATCTTACTTTCTGCCTAAATAAAAAAGCAGTCTGGGAAATACGGCCTTAATAGAATCTCAGACTGCTTTTTACCTCCTACCTCCTAATTCCTAACTCCTACCTGAATAAAAGGAGCTATAAATTTTTAATGATATTTTTGAATTTCTTTATCAGCGGTATAAGTCTCGGAAGTATCTACGCAATCATCGCGCTTGGCTACACAATGGTCTACGGCATTGCTAAAATGCTTAACTTTGCTCACGGCGATGTCATCATGGTCGGAGCTTATGTATGTTTCTACGCTGTCTCGCGTTACGGATTAAACCCTTTTTTAGGCGTTGTCATTGCTATGGCGGCGTGTACTTTACTCGGAATTATAGTAGAGCGTCTAGCTTATAAGCCTCTCCGTCAGGCTCCGTCCTTAGCAGTCTTAATAACTGCTATCGGCATGAGCTATTTTCTTCAGAATACGGCGTTATTATTATGGTCATCAAATCCCAAAGTCTTTCCGTCAATAATCGGGCGTGGAGCTTTCAAATTATTTGACGGCGCGTTGTCTGTCTCTCACGTTACGGCTTTAACTATTGCGACGTGTTTAATAATTATGATAGTGTTGTCGCTCTTTATATCTAAAACAAAACTCGGCAAGGCCATGAGAGCATGTTCGGAGGATAAAGGAGCGGCACAGTTAATGGGAATTAACGTCAACGCTACTATTTCATTAACATTTGCGATAGGCTCAGGGCTTGCGGCTGTCGCAGGGGCGTTGTTATGTTCCGCTTATCCGACTTTAATGCCGACTACGGGCTCACTGCCTGGAATTAAAGCATTTACAGCGGCGGTTTTCGGCGGTATAGGCTCAATACCGGGCGCGTTCTTGGGCGGCTTAATGCTCGGAGTTATAGAAATTTTTGCGAAGGCTTATATTTCGAGTCAGCTCTCTGACGCTGTAGTCTTTGCTGTTTTAATTGTAGTTTTGCTCGTGAAGCCGTCGGGCCTGCTTGGAAAACAATTACAGGAGAAAGTGTAATCAGGTAGGAGTTAGGAATTAGGAGGCAGGAGTTTTTTATTTTTTACTTTCTGCGTTCTATCTGAATTACAAATTAGGAGTGAAAAATACATAAAATGACAATGCGAAGATTAATAAACTTAAAGCGCGTAGAGGCACGCAGAATATATTTAACTTACGGCATAGTAATCTTAGCTTATATAATCTGTCAGACCATGAGCAGCACAAGATTTTTAAGCTCATCAATGCGCGGAATGTTAGTTCCGATTTGCGCTTATATGGTCATGGCAGTTTCATTAAATTTAGTTGTAGGAATTTCAGGCGAATTATCATTAGGCCACGCCGGTTTTATGTCGGTCGGAGCTTTTTCAGGAGTTGCGACGGCGATTTTATTGCAAAGTTTTATTCCGTTCGCACCCGTGAGGCTCGCTATAGCTATGATAGTCGCGGCAATTTTTGCGGCGGTTGCAGGATTTTTAATCGGCATTCCCGTTTTAAGATTAAAGGGCGATTATCTTGCTATCGTTACGCTGGCGTTCGGCGAAATTATAAAGAGCATTCTCAATAATTTTTATATGGGCGTTGACAGCGGCGGCATTCAGCTTAGTATGTTGAGCGATACTACAAGATTACTGCCCGGCGGTAAATTAATTATTCGCGGCCCTATGGGGATAAGCGGCATACAAAAAATAGCGACTTTCCCTGCCGGATTTATTCTCTTAATGATTTCGTTGATGGTCGTGTTTAATCTCGTTAATTCACGTTCGGGACGTGCGTTTATGGCGATACGCGACGACAGAATAGCGGCAGAGAGTATCGGCCTCGACATCACTAAATATAAAATGATGGCCTTCGTAACTTCGGCGGCATTGGCAGGAGCGGCAGGTGCTTTGTTCGCAATGAATTATTCAACGATCGTTGCAAATAAATTTGACTTTAACACTTCGATTTTAATTTTAGTTTTTGTAGTCTTGGGCGGTCAGGGCAACATGCTCGGAGGCATAATAGCGGCGGCGGTCTTGACGATTCTGCCGGAAAAACTGCGGCAGTTCTCTGATTACAGAATGCTGCTCTACGCTGTTATTTTAATCGTTATGATGTTAGCGACGAATAACGCCGAGATTAAATATTTTCTCTCGCGTCTAAATCCGTTTAAGCGCACAGAAGAGGGGGCCGAATAAATCATGTCAAAAGCTAAAACAAAATATGTAACTATACCGTCAAGGACGATTTTGCCGGAGCGTGATGTTTCGCGTGAGCCTGTTCTTGAATGCGTGAACTTAGGAATAAAGCTGTCGAGGATTTTAATTTAACGATAGGACGCACATAAATAGCCGGATTAATCGGCCCGAACGGCGCAGGAAAAACTACGGTCTTTAATCTTTTAACAAAAGTTTATCAGCCGACGACGGGGACAATTTTATTAAACGGCAAAGACACTCACGGCATGAATACTATGCAGGTGAACAGGGCCGGAATTGCGAGAACGTTCCAGAATATAAGATTATTCAAAAATTTAAGCGTCGTTGATAACGTCAAGGCCGCAATGAATAACGACATGCACTATAACATGTTCAGCGCGATTTTAAGACTTCCTAATTACCGCCGCGAAGAGATAGCCGCTCACCGCAGAGCCCTGAAATTATTATCAATCTTTGATATGCAGGACATGGCCGATGTGAGAGCAGGTTCACTGCCTTACGGAGCGCAGAGAAGGCTTGAAATTGTCCGGGCATTGGCTACTAATCCGTCGTTATTATTGCTTGACGAGCCTGCTGCCGGAATGAACCCTTCAGAGACTGCCGACCTCATGGACAATATCCGCAAAGTTCACGAGATGTTCCAGATTGCTATAGTTTTAATCGAGCATGATATGAGCCTCGTAATGAATATCTGCGAGGGAATTTGCGTGTTAAATTTCGGCCATATTATCGCGAAGGGCACGCCTGACGAAATTCAAAACAATCCTGCCGTTATTGAAGCGTATCTCGGAAGAAGTAAAGAAAATAGAAATTCTTACATCGAGGATAAACTTATTGAAAGCAAACAAGAGGGGAGGCAGAAAAGCAATGATGAATGAAAAATTATCTCCCGTATTAAACGTTGAAAACATTAATGTTTTTTACGGAAGCATTCACGCGATCAAGGGCATTTCCTTTGAAGTTTATGAGGGCGAAATAGTTACGTTAATTGGCGCGAACGGCGCGGGAAAATCTACGACGCTTAACACGATTTCCGGGTTATTACACCCGTCAACAGGAAGCATAGCATTTTTAGGCGAGACTTTAGCGAAGGTTGCGCCTCATAAAATTGTAGAGAAGGGTCTCGCTCAAGTTCCCGAAGGCCGGAGAGTTTTCGCTCAAATGACCGTTCAGGAAAATTTAGAGATGGGAGCATACACGCAGAATAATCAAAAAGAAATTAATGACGAGTTAGAAAAAGTTTATGCCCTCTTCCCAAGATTGAAAGAACGCATGAAACAGACCGCAGGAACTTTATCGGGCGGTGAACAGCAGATGCTTGCAATGGGACGCGCTTTGATGAGCAGGCCGAAATTATTAATGCTCGATGAGCCGTCAATGGGGCTTGCGCCGATTTTAGTCGAGCAGATTTTTGACATAATCGCCGATTTGCACAAAACGGGCGCAACGATTTTATTAGTTGAGCAGAACGCGCAGATGGCTTTGAGCATTGCAAGTCGCGGCTACGTCATGGAGACGGGCAAAATCGTAACGACAGGAACAGGCCAAGAGCTTTTAGCTTCTGAGGCTGTCAGGAAGGCATATTTAGGCGGCTAATTTTTTTCGATGAAGGAGAAATTTTTATGAGAAATAAAATTTTTTTGTTATGTACTTTTATTTTTGTTTTCGTCTCGTCAGCATTCGCGGCAGAAAAAATGCCTGCTCCAAAATGGGTGGGCGGTCTCAAGGCCGCTCAAGATGCTAAGCAGTTAGTCATCGTGTCGGGCACTAAAGGCTCAAACGCAGATTTTTCTTTTTACGAGAAAAATTCTGACGGCGAATGGAACGAAATAATTTCGTGCCGTGCTTACATCGGCAAAAAGGGCTGGGGGAAAACTCGTGAGGGCGATTTGAAAACTCCGAGAGGCGTTTTTACTTTTACTAAGGCCTTCGGGATTAATGACAATCCCGGCTGCCCTATGGGTTATACAAAAGTTGATGACAGTCATTACTGGGTCGGCGATTCAAACTCAGACCGCTATAATCAATTCGTCTCGACGAATGAATATGACGGTTTCAGCAAAAAAGACAGCGAGCACATCATTGACTACGATTTAGCTTATAAATACTGCCTGAACATCAGCTACAACAAGGAGGGCACGCCGAAAAAGGGAAGTGCGATTTTTTTACACTGCTACACGAAAAATAAATTCACCGGCGGCTGTGTCTCCATTCCTGAATCAAAAATGGTCGAAGTTCTGCGTGCTGTCATGAGTAACTGCGTTGTAATAATGGACGAGAGCAAGAACATAAAAAAATATTAGAACTGATTTTTAGTTAGGAGTTAGGATTTAAGAATGAGGAGTTAATCCTCATTGTTTTTTTCGTAAGATTTTTTATCAGGGAGGCGCAAAATGAGCATAAGAAAATTTACGCTGACATACGGTTAAGAGAAAAAATACTTGAAATTCAAGAATACCTGCGCGGTTTTAAGCTCAAAGATAATGAAATAATGAACGGGCTGTTGATTCTTGAGGAAGTGTTCATGCTTTTCAGGAAGGGCGATGAAAATTTTTCATGCAATATTGAAGCAAGAAAAGTTTTCGGAAATGTCAGACTCCTAATTACGGCGGAGGGCGAGCCCTTCAACCCGTTTGAGGCGGCAGACTCTTTTACCGAAGGTGAAGAAGATTATTATAGAATTCTCATACTCGCCTCGCACAAAAGACAGATTGCCTATACGCGCAAGAACTCGCAAAATGTCGTTTCAGTCAACCTCCACACAGAAGAAAATCAATTTAAGCGGACTCTCACGGCAATGATACTCGGAATAATCGCAGGATTTATTTTGAGGGAATTTGCACCGGATTACGTTATATCTTTTATCGACAAAAATATAATTACCAGCATACGTTCAATGTTCCTTAACGCCTTGAACATGATGATAGCACCTGTTGTCTTTTTCTCGATAATTGCAGGAATAACGAGCATGGCGGACGCATCTGATATAAGCAGGATAGGCAGAAAATTAATACTTATTTACATTTTAACAACCGTTATTGCCGCTATTATGGGAATGTCATTGAGCTCGGCGGTGTTCAGTACGGGGCTTCCTGTTGTCGGTCATGTTGCAGAGGCCGGCGAGGCTGTGAGCGTATCTATTGTAGATATGATTGTAGGAATAATTCCTAAGGACTTAATCACGCCCATAGTCAAATGCGAAATGCTGCAAATAATATTTATGGCTTTCGTTTTCGGACTGACTATAACCGTAATGAGAGAAAAGGCTTCACCTCTATTAAAGGGCGCGGACATCATAAACACCCTTAATCTTAGGATCATAACGGCTATAGCAAAATTTATTCCCTTAGTGGGATTTTTATCTATGGCTTCCTTGATGCTCAAGCTCGGTGTAGATTCTCTGTATCTTCTTGTAAAAGTGGTATTCACGCAGGTTACAGGCGGAGTAATTATGATAGGGGTTTATACTCTTCTTGTTATATTTTTCGGAAAACTCAAGCCGCTTCCTTTCTTGCGTAAATTATCAGGATTTGCCCTCACTCCAGCTTCAATGGGCAGCAGCACAGCAACAATGCCCTTCACAATGAAATTCTGTTCCGACAAAATCGGAGTATCACCCGGCCTAGCTTCATTCTCGATCCCATTGGGTGCGACAGCCAACATGGACGGAAGCTGCATTTATTTTCCGATATTTACCGTCATGGCCGCAAAAATGTACGGGATAGAGCTTACGCCGGATTTCTTCCTTTCGTTGTTCATAGCAATAATAGCTTTCTCAATAGGTGCGCCGGGAGTGCCCGGGGGCGTTTTCATTTGCTTAACGTCAATCGTTCAGTCGTTCGGTATGCCTGCAGAGGCCGCCGCGTTTGCACTCGGAGTTGAACCGCTCGTATCATTGTTCAGAATGACTATTAACGTCATAGGCGATATTGCAGTAACAACAGCCATTGCCAGCCGGGAAAATTTACTCGATACAAAAATTTACAATAATTAATATTTGAAAATTACCCCTACAGCTGCCGACAATGCTATCCAGACTGCAGGGTGTAATTTTTTTGTATATGTAATGCCACGAGTTAATATCAGCAGAACTGCCGCAAGAATTACAGCCTTTAAGTTGATAGGATTTCCGAAACTCCCGCCAAAAAACACAACACGCGACACAATTAGCCCTGCAGCCGTAATTAGTGCCGTGCTTGCCGGTCTAAGTCCGTAAAAAGCCGCATTAACATATTTATTTGAACGGAAAGCATAAAGAAACGCGCTTATAATTAAAATAACAATGACGCTCGGAGTTACAAGCCCCAGTGTAGACACGACAGCCCCGGGAATCCCTGCGGTTATATATCCTGCGTACGTTGCCATATTCACGCCTATTGGGCCGGGAGTTGACTCGCTTACGGCGATCATGTCCGCTAAATGATGATGTGTAAACCAGCCTGTTCTGTCTGAAATGTCGTACAAGAAAGGAAGAGTTGCCATTCCGCCTCCGATAGCAAATAGCCCCGTCTGAAAAAATTCCCAGAATAATTTTATGTATATCATTTTATTTTGCCCCCGTTATAACTTTTGCTGTTACTCCTAAAATCCCTGCTGCAGCTACAAATGCAACGGGCGGAAGATTCGTGAGTGCTGCTCCTGCCAATATAACTAGATATACGCACATCGTGAGACGGTCAACAACGGATTTTCCGAAAATTTTTGATACAGCATTGAATATCAGCACGCACACGCACACCCTAACCCCTGCAAAAGCACTGGCAACCCATTCAAGAGAAGCATAAGCCTGAATAACTCCGGCAAGTAACGTTATTATTACAAGTGAAGGGAACACAACACCCAGCGTGGCAATTACGCCGCCTATTGTCCCGGCATTTTTACGCCCTACGAACGTTGCGACGTTCACCGCGATAACGCCCGGAGTACACTGTGCTATGACATAATAATCTGTAAGTTCTTCTTCAGTGATCCATTTCTTTTTCTCTACGATTTCAGAAAGAAGTATCATTAGCATCGCATAGCCGCCCCCGAACGTTACCGCCCCGATTCTTGCAAACGTAAAAAATAAATCAGCCAACAATTTTATATTCAACAGTTAATTACTCCTTCAAGAAAAAAATTTTTATGTAAAAGTTAAAATTCAAGTTCCAAGACCAGCGGCACATGGTCAGACGGTCTGTCCCATTGGCGCGGCCTTATGTCAGGATAACAATTTTTTACAAGCCCGGCAAGTTTTTCCGAAGCAAGCATGTGGTCAATGCGCCAGCCGATATTCCTTTCAAGAGCATCTTTGACGCGGTAATCAAAAAAAGTAAACACTCCGGGATTTTTATTTAAGAGCCTCAAAACGTCAACAAGATTTTTTTTCGTGTCATTAAAAACTTCCCGAATTTCGTCGCAAAAGCAGACATGATTTTTTTTGCTCTTAGGGTTGGTAACGTCAATATCTTCAGGCGCGACGTTAAGGTCTCCGAGCCATAAAAATTTTTTTTCGTAGTTAAGTTCAATAATATTTTTCACACGGCCGAAAAATTTTTTCTTGACTTCAAAGTCCGGGTGTTCGATTGATTTCCCCTGCGGAACATAAGTATTAAGAATGGTAATGCCGCTATACTCAAGCGTTAAAACTCTTGTGTCAAAATTATTTTCTCCGCCGTCATTGAAGCCGAAATTAATTTTTATGCCGGTAAAATTTTTTTTAGCGACAGCCGCAACTCCGTTATAACTTTTTTCGCCGTGAAAAAAACTTTGATAGCCAAGTAAATCAAAAAATTCTTTCGGGAAAAATTCGTCTCGAGTCTTTGTCTCCTGCATGAAAAGAAAATCAGGTTTTATTTCGTTCAGCCACTGTTTCAAAATCAGCAGACGCGAACGGACGGAATTTACGTTGAAAGTTGCAATGAGCATTAATTTTTTTTCTCCTGTCTGATATTTTTATAGAGGACTGAATAATTATTATATAATAACCTTCACGAGGGAGCCCCAGACGAACAGCAGGGACTCGTCATTCAACGGGGAACCGCCCTGTAGAATTGAGGTGAAAGCGTCAAGGCTGACAAGGCCAAACGAAAAGCCAAAAATAAACAGCGGCGAAGTCTCTTTGATCGGATTGACATAATCACCGCTGCAATTTTCTGGGTCGTGGGAACCGTCTTAATGTTAATAGACTGGTTCACTCGTTAAATACAAGAATCACGATTCTTTTTTAGGGTTAGCTAGCTCCCTCACCGCTAGCCCTTATTCTATCACAAAGCTACGAAAGAAATAATTAACATGATAAAAAATATTATTAAGCCTCTCGATGAAAAAGCAATGGCCGCCGCCCGGCAGCGTCAGAACGATTTATTGAAGCCTGCCGGAAGTCTCGGAGAACTCGAAAAGATTTCCATACAAGTCGCAGGAATAACAGGGCGCGTGAAAAATTCATTGAGCAAGAAAATTCATTTTTTATTCGGCTCGGATCACGGCGTTTTTGATGAAGGCGTTTCAGCTTCTCCGCAATACTTCACAAAAGTTTTAATGCAGCTTTACGGAGGTGCAGGCGGGGGCGCGATTAATGCTCTATGCAAAAAAAATAATGTCGCTCTGAAAATTTTTGACTTGGGCGTAAAAAATCTTTCCTCGTCTCCCGGCATTAACTCAAGTTATAAATTTATGCCTGACGGGACGAATAATTTTGCGAGCCTTGACGAAAATAAAAATCCCGTCCGCGCAATGAGCGTTGAGACAGTTGAAAGCGTTATCGGCTTCGGAATAAATTTAGTCCGTGAGGCCAAGTGCGAAAATTTTGATATTATAGGCGCGGGAGAGGTCGGCATGGGCAACACAACTCCGGCGGCAGCGTGTATCATGGCAGCACTTGAAAATTATAGTGAAATGCTCGTAGGGCGCGGCGGCGGTCTGACTGACGAAGCATTCAAGAAAAAAAAGCGCGTGATTATTTCGGCTCTCAAGCGTCATAAGCCTGATAAAAATAATTCGATTGAAATTCTTTCATGCGTCGGCGGTCTCGATATTGCCGCAATGACGGGAATTTTTATCGGCGGAGCCGTCCACCGCGTTCCCGTTGTCGTTGACGGAGTTATCTCAATCGCTGCGGCGTTGCTTGCGTCGAAGATTGAACCCTTGAGCCGTGAGTTTATGATACCGTCTCACATGTCGCTTGAGCCTGCGTACTCGGAGGCAGCGCAAGAATTAAACATAAAGCCTTTTCTAAATCTTAATATGAGACTCGGCGAGGGCACGGGCTGTCCGATTGCCATGCAGATTATTGAGGACGCTCTGGCAGTTATGAACGACATGAAAACTTTTAACGAAATTAATTTAGAATCGGAATACAGAAAAAAAATTATTCAATGAGAAGGGAGGAGTTAAGACGGAAAAATTTTTTTACTCAACCGTAACGCTCTTGGCGAGATTTCTCGGCTTGTCAACGTCAAGTTTTCTTGCGACAGCAACATAGTAGCCCATTAATTGAAGCGGAATAACGGCGAGACTTGCGGCGAAATGCTCATCAGTTTCAGGAATGTTGTAAATAAAATCGGCCTCCTCCTTCAGAGCCTCACAGCCCCGTGTCGCAACGATAAATAAAAATCCTCCGCGACTCCGAGCCTCGAGCATGTTGCTTGCGATTTTCTGATAAAGATTTTTCTGCGTCATTATTCCTGCTACTAACATTCCTTTCTCAATCAGGCTTATAGGCCCGTGCTTCATCTCTCCGGCGGCTATTGCTTCTGAATGAAGATAGCTGATTTCCTTCATTTTCAAGCTGCCTTCCATAGCGACAGCGTAGTCAATATTGCGGCCTAAATAAAAAGCGTTGCGGGCGTTCGTGAATTTGTAAGCAATTTCTTCGATGCGTTCTTTCTCGTCGAGAATTTCATCAATTTTTTCGGGCAGTTTTTGAATTTCGCCGATTAATCTTTCATACTCGGAGCCTTCAAGCTCCCCTCTGACCTTTGCAAACTGCACCGCAAGAATGTAACACGCTATTAACTGCGCGCTGTATGCCTTAGTCGTAGCGACTGCGATTTCAGGCCCGGCCATTGTGTAAAAAACGCTGTCGGCTTCGCGTGCAATAGTGCTTCCTACGACGTTGACTATCGCAAGGGTTTTAATCCCGTTTTCTTTTGCGCGTCTCATAGCAGCAAGGGTGTCGGCGGTCTCGCCCGACTGTGAAATAATTATTGCAAGAGCGTTTTTATCGAGCGGCATATTTCTGTATCGGAACTCCGAAGCTAATTCAATGCGGACGGGAATTTTTGCTAAGTCCTCGATTACGTATTGAGCGACTGCTCCGGCGTGGTAAGCTGAACCGCAGGCAATAATATAAATCTGCGAGATATTTTTAATTTTTTCATCGCTCAAATTCATTTCCTCAAGATTTATTTTCCCTGAATGATAGACCGAGCCGAAAGTGTCTTTGACTGCGCGTGCCTGCTCATGAATTTCTTTCATCATGAAGTGTTCAAAGCCGCCCTTCTCCGCCGCGTTCATGTCCCACGTAACTTCGCTGAGTTCCTTCGGCTTCGCGTAGCCTTCCATGTCAAAAAATCTTACAACGCCTTTTTTAAGCTGTACTATTTCCATGTTGTCGAGGTAGTAAACCTGACGGGTGTCCTGCAAAATTGCCGAGACATCGGAGGCCAAGAACGACTCGCCTTTTCCTTGACCAGCTATCAAAGGCAGATCTTTCCGCACTCCCCAGACTTCATTCGGAAAATCTTTGAAGAGAAGAACGAAACAAAAAGAGCCCTCGATATTCTTAATAGCTTTTATAATGGCTTTGAGGGGATTTTTTTCCTGCTTGTAGAAAAAATCAATGAGCTTAACCGCCGCTTCGGTATCAGTCTGCGAATAAAATTTGTAGCCGTGTTCAGCGAGTTTATTTTTGATTTCTCTGTAGTTCTCGACAATTCCGTTATGAACGGCGACGACTGACATATCATCGCTCCATAGGGGGTGGGCGTTGACTTCTGAAGGCTCGCCGTGAGTCGCCCAGCGCGTGTGGCCTATGCCGCAGGTGCCTGAAACGTCATAGCCGGATTTAATTTTTTCTTCGAGAGCCTGCAATCTTCCTTTGTTCTTTACAATTTTTATTTCGCCGTCCTCAAGCACGGCAAGCCCGGCGGAGTCGTAGCCTCTGTATTCGAGCTTGGCAAGGCCGTTCAATAATATTCCGCTTGCCTGACGGTCGCCGCTGTAACCTAAAATTCCGCACATATAACAAACCTCCTGTAATTAATAATATATTCTTGCTTCGAGCGGTTTTAATTCTGCTTCGTCAAAATTTTTTTCGCTGCTCAAAATTAATTTTCTTTTTTTAATCTCATTAGGAATTTTCACGGGCTTCAATGAAAAATTTGCAAGCGTTGTAATTTTTTCGCCGTCAAACGAACGTTCAAACGCAAAAATTTCTTCGCTGTCCGGGAAAATTTCGCGATAATCTCCTGCAATTAAAGCCAAGTGAGAATTTCTAAGCGCGCTTAATTTTCTATAAAAAGCTAAAACTGAGTCGGGATTTTTTTCTTCAGCTTCGGCGTTGATTTTTTTATAGCTGTCATTCACGGGCAGCCACGTTTTAACGTCTTCAAAAGAAAATCCTGCGTTTGCTTTGTCGTTCCATTGCATAGGCGTGCGTGCGTTGTCGCGGCTAAAGAAGCGTACAAATTTCATGGCCTCGTCCGGCGAAAATCCTTCCTTCAATGCAAATTCATATTGGCCGTGAGAAGAAATGTCATCGTAATCATTAATATTATTCCATGATACGTTAGTCATGCCCAGCTCCTGACCTTGATAAATAAACGGAGTTCCGCGCAAAGTCATTAACACCGCCGCAAGAACTTTAGCCGCCTTGTCAGTGTCCGCGCCTTCGGGGAAAAAGTGATTGACGCTTCGTGGCTGATCATGATTTTCAAAATATATCGGGTACCAGCCGTTATTTTTTGTAGCGTTTTGACTTTCAGTGAGTACGTGTTTTAATTCCGTTAATTTCCATTCGTGAGGATAGCACCAGATTTCGCCCTTTTGAAAAGGTAGATTAACATGACTAAATTCAAAGAGCATGTCGAAAACTCCGCGCTCTCCGACCCATTCTGAAAGCTCTTCAGGTTTTACGCCGTTAGCCTCGCCGACCGTAAAAATATCTTTTCCTTCAAAAACTTCGCGCTTGAACTCACGCAAAAAATCTAAAATGCCCGGCCTGTTTGCCGTCATGTTGTGAATATTAACCGTGCCGTCCTTGCCGTCGGGCGTGCCGTCTAAAAATTTTTCGGGCTTTTTGATGTAAGGTATCGCGTCAATTCTGAAGCCTCCGACGCCTTTAGCGAGCCAAAAATTTGCCGCGTCATATAAAGCTCGTCTGACGTTTTTATTTTCCCAGTTGAGGTCGGGCTGTTCCTTCGCGAAAGTGTGTAAATAATACTGCTGCCTGTCCTCGTTCCAAGTCCAAGCACTGCCGCCGAAAATGCTCCGCCAGTTCGTAGGCTCCGAGCCGTCAGGTTTAGCGTCGCGCCATATATACCAATCGGCTTTGGGATTTTTTCTGTCCTTCTTAGATTCTAAAAACCATTCGTGCTGCTCTGACGTGTGATTGAATACTAAGTCCATGACGATTTTTATACCGCGCTTCTCTGCTTCGGCTAATAGCTCGTCAAAATCTTTCATGCTTCCGAAAATTGGATTAATATCCGTGTAATCTGAAATATCGTAGCCGTTATCGACCATAGGGGACGGATAAACAGGAGTAAGCCACAGCGCGCCGACATCAAGAGATTTCAAATAATCTAATTTTTGCGTAATGCCTTTGATATCGCCTAAGCCTGTCCCGTCAGTGTCAAGAAAACTTTTCGGATAAATTTGATAAACGGCTTTCTTCTGCCACCATTTTAATTTTAATTTTTCTTTAAGATTTAATATTCTCATGACGCTTTCGTTTAATCTTTCTTCTGAAATTCTGCCGGATTTAACGGCGCTCAAAACTCCCTCAAACGCTTCAATATAATCATAAGGCATCAGGATAATATCATTTCCGGCCTCAAGAGCGAGCACAGCCGCTTCCGACGAAGAATAATTATCAGTAATGGCCTTCATCATCATCGCGTCAGAAATAATCACGCCGCCGTAGCCCAATTCATTGCGCAATTTATTTGTAACGAGTTCATGTGAAAGAGTCGCGGGCATGTTGTCAATATTTTTCATGGTAATGTGAGCGGTCATTACGCTGTCGGCCTTCGCTAAATTTTCTTTGAACGGAATAATTTCAGCTTTTAATAATTCGTCCCAAGTTTTATAAACTTCTACGCTGCCTTTGTGAGTGTCGGCTTTAGTGTCGCCGTGTCCGGGAAAATGTTTTATGCAGCCGGCTATCCCTTGAGAGTGCAGGCCGTCTAAAAATTTGCTGACATTTCTTGAAACAAATTCAGGATTATCTCCGAAGGCTCTGTCGCCGATGACAATATTTTCGGGATTAGTATTAACATCGGCGACGGGCGCGAAATCGAAATTGAAGCCGTAATCTTTTATATAAGCTCCGATTGTTGCGCCGGCCTCGCGTGATTTTCCAGATAAGGCGATTTTATTAACGCTCTCGAATTTTTTGACGTTAAAATTTTTTGCGTTCGCTATTCGTGAAATTTGTCCGCCCTCCTCGTCAATAGCCATTAACGGGGAAAATTTGCTTGAATTTTTCAGCTCTTGCGTAAAATTTTTTAACTGCGCAGGATTTTTTATATTTTTCAAGAAAAGCGCAAAACCTCCTGCCGGATATTTTTTGAGCGTTTCAAGCATGATTTTATTCATTGATTTAACGCCGTCTGCTTTTGCATTGTTAATTTCTTCGAGGCTCAATGACGTGTCGAGCGCGTCAGGACGAATTATAAATAACTGCCCGACTTTTTGCTCAAGCGTCATATTTTTCAGAGTCCCGGCGGGATCGGCAAAGCAGATTGACGGAATTAAAGACACGAAAAGAATTAAAAGCAAAAATTTTTTCATAACACGACCTCCTTAAAAAAATTAGGAGTTAGGCTCTTACCTCCTACTTCCTAGCTCCTAGCTCCTAATTAAAAAAAGACTTCGGCTGAACCGTTCTCGTCAAGTTTGACGACACAGCGCATGGGCTCGACGATCTGATCGGGAAAAGCGACGGGGAACATTTTTTCTTCCTCGTCATTGAGAACGTAGAATGTGTAGCGTTCTTTGTCGCTGCTTTCAAAATCTTCACGGAGCTGTCTAATATCAATTTCTCCGCGTGATATGTCGCTGATGGGAGCAAGAATTTGTGCCCACATCTTTTTTTGACTTTCCGGCAGCATGTCAAGCAAATCTTGTTTTATGCTTTCTTCATACGGGCCTGCCGTTGAAACTTTTATAGGCTCCGGCTCTTTTATTTCGATTATCGTTTCGATAATTTCGTTGTCCGGTTTTTGTTCAGGCTCCGGCTCTTTAACGGGCTCGGCTTCTGCCGGTGCGTCAGCAGTCTTGGATTTTCTTTTGCGCGTTGTTTTCTTTTTAGTTAAATCAAACGGCGCATTTTCTCCTTCCACGCGCTTTATCAATTCTTCCGCGACTTCCTTATAGCATTGCGCGGCCTTCGACTTCGGAGAATATTCAAAAATTGAAAGCCCCATGCTCGAGGCCTCGATAAGTCCGACGCTTTGAGTTATATAACTTTCAAAAAGAACATCGCCAAAACTTTTTTTAACCTCATCGAAAATCTGACGGGTTATTGAAACTCGCGGATTATAATTCGTCATCAAAATTCCAAGAATTTCGAGATTGTTGTCGAGTCTGTCATTCAGAACTGAAAGAGAATTTTCGAGCAGTCTTAAACCGAACAGGCTGTAAAATCCGCCGTCCATAGGAACAATGATTTTATCGCACGCGGCCAAGACGTTTCTTGTAAAAATTCCAAGCTGAGGGGGACTGTCAAGAAAAACATAATCATATTTATCAGGCGAGATACTTTTCAGAGCATCGCGCAAAACTGTATCGTCATCAAAAAGTCCCGTCTCGTTCAATTCAGCCATGACGAGATTTAACGAGCTGGGAATGATGTCAACGCCTTCTTTGTGCCTGACAATGTCGTTCCATGACGCGCCGCCCGAAAGTAAATCAAAGACCTGCGGATCTGTAGGCGAAGGAATTACTCCGAAACCCGCACTCAAATTGCTTTGAGGGTCCATGTCAATGACCGCGATTTTTCGCCCCGTGCGAGCTAATGCCGCCGCTATGTTCTGACAGGCTGTAGTCTTGCCGACACCGCCTTTAAGATTGCAAAAACCTAATGTAATCAATTAATTCTGCACCTGCTTTTTGAGAAATTCCTCGATCTCCGCGTTCTTGTGAATCGTCAGACTCTGGCGGTAAAGATCGAGAGCTTCTTTAATCTTTCCTGCCCTGTAGAGCGCGTTTGCTTCTTTAATCTGTTTGTTTGCCGCCGCTGATGTGTCGCGTTCCTTGACTATGTCAAAAATATGGGCCGCCCACTTTTGTAATTCGTTGGACGGTGAAATTTTTAATGCCCTTCTGTAAAGTTCTAAAGCCTCATCGAGTTTTCCTTCAGCATAAAGCCCGTCAGCAGACTTGATAATTTTTTGAGCTTCAATTTTTGTGCCTATGCCGAAATCTTCCGGGCCGCGCAATTTTACATCAGGGTCAAGTCTCACGTTGCGAAGCTGCTGTATTCTCTGCTTCGCGTTGTCATTTTCCCAAAGGTTCATGCTTTCCTGATAACGGGCTAACGCTTCTTTTAATCTGTTTCTGCGCTGAAGGTCTTGGCCTTCCCTGTAGAGAGCGTTCGCCTGACGTTCACGGCGCGATATAACGCTTTGAAGCTCCTCGATATGCTGTCTTAAAGTTGCGTCAGGGTTGCTCATGACGCTTGCGGTGTAGTGAGTGAGAGCGTCATCTAATTTTCCTTCGCGTTCGTAAGTATTTCCTTCGCTTGCGTATCTGTCAGCGTCGGCAATTAATTCAAGCCTCTTTTGAATTTTATCTATTCTGTCCGCTACAGCGTCAGACGACATGACAGCCATACTCTTAGCATAAAATTCTAGTGCTTCTTCGTACATGTTCTCGTTGTCGTAAGCTGAAGCGGTATCGCGCAGCCAGTTTGCCTCTTGCTGTAAAAGTCTTTGCTCGTTGAGTTTTTCCTCAATGGCTTTTATTTTTTCCGGTGCGTCGTCGAGAGGCCAGACGACATTAGCAGCGCGAAGATTTCTTAATGCTTCTTCAAATTTTTTTTCAGCGTCGTATTTTTCGGCATCCTCACGCAATTTTTGAGCCTTCATGTATCTTCCGTAATTCGTAGCCATTGCGCGTATGCCTTCGGCTATTTCTGTGTCTCTCGGCGAAAGAACTATTGATTTATTTGCAAACTCTACAGCTTCGGCGTAATTTTTGCTCTCCCATAATTCCTGAGCTTTCTGCCAGTTCTGCCAAGCCTCGCGGTTATTTGCGCTCTCTTCAAAAGTTGACACGGGCATATTAATATTTACAACGCTCTCTCCGCTTCCTAATTTAATCCCGGAAGAGTTGAACGCCGTTACATAAATTTCACTCTCTCCGACGCTTCCGCGCCTTATGAAAATTTCATTAGCGTCCGCGCTCATCAAAGCAGTAGCCCCGTCAGCCTCCCAAGTAAAAGAGTGAGGACCGTTAAATTCCGGCACGAGTACGGCGCGTATTTTTATCGGAGCTGTTGCCATTAAAGCATCAGGATTTAACGCGTAATTTGAACGTTTAGAAGCGTCCCATAAAGTTAAAGGCTTATCTACAACGACCGCGATATTAATTTCAAATTCTTTGGGATTTATTAATTTTTCCGAACTGGAGATAACATTGCCGCCTCTGTCAATGAAAGACGCTACAACTTTTATAGGCTGGGTGTCCAGCGGCGTGAAAGCACATTCAAAGCCTCCGGCCCTCAATGAAATTCTGTCGGGGGTCTTGCCTGTCGTCGGACTGACTGACCATTCAACGGAACTGCCCGCAGGAATTTGAGATGCTTCAACAGACAATACAGCCTGCTCTCCGACGTGCGCATCGCCGTTCATTATGATTGGAGATGCCGCGAAGGCTACGGACAGATGAGAAAGCAGAGCTAAAAATATAAAGGCTCTAAAAATTTTTATATACATAAAATAAAATTCCTCCTTTTATTAAATAATTTTTGAAATTTGAAAAGCATTTTTATAAATTATTATGAATAATTATACATTGAAAAAGTTTGCTGTGTTAGAGAAAAAATTAAAACCCTCCCGAAAAATCCGAGAGGGCAAAATTTTTAAGCGGCCTTTTGATAATCTATGATGGTTACTTCCTGCTCTAACTGTTTTACTTTTTCCGTAATTTCTTCAAGTTTCAAAACTACATCGCCTGTGTAAAAAATTTCATCACATTTTTCACATTTATAGCATGGAATGTTCCTGATTACTAAAAGCCCAAAATCCATTTCGATTGCTTCAGAAGTGGTACTTTCAAAAATATCATTACCGCAGCGCATACATTTCATTTAAGATTTCTCATTATCACAAAATGTTATTTTTGCTTCCCCCGTACCTTGAGCAAATTCTAACGCCTGCTTCAAGCCTGTATAAAGTTCTTCAAATAATGAAATATCTTCATTTTCAAATTCTTTCATTATTTTTAATTCACAGATATAATTTGGCAGTTTGTTATTTTGTATGCCTCAATCTCCCATTTAGTAACTTCAGATACATAACCTTGAACAGTTATATATCCTCCTGCATCAACATCCGCAAGCAAAGGATCATTCCGCGAAACGAAACAAAGTACGCAAGGATAATAATTAAGTTGAACAACAGGTGTACCATTTTCTGAAGTTACTTTGTCAACCTTGCCTCTAATTCTTAGCGTCCTGCCTTTATAGGTTCTTTCAGCTCTAATTTGATTAGCTTCCCAATCGCTTATAAGTTTTTTCGCTGATACTTCTTCCACATATCCGCTTGACGAATACGACGGCTGTGAACTTGCGTATGACGGCTCGGGTTCTTCGTCTAAGGCTCTTCTCGGAGCGGCTAACGCTTTTTCATAAATTCTGGCTGCTTCTAAAACCTGCGCGTCTGTTATGAATTGCGTGTACTTTCCGCTAAGCCAGCCTATTAAATCTCCTTTTTCATAATGATGATATTTAACAGCTACCCAGCGTTCACCCTGCGGATTTGTCCATTCGCCCATATAGCTGCAAATATCACCGGTCGGACCTCCATCTATTTCTATCGGCCCTGAAATAACACATAATATATTGGCTTGGGTATTAGGCTGCGAACGAAGATTTACATTTGTTTTTGTAAGTACAGCGTTTATGCCGCTGGTGTATTTATATTGACCTTTTGCGAAAATATAATTTGCGGCAAATTTTTTGTTGTCAATCATGCGGCCAATCTCATTCACGGCTTGTTCTTGAGTGTAGGGATTTCTGTTTCTGACTGCTGAAATTTCTTTTGCCATGTTGTTTGTGTAGTCTTTATAAGCATTAGAATCTTTTTCATACATTCCTTCACCGGCATAAACAAGGCCAGCGTATGCGTGATCTAAATCATCTTTGTAATACGCTTCTAAATCTAAATCGTCATAGTAAATACAATACTTAAAGTAATCATTTACTAAGGATTTAGACGCTTCGGGCATTGCTTCAGCTTTCAGAGACGTAAACAACGAAACGGCAATTACGAATAAAAATAAAAACTTAAACGGGGGGAGGGTAAAACTTTTCATTTTCAAATTAAAAACCTCCTAAAATTTTTTTTGAAATTAATTTTATTTTATCATAAAAAATAGACCCCGCTTTTTACACGGAGCCTGTAAAAAATTTATATTTAAGTTTAGAAAGTTTTGTATTTTACTTCCTAACTCCTCATTCCTAATTCCTACCTGAATTACTCTTCGTCCATGCCGTCCTTGTAAAATTCTCCGAAGAGAGCCTGAAGCGAAGGCATGTCCTCAAGTATAGGACGGGCAACCCAAGTAGTATTCATGTAGTGCTTGAGAGTAATATTTTCGCTGACGATATTGCCTCCCCATGTGCCGCAGCCCATTGAGTTAGTCGGAGGCATTCCGTTTGTCGTGCTTCCTGCATTGCCGCGATTGTTAGGCTGTCTTATCATGCAGCGCGAAACAGGTGCGCACATTCCAAGACGGTGAATGTGATCGTCATCGAATGAATAAAGACCGCAGGAGTGTCCTTTTCCGCCGGCCTTGTCAAAAATTTCCTGCATTATGTCAAGCGCGGTCTGGAACTCTCCGCCATACTTGAACAGAGTCAGAAGCGTTGTCAATTTTTCTGTCGAGAAGAAATGCTCTTTGCCGATGCACTTCTTAATATCTTCGGCATTGTTGATCGTGAAGCCCTCTTTCTGTCCGTTGTTGGGAACCGCGATAAATTTTCTGTCAGCAGGAATTTCAAAGCCTGCCGCTTTTGCGAGAGCCTGCGGAGAAATTGCAACGGTGTCGGGAAGTCTTTGCCCCGTCTCGTCCCACATGACTTTCTTAATTGCTTCGGCCTGTTCCCAAGTCGGGATATACGCGCCTTCTTTGATAAGTCCCTCGACAAAATTATCGTAAACGCTTTCATGAACGATTAAATTTCCGTCGCATGAACAGCCTGAGCCAAAGTCGGAGCATTTTGAAATTCTAGTGTTCATTGCGGCCTCGTAGGCGCGTTCTTTAGTGTTCGCGGTATTGTCAACGATGACGGTAGAATTTCCTGCGCCTGAACCGTAAGCCGGAACTCCTGACGAGTAAGCAGACCTGACCACCGGACGGCCTCCCGTAGCGATTACGAGGTCAACCATTTTCATTAACTCCTGAGTTAATGTGATATTTGGCTCTTCGATTACCTGAATAATATCAGCCGGTGCGCCCTCGCGTTCAAGAACTCCGCGAATAATATTAACCGTCTTCGCTGTAACTTTTTTAGCTCTCGGGTGCGGCGAACAGATGAGAACGTCGCGTGCCTTCACGGCGTAAATGGCTTGGCCTGCAGGAGTAACGCAGGGGTTTGTAGCCGGGACGAGTGTAGCGATAACTCCGACGGGCTTTGCATATTTCACGAGACCCTTTTCCGGGATCGTCTCAATAATTCCGACGCTCTTCTGTCTCAGGCAGTCGCGGAGAATTAATTTCAGCTTGTCGCGCTTGTCGCGTTTTGTAACTTTGTCGCCGAGCCTTGTCTCGTCAACTGCTTCGTCGCAAATCGATCCCCAGACTTTGAGCGGATAGAGAGCCGCACAGATTGCTCTACACAGATTATCGACTCTTTCCTGGTCATACGTTGCAACAACTTCAGCGGCTTTCTTGGCCTTCTTGACCATTTCTTCAAGCATTGCAATTTCTTCAGCTGTTAGTTCATGATAAGACATTTCTTAATTTATTTTCTCCTTTCAAAAATTATTTCAGTTTCATGACGGTTGGAAATGTACCTGATTTTTTTTACTTCTGGAAGAGCGTGAAGCACTCCGATAACATAACAGTATTTTGTGAACTTTTTTGGGAATGAAAACAAAATAATATAAATTTATTTTTTCGTCAACAAAAAGAATACTTAGCAATTATTAATGATAAAATATTCGCGTTATCCAAAATTTTTTAAGGTGGGTTATTAAATTTCATGTCAGCAAAAGAAAACTGGCCTTCAGAAAAAATTTCTCCCGAAGAGCTTCTGAAAATGGCTCGTGAGGCAGCGGACAGAGCATATGTTCCCTATTCGCGCTTTCATGTCGGGGCAGCAATGCTTTTTGAAAATGACGAAGTTATAAAGTCGTGCAACGTTGAGAATGCTTCATACGGAATTACAATCTGCGCCGAGCGTGCCGGAGTCGTCATAATGATTTCGCAGGGCAAAAAAAATCCTCTTGCCGTCGCCGTTGCGGGTTCACACGAGGACAGCGACGACTATTTCAAAGTTGAGTGTCCTCCGTGCGGCGCGTGCCGTCAGGCTCTAATGGAATTTAATAAAGATATGCTGGTCGTGATGGCTTCAAAGGGCGAAGCAAAAGTTTACGAGCTGAAAAAATTATTGCCTCATTCATTCACTCTTGACCCGGACTATTAAAAGCTAAAAGCAAGTAGGAATTAGGAGTTAGGAAGTAGGAGGAAGTAAAAAACATTTTTTAATTTATAAATGAAAAATAAATTATGAATATTATCGAACGCAACAGAAAAAATATTGATCGTTTTAGAATTTGTATCAACACAAACGACAAAAAACTCGCTGAAGAATTAATTGACGAACGAGCCGAATTTGCGAGCTTGATTTCAGATGAAAAACTTTACGGCGGCACGGGCTATCTTTCAGTCGTAGAAATTATGAGACGCAGCTTTTCTGATATTCATTGGGAAATTGCTGATGTCGTTGTTGACGAAAATAAAGCCGCAGTTAGTTGGATTTGTTCAGGCACTCACGATGGAATGTTTATGAATTTTCCGGCGACAGGAAAAAAATTTTCGTTCATCTGCATGAATTTTTATTATTTCAATGCTGAAGGAAAAATTATAAAAGATGTCGCAGCTCAAGGAATTATGGGGCTTTTGCAGTCTTTGTCGCTGCTGCCGAAATAAGAAATAAAAATTAAAAAATGAAGTGCGGCACCGTATCACTTATAGGCCGTCCGAACGTCGGCAAGTCATCTTTAATTAACGCGCTCTTAAAAACCCGGGCCGTTATAATTTCACCCAAGCCCCAGACAACTCGAAATTCAATCAGGTGCATTTATAACGATGATAACGCACAGATAATTTTCACCGACACTCCGGGACTTTATAAAGTGAAAAACTCAAGAGACAAGCTAGGAATTTTTTTGAACGATGAAATCATTGACGCTGTAGAAAATTCTGACGCTGTTTTGTGGCTTGTCGATGCGGGCACAAAAAAATTAGAAAGCGATGATTACGCCGTCGCTGAAGTTCTGCCGAAAAAAATCCCCGTGATTTTAATTGCAAATAAGTCCGACAAGTCAGACCCTTCACGAGTTTTTAGCTTATATGAAAATCTTTACGGCTTCAGTGCAAAAATTGCTGTCTCCGCAAAATTAAATAAAGGGATTGAAAATTTAATGTCGGCTCTTATGCAGTTCATACCCGAAGGCGAGCCGTTATATGACCCGGAAATTTTGATGGACACGACGGAAAAATTTATGGCGGCGGAAATAATCCGTGAAAAAATTTTAATGCTGCTTCATGATGAAGTGCCGCATTCCATAGCCGTTGAAGTTGTCGAATATAAAAGCCCTGAAGAGTACCCCGACAGAAAAAAATTATATATACGTGCTTCGTTAATAACGGAGACGGAGGGGCAGAAAAAAATTTTAATCGGCAGGGGCGGAGAGATGATAAAGAAAATAGGCGCGATGTCCCGCAAGAGCATTGAGTACGTTACGGGGCTGGGCGTTTTTTTAGATTTATGGGTCAAAGTAGTTCCGGGCTGGCGGAAAAATGTAAACGCTTTAAGACGGTTAGGCTACACTCAAAAATAAAATGCAGATATATTTCGGGCTCGGCTCAAATTTGGGCGACAGGTTAAAAAATCTCCGTGACGCTCTCGAAAAAATAAAATCGCTCGGAAAAATAACGAGCGTCAGCGGCATTTATGAAACTAAGGCATGGGGCGGTGTAGTTCAGCCTGATTTCCTTAACGCCTGCGCGAAAGTCGAGAGAGAAAATTTTATTGAGCCTCTCGAAATTTTGAGAGCTGTAAAAAATTTTGAAAATGAGCTTGGCCGTGAAAAGTCCGTGCGCTGGGGGCCAAGAAAAATTGACATTGATATTCTGTTGATTGACGACATTGTTTATAAATCATCGGTGCTTAATGTTCCTCATATAAGCCTGCCTGAAAGATTATTCGTGCTTGTGCCGTTGAAGGATATACTTCCGTCCGCGTGGCGGCACCCGGAAAATAAGAAGACCCTTCAAGAAATGATAGAGGCTCTTCCGCCGGAAGATGTCATTCAAAAATTATAAAAGCACTCAAAAATACGGCTCGAAATTTTTTGAGTGCCTCCGAAAAATTTTTTATCATTATTTTTTTTATCAGCTTCGTAAAAATTTATCGTCTCTAAAAAAATAAAAATTTCTGTAGTCCCCAGAGTAGTCCCCAAAAAAATAGTTCCCCTCGATTTAGGGGAACTGCTTTGATTATTATATCACAAGTGTTTTTTTAATTTTTCACAAAATTTACGCAGGCCCTCACGATTATGTCAACCGCTTCGCCTTTTGTAACGGGCCGCCCGTAATGAAAAGTTCCGTCAATCATGTAGACGTTCAAAATTCCTAAGTGCGCGAGAGCCGTAACGTAATCTTGATTTCTGTTGCTCTCGATTTTGAACGGGAGCTTTGAGCCTCTCTTGCGCGGAATATTTTTCAGAGCCGGGAAAGCTTCATACACCGCCTTCGCTAATTCCCCGCGTGTAATTAATTTATCTTTCTCAAGCCCGGAAGGAGCACGCCTTTTCATTCCTAAAACATTTTGAGCATTCGTTATAATTCTCGCCGCGTCCCCAGTCGTAATTAATTCATTGAGGCCGAACACGCCCATGTCCTCGCCTTTAATTATTGCCATTTCCCACACTGGGTCGTCATAAACTCCGAGATTAAACGGCACTGAATGAGGGTAATCGATAGGAGCAGCAAAGCCGTATAAATTTGAAAGCTGAACGCTCTTATTAAGCGAATGAGTTTCGGGAACGTCAGAATATTTGCAAAGCGACAAATTAACTCCGGCATTAAGCAGCTCCCACTGGACGCTCAACGGGTGAACTTCACGCGGAGTTTTTTTCTCCATGACCGCGACTGCTGCCAACGCTCCGGCGGCCTGCCCCGTCATCATTGTAATCGGCTGTAATCTCAAAGCACCCTGAGCGAGTCTCGACATCGATAAATTTTTTTCGGCGGCTATAAATCCGTCAGTCTCTTTAGGAATTAAAATGTTCATAGGAACTTGGAAAGGCCCTCGCGGTCTGTTGACTATGGAAGTGTTAGAGCGTTCGTCTAAATCCCATTCCATATCAGCGTCGGTGTTCGCGCCGTGAAGGTCTAAGATATAGCCCCCTATCGCAATAGCGTCTGAAAATTCGTGGCTCGTCTGCCCGTCCCTGTAGCTCAATGAATTTTGAAGAAGCTCATGTGAAGTTAAAGTATGATGTCCGATAATTCTGCGCGACTCTCTGACATACGGAATAACGGGCATACGCTTAACAATCTCCTGCCATTCCGGCGGAAGTCCTCTGGCGGCTTCAGGCAAAATTCTATTTTTATATTCATCATCAGCGACGCTCCATTCTTCGCCGAGTTCGTTCTGAATGTAATAAATAAAGTGAAGGGTTTTTAAGAGAGCTTCGCGCTCAAATTCTTTTCTTACTTCTCTGTCCTCGAGATAGGCGACGGGGAGTCCGCGCTTTCCGTTCCAAGCGTAAGTGCCGGGATAATCGTTGCCCCAGTTCAAAACGGTCTTAGTAATATATTCTCTGTTCTCTTTGTCCGCGTCATAGCTGTAGGGGTTCGAGCTGTCGGGAAGTCCCCTGTAAGCGTTATGCGTAATAAAATTAACGGGCGTTTGAACTGGATAAGTATTTTTGAAATTAAATCCGTCAGCAGAGACATAGCTTTCGTAATTTCTTTTCGCAAGTTCGTAACCGGGCAGAGGCTCACGCGGTTTTAAGTAGTCCGGCACGGTGGGCATGTATCTATGAATTACGGCGGGCCAGGTAATTTCTTGGACCATAGCGTCGGGATTTAAGAAGGGCGACATTGAATTTCCGGCCCTGTAGGGTATTCCGCAGAGGGGGATTAAATCGCCGTATTCCGTCGCGTCGATTAAAATTTTGCAGGCGTAACGCTTATCGCCTTCAGGAGTTCTGACAGTAACGCCGGTGATTTTATTTTTATTTTTGTTGACGCTGATAATTTCCGAAGTCATCAAAAAATCTATCGTGCTTTTTCTGCGTGCCTCATTGACAAGCGCGACGAGAAACTCTTGTCCGATATGCGGCTCGAATGCAACGCTGTTGGAAGTCCAGTAGCATGTCCCCATAGATTTTCCGTGATACTCATAAAAATCTCTCATTCGGTTAATAAATTCTTTATATATGCCGCTCGACTGTCTGCTCATGTCGTCCATAGTCGAGACTCCTGCGGCTGTAGCTTGGCCTCCGATCCATGTGCTCGGCTCGACGATTAAAACTTCAACGCCCATTCGCGCTGCCTGTATAGCGGCGGCCATTCCTCCAGTGCCTGCTCCGGCGATTATAATGTCATAAGAATTTTTCGATTTTCTCCGTGCTGCTGAAAACGCCGTTGAAGTTGAAAACATAATAATAATTAATAATAAAAAAATTACGCGCAGATTTTTTCTTGCTCTCAAACTCAAAACACTCCTTAATTAATTTTGAGGACTTAGCAGTTTTTTTAACTCCTAACTCCTAATTCTTAACTCCTAACTCTTTTCCGCCTTGTAAATGATACACCCGACGGCTAAAATATTCTCGAAAAAAATTTTTTCGGAGGCAATAAAATTTCACACGAATTATATATGAAAAAGGCTTTGTCGTTAGCTCTGAATGGTCGCGGAAGAACATCGCCCAACCCGTTAGTCGGCTGTGTGATCGTAAAAAATGATGAAGTCATCGGCGAGGGCTGGCACCATCGGTACGGACACCCTCACGCGGAAATCGAAGCGATTAACGACGCGCAGGCACGCAATAAAAATATTGAAGGCTCGATTTTTTATGTAACGCTTGAGCCTTGTTCTCATTATGGAAAGACTCCGCCGTGTGCCGAGAGACTTGTTAAAGAAAAAATTTCTGAAGTTGTTATTGCCATGCGAGATCCTAATGAGAAAGTCAACGGCAAAGGAATTGAAATTTTGCGCGGTGCCGGAATAAAAGTTACTGAACTTTACGGAGAAATTGAAAACGAAGCGAAATGGTTAAATCGCGGCTTTGTTTTTGTTCATAAATATAAACGGCCGTTCGTAACGTTGAAGGCCGCGTTAAGTCTTGACGGTAAAATGTGTCTCGCAAATAATTCAAGTAAATGGCTCACGGGAATTGAAGCGAGGACAAAAGCTCATGAGATACGCGCAGAAAATGACGCTGTCTTAGTCGGAGTTAATACGGTCTTGAATGATGACCCGGAATTAACAGTGAGGCACGTTGAAGGAATAAATCCCAAGAGAATAATTTTAGACTCGTCATTAAAAACTCCGTCAGACGCAAAAATAATTCATGCTGCTAATGACGGCAGGTGTATTATCTTTACGCTTGAAAATGAAAATTCAGAGAGAGCCAAGAAATTAAAAGACAACGGCGCGGAAGTTATAACGCTCGAAAATTTAAGCGTGAAAAATATTCTTGACGTTTTAATTTCAAAAGGCGTATTAAATTTAATGGTCGAGGGCGGAGCGGCTGTGCTAAGTTCTTTTATAAAGAGCGGCCTTGCTGATTATGTAAATTTCTTTTACGCTCCGAAAATTTTAGGCGAAGGCAAAGGCTTTGACCTTAACATGAATTTTAATTCAGTCAGTGAAGCATTTTCACTTAATAATATAAAATCCGGCTTAATAGGCAAAGATATTTTTATAGAAGGGCGGTTGTCATGTTCACCGGACTTATAGAGAGGACAGGGACGGTCGGGAAATTTTTTCAGAGCGGAGCGTTTTACACTCTCACGATAGAGGCTGAAAATTTTTCGGGCGAACTCGTAAAAGGACAGTCCGTCTCCGTCAGCGGAGCATGTCTCACTGTTACGAGGAACGACAATAAATCTTTTGACGTTCAGATGATGCGCGAGACTTTTAATCGGACGTGGTTTAATAAGTTTTTGAGAACGGGCACAAAAATAAATCTCGAACGCGCAATGAAATTAACGGACAGGCTTGACGGCCATTTAGTTTTGGGACATGTTGACGGGGTAGCTAAATTAATCGACCTCAAGGGCACGGCAGTTAAAGAGGCTGTGTTCGCACCCGACGATAAAAAATTACTTCGAGGCATTGTCGAGAAGGGGTCAGTGGCCATTGACGGAGTGAGCCTCACTGTTATTAACGTGAACGATAAAAATTTTTCTGTCGGATTAATTCCTGAGACGCTAGCGAACACGACGCTTGGAAATTTGAAAGCCGGAAGTTTTATAAATCTTGAGACCGATATACTCGGCAAATATGTTGCGCGGTTGACCCTGTCTGCCGACAGGCATGGGGGTTATAATTCTGAAAAAGAAAACGGAAATTATTTAGCGTCGCTGCTGGAGATGTAAAAAATTATGATGTACCCTTTTATGACACTTAATGATGACGCGGAAATAACTCAATAATTATGAAAAGAGATGAGAAAGAAGCGTAATGAACTGTCATGAACATAATCACGAACACGAAATAATTATAAAGAAGCCCGAATATAAACGGGTTGAAAAAAAACTTGAAGTTAATATCCCGACCGAGTACGGCGTTTTTAATGTCTGCGCTTACCGTGCAATCAATCAGGACGATGACGCGCACACTCATTTAGCTTTGACAATGGGCAATATTTTGACGGACGAGCCTGTTTTAACCCGCGTTCACAGCGAATGTTTTACGGGCGATGTTTTAGGCTCGCTGCGGTGCGACTGCGGCCCTCAGCTTCATACGGCTTTGAAAATGATAGCCGACGAGGGGCGCGGAGTTTTGTTATATATGCGTCAGGAGGGGCGCGGCATAGGATTATTAAATAAACTTCGAGCTTATAAACTTCAGGACGCAGGGCTTGATACTGTTGACGCTAACGTGGCTTTAGGCTTTCCGCCGGACATGCGCGAATATGGAACGGGCGCAGAAATTTTGAAGGACTTAGGGTTGAAAAAAATTCGCTTAATGACTAACAACCCGGGCAAAATTTCCGGCCTCGAAGAATACGGCATTGAAATTGTCGAGCGCGTTCCGATTTTAATAAAGCCTAACGAGTTTAACGAAAAATATTTAAGCACTAAAGAAAATCGAATGGGACATATTTTCAGGTAGGAGTTAGGAAGTAGGAGGTAGGAAGTTAAAAATCCTGCCGCAAAAAATCTAAAGGAGAATAAAAATGAAAATTACAGAGGGAAAATTAATCGGCACGGGCTTAAAAATTGCTATCGTTGCTTCACGCTTCAATGATCTCGTTACGTCGCGTTTAATCGAGGGCGCGAAGGATACGTTAATGCGTCATGACGTGTCAGGAAATTCGATTGATATTTACTGGGTGCCTGGTGCGTGGGAACTTCCTTTAATAGCGAAAGAAATAGCCTTAACGGGAAAATATGACGCTATAATAGCATTGGGCGCGGTCATTCGCGGCGACACTCCTCACTTTGATTACGTTGCCGCCGAAGCGTCAAAGGGTCTTGCTAATGTCGGCCTTGAGCATCGTGTGCCGGTCTTGTTCGGCGTTCTGACGTGCGACACTCTCGACCAAGCGTTAATCAGAGCAGGAAGCAAAGCCGGCAACAAAGGCTCGGACTGTGCATTAGGAGCTATCGAAATGGCAAATTTATTAAAGAACGTTCGCAAAGATACTACAGAAACAGAAAGGACAGAAAAAGTTTATAATGCTTGATATTAAATATATCTTAGCTAACAAAGCTGAATATGCCGACGTATTAAAAAACCGTCATCATGATTTTAATCTTGATGTTCTTGTTGGACTTGACGAGAGACGGCGCAAAATCATCGGCGAAACTGAAGACCTCAAGGCCAAGCGCAATGAAGGCTCAAGAAAAATCGGAAGCGCGAAAAATAATCCGGGCCTTGACGTAAACGCACTCAAAGCTGAGATCAAAGCGATGGGCGATAAAATTAAATCTCTTGACGCTGAACTCGCTGAAGTCGAAACTGAATTACACACTCATTTAATGACACTGCCCAATAAATTGAGCGAGACAACTCCGATCGGCAATGATGAAAATGATAACCCGGTCGTAAGAAAATGGGGCAAGCCTAAAAAATTTGACTTCGAGCCTAAACCTCACTGGGACATCGCCGAAGCCTTAGGCATTATGGATTTTGAGAAGGGCGTTATGTTAGCGCAGAGCCGTTTCACAGTTCTCAAAGGACTCGGCGCAAGAATGGAGCGGGCTCTCGTTAATTTCATGCTCGACATGCACACGAAGAAGCACGGTTATTTAGAAGTCGAGCCGCCTTTCATGGTACGTTCTGCAATTCTTGAGGGAACGGGACAGCTTCCGAAGTTCGCGGAAGATTTATATAAACTTCAAAACGATGATTTATGGCTCATTCCTACAGCTGAAGTGCCTTTGACAAATTTGAACCGCGAGACAATTCTCGAAGAAAAAGATTTGCCGTTATATTACACGGCTTATACTCCATGCTTCAGACGCGAGGCAGGGAGCGCGGGGCGCGATGTTCGAGGCTTGATGAGACAGCACCAGTTTGATAAGGTCGAGATGGTAAAAATCTGCACGCCTGAGACAAGTTATGACGAGCTCGAAAAATTGACGAACAATGCCGGCGAAGTCTTAGAGGCTTTAGATTTGCCCTACAGAGTCGTGAATTTATGTTCGGGCGATATAGGCTTCGGCTCGTGCAAAACTTACGACTTGGAAGTCTGGCTGCCCTCTCAAAATAAATACAGAGAGATAAGTTCCTGCTCGAACTGCGAGGATTTTCAGGCCCGGCGGATGAATCTGCGCTACAGACCCGCTGACGGCGGCAAAATCAGATTTGCCCACACCCTCAACGGTTCAGGCATTGCAGTCGGAAGAACTTTAATCGCAATCATCGAAAACTACCAGAACGAGGACGGGAGCATCACAATTCCTAAAGCTCTTGTGCCATACATGGACGGCCTTGAACGCATTAACATCAGATAATATTTACGCGATAGCCGGCTGCGTTGCAGCGTCAGCGATCTGTGTAATTATTCAGTTTTTTATAAAGCGCACTCTTGAGTACCGCCAGTACGGATATTTTAGAGATATAGTCCTTGCCGGAGCGTGGCTTATTCTTGCGTTATGGTTCGGAAATAGCGAGTCCCGCGTTGTCGTCTGCGGAGCAATGCTTGCATGTTTTGCCGGGATTGCCGAGAGTATATACAGCGACTCCGGCTGGAGATTTTTTTATCCCGTTATAGGCGCGTTATGCGCTTATTTCGGGCCTTCGGTGCAGTTCATAAAATTTCCCGACGGCGAATATATTTATCTTGACCCTGCAGTTTCGTTCATAGCCACGACTATATGGTTCAGCTTTTTCCCGTTTATATTCAGGTATCTTGACGAAGTCTCCGGGCTTGTCGGCCATGTCTTAGCCGTAACGTTCGTGTTAATGCTCGCGGCCTGTATTGCTACGGGGGCAGGAGCGTTTTTCATGACGGTTGCCGGGCTCGCTTTAATCATTGCATTTTGGAGCAGGTTCGGAAATTTATACAGGCAGTCAGGCCGCGCAATGGCTTCAATGTGGGGCTTAATAGTCGCCGGAACTTCCATAATCAGCAACTCTAAAGGAATAGTTTTGAGCACAGTTTTATTTTTATCGCTGGGGCTTTTTGCAATTCCTATAGCAGAAATATTTTTTTATTTTGCCCGTTCGCTGATATTCGACACGGAAATTCCTGAAAAAAATTCAAGCGTTGGGAAAATTTATTCTCACATGCTAAGCGACGGAGTAGAACACCCCGAAGCCGTTCAGTCAGTCGCCGGGCTTTGTGCCTTAACGAGTATCGCTGCAGCGTGGGAGCAGTGGCTCATAACATTTATAATAATCGCGGGCGTTTTAATTTTCAGACGTTCAAGAAAGAAAAAAGAAATCATAGCCCACCCGTCATTATGGGGCGTGAAATTTGACAACGTCTCAATGAATTACGCAATCTCGAAAGCTCGCGGCCTCATCACAAATCCTGAAAAAAATACTGCGCAGTTAATCGTTACTCTGAACGCTATCGGCATGGAAGAAACAGTTAAAGATAAAGAATTTTTTGAGGTCGTTAAAAATTCTTCAATGAATTTAGCTGACGGCTTCGGCTTGTGCTTAGGAATGAAAATTCTTGGAATGCCCGTTCAGGAACGTGTAGCCGGGATTGATTTTGCCGAACAGCTCTGCAGAGCTGCAAGCGTCGAGGGCTGGCCGTTGTATTTTTGCGGAGCAGCAGGAAATACATCGAGGGAGTGTGCCGAAATTTTGAAAGAAAAATTTCCCGGACTCATCATTGCCGGAGCGAGGGACGGATATTTTGATATTAACAACGCTGAAATAGCTGACGAAATTGCGAAGAGCGGCGCGAAAATTCTTTTAGCAGCAATGGGACAGCCGAGACAGGAAAAATTTATTTACATTCACAGAGAAAAATTAGGCTCTATGCTTTGCGTCGGAGTCGGCGGAGCGTTCGACGTTCTCTCAGGAAAATTAAACCGCGCTCCTTTATGGGTTCAGAAAATCGGCTTTGAATGGCTCTATCGAATGTTGCAGGAGCCTATGCGCTGGCGGAAAAATTTAAGCCTCATAACTTTTGTGGTGAGAATCTTTGCGTCAAAAATCGGTTTATATAAGTCATGAAATCCCACACGAGATATATAGCTTTTTTAAGTCTGCTTTCAACGTTAGCTTTCATATCCGTCAGCTTAATTAAAATTTCGCTGATACCGTCAGCCCCTTTTTTGGAATTTGATATTAGGGATTCGGTAATTTTAATAGGCGGCCTTGTTTATGGCCCATTAGCCGCGATTATCGTCGCGTTTATATCGGGGGTAATGCAATTTCTATTTATGAACGACGGCAGCGGAATTATAGGCTTTTTAATGAATTTTATCTCTACCGTGTCTTTTACATGCCCGGCTTCTTTTGCGTATAGGCTGGGAAAAAATTATAAAAATTTTTTTATCGGCTTAATCTTGGGCTGCGCATTAATGACGGCAAGTATGCTTTTATGGAATTATATTATTACGCCTGTTTACATGGGCGTGCCCCGCGATGTCGTTGCCTCAATGTTAATTCCTGTCTTCCTGCCTTTTAATTTGCTGAAGGGTCTTATAAATGCCTCTATAGCTTTCGCATATTTCAAGCCCTTACAGAATATATTAAATAAATGGTGAGCTACTGCCTGTTTTTTTATTTGCCAGAATAAAATTCCGTTTGAGTCTGATTAGATTGAAGCAAAATAGACGACTGCTCGAAGACTTTTAACAATTCGTCCATTGCGGCGTAAACTTTTTCTTTTGTAGTGTCGCTTAAATATATTGCTAATGTATATTCATGGCTTTGCGAGCCGTCATCGTTAAGCCAGCCTCCCTGTGCTTCCTGAATAGTAAAACCGCTGAAATGTTTGAATAAAATTTCTTCTGCTTTTAATTTTGCTTCGTCGTGTGAAAAAACAGGCTCGTAAGTTTTATTGCTATTTGTTCCAAGATACATCACATACTGGGTATCAAATTTTTTTTCATGCTCATTAAGTTTTACAGCGGTCATCAGGGCGAGTGCTGAGAGGCATAACGACACTAAAGAAATCAACGCTAAAATTATTCCTTGTCTCTTTGTCATGTTTTATCTCCTATTTTATTTTTTATATTTTACACGACACTAACGCTCAAATTTTGAGAAGAATTTTTTTTAGTGAATGAATTAAAAAAATTATCTCTGTGAAATTTTATGAAAGCTAAAAAATTTTAAGATTTTTGTAGTACCCAAAGTAGTCCCCAAAATCAACTTTTCTAAAATTTTTAGAACTGACTAAAATATTCTATCACAAATTTTTTTAGTATATATGTCATAAAAATATTTCCCGTAGTTGTGATAAACTTAATCAAAAATTTCACATTCATTAATAAATTTTATAAGGGAAGGTGTTTTTCAAATGGGGGCACGTAAACCCGAAGACACAAGGAGCTTCGCATTATGTGCGCACGGAGGAGCAGGCAAAACTTCTTTAGCTGAGGCAATGCTCTTCGACAACGGCAATATAACCCGTATGGGGTCAGTTCAAAACGGCAACACCGTCAGCGACTTCCAGTCAGAAGAACAGAAAAGAAATATCTCTATCAGCACGTCGTTAATGACGTTCGAGAGAAAGGGCAAAACTTTTTACGTCCTTGACGCTCCAGGCTATGCTGACTTCACCGGCGAGATGAGCGCGGCTATTCGTGTAGCTGACACAGCTGTAATTCTCGTCAGTGCCGTTGGAGGAATTGAGGTCCAGACGAGCAAGGCTTGGGAATATGCGAGCCATCACAACGCGCCCGTTGCTTTCGTGATTTCTAAAATGGACAGAGAAAACGCGGACTTCGATAAAGTTCTTGCGGATATTAAATCTCAATTCTCTCAAAACGCTCTGCCCGTGTTCCTGCCGATAGGTTCAGCCGATAAATTTTCAGGCGTTATTGACGTTCTCAAGAGCGACGCTCCCGAAGCTGAAAGCTACAAAGAAGCTCTCATTGAAGCCGCCGTTGAAATGGACGACGCTTTAATGGAAAAATATCTTGAAGGCGAGACGATCCCGGAAGCCGACATCGAACGCACGCTCAAAAAAGCAATCGCCGCGAAAAGAATTATGCCTGTGTTCGCTCTTTCTTCGGCCGTAAATATCGGCGTTAAAGAATTTATGGACTTCGTAGCGGATTATTTCCCGTCGCCTGTTGACATCGGAGCTATTGAAGCTTTTGACGGAGATAAAAAAGTCATGGCCGAGCCGAAAGTTGACGCTCCTTTCTCAGCTCTTTGCTTCAAAGTCATGGCTGATGCTTTTGTCGGTAAACTTTCATTCATTCGCGTTTATTCCGGCAGTCTTTCAAGCGAGGGCACGAATATTTATAACGTCAACAAGGGCGAAGAAGAAAGAATAAGCTCGTTCAAGTTAATGACGGGCAAGGACGGCAAGGACGTTAAAGAAGTCATCGCCGGAGACATTGTAGCAATCCCGAAGTTACAGAGCGCGAAAGTCGGACACACGTTAGCAACGAAGGGCGGATTTTCAGCGAAATTCCCTCATATTGAGTTCCCGAAACCGGTTTACAGCGTCGCCGTTATCGCTAAGACACGCGCCGACGAAGATAAATTAGGCAACGCAATCGCAAGAATACTTGAAGAAGACCGCTCGCTCACGTTTGAGAAGAACGCCGAGACCCGCGACAACGTCTTATCAGGAATGGGCGATATGCACATTGATATAGTGCTCTCAAAAATGAAAGAACGCTACGGCGTTGACCTCGACACTAAGACACCGCAGGTCCCGTATCGTGAAACAATCCGCAAGATGTCCGAAGCTCAAGGCAAGCATAAAAAGCAGTCGGGCGGTCATGGTCAGTACGGCGATGTTTATATCCGCTACAGGCCGCTTGAACGCGGAGCAGGCTTTGAATTTATCGACAGCGTTGTCGGCGGAGCAGTCCCGCGCAATTTTATTCCGGCCGTTGAAAAAGGTCTGCGCGAATATATGGTCGCAGGGCCTCTCGCAGGCTTCCCGGTCGTTGACTTCAGCGCAGAGTTATATTACGGCTCTTATCACGACGTTGACAGCTCCGAAATGTCGTTCAAACTCGCAACGCGCCTTTCATTCAAGAAAGGAATTATGGACGCTAACCCGGTTTTATTGGAGCCTGTAATGGACGTTGAGGTTACAGTGCCTGAAAGATTTATGGGCGACGTTATGGGTGACTTCAACTCAAGACGAGGCCGTATAATGGGCATGGAAGGGCATGGAAAATTACAGGTCGTCAAAGCTCAGTGCCCGTTGGCCGAAATGTTCAGATACGCAATTATTTTGCGCTCAATGACATCGGGCGAAGGCTCGTTCTCAATGGAGTACTCGCACTACGAGGAAGTCCCGAACGACATCGCAAAGAAAGTAATCGCCGCTCACAAGAAAGAAGACGAGGACGAAGAGTAATTTTTTCACTAGGAATGAGGGATTATTTATTTCTCATTCCTCTATTTTTTTGTTAAGTAAGCAGCTATTTTCTTAAAAGCGTTAGTCCTGTGAGAGATTGAATTTTTAATTTCCTGTGAAAGTTCCGCAAAAGTTTTTTCGTAGCCGTCAGGAATAAATAACGGATCGTAGCCGAAACCGTTTGAGCCTCTCGGAGCGTCCGCGATTACTCCGCTGCAATGGCCGTCGCAGATTAAAATATACTCGTCCGGCACACACAAAGCCAACGAAGCTGTAAATCTTGCGCGACGGTTAGATTTTCCTTTTAACTCGCCTAATAGCCACGAAATTTTATTTTCAGTGCCCTGAATAATTCTTGCCGAGTATAAGCCGGGAGCACCGTCAAGAGCTTCAACCTCAAGGCCGCTGTCGTCAGCAAGGCAGGGGAGCCCGGATTTTTCAGCCCATGCGCGGGCCTTTAACATTGCATTTTCCGCGTAAGTTTTCCCGGTTTCTCCGACAATTAAATTTGAAATTTCGGGCGCGAAAATTATTTTATCAGTAAAAAAATTTTTTCCGTAAGTTTTTATTAAATATTCAAATTCCTTATATTTACCATGATTTGCCGTAGCAATTACTAATTTTTTCATTGTTCGCTCTTAATTTAAAAAGGTCAGTTGTTTATTATTTTGTTCCTGCAATGTATTTCTTTCCCAAAAAACGCCGTCAGTGTAGCCCTGTATTTTTTTGTCTCTATCGGCCATTTCTAAACGCTGCTCCGCCCATATACAATACTGTTTTTCAATTTCAATTCCGATATAACTGCGGTTAAGTTTTTTAGCCGTTACGCTTGTTGTCCCCGAACCTAAAAAAGGATCGAGAATAATATCACCGGGATTTGAACTCGCAAGAATAATTTTAGCTATTAACTTTTCCGGCTTTTGAGTAGGGTGAGCAGTATTTTCGGGCATTGACCAAAAGGGTATCGTTATGTCGTCCCAAAAATTAGAAGGACAAGTATCTCTATAATTACCTGCCGCTGTTTCCTGCCAATCCTTCGGCCTGCCGTCAACACGATACGGAGCAATAACTTTCTTACGAATTTTTACAGCGTCAAGATTAAATGTATAGTCATCGCTTTTTGTCGCGAACCATATATCTTCCATTCCGTTTTTCCAATTTGCCTTCGCACCGCGCCCTTTTTCCCTCTGCCATGTTATACGATTTTTAATTTTAAAAAAATCTCCTAAGACGTTTCCTATAATTAAACTTGTCTCCCAATCACAGCAGACATAAATAGAACCTGAAGGCTTTAAAATTTCATGCGCAAGAGAGAGCCAAGCTCGCGTATATTCTTTATATTCATCATAGCTTTTTTTAGCAAATTTATTTCCATTGAATGATTTAGTCAAATTATACGGAGGGTCGGCAATAATTAAATCAACGCTTTCTTGAGGCAAAAGAGGCAAAATACAAAATAAATCACCATTTACAGTTTTGTTGATTATATTTTTTATATTATTAATCTGCTCATTAACGGCTATGCAGCGGTCAAGGTATAATTCACCGTCAGAAATAGAAGTGTCAATAGTTTTGTTGCGTGAGATTTTTTGCTGTTTTGTTATTTCTTGCATTTTTTAGCCTCTATTGCTGCCTCATGCGTATAATTTAACTTCTCTTCGGCATCTTCCAAGGGACAGAGAGATCGACAGTTCCGCCCGGCTTAGGCGGTTTTGATTCAATTAAAAATCTTACTTGAGAGAGCGGAGCAAAATTTTCCTGCACGGTCCGCACTATGCTTGTGAGAAGCAAAAGGCTTTTTCTCTGTCCTGCTGATTCGATAGACGAGGCAAACTGCCCCGACATGTCAAGAAAAGCCGTCTCGGACATTCTAAACACGTGAAGCAGTTTTATTTTCTCGGCTTCCGGCATTCCGCTTAATGAGATTACAGCGTTGACAGCGTCGCGCAGGTTGTCTTCTTCAGTACGCTGAATAAAATTTTGCCGAGTCTCCGCGATCGTGTCGTTCTGAACATGATATAAATTTAATGAAATTTGCCGTGCACTTTCACCGGATTTTATATTTTCTTGTGCTATACGTTCCTGTTCAGAAGCGTTGAATTGAGTTAAATCTTCCTGATTTTCAATTCTGTTTTCAGGTTTCAATAATAATTTTTTGTTCAGAAAATCAACGAACCAAGAAGTTCCAAGATAGCCTAGAACAAAGCACAATAAAATAATTCCTAGCCACGATAAAATTTTTAAGAGCAGCGGTGTCGGCTTGTCGTCGTCTACTTCAATTCTTTGAACAGGCTTTTGACGCTGCGGAGCCTTCCTTGATGCCATTGCTGCCTGCTGAAGTTGTCTGCGTCGCGGAGCAGGAACACGCCCCCTTGAATGTATCGAAGAGGAGTCGCGCTCGCTAAGCTCGCCCGATGTTGAGCCGCTTCGTCTGACTGTAGGCATTTTTTTACACTTCCTTACTTAATATAATTAATAATCCCTTCGGCCATTGCCGTTGCTATTTTATTTTGATAGGGCTGAGTTGTTAAGAGCTTGGATTCGTTCGCGTTCGTAACAAAACCCGTTTCAAGCAAAACCGCCGGCATTCCTGCACCCCTCAAAACAAAGAAAGGAGCTTGAGCCACGCGCCTCATGGGCAGGCCGTTTCTTACGCCTGCATTATAAAGAGCCGCCGCAAAGTCTGTACTCTCGCTGATTTTATTATTTTGCTGCATGTCTCCTAAGATTCTTAAAAGCATTTCGGTGCGTCTATCTACGTTTTCAACATCAACGCCTTTTCCCTCGACGTATTCTCTATTTTCAATCTTAGCTAAGTTCATAGCGTCCTTGTCCGTCGGAAGAGCCATTATATAAATTTCAAAGCCCGTCATGGATTTTTTAGCAGGCAAAGCGTTCACGTGAATACTCACAAATAAATCAGCGTTCACGTTATTGGCAATGTCAGTGCGCTCCTGAAGTTTGAGATACACGTCAGTTTTTCGCGTCATTACGACGTTATAGCCGCGTGCAGCCAAAACTTTTTCAAGCTCAAGACCTATTGCTAAGTTGACGTTCTTTTCTGTTACTCCGTTGTCTGAAGCTCCGGGATCTTTTCCGCCGTGTCCTGGATCAATAACGACAGTTTTTCTTCCTGCTGCTGCTCTCGGCGATGTCGGAATAAATATTCTCGTAGGCTCTTGATTAACAGCCGGGTCTTGTTTTTGCGTTATAACAGGCGGCGCGACAGGCTGCAATGGTTTCGGAGGCTGGACAGGTATAACAGGCTGGGGAGCTTGCGCGACTGTCTTGCTCTCTTGAGTTTTCGCCGGAACAGTTGAAGTAATATTTGCATTAGCTGACATAAAAAAATCAAAGACGATTCTTTTTGGATTAGTCAAAATAATTTTTTCAGCCTTAATAATTTTTTCGGGAATGAAAACTAATTCAACTCCGTCAGAATTTTTCCTTAGCTCGGCCTTAACGTTTCCAAAGGGCGAGGCAATGCCTGCGGAATTTTCGAGGCTTGACGAAAAAAGCGCGTGAAGTTCCTTGTTATTCATAAAGACCGACGGCTCTGCTTCATCGTCAACCATTACAACGGCTCTAATTTTTTTGTGATTGCCTTCCTGCGAAGTCCAGCGTATGCCCTGAACAGTTCCGCTGTAAATTTCTTTCGTGTCGCCTTTTGAATCGCTTAACTTGAAAGTTTCATACTTCGGCTGGGCTTGAACTTTTTGAACTTTTGATGTTTGAACAGAAGCCGCAACCGCCGCGACAGGAGCCGGAGCCGGAGTTTGTATCTGAGCCTGTGTCTGCGTTTGAGTTTGCGCCGGGCGTGTTCTGACTTCAGGGACTATTAAAGCCGGGATATTTTGATTTCTATTCTCTATTGTCTGCGTCTTAACGGGCTGAACGGGAGCAGGAGCAGGCTCTTCAAAATCGCCGAACTCGATTTCGCTTCTAGCGTTATTTGCAGTAACGGTATAGCCGGAAATTTTATTTATTCTTATTCTGTTTTCTTGGCCCGAACCTGCGATACGCTGAAAAAATGATGCCGCGCTCGACGAATCCAGCCAAGTTTTACCCTCATTAGGGAACGGCGCGGAATAAAGCGGCACAATGGAAAATCCGTACCACGCCGCCGCAGAATTATCTACGAATCTTAATTGAATGTTGTTGCGCTGAAGCCACAGCTCCTCGCCTTTGCGCGAAGGTGAAAACCCCATGAGCCTCCCGACATCTTCAACAGAAACGAAAAGGCCGGAATTATTCTCAATCGTTTTTACTGCGCCGATATTTCTTGAGCCAATATAAACCGCCGCGTCGGCATAAGCGCAGGCACAAAAAATTAAAGCAGCTAGAAACGCCAAAGCTGCCGTAAAAAAAAACTTCCGCATAAAATTTTTACTCGCTGTCTTCTAAAATCTGGTCAAGTTCAAACAGGTTCGGAACATCAAGCAAAAGTATTAATCTGTCGTCGGCAGGCTTGGCAACCCACAAAACATAACGCCTGTCAATCGATGATGAAAGTTTTGTCGCGACTTCAAGCTGTGCATCGTAAATCGTAAGGACTTCGCGGACGGAATTAACAATCATTCCGAACGTTACATCGTTGACCGCAATAACGACAATTCTTGCTTCGTCCGTCAACGGTGCGCCGGCCATTCCGATTTTTAACTGCATGTCGAAAACCGGGACTATAGTTCCTCTTAAATTAATAACACCGCGAATATACATAGGGGCGTTCGGAACTCTGGTAATAAACGAAGGGACACGGACAATTTCACGGACTATATTTACGTCAACGCCGAAATTCTCGCGCCCAAGCGTAAAGATTAAATTTATATGTTCCTCTCCTAATGATTCAACGTCTAAATCTCTAAAATCCTGATTAATTTCTTTAGATGTCTGTGCCGGATCTAATTTTTGAATATCTGCCAATAAAATCTTCCTCTTTTTCTAAACTTTTTAATAAGCAAACAGGAATTAGGACTAGGGAATTTTTTTCTTAATTCCTAAATCCTAACTCCTAATTAAAATTTTTCTTACTCTATTGTAGCGTTTTCAGCAAGTTTCAACGCACCCATGATGCCCTGATTTCCGTTAAGGGCAGCCGGCGAAATTAAGCTGTTGATGTTGTGAAGTTCTTTCGTGTCAATGTAGTTATTGATATTCTCAAGAACATACTTGCGGATTAACGGGAACAGCTGCGTCTGCGACATGACACCGCCACCTAAAATAATTTTCTGCGGGCTGAGAGTGTATATAATGTCAGTCAATGCCTGAGCAATATATTTTGCTTCAAGTTCCCAGACTTCGGGCTTGTCAGCAAGATCCTTTGCTTTCTTGCCCCAGCGTTCTTCGATTGCCGGGCCGCTTGCCATTCCTTCAAAGCAGGCACCGTGCGACGGACAATGGCCTTTATAATCGTCGCCCGGTACTATTGACATAGAAAGATGTCCTGCTTCCGGGTGTAACATGCCGTGAACAGGTTTTCCGCTGGACATTGCGCCCATTCCTATCCCCGTGCCGATCGTAAAATATACTGCGTCCTGAAGACCTTTTGCACAGCCCCATGTAGCTTCGCCGAGAAGTGAGCCGTTTACGTCCGTATCAAAACCTATAGGAAGATCGCCAAGCGCGTCCTGAAGAGTCTTCAACATGGGATAATTGCGCCACGCGATTTTCGGTGTGTTAAGAATATTTCCGTAAGTCTTTGAATTTTTTCTGACATCTACAGGCCCAAAGCAAGCGACTCCGAGTGCACGAATTTTATCTTCGTCAGGGAGCGAAGGGTCAACTTTTGACTTGAAATATTCAACAACTTTCGGCATTGTCTCATCAGGCGTTGAAGTAGGAATTGAAACCTGATCTAAAATTTGTCCGCTTTCATCGCCGACAGCGCAGATCATTTTTGTGCCGCCGGCCTCTAATGCTCCATATAACATAATTAGCTAAATAACCTCCCCAATAATCCCTTAGGCTTCCCGGCTTCCGCTTGAGCCGCAGGAGATTTATCTTCTTTGTGCTTTGAAAGATCCGCGTTTCTCACTCTGTCTCTCAACGGAAGAATGCTCTTCGGGTTGACGGAAAGTTCATCAACGCCCCACTTCAAAAATTCTTCGGTGAGTTCCGGGTCCGCTCCAAGCTCGCCGCAGATGCCTACCCAAGTGTTATGGCGGTGTCCTGCTTCGATTGTCTCGCGGATTAATCTCAAGACGGCGGGGTGATGAGTGTCCGAAAATCTTTCAAGATTTGCGCTCTGACGGTCAATAGCGCAAGTGTACTGCGTAAGGTCGTTCGTTCCGAGTGAAAAGAAGTCAACCTCTTCGGCTAACTCGTCAGCACACAGTGCCGCCGCCGGCGTTTCAATCATAATTCCGATTTCAATTTTCTCTGCGATTGCTTTTCCTTCGGCCTGAAGTTCTTTTTTGCATTCCTCGAGAATTTCTTTGCATTCCTGAACTTCCCATTTACTGATAATCATCGGGAACATAATTCCGAGATTGCCGAAAGTCGAAGCACGCAGCAAAGCTCTCAGCTGACGCTTAAAAAATTCTCTGCGGTTAAGACAAATTCTGACAGCTCTGAAACCTAACGCCGGGTTCTCTTCCTTATCGAGCTTCATATAATCGATCGTCTTGTCAGCTCCGATGTCGCAAGTTCTGATTATTACGAGACGGGGCGCGAGACCTTCGAGAACTTTTTTATAAGCCGCGAACTGTTCATCTTCTGTCGGGTCAGTTTTGCTGTCGAGGTAAACAAATTCAGAGCGGAAAAGTCCGACACCTTCAGCGTCATTTTCTATTACAGCGTTAATATCTTTCGGGCCGCCGATGTTCGCGTAGAGCCTGACTTTGTAGCCGTCTTTTGTCTCGCTGGGCTTACCCTTGAGCTGCTGGAGCTTTGCTTCTTTTTCGCGGTCTTCATGCTGCTTTGCCGTGAGCTCGTCAATTACATATTGAGCCGGTTCAACGTAAATGCAGGAGTTATAAGAGTCAAGGATTGCAAATTTTCCGTCGCAGTCGTCGGTTATGTCATGGCACTGAATTATCGTGGGCCAGTTCATGCTGCGGGCTAAAATTGCTGTGTGGCTGTTCGAGCTTCCCTGACGTGTTACGAGGCCAAGCAGCAGAGATTTATCAAGTTTGACAGTTTCGGACGGTGCTAAATCTTCCGCGACAAGAATGGCCGGTTCTGTGCCCTGTAAATTTGCCGTGTCAGCTCCGAAAAGGACATCGAGCATAGAATTTTTAAGATCGATAACGTCCGCACTGCGAGCCTGAAAATATTCATCGTCCATATTTCTGAACATTTCTGCGGCGGCTTCAAAACCGTCTCTGACCGCAAACTCAGCCGTATGGCCTTCGCTCATGATTTCTTTGCAGGAGTCGATTAAATCTTCATCGTCAAGCATAATCGCATGAGCTTCAAAAATTCCTGCGGTGTCCTTGTGCCCTTCTTTAATTTCTTTTTCATAGAGGGCGTTCTGGTCTTCCTGAACTTTTACGCGGGCCGCTTCAAATCTTTCAAGCTCGGCGGCTATGTCGCTTACAAGTTCTTCGTTGATCTCATAAACGGGAGCTTTATAAATTTTTATTTTGCCGATTGCGATCCCGTTTACGATCTTCGTACCTTTGAAGGTCTGCATTAAAAATTCTCCTTGACGAATTTTTCAATGGCAGCGAAGCAGGTGTCCTCGTCTTCTCCTTCAATGCGAATTGTAACTTCATCGCCCTGAACAATTCCCATTCCCATGAGTTTCATAAGAGAAGTGGCTTTTGCGCTTTTTTCGCCTTTAACGAAAGTTATTGTGCTCTTGTAATTCTTGGCCTCTTTTGCGAGCAGACCTGCTGGACGTGCGTGAATACCTACCGGATCGGTGATGACGTACTTAAATTCTTTCATTTCTTCATACTTCCTTTCGTGTTTTCATGATTAATAAAAATTGTCCATAAGAAAATGGCACTGTGTTAAACAAATTATAATATATATTTCAAAATTCGCGTTCTAAAAATTTTTCTCTTGACGCAAAATAAACAGTCGTGTAAAATTCTCCGCGTTGAAACATCACGGGCCCATAGCTCAAGTGGTTAGAGCCACCGGCTCATAACCGGAAGGTTCCTGGTTCGAGTCCAGGTGGGCCCACCAAGTTATCACTTACCACACGGATAAAATTTCCCCGTTGCCTTTAATGTAAATATCCTCTTCGCAGTCTGCCGGAATGAAAATATTTCCGCCGCGTGATATTTCACATTCAAAATTTCTGCAAGCCAGATTAATTTTTCCTGAGAGACATAGCAAGAATCTAAAGCTGTTGAAATTTTTTTTCTCCGTAAACGAATTAGTTATATTTAATTTTTTTACGCTGAAATTTTCGCAGTCCACAATAAAATTTTTTGAACTTCCGGGAACTGCTAAATTCGCCGGGCATGTTTTCGCAACGTCGAGAGCTTTTGCGATGTGCAGCTCGCGCGGCTTTCCGTCAGCTCCTGCCCGTCCGTAATCATAAACTCTGTAAGTTATATTAGAGTTCTCTTGAATTTCAGCCAGCGTTATCCCTGCGCCGATTGAGTGAACTGTTCCGGCCGGAATAAAAAATGAATCGCCGCTGTGAACTTTTATCTTATTAAGAATTTCAAGAAGCGCGTTATTTTTGATAGCCTGCTCAAATTCAGAGCGCGTTATTTCTTTTTTGAAGCCGAGATATATAAAAGCGTCAGGCTCGTGATCGAGAATGTACCATAATTCCGTTTTGCCTTTTGAATTTTCGACCCGCTGTGCGTAATCATCATCAGGGTGAACTTGAATAGAAAGAGGCTGAGCGGAGTCAATTAATTTCACCATTAACGGAAAAATATTTTCGGGGTTGAAGTTTTTTGCGGCTATTTCAGGATTTCTTTTCACAGCTTCGGAAAGAGTAAGATTCTTCAGTTCTCCGTCAAGAATTAAATTATCGCCGTCCTTGTGCGCGGCTAATTCCCAGCTCTCTGCTAAAGGCCCGGCGCAGGATTCTTTTCCCCATGAAGAAATTAATTTCTCTCCGCCCCATAAATAATTTTTAAGAACAGGTTTCAATCTGAACGGGAGCATATTTATTCTCTCAATTCTCCATTCTCTATAAAGACTCTAGGAACTCTCGGCGAAGGACTGCATACAATTTCGTGAATGATAGTCCCGGAATTTTTCGCCGCAAGCGGAATTAAATCGCCGTCAAAAATTGTAGCGACCTCGCCGGCTTTCACGCCTTCTAGGTCCGTAACGTCCGCCATAGTCATGTCCATACAGATGCGTCCTAAAATCGGGCAGAGAACGTCATGAATTTTCACGCTGAAATTATTTGAAAGGACTCTCGGCAGTCCGTCAGCGTAGCCTATCGGCAGCACGGCCACTAAAGAATCGCGCTTGAGCGTAAACGTCCGCCCGTAGCTTATCGTCGTCCCTGCCGGAAGTTTTCGGACGGCCGTAATTTTGCTCTTAACTTTCATAACCGGCTGAAGTCCCAGCGTGCTCCCTTCGTTGCCCGTGTCCGTTGATTCGTAGCCGTAAAGGACGAGCCCGAACCGTCCCATGTTTAAGTGGGCTTCGGGATAATTCAATATTCCCACGCTTGCGGCTGCGTGAATTAATTTGAACGACAGGCCGAGCCGCAATAAAAATTCTTTTGCCTCAAGAAATTTTTTCAGCTGGAGCCGTGTAAAATTTTCGTCATCGTCAGCTGCTGCAAAGTGGGTGAACATTCCTTCATGCTCCAAGCCCGGAAGTTCGCATAGATTTTTTATTTCGCGGGCGACGGATTCTTTGTTCGTGTCGGGCCAGTAAAAACCTGTTCGGCTCATGCCCGTGTCGATTTTTACGTGAATTTTTATTTTTTTTCCGACAGACCCTGCATAATCTGAAAGGGCCCGGCCGTTTTCTAAATCTCCTACTGCTTGAGTTATATCGTACTCGCACATCAACGGAGCTAAATCGGGGTTGGCCTGCCCCAAGCATAGTATCGGGAGTGTTATTCCGTTCCTGCGGAGTTCTGCGCCCTCCGTAACGCTTGCGACCGCGATCCAGTCAGCTCCGCACGCCTGAAGTTTTTTTGCGCACTCCGTCATTCCGTGCCCGTAAGCGTCAGCTTTGCAGACACCTAAAAATTTTGCGTCAGGGTTGAGAAGTTTTCTTAAAGTCTTGATATTATGTTCAAGGTTGTCGAGGTTAATTTCTGCCCATGTACGAGCCGTTGCAATTCGTAAATCATTCATGCCTAAAAATTCTCCTAAAAAATAAAAAATTTCTGCAAAAAATTATACATGACTGCAATATAACAAAGCACTTGTGATATAATAGACACACTGCGATAAAAAATTCCATAGAAGAGTCATTTTGAGGACTACAATGGGGACTACAAAAATTTCAAAATTTTCCAGATACAAAAAATTTTTACAGAGCAAAATAAAAAAATAGAATCAAAAATTTCTTACGGGCCTCTTAAATTTTTTTCGTTAAAAATTTTTCAGTGCCTTTAATTTTTTTTACAAGAACGTCAAAATCACGGCGTTATTTAATTCCCTTGTGCTTATAATTTATCCGTCATAAATTTTTTTCAGGAGGG
>CAJOGI010000006.1:172559-190301 GCA_905234075.1 uncultured Synergistales bacterium | reverse complement strand
GAAAACTCTTGGGGATTTATACGGCAGTAAAAATTTTCGCCCCGTCTCGGCAGAAATAAGCCGGGACTTTTTATTTTTTAAGTCTTTTTTGAAACGAATTTATTTTCTTCAATGTAATATCGCCATAAAAAATCTTTATATTCTTCAGCATAATCAACATTAATTCGCGGAGAAGTTTTTATTTTTATGTTGTTAATTCCGCCGTCAAGAATATAAATTTTTTCGCCGCATAAATCCTGCCCGTTGTCATCTTTTTTAATTCCTAAAGCCGTACATAATTTTCCAGGTCCGTTGCATAAATTTTTAATCACGTCAGTTTTTCTGCGTTCTTTCATTAAATTAATGCCATCTAACGGCTCAAGAGCGCGGACTAAAACAGCTTCGGGCATGTTCGGAAGGTTTGCCGTAACGTTAAAACAGTAATACATTCCATAAATCATATAAACATAAGCAAAACCGCCTTCACGAAATTGAATTTCAGTCCGTGAAGTTCTTTTGTTGTTGTAAGTGTGAGAGGCTTTGTCCTCCGGGCCTTTATAGGCTTCGACTTCGACAATAATTCCTGACGTTTTATTATGGACAAGAATTTTTCCAAGCAAGTCCCGCGCAACTTCATTTACGTCTCTTAAATAAAAATCGCGTGATAATTTTTTCATTATTAAAATTGTAATACTTACTATAATAAAATAAAATTTTTTATGTTGCAACAAAAATTATTACAGAGAAAGAAATTGCCCAAAAAATTTAATAACATTCTGCGAAATAACCCCCCTCGCCATTTCGTGCCCTTCGCCTTGCGTATGACAGAGACACAGCTTGTCAGGGGCCGCAGGTTATCGCCTGAACTAGCCTTCCCTGTTAAGCGGTGGAGGAAATGGAGTCTTTTTGCGAATTACGATAAAATACTCAAAAAAATTCAGAAAGGCTGGTTAAATATTTTGAGTCTCGAATTATTCAACGACCTCACAAGAAAAAAAGAAGTCTTTACTCCGATTAAAGAGGGCCAAGTGAGTTTTTATTCATGCGGACCGACTGTCTATGATTATTTTCACGTCGGCAACGCAAGACCGTTTATAGTCTTTGACGTTTTAAGACGCTGGCTCGAACATGAGGGCTATAAAGTAACGTTCGTGCAAAATTTTACTGACATTGACGATAAAATGATACACAGAGCTCATCAGGAAAAAATTACAGTGCCTGAACTTGCAGAAAGATTTATAGCTGAGTATCAAAAGGACGCTGACGCACTTGGAATACGCCGCCCCGATGTCGCTCCGCGTGCCACTGAACACATTGACGAGATAATTCACACAATCGAAAAAATTATTGCTAACGGTCATGCTTATGTTTCTGACGGCGATGTTTATTTTGACATAAAGAGCTGGCCTAAATACGGCTCACTCTGCAAACAAAATCTTGAAGACTTAGAGGCAGGAGCGCGGATCGAGCCCGGCGAAAAGAAAAAAGATCCGCTCGACTTCGCTTTATGGAAAGCTGAAAAGCCCGGCGAGCCTTCTTGGGAAAGTCCATGGGGCAAGGGCCGGCCCGGCTGGCACATCGAATGTTCCGCGATGTCATCAAAATATTTGGGCGAGAACATTGACATTCACTCCGGCGGAGTTGATTTAATGTTCCCTCACCATGAGAACGAGGCCGCTCAAAGCGAAGCTGCTTCAGGGAACGGCAAGCCCTTCGTAAATTATTGGCTGCACAACGGATTTTTGTTAATCGACAGCGAAAAAATGTCGAAGTCGCTCGGAAATTTTTTGACCGCCAGAGCAGCGATTGAAAAATATCCGCCCCTTGCTTTAAGATTTTTTATGTTGAGTGCGCACTACAGAAGCCCGATTAATTTCACGCCCGAAGGACTTGAGCAGGCCGCCGCCGGTGTCTCGCGCTTACGAAACTGCAAGAGCGATTTAGATTTTGCCGCAAGGACACGAAAAGATAATAACGCCGACTTTGACATTAATAAATATCTCGACGAATTAAAGGAGCTTCACAAAAAATTTTCCGATGCCATGAACGACGACTTTAACACCGCAGCAGCAATGGGAATTTTATTTGATGTTGTCTATCTTATTAACACGACGCTGAAAGAAAACGAAAAGCTCCCCGAAGAATTTTTCACGGCCTCGAAAAAAGCTCTTGACGAGTACGACGAGATTTTAGGCGTAATCGGCTCGGACGACGCAGAAACAGAACACGATGACGAGAGCGCGGAAATCGAAAAATTAATTAAGGAACGAACAGAAGCCAGAAAGTCAAAAAATTTTGCACGCTCCGACGAAATCAGAAATCTATTAAAATCTCGCGGCATTGTTCTAGAAGACACTCCGCAGGGCACGAAATGGAAAAGGGAATTAGCGTAAAATATGAAAAGTAAAAATCAATTCTCGTTATTATTAACGCGGCGTTTTCTTCCGTTATTTTTGACACAGTATTTAGGGGCGTTCAACGATAATTTTTTCAAGAGCGCGTTAATGATGCTGATAACTTACAAGCTCGGCGATGCGGCAGGAGTTGACTCAAGAATTTTAGTTAATGCCGCAGCAGGAGTTTTTATCGCACCGTTTTTTATTTTCGCGGCACCGGCAAGCGACTTGGCCGACAGATACGACCGCTCGGACTTAATGCGCTGGGTTAAATTTGCTGAAATTGTCGTAATGTCCGGCGCGGCTCTTGGCTTTTACATTCACAACGTCTGGCTTTTAATGGCAGTGTTATTTTTAATGGGAGCTCAGTCGGCTTTTTTCAGCCCTGCAAAATACAGCATACTTCCCCAGCATTTGAACGAGGACGAATTAATTGCCGGCAACGGTTTAATTCAAATGGGAACGTATTTAGCGATCTTAACGGGAACGATCGCGGGCGGCCTTTTAATTTTGCGCGAGAACGGAATTTATTTAGTCGGCGGACTTGCAGTAACTATCGCGGCGGCCGGCTGGCTTAGCAGTATGTTCATTCCCCCGACAAAACCGATAGCCCCGTCAAGAAAAATATCATTCAGCATTGTCAAAAGAACTCTGGAAATGTTTAGATACGTTTACCCTATGAAAAAAGTTTTTTTCTCAATGCTCGCAATTTCTTGGTTCTGGCTCGTGGGTGCAACGTTCCTCGCGCAGTTCCCGACTTACTCAAGATTAATTCTCGGCACTGATGAGAGCGTTGCAACAAGTTTTCTTGCTATATTTTCGTGCGGCATAGGCTTCGGCTCAATGGCCTGCAACGCGATATTAAAAGGCAAAATCACGACGAAATACGTCCCTTCGGCTGCGTACGGAATAGCTATAGCGAGCGTGCTTTTATGGTACGTCAGCAGCAGGCCGCCGATTGCGCCGGGTACGCCTGAAATAGGAGCGGTTGAATTTTTTTCGCGCCCTGAGAATTTTATGATTACGTTTTGTCTTTTTGTGATAGCTTTCTGCGGAGGGTTATATATTGTTCCGTTATATGCCGTCATGCAGAGCAAAGCACCTGAAGAAAAAGTTTCGGGGGTCATAGCCTGTTCAAACATCACTGACTCAATTTTTATGGCAGTCGCGGCTTTAGGAGCAAGCGTTTTAATTTCGTGGGGCGTAACAATTCCGCAGATATTCTTAACGATGGGGCCAAGCACGTTTATAGTAGGGCTTCTTGTAAATTTATTAAATCATAAAAAAAATTAGGAGCAGGAAAAAATTCCCGACTCCTAATTCCTAACTCCTAATTAATTTTTGCTTACCATGATAAAGAACGTCGAGCCTTCGCGCTCAAGCATAAGAACGATTGAACTCTCATCGCCTACAGCCTTTTTAATGTCTTCGGGAGCTTTTACTTCTTGGCCGTTGACCTCGATTAATAAATCGCCCTCGTGGACTTCGCCGTCAAAAACCGCCTTAGAATTTCTTTCAAGCTCCGTTATGACAAGTCCGTCGCTGTTCGAGTCGATTCTATATTTTCTTCTCAAGCTGTCAGTAAGTTTCTCGACTTTTGTAATTCCAAAATCTTTCAAAGCGTCAACGCCGCTTTTCTCGTCGCCCTGAGATTTACTTGATGAAGATGTCGGCCTCCCGTCGGCGGAGTTAGCTCTCTCGGCAAGTTTGACATTAAAATCAATACTCTTGCCTTTGCGGACGACTCTAATTTTTGCGATTGTTTCCGGCGCGAGGGTCCTGACCTTCTGAACAAAATCGTTAGCGTCTTTAACTTTTACCCCGTTGAGTTCGACAATGACATCGCCGCGCTTAATTCCGGCTTTGTCCGCAGGGTCGCCCTTAAAAACGTCATTGACCATTGCTCCGTTAGTGCCCTCGACTTTGTAGGCCTTAGCCATTTCGGGCGTGATGTTCCTGACTGATACGCCGAGCCAGCCGCGTTTGACATGACCGAACGAGACTAAATCGTTCATGATTTCTTTTGCCTTATTGACGGGAATTGCAAAGCAAAGCCCTTGAGCGTAAGGAATAATCGCCGTGTTTATGCCTACGACTTTTCCGTCCATGTCTAACAAAGGCCCGCCGGAGTTGCCGGGATTGATTGCCGCGTCAGTCTGAAGAAAATCATCAAAATTTACGTCCTGCGTGTGAATGCTCCTATTCTTCGCGCTGATTACTCCTGCCGTTACTGAATGCTCAAAGCCGTAAGGATTTCCGATAGCTACAACCCATTCGCCGACTTCGAGAGCATCGGAGTCTCCGAGCTCAAGCACCGGCAAATCTTCTTTAGCTTCGATTTTTATAATGGCCAAGTCATACGCAGGGTCGTTGCCTTTTATCGTTGCCGGATATGTTTTTTTCTCGCCGTCTTTGAGAGACACGGACACCGTGATTTTATCTACGCCCTCAACGACGTGATTGTTCGTAAGAATTAATCCCTCTTTCGAGACAATAAAACCGGAGCCTCTTCCCTTCATCGGGACAGAGCGCGAAAACTCTTTGAAAGAATCTCCGAAAAATCTTTTGAATATCGGATCGTCATCGAACGGGAACGGCGAAAAAGAACGCCTCTCGGTCTTTTCAACGTCGATATTAACAACCGCAACGGAAGCCTGCTTTACTATTGATACAATAGGATTATTTGCGGCTGACGATGCAGCAAAGGCCGCTCCCGTAATTGAAAGAATTAATGCAAGCGCGAATATACACGCTGAAAATTTTTTGTTTCTCAAAATAAAAATCCTCCATAAAAATTTTTTCACGGCGTAATTTTAATCTTGAGAATAAATTTGTCATGCCTTATTTTACTTAGAAATTTTTTTATTTAACTTAAGTAAACCATACATAAGCCATAAACACTCAAACGGAACAGGAAGCATAGCCGCGTAATATTTCCAGCGTTCAATGTTAGAGATCGTCCACATGCTGTCCGCTCTCATGAAATCAATGCAGAGCCTCATCAGCGAATATAAAATCAAACCTAGCGGCGCAATAATTGAGTCAGAATTTGAGAGCTTATATTTTCGATCGATAACTCTTTCAACGAGCAATAATAAAATTACGATTATAAAAGTAATTATTGAATAATAGAGCTGCACGGGGTGCCTGAATAATCCTGCTCTGTCAAAAGGAAAATGCACGCCCGTAAAAAATTCTGTCGGAACTCCCAAGCAGCAGCCGTTGAGAAAACAGCCCCAGCGTCCTATCACCATAGAAAATATTGCAGGAATTGCAGCTGCCTCGCATAATTTCAGAAACGAAACTTTTTTGCTCAAAACGGAAAAAATAAATGCGGAGATAAACGCCCCCAGCAACGCTCCCATTTCATGAAGGCCGCCGCGATTAAAATCTAAAAATAAGGACGGGTCATTAAAATATTCTCTCCAGTGCAAAAAATATTCAGGGGCGTGCGCTCCAAAAAGCATAAACAAGAAAGATATGCTCATGATCCTACGCGCCTCGTCCTCGTCAATTTTATAAAGTTCAAGCCTGCGGATAACCCAGACTATCGCCAGCGACAGAGCTATAAACCACATGACGCTGTAAGTGTCAATTCTGAAGCCGGCAATTTCAAATAAAGTCGGATACATTTTTTTCAGGTAGGAGGTAGTAGTTAGGAGTTAGGAATTATAGTATTTTTCACCTCCTGCCTCCTACCTCCTAATTCCTACTTGTTATAGACTAACGGGATTAAAAATCCTTCGGCGACTTCATCAGCCATTGCTTTGCCCTCAAGAATTTCAAGCAGCTTCAAAGCAAAGAACGGAGTTACCGCAGGGCCCTTAGCAGTCGTGATGTTGCCGTCAGTTTCGAGGATATTCTTGCCGATTCTTGCTCCCGTCAAATTGCTCTCAAGGCCGGGATAACAGACCGCCGTTTTGCCTGCCAGCACCCCTGCTTTGCCTAGTGCCGCAGGAGCTGCGCAGATAGCCGCGATTAATTTATTTTCGGCGTGATATTTTTTGATAAGCTCCTGAAGTCCCTCATGATTTTTAATTTCAAGAGTTCCGCCCGGCAAAACGAGCACGTCAAAATTTTCGTGCTTTACCGCGTCAAACAACGCATCAGTTCTTACGGGAATTTTATTTTTGCTCAAGACTTCGGAACTTCCTGTGAGTGATACTGTAGTTACAACAACTCCGCCGCGCCTTAAAATATCTACGGTCGTAAGGGCTTCTGTCTCTTCAAAGCCCGTAATGAAAAATACTGCCGCTGTTTTCATTTTTACTGCTCCTTTTGATTTTATCTTAATCTGAAAATATTATAGCATTATGATAAAATAATCCGTTACGTAAAAAAATTTTATTAAAAATAATTTCGCCTCATCTCAAAAATTTAGAAAGAAAGAATTTTTTACAACTACTTTTACAATTACAAAAAGTTTTAATTTTTTCATTGCTCATAAAATTTTACGAGGCTGATTAAAAAATTAGAATCAAAAAATTTTTGAAGCAATGTCGAAAAAAGGAAAAGACAATGCCTAATCTAATAGCAATCGAATATTCAGACTCTCAGCGAAGACAAGTTAAAGAAAAATTAAACGAACTTTCAAAAAAAGGCTGGCCCCTCAATGGAAAATATGAAGCCCAAAATTTCGGAACGTGGGAAAAATTATTTGAGAACGTTATAACGCCCGGCCTGTTCGTTCAGCGCGAAGCGATCGTCATCGAAAATTCCGAGACGCTCGGAGAATTTCCCGAAGGGCTCGCAAATTTGATTGAAGGCGACAACGCCGACTGCGTTTTAATTTTAATTTTTAATTCAGACATAAAAAATCTTAAATCAATAAAGAACGACATAACGATAATAAAACCTGAAGCAGAAATTAAAATATGGGAGCGTCCCAAGTGGCTTATTAATCTTGCAAAAGAGCAGAAATTTAATCTTGAGCCCGACGCAGCGCAGTTATTGTCCGACAGCATAGAGTCTCAGGAAGAATTAAGGAGCGAAATTAACAAGCTCGCGTTATATTCAGGCGGACGAAGCATAAAAATTAAAGACGTTGAAAATCTTTCTTTTGACGAAGGCGGAAGGTCGTTATTAATTTTTCTTGACGGGATTTGCGCGGGGAATTTTTCTGACGTTTCGAGAGCCTTGAAATATTTACGCAATGACCAGTCTATTCTGCCGACGCTTACTGCTCTTGCGAACAGACTGCGGCCTGCGTTGATGCTTTCATGTTTTAACGGCAGCTATTCTGACGAAGTTTTGAAAATTCTCGGAACAAAAAGCTACGCCGCTAAAAAAGCTTACGGAGCATTAAAAAATTTCGGAGCTGAACGAATAAAAAATTTTATGGCTAAGGCTGCGCGTCTCTCATACCTTGAAAAAACAAATCTCGCTGAAGGCTGGCAGGGGTTCGAGCTAATAATCTGGGAATTAATGACGAAAATCTAGTATATGAAGAAATTAAAGACAAATAAACATTTACGGAGGTTTTCAACAATGAAACTAACGAGCGAAAAAGGCTTTACACTCGCCGAATTTTTAATCATAATTTTTCTAATGGGAATTTTAAGCATTTTTATCGTAGTGTCAAGTGCCAAAGCAACAGCTTCTCAAAAAACTACTGCGGTAATACGCGGCCTTGTAGATTGTAAAAGAGCTGTTGTAGCTTATTACACTGAAGACTCTGATTCAGAAATTATAAAGCAACGCGGCACGGACGGAATATATTTTAATATCGTGAACAGGGGCGGGCAAAAAGCTCTGGAGTGCTTTATCGACTGCGGCGATACTGATGCAAATTTTGAAAAAAAATTACTGCGCGGTCTGGCACAGAACGCAAAATCATTAAAACTTTATAAGAGTCTGGAAGATTTGAGCGACGGCAATTTAATTTCAGCCGATGATGAAAAAGTAGAATCCCCGATTTATATGCTGCTGCCGGAAATTTCAAGTAATGAAGGCGCAAATCCGGCAGCATGAAAAATTAATACGCTAGCTTATAAATTTCTAAAACATCTTCAGGCGCGAGAGCCTTCAAGACTCCGAACGTCTGACCCTTTGAAGCATTAGCCGCGATTTTTTCAATGTCTTCTTCCTTGATTCCAAGTTCGCGCAAAGTCGTGGGAGCATTTATATCTTTGAAAAAGTCTTCAAGTGCATCGATAGCATCAAGGGCTTTTTCTTCGTCTGTGCCGTCGTAAATATCAAAGACTGCCTCTCCGAGCCTTGCAAAAGGCACGGGGTTTTCTTCGTAAAGATAGCGTGCCCACGCAGGCATAACGACAGACAGCGACGCGCCGTGAGCGGCTCCGAATAATAAGCTCAAAGAGTGCCCCATTCTGTGAGAAGAGAAATCGCCCCTCGTCTTACGCCCGACCGATAAAAATCCGTTATGAGCCATCATTCCTGCGAGTGCATACTCCGCCCTTGCGTCGTAGTCTTTTGGATTTTCAATTAATTCAGGAATAACGCGCATCATCGTGCGGATCAAAGCATAGCCCTGCTCGTCAATTAACTCTGAGCCTTCGTCGCCGTCTAAAACTCTTTCGAGAATATGAGCGATAATATCAACTCCGCCGTATACCGTCTGCTTCTGCGGAAGAGTAAACTGGAATGACGGATCAATGACAGAAACTTTAGGATAAACCAGCGGACTGTTCATTGAAACTTTTGATTCTTTTTCGGGGTTGCTCACGACCGCGATCCCGTTGGCCTCGCTTGAGGACGCTGAAGCCGTCAAAATTCCGTAAATCGGAAGAGCTCTTTCAATTTTTGCTTTGCCCTCAAAAAAATCCCAGACATCTCCGCTGTAACACGAGCCTGCCGCGATAGCCTTCGCCGAGTCAAAAACGCTTCCGCCTCCGACCGGCATAATTGCGTCAATTCCGCCGGCCTTCACACGCGCAATTCCCTCGCGGACTTTATCAATTCTAGGATTAGATTTTATGTCGTTGACTTCGGAAAAAGCTATTCCGGCTTTATTTAACATCTCCGTAGCCTGCGCATAAGCACCGCTCTTGAAAATTCCTTTGCCCCCATAAACAAGAAGCACGCCTTTAACGCCGTCTTTTTTAAGATATTCGGCCAAGTCTTTAACGGTATCTTTGCCGAATATTATTTCCGTAGGATTGTGCCACAAAAAATTTTCCACTTTTTTATCACCTCGTAATTAAATTTTTTACAGCGTCGCGCCGGTCTTAAAAATCGCCATGCCCTGAAATTTATTAATTTCATTGCGAGTCTTTTTGCCGTTAGCAACGCTCAGGACATAATCAAAAAGTTCACGGGCTTTTTCAGGAAGCGTTCCGCTCTCAACAAGCGTTCCGGCATTAAAATCAATCCAGTTGCTTTTTCTTGAGGCTATGTCGGAGTTGCTTGAGATCTTCACGGTCGGAACAGGACAGCCGAAAGGAGTTCCGCGCCCCGTCGAGAATAAAACAATCTGCGCTCCAGCCGCCGCGAGTGCCGTCGAAGCTACTAAATCATTTCCCGGAGCTGATAATAAATTCAAGCCTTGAGTTACAACTTTTCCGGCATAAGGCAGAACATCGCTGACAGGCCCGGAACCGCTCTTTTGAGTGCAGCCGAGTGCTTTGTCCTCAAGCGTCGTAATTCCTCCGGCTTTGTTGCCCGGCGAAGGATTTTCATAGCAGGGCATACCGAGTGAAGCATAATAGGCTTTGAAATTGTTGATTAAGTCAACTGTTTTCCTGTAAGTCTCTTCGTCCCTGCACCTGTTCATTAAAATTGTTTCCGCTCCGAACATTTCCGGGACTTCGGTTAAAATTGTCGCGCCTCCCTGAGCTACGAGCATGTCGGAGAAATAGCCGATCGTCGGGTTTGCCGTAATTCCTGAAAGTCCGTCGCTTCCTCCGCATTTAAGCCCCACGATTAATTTTGAAGTATCGCAGGGAACGCGGACATCTTTTTTCATTTTTTCGACAAGCTCGTTAATAATTTTCATTGCTGCTTCATGCTCGTCATGAACGTCTTGAGTGATCAAAAATTTTACGCGCTCGCTGTCAAAATTCCCCATATAGGGCTTTATCGTGTCAATGCCGCTGTTCTCACAGCCAAGCCCCAGCATTAAAACTCCGCCGGCGTTCGGGTGGGTCGCTATGTTCGCAAGCATCTTTCTTGTGTTCTCCTGATCGTCGGCCATCTGCGAACAGCCGTAAGGGTGAGTGAAAGCTCTGACATTTTCAATGCTTCCGCCGATAAATTTTTCAGCCTCTTTTTCAATCGCTAAGGCAATGTCATTTACACAGCCGACAGTCGGAATTATCCATAACTCGTTCCTAATTCCAACGCGCCCGTCAAATCTTACATAGCCGTTGAATTTTTCGGGCATGACTTTTTCGAGCTTAGGGTTAGTCGGGTGATATTCATAGTCATGAGCACCGCTTAAAAGCGTCCGCGTATTGCTTGTGTGAACGTGATAGCCCGTAGAAATTTCTGACGTAGCCTCGCCGATTGGAAAGCCGTACTTGATAATAGCTTCGCCCTGATGAATATCTTTCAAAGCTACCTTATGCCCCATTGGGATCTCTTCAAGAATTTGAAGCTCAAAATCCGCGCCTGAGACATGAATTTTCTCGCCGCTCTTGAGAGGACGCAGAGCAACGGCGACAGAGTCGGCCGCATTAATTTTTATGAGTTCGTTCATGTTTTTTATTCCCCCTTGAAAAATTTTTCTTTAATTATATTGCAGGTTGTTCATTTTTTTTTATGGGGCTAAACGAAATTTTTTAATGTTTGTTATAATTACTTTACTTGAAATTTTACGCATAAAAATTAAAAGGGAGGAAATTTTTTTTATCATGGAACAGAACGAAAAAAGAATGGTTTACAGGTCTGCGTGGCGCAGTTTCTACGGGCTTTTTTCGCTGATGCTGCTTGTTCTTATTCTTGCATGTGCCTGCACGATATGGGGACCGTTCAATGAGGGCGCAAAATTAAAATGGGTATGGATAATAGCGATCGTTGTTGACATTTTTATTTTTCTCTGCATTGCCCTCAAACGCATGACGATGCGCCTGATACTGAAGGACGACCCGGACAGACCGGAACATCAGGAAGTAGAATATATCCTGTGCAACCCGTTAAAGCTTTTCACGGAGTTCAAAGTTTCAAAAGAGGTCGGGCTCGCAAAAATTGCTGACATCGACGTAAAACAAAACTTTATGCAGGCAATTTTGGATCTGGGGGACATCGCAATTTCATCGCCGGGCACGAGTGAAAAAGAAATCAACGCGAAAAACATTCCTAATCCTAAAGAAGTGCGCGACGAAATTCAGAAACATGCCAGAAAGTACACAATGAAATCTCATTCTTCACCCGCCCCTGCAGCAGCTGCAGAACTTCCTAAGGAATAGATTTTTGAGTTATAGAAAATTTTTATGAGTCTCGCTTCAAATAGCGAGGCTTTTTTTAATTTTAATATTTGCTTTTTTTGAGACTTAATAATATAATAGCCCCCGTTGCGTTTAGCGCAGTGAATCGCTAGCTCAGTCGGTAGAGCACCGGACTTTTAATCCGGGTGTCGCGGGTTCAAGTCCCGCGCGATTCACCAAAAAGGTCCCATCGTCCAGAGGCCTAGGACACAGCCCTTTCAAGGCTGCGACGCGGGTTCGAATCCCGCTGGGACCGCCAAAATCTAAAAACTTCACCGAATATCGATAAAAGCGCATTGAGACGATTCTTAATATATAAGTTAAAAAAAGGACTTCTGGACACGATGTTCAGAAGTCTCTTTTGTTATATAACTCATTCAAGCCCTGCGAACGGATAAAGGTCAGGAGAAAGTTTCACCGTTTGAATTTCAAGGAAAAACTCGCACCTTCTGGCTGAGACCCCTGCGTATGTCCAGCTAAGATGATTCCTTCCGATTGTTTTGCCGTTATTGTCTGTGCCGGTAGAATAATTTGTCATTGTGTGGCCTGTCTTGAACCAGATTATATACTCATGGGTCTTGCTAAAACTTTCGGAAAACGTCGCGCTCTTATGGCCGCTTGTCCATTCTGATTTGTGGTGATAACGCTTAGAGCGGCCGTCTTTTATATCCTGCTGAACAAGTTTACTCTTGTCATACGAGCGAAAACCGCGTTCCCAAGTGCGATCTTTGTAATAGTCGCTGGTACTCCAGCTTGGAGAGCTTGCATTTTTCTGAACATGAACGAAATAGCGGTAGAAATTATAGCGTTCCGCAAGAGCCTTATATTTTTCGTAAAGCGCGTTGGATTTTGCCTGATACTCCGCGACTAATTTTTCATCATCGCAAATACGTTTAAGGCTGCCGTTCATTTCCATAATAAGTCCTATGTCAAATTCATTCTTCCATTGAGCCTGAGTACTTGTACTGCCGCTAAGATGACTCGGAGTAATCTCCATTAAAGCATTGTAATAACAACGAGTGCGGAAAATCGTCTCGGTCAACTTTCTGATACCGTCATAAAGAGATCTTGAAATGTCAAGAACTTCAGGAATATAAGGCTTCAAGGCTTCAATCTCACGAAAACGTCTGAACGTTACATAAAGCCGATCGTATTGAGATCTGGGAGTCTGTTTGGCAGATTTTATAAAACTTGCAAGCTCATCGGCAAAGCCGTTTAATGAAAAAGACAGTTCCCCTATGCGCCCGGTTCGGGTACAGTGTGAAACTTTTATCGTAACGTCAAAAAAATCTTTTTGAATTTCTTGAGAAAGTTGTTCTATGCGCTTCTTCGCCGCATCGTTGGACTTTCCCGTGTCGCGCTCCGCAACAGCATTTTTTTTCACGCTCTCCAAAAGATTCTGCACAGTTTCAGCAGCTTTGTTGCAAATGAATACAGGATCGTAATTATAAGTAACAACAGCGGCACGACCTTGTCTTAGCTCTTCGTCTATTTTTTGGCGTTTTTCGGGGCCGAGGTAATGAGATTTGCCGGGCTCAATCACAATTTCCACGATTGCCTCACAGCGGTTGCCGTACGTGTAGCCGGCGACAAAATAATCTCCAAATTCGCGCAGGAACTCCTTATGGCCGTCCTTCTTTCTAAGCTCCTTAAATTCTTCGTCATAAATCTTAAAAACGTTTGAGGCAGGCGTTCTCGGCTGTTGTTCAATGAGGTCATAACGCACGGAAATTACTTTCGTGTGGTCGCTGCCGAGCCTCGCGTAGTCCTGTCTGTCAGTGTAGCCCAGTGCATATCTAAGCATCGCGAAATTCGACATTGCTCCGAGTTCCTGCGCCCTGTCGTGTTCTTCCTGTGTCGCTATTACAGCAGCACTAAAATTTTCGTTAAGTCCGATAGAATCGTCTCTGGGCAATGAAAAATCTTTTATGATTTCTGTTGTCGCACGAAGCCCGGAATGAGCGTAAAAGCCTGCGCCTAGAGCAAATTCTTCATCAAAAGGCACGTCATTGATTACAGCGGCAGGTATTACATGCGTTGCTGCGAATTTCTCTGCCGCGAGTTTTTCCTGCCATTCGCGTTCCAGCATCATCAGTATGTCCAGTAACTGCTCTTCAAGCGACCGCCGTCCCGGTACAATCAAGCCTTTACTTATTAAGTCATCTAAAAGCAAGTATAGTCCTCTTGTGTCTATAATCAAGCCTCCGCCGATTTCTTCCATCGGGGCCGAAGTCTCAACTTCAGACTGCTCATTGTCTTCACTGTATTCTGTTTCAAATTCTATGGGCAGGCCGTTCTCGTTAAAACCCACTGCCGCAGACAGCAAGAGTCGTTGAATATCAAGAATATCTCTTGGTTCAAGGTCAATCTCTTCACCGTCAGAAGGCGAATATGCTTCGGCGGTGTTGTAAATTCTGAACTCAAACGGAACATCGGGAGATCTGTCTACGCTTATGTCCGTTGAGTCAACAACTAACTCGCTGACTGCAAATTTATAATCACCCGTCATCGGAGCCTTAAATATATATAAGACCATGCAGGGATCTTCTGCAGGGAGTATTTCAATGTCAGCCGCAACGTAATGAGGAGTGTTAAAAACGTCCGTGTCTGTCTCCTCTGATGACTCAGCCGCAATTTCTTCAGGGGTCATTCCGCTTTCTGCAATCAATTTCTTAATTTCCTCTTCGGTCAAGTCTTCGCCGGTCCATATATCTTCTGAAAGTTCAGGAACTTCAAATCCGACTAAATCAAGCAGCATTTCTTTTCCGTCAGGCGCAACAGCCCTCACTCCCAACAATGAGTTAGTCAGATTTCGTCCGCCGTGCGAATATTTGATTACGTATTCGCTGTCCTTGTTCAAATGTATAGCCGTTACATACTCGCCGTCGGAATTTAAGTCCGCGCTTGAAACATATTTAACGAAATGCACGCCTTGAGGGTCAATCGGGGCATTTTCATCTACAGATTCAGGCATTGGCGCATAATCGAAAATCATCGGCGAACCGTCAGCATTGGGCGCAAGGATTTTATCAGCAAGCTGTGAAACTGCTTCGGATATCTGCTCATCGGAACTTCCGCCGCTGCTGATAACGCCGCTGGCTCCGCCCCCGCAGCCGAAACTGCAGGTTAAAAGAACGCCGATTAAAATTAATAAAATAAATTTAGCGTTTTTCATGTCCGTAAATTTTCTCCTTCATAAAATGAAAAAAATCCCTCTTCCCCGTCCGACTAAAAGCAAAGGCGGAGAAGAAGGATTTTCGGTCAAATTACGACATACGCATTAAATAAATAATGCTTAATGTTCAGTCTTAAGTCCGCTGAAGGGATAATCTTCTGCTCTCATTCTTATGGACTGCCCTTCAATCAGCCAGTCTATACTGGAGCTATAGCCGCTCCTAAAGTAAAATCCCACCTCTTTTGTGCCAACGGCAGGAGAGCCGCGAGTTAACCAACGCGCACGGTCATCTTTACTGTCCCCATTGGTTGAGCCGGCCCTGACGAAGCAGAATACAGCATAATCGCTGGCTGCTGTCAAACCGTCTGCCGCAGCCGTAAGCTTTGCAGGGTGGGGGTTACGCCATCCGTGTGCGCTTTGATCATCCTGATCCGTCCATTCAATACGCTCAGCGGAAGTTTTAGGACGACTTACGTGAAACTCCCACTTCTCCCTCTTGCCTGCCTCAATATCTGCTTTAACGTAGTTGCTGGTATTAAATTCAGAATAGCCGCTTGAGCCTCCGTTGGGTCCGAAAGGCATTTCTCTAACCATCTCATAAGCAACGTCAGTCCCTTCGCCGGCTTGGTCAGCCATGCGCTTTCTGTGGTCGTAATACTCTTGTTCCTCCTTCTGCGCGATCATTAATTTCGTGTAGAAGACATATCTGTCCGCAAGAGCGTTGAATTTGTCCGTGAGAGCATTAACCTGTTCTGCTGTTTTGTCAAAGCTGGCTTCATATTGATCGCCATAGATCCTGTAGCCTGCACCGCTGACAAAATTTACGAGCGCGTTAAATTCTTCTCTAATCGGCTTTGTGTGTTGGCTAATACCCGGAATATCCACGACAACATTCTGGTACGCTCTTAAATCCCTCAGCTTGGTATTGAATGTAGAGATTTTTCCCTGTTGTCTGAGAGTAATCGGAACAGTCCCTCTCTTGTCGCCTTTTTTCCTCATTATTCTGGCAAGTTTGGGGTTGGTACGCCATCTTTTCATCTGGACTCTGATCGGAGCGTACTGTGCGCGGTTCCCTCCTCCAATCTTGTTGCGGAAAGTCAACAGCTCGCTAAATACTTTGTCCATTGCCGTGATGTCATTACTGTCGGTGAGCTTTATCGGTGTAGGCTTTTGACTTCCAAATCCGTTCGTTACAATATTCACGGTTATCTTTGCCTGATTTTCTTTCAGGATATCTTGGGTTTTACTGGAGATGTCGGCACTCGCTTTGAAGCTTTTAAGATTCAAGCTGGCACCAAGTTTGCTCTCGACTTCTTCGAGCTGCTCGGAGGTTTTAGTGGTGATCGCGATATACGCATCAAAACAAGCTCCGTACTGGTGAGCACTCACATAATAATCGCCGTAATTGTATCTAAAGTCATCCACGAATTTCTTGCCATTATTCTCAATGTCTGCCGAATAGTCTTCGGTAAGCGTCTCAAAAAGATCCGCCTCCGCCCAAGCATTTTCGAGTTCTTTTTTGGTAAGACTGCGGTAACCGATTTCTTTTTCTTCGTAATGAATAACGAGAGTCATAGAAGTCAGTCCGAATTTGAAATTACTTGTCGAACCCGTACCGAACGATAACCCCAGCGCGGACGTGGCCAAAGAAACATTTCCGCCTGACTTTGAGAGCGTCTCTGCTTGAGAAGACGTTTTGATAAAATCAAAATAGGCATTAGTCGTAATGGGGTGCACATAAGGGTCATCGCCCGCCTGAGGTACATTCTTACTAATCTTGCTCCTATAATTTTCATCACCCGATGTTACAACTAAGAAATCACGAAGTCGCTCCATTTTTTTTCTTTGTGATTCTTCGTATGCCTCGCCGAGTTCGATAGTAATGGCTCCGGTAGGATCAAGGAACGTGTGAGCCATAGATCCCCTGCCCAGATAATAACGGTCTTCGTACGGTATTCCTTCTATACTGGCAGGAATATCTGCGGGTTCATCTAGCAGAGAACTTGTTGAAACTGCGCTGTTTGCAGATTTAACAACAAGTGCGCGTACCTTTGTCTTGATGTTGCCGCTCTCGTCAAGGGCGTTTTTATCGCTTAGGATTTTTTCGAGATAAGCATCTATTACGTCGTCGGATACGTCATCGGATATGGCTTTGTCTAAAGACGCTACTTCTGCGTCGGTAAGGTAATCTTCAAGTTCGTAGTAGTCATACGTAAGACCTATTTTGTCCAGTACCTGCGCCGTGTAACTATCAAAACGCTCTTTCGCAGTGTCGAGCATGGTAATTTCATAGGAATTGCCACTGCCGTAGTCGTCGTCTTCCAAATTCTGACCGTAAACTTCATTGAAATAAGCCATGTTAGCTTCAATGAATAATTTTCTCATCTCGATTAAATCATTCACGCTGATACTATCAGTCTTATTTCCGGAGTCATCAGTTAAGTAAAAATTTGTGTAATATCCCGTTTCGTTGGCTTCGTTGCGTCTTTCCTTGTAAATGAAAAGCACAACTCCTTTGTCGCTTTCCGGCGTAAAAGTCTGAAGATTGCCGGAGTCGTCTAAATAGCGTCCCGAATAAGGTTCGCCGTCAGCGAGTCTGACAATGTAATGTCCCGAAACGGTAGGCGTGAATGTGTAGCAGATGATTGAAGGATTTGCCGCAGGATAAGCAGCAGTTTCGACTTCGATTTCTTGAGCGGCATCAAGTGAGAGAAGAGAATTATCAGGATCGTAGAATGAAAGATGCGGAAGAATGCCGCCTAAACTGTCGGTTAAGTTTCTTGAAAATTCAAACGTGTATTCTGTTCCT
>CAJOGI010000006.1:44126-172500 GCA_905234075.1 uncultured Synergistales bacterium | reverse complement strand
AACTGTAAGTTTCTTTTCCGCCGCCGCCGCGATCGATTCAGCCGCCGAAATTCTGACGGAAGAAGTCGAAGTCGAGTTATTGACGTGAACTTGAGGAATTCCGAAGAAGTCCAAGAAGTAAGGTTTTCCGTCATCGTCACTAAGCAAATTTAATTCCGATTGCTCAACCTTTGTTGACGGAGCTACTGCAGAGTACGCCTCATCGACAACTACTGTCGGATTGTAACCGTCGCCGCTGCCGCCGCTGCCTCCGCTTGAGATAGGGCCGCCCCCTCCTCCGCCACAGCCGCCTGTGGCGATTGCAAAAAATAAAGCAATCAACAAACAAAAACTAAATTCTAATTTACGCTTCATTAATAAATAAGACCTCCATCTAAAAAATTTAGACCTAAAAATTATAATCGTGTGTCTAATTTTAAGTTTGATTACGGCATTATATTTCATTTTCCGTGTTGCCGCAAGAGAGTTCCCGAAAAGCCGTACTTTAGCATAAAAATTTTATGGAGCAAAAAAATTACTGTTGCCTGTGAAAATTTTATGCTAAAATATTTCTTTCGAGTCCGTTCAAAAATTCAAGAAGAAAAAATTTTTACCACTACATTTACACCTACAAGAAGTTCAAAATTTTTTAATCCCGATAAAAATTTACAGAGCCGAATAAAAAATTAGAGTCGCGATTTTTTTCATTGAAGCCTAAAAAAAATTTTTTTATTTTTTCACGGCCGCCGTAATATATTTTGAAGCCGAAGAAGAAATGCGTAACGTGATATAATTCACGCTTAGTATATTCTATGATTGGACGAGTTTTTTTGAGGCAGTGTGAACAAGAAAAATGTTGAAACGTGTTTTTATTTTCTCGCTTATAATTTTTTCGTTATTTTTTTTAATTTCTTCGTCAGGATTTGCGGAACATCACGCGAAGAATGACAGCGTATCTTTTTTTGACGGGAAGCGCATAGCCGTAGCTACAGGGACTATAAATGATGAAATTGTGCATGAGGCCCTGCCGTCCGCTGAAATTTTATATTTTGAGACTGACGCTGACACACTCGGAGCAGTTATAACAGGGAAGGCCGATGCTTATGCCGATGACGAAGAAGTATTGAAAGAGATCATAAAAACAAATGACGAACTGACTCTGGTTGACGGATATTTGAAAAATTTTGACAACGCTTTGATCTTTTCAAAGACTCCGCAAGCCGATAAACTGCGCGGCGAGTTCGACGAATATTTTACGCGCATAAAATCGGACGGAACATTAGATGAGATAAATAGTATTTGGTTCAGCGATGACGAAAGTCTTAAGACTCTTTTAGATTATGAAAATCTCCCCGACATCAACGGGATTATTAAGATTGCCATAAGCAATGAAAGCCCTCCTTTTGATTATGTAAAAGACAGAAGAATTGCAGGCTATGAAGCCGACATTATAGTGCGTTTCTGCAAAGAAAAAGGTTATAAGCCCGTGTTCGTTCCCGGATTTTTCAGCAGCGTAATTCCTGCCGTAGTGTCAGGAAAATGCGCTGTAGGAATGGGAGTGATTACTGTAACGGAAGAACGCGCCCTGAGCGTGAATTTCAGCGTGCCGACCTACACAGGAGGCACGAAGCTGCTCGTATTAAAATCTTCAAGTGGAGGCGTTACAACAGGAACAACTGCGCCGGCGAACAATAACGATCCAAAATATAAAAGCCTTGCGGAATTAAACGGAAAACCGATCGGCATTCAGACCGGCAATGAAGGATGGAATCAAATGTCAAAAAGATTCATTCCGGACTCTAAAATAGTATTTTTTAATAATTTTGCTGATCTTGCGGCGGCTCTCTTATCACATAAAATTGAAGGCTTTTTCGCAGAACTTCCCGTGTATGAACTCATGGCGGCGGAGAACGGACGCTTGGCAATGATCGATGAAAAGATTGATGATTTTTTCGATATAGCTTTTGGCTTTCCAAAGACTGAAGAGGGGAAAAAATTATGCGATGAAGTCAGCGAATATATACGCTCAATAAAAGCAAGCGGAGAACTTGAAGAAATAATTTCAAAATGGTTTGGCCTTGATGAAAGCAAAAAAATAATTCCCGACTATAAAAAATTTCCTGCCTCTAGGGGTGTTTTATCAATGGTAACTGAAGGCGAGTATCCTCCTTTCAATTACATTAGAAGCAAAAATGAATTTGCAGGCTTTGAGATTGATATAGCTGTGCGCTTCTGTGAAAGATACGGCTACGGATTAAAAATTACGGCTATGACATTCGATTCTATACTGGCATCTCTTATTACAAATAAATACGACTTTGCAGGCGCGGCTTTTCCCCTTGCCAGCGAACACAAAGATAGCTTGTATTTTTCCGAACCGTATTATAAAAGCAGGTCCGTTCTAGTCTGTTTGAAATCGTCAGAGCAGCCGGTTACGACAAAAAAATATCTTCCGGACTTTAACGGGGAAAAAATCGGTGTTCAGATTGGTACAACATGTGCTGAACTTGTGCCGAAAAATTTTACATCATCGGAAGTATCGTATTTTAATTCTCTCACGGACGCTTTAACGGCGTTAAAAACGGGGAAAATTAATGCAATGTGCTGCGCTTTGCCGTCTGCCGTTTATGCTGTGAATGAAGATACAAATCTCGAAATACTTGAACCTTATCTTAAAGAGACATATCTTTACTCAATATTTGTAAATTCAGACAGAGGAAAAAGACTCTGCGGAGAATATTCAGATTTTCTAAAAACATTATGGGATAACGGAACTATTGACGAACTTGCAAATAAATGGCTCGGAGCTGATGAAAGTAAAAAAACGGTCGATGATTATTCAAAACTTCCTGCAATTAACGGCACTGTAAAAATGGCTGTAGATACTTCGATTGTTCCGTTTGCTTATGTCAAAGACAATAAAATTGTCGGTCATGCTGTTGATTTAGCGGTGAGATTTTGCAAGGCTAAAGGCTATGCGCTGGAAATTTCGGATATGTCATTATCAGCTGTGATAGCTTCAGTAAAAACAGGCAAATGTGATTTCACTCAAGCTATGACAAAATCAAAAGAACGCGGAGAAAATACCCTCTTTGCAGAATCGCCGAGCATGAAGTCGGGAAATGTATTGCTAGTAATGAAAAATAATAATAATGCGGCAAGCCAGGAATTTTCAGCTCTTGCCGGAAAACGTATAGGAGTTGTTACAGGAAGCACGCATCCTCAAATTGTTGCTAAATATGTCCCGACGGCTGAAATTGTATATTTTGACAATGCTGTAGATGAATTGACTGCCTTAAAATCAGAAAAAATTGACGCAGCTTGTACAGGCATACCGCTTTTAAGACGCATAATGGCTGAAGATGACAGCATAACGTCTTACGGTGAACAACTGACATTTACAGAAGGCGCACCAATCTTTCAAAAAAATGAAAAAGGAGAAAAATTATGCGCCCAATTTAGCGAGTTCGCAAAAGCCTGCTGGGATAACGGAACTATTAAAGAGTTAGAGTCTTTTTGGTTCGATCAGGAAGAAAACAAGTGCATTATGAAGGACTATTCAAAACTTCCTGCGCCTAACGGTGTTTTGAAAGCGGCTGTAAATGAAGTTTCTCAGCCGTTCGTCTACTTCAAAGATAATAGAATTGTCGGATATGACATAGAGTTTATATACAGATTTTGCGAGGCTTACGGTTACGGTCTTGAGATTATGCCTATGCGTTTTGCCGGGATAATTCCTGCCGTAACAAGCGGTAAATGTGATTTAGGCATCGGCGCGATAACTATAACTGACGAGAGAAAAGAAAGCGTTTTATTCTCATATCCTAATGTAAGAACCGGCAATGTATTTTCAGTTAAGAAAGTAATAAACGTTCAAAATGATGATACAAAAACAGAGCCGTCATTCTTTGACGAACTTAAAGCCAGCTTTGAAAGAACTTTTATCCGTGAAGACAGATATAAATTATTTATCGAAGGAATTATAAACACAATGACAATAACTGTTCTTTCTATATTTTGGGGAATAATTTTAGGTTTTACAGTTTTCATGTTATGCCGTACAGGAAATATTTTTGCAAACATAATGACAAAATTTTCAGTCTGGTTAATTAAAGGCACTCCTATTGTAGTTTTATTAATGATTTTTTACTATATTATTTTCGGAAGCGTTGACATCAATGGGATTTGGGTAGCGGTAATAGCTTTTACATTGACGTTCGCAACATCGGTCTACAGAATGCTGACATTCGGAACAGGTGCGCTTGACAAGGGACAGACTGAAGCGGCTTATGCTTTAGGCTACACGGATTTACAAACGTTCTTCACGATCATACTTCCGCAGGCAGCTCTGCATTTTATGCCCTCATTCCGTGAAGAAGTTACAGTGCTTATAAAATCTACGGCTGTTGTAGGATATATAGCCGTTCAGGATTTAACGAAAATGGGCGACATAGTGAGAAGCAGAACTTATGAAGCATTCTTCCCTTTGATAGCTGTGGCAGTGATATATTTTATTCTTGCAGGATTGCTTAATGTTATTGTGTTGAGGATTCACTGGAAAATAACTCCGTCAAAGAGAAAGCCTGAAGATATATTAAAGGGAATAAATCTGAAGGGGGATAACAATTATGATTAGGCTTGAACACGTAAAAAAAATTTATCCAAACGCAACGCCGCTGAAGGACGTGAACGCAGTTGTCAATGACGGAGATATTATTTCAGTCATAGGGCCTTCAGGAACTGGAAAGAGTACTTTGTTGAGGTGTATAAATCTTCTTGAGAGACCTAACAGCGGAAAAATTTTCTTCAATGATGAAGAGATAACAAGCCCGAAATGTAATGTCCCTAAAGTGCGCCAAAAAATGGGAATGGTTTTTCAATCATTTAATTTATTCGGACATCTGACAGTCATAGAAAATATTATGCTTTCTCCTGTTAAGCTAAAAGGTTTAAGCCGTCAATCAGCATACAATGAGGGCATGAACCTTTTGCGTCTTGTAGGGTTAAGCGATAAATATTTGAACTATCCGGATCAATTATCGGGCGGTCAAAAACAAAGAATTGCTATTGCGCGTACTTTGGCTATGAACCCTGATGTAATTCTTCTCGATGAACCTACAAGCGCATTAGATCCAACAATGATAGGCGAAGTTCAATCGGTAATACGGGGACTTTCTGGGACAGGCCGTACTATGATGATAGTTACGCACGAGATGAATTTTGCACGTTCAATCTGCAACAGAGTTTTTTATATGGACGAAGGAGGAATATACGAAGAAGGGAGTCCTGACGATATATTTTTGAATCCCAAGCGGGATAACACGAGAAGATTTATTAAGCACTTAAAAGTTATGGAATTTACGATTGAAGGAAGAAATTTTGATTTTCCCGGCGTGGTTTCAATGATAGATACTTACTGCCAGCAAAACATAATCGCAAAACATTCACGCAACACACTTCATCTTGCACTCGAAGAAATTATTCAGCAGATACTGCTACCGGAACTTGAACTGCCTCACATACATGTAGCTGTTGAATATTCGGACGACAACGGCGAGATATGCGTTACAATAAATTATAATGGAAATATAAATCCTTCAGAAAGTGAAAATAAATTGTCGTATTCATTGCTAAAATCGTCGGTCTCAGAGATTTTATACGAGAGCAAAGAATCAGAAAGCACCGTAAAAATATTCATACGTGAACATAAAAATTCCTAACTCTTATAAAGGGACAAAATACGCTGCGAATACTTATGAAAAGAAAATTCTGGCGGAAACGCAGAGATTCGAACTCTGGGAGCATTTCTGCTCTTACGCTCTCCAAGCGCACGCCTTCGACCGCTCGGCCACGTTTCCGTCATAAAAAATTAACTAGCATATTATATCACAAAAAAATAAAAAAACACCCCTCCGAAATTTTGAAGGGGCTTAGAAACTTTTACTCAACTGCTACAGCTTCGGAAATGAAAACTTCTTCGTTTTCAGAAACTTTTTCGCTGGCTTTGTCGTCCTTCCAGACTATTCCAAGTCCAAGCGCAGTGAAAGCAAGCGCGACAAAAGGATTCAGCCAGTTAGTGAAGCAATAAGGCAGATAGTCGAGCGTCGCAACTCCCAAAACAGAACTGACATAAACTCCGCAGGTGTTCCAAGGAACTAAAACTGAAGTCATTGTGCCGCTGTCCTCAAGAGAACGAGAGAGCATTACAGGCGCAAGTTTTTTTCCGTTCTGCCATGTTCTTTCATCAAAGGCTCGTTTGAACATTCTGCCGGGCACTATGATCGAAAGATACTGCTCGCTTAAAAATACATTCGCTAAAAAAGCTGACGCAAGAACCGAAGCTATCATTCCCGTTACGGATTTTACGTGGCGCATTAAAGCCTCAAGAATTACATCAAGAAAGCCGCAGACTTCCATAATGCCGCCAAGCGATAACGCTACGACGATTAAGCAAATTGTTTCTAACATTGATGTCATTCCGCCGCGCGTGAAGAGCTGCGTTAAAAGCCCACCGACCTGCGAAAAGACTTCTGACGTAACGCCAAGTGCCGGAGACCCGGTTGTGAAAGCCTGCGCAAACGTTCCTGTAATTTCCGTCATTGCTTCGGGCGTGGCGATTTCAGCAAACTTGCTTAAATGTTCGGGAACGTAGCCGGAAAATAAAACTTCGAGCGTCTCAAAAGGCGTTGAGCCTCGAACGAGTGAAAGAACAATGCTTCCCATTATGCCTGCGACTATTCCGGGAATTGCCGGAATTTTCATCGAGGCCATGACTAAAATTATCATCGGCGGAATAAAAGCCCACAGCGAGATATTAAACTCAGCACGCATCATGCTCTGAATTAAATCAATTCTTCCGCCGTCCGAGCCCTGCGCCGAGCTTCCCATCATGAAAGCTATTACGGCTGTTATTAAAAGCGTCGGGAGCGTACTTGTCATCATCGCCCTGACGTGTTCAAATAATTCGCTGCCTGATACAGCAGGAGCTAAGTTTGTCGTGTCTGATAACGGAGAAACTTTGTCGCCGAAATATGCGCCCGAAATTACGAAGCCCGCAGTGATAGGCAGCGGAAGTCCGAGCCCTGCGCTTATTCCGATTAAAGCAACTCCGACGGTTGAGCTTGTTGTCCAACAGCAGCCGGTTGCAAGCGCGACAACGACGCTGATTATTAATGAAGCTAGATAAAAATATCGCGGCGTCATGACCTCAAGGCCGTAATAAATCATCGTGGCGACAACGCCGCTTTGAATCCATGAGCCTACGAGACAGCCGACAAGAACTAAAATTATTATTGCCTGAATAGAAACTTGAATAGCTCCGGCCATGCCCTTTTCTAAATCGCCCCAGCTCTGTTTAAGATAAAATACTCCGACAAGAGCAGCGAATATCGTAGCGAAAAGCAAAGGCACCTGAGCCGGCAGTCCTAAGCCGAAATGCGAGCCTGATGATAATTCAACATCAACAACTCCAAACGTAACTATTAACGCGCTAATACAAAGCACAGAAATCGAAAGTAAAAGACCGGGTCTCTTGCACAATGCAACATTCTTCCTCTCAAATAAAATTAAAAATCGCGCAAATTTTAGAGGATTTTCACGAAATTGCAAGAAGTTTTTTTACTCAACATTAACCTCGACCATATTTTCATTTATTATCCGCGCCCTTAACGTAACTTTTCTGTCATCGACGCGCCGTACTTTCACCCATTCGCCGGGCCGTCCGTCCTCCATTAAAATTCCGTCAACCGTCGCTGTAGCCGCACCGAAACGCGCAATAATTTTTACCTGCCGGCCGCGCTTTAATAAATTTGAACTCGTTACGACGCTTAATAACACAGGCTCGCCCTGTTGAATATTTCGGTTTGCCGTATAGCCTTCAATTTCGTCCGGGCTTGAAGCGTACATTCCCGGCCTTGTAATTTTTATAGGACGCGAATATAAATCATGAGCTCCAATTTTATCGCCCCTCTTGATATTATGAGCGGCTATCATTGCGTTTTGAGTCCAGTTGAGACGAACAGGAAGAGATTTTATTTTTCCGTCCTCATCTTGAAATCTTAAAGTTACACTGCCGGAGCCCGGAACTATGCTCGCAGGGTCAATAATTTTTCCGTCAGGCACGGGAGAATTTGCAGAAATTTCTAAACCTCCGTTCCACGCCGCTAAATTTTTTATTGCCGGAATTAAATCAGAGAGCGAACGGGATTTTTTTTGCGGAGGCTCTGAAGTTTCCGTGAAATTTCCTTCATAGCCCGGAGCTTCAATACGCGAATACATCGGCATATATAATTCTATTCTTGCGTCAGCCGCATCGCTGTCCTCAATGGCGCGTAAAACTTCCCTGCGTGAAAGTTTATCGCCGTCAGGGTAAAGAGTGAGAGCCGATAAAATTCTCCGCGTCCCTTGATTGCCGCCTGAAATTTTTGCAACTTGGCCCAGCTTGAAAGTGCTTGAGGTGTTGTAAATTACTTCAGGGACTTCAATTTTTATATTTTGAGCAGCATTTGCAGAGCCTGCAAAGAAAATAATAATAAAAGCAAAAAAAAGGAGCAATATTTTTTGCCCCCTAAAGATTTTTTTATTCATGATATTTTTTAACGCTTCAATCCGTTTGCAATTCTCAATAAGTCGTCGGCGGTCTGAATGCCTTTTGAGTTTGCCTCGTATGCACGCTGAGCGACAATCATTTCGACCATTTCTTCAACGACTTGAACGTTAGACATCTCGACAACGTTTTGAACTACCGTAGGCATACCGTCTTCACCGGGATTTCCTACAATAGGGTCGCCGCTCGCAGGAGTTTGAACAAATAATCTGTCGCCGACTGCGCGAAGTCCTGTAGGGTTCACAAAACGGGCAAGCTGAATTTGTCCAAGTTCCTGCAATTCAACTTCATCTGCGACTGCAACGCTTACAACTCCTGTCGGCGATAAAGTAATTGACCGCGCATTTTCAGGAACTGTTATAGCAGGCTCAATCAATAATCCGTTCTCGTCAACTATCTGACCTTGATCGTCAATCTGCCATGAACCTCCGCGTGTATAGCCTATTCGTCCGTTGCCCATGTCAACCTGAAAGAAAGCTCCCTCGCCGTTAATTGCCCAGTCAAGACTTCCATCAGTTATCTGATAATTGCCCTGCACCATAAAACTCGGAGTGGCTACAACTTTTGTTCCCAATCCGACCTGAATACCCGTAGGAACACGTGAAGCAGGCTCAATAGGTGCGCCAGGCTCTCTGTAAATCTGATACATTAAATCTTCAAAGTCTGCTCTGCGTTTTTTATAGCCCTGTGTGTTTACGTTCGCAAGGTTGTGAGTTACAACGTCTAAATGCGTCTGCTGTGCTATCATTCCCGATGCGCTTGTCCATAATGAACGCAACATTTTTTATTTTTTTCTCCTTTCTTAAATATTTTTAGAGAAGTTTTTTTAATTCCTAACTCCTATCTCCTAACTCCTACCTGAATATTACCCCCTGCTGTATGAAGTTATTAATCTGCTTGTCTGTTCGTCATGCGTCATCAATGCCTTTGAGGCTCCCTCATAAACTCTCTGGGCTTCAATCATTCTGACCATTTCTTCAACGACGCTGACGTTTGACATTTCCAGTGCGCCCGACCAAATTCTTACATTCTCGACGGCTTCTGCTTCTCCTGATTCTTGAGTAGGCGTTAAAAGATTTCGCGCCTCATGCCGCAAATAAGTCGGATTTTCAAAATTAAACACGGCCACTCGCCCTACGACTTCATTGTTAGCAATGACCTGCCCCGTTCTGTTGACAGTAACTCTTGTGGCGTTGCCGATTGAAATTGCTCCGCCCTCGCCTTGTAAAGTCATTCCGTTGGGCGTTACTAAATTTCCGTTGTTATCCGGCTGAAAATTTCCCTCACGGGTGTAAAAAATATTTCCTTCAGTGTCGGCAACCGAAAAAAATCCCGGCCCGTCTATCGCCATGTCGAAGGGGCTTTCAGTCGTTTTTACAACGCCGGGACTCGTGTCCATGACATCTTCAGAAAAAACCGTAGCAAGCGCAAACGAGCCTATAACCTGACGGCCCTTGAAAGGCATATCCGCAGGGAGGACTGTCGTAATTTTTGTCTCGCCGTCCTCTGAAACTTTTTCTATTCTGTCCATCAAAGCCGAAAAATCAGAATTTGCGCTCACGCGGCGTTTATAGCCGGTTGTGTCAACGTTGGCAAGGTTATTCGCAACGACATCTAAATTTGTCTCCTGCACAATCATTCCGGCCGCTGCCTGATATAATCCCCTGTGCATTTTTAACTCCTACCTCCTACTTCCTAACTCCTAACTGTCTTTAATATCTTTTCCGGCTTGAGCGTTTCAAATTTATTAACATATTGCTGCGGCCAGAGCCTTTTAAGCTGTCTATCTCGGCGAGTGCTTTGCCCGTTCCAAGTGCGACGCTCTCCATAGGATTTTCGGCAGTGAAGCAGTTTATTCCCGTCTGTTGTGCAATTAATTCGGGAAGTCCGCGCAGCAAAGCTCCTCCGCCCGTTAATACTATTCCTCTGTCAATTATGTCGGCAGATAATTCCGGCGGAGTTAGCTCTAAAACATTTCTGATACCGTCAACTAAATTCTGAACCATCTCGCCGATTGCCATATTAACTGCCGAGCTAGTAACTTCAATCTGACGCGGAAGGCCCTGAACTAAATCGCGGCCCTTCACGATCATTTTTTGATCTTCTTCCATAGGCAGACACGTGCCTATCATGATTTTCAAATTTTCTGCGGTCTGGTCGCCTATCGCTAAATTATATTGACGGCGTAAATATCTCATGATGCCCTCGTCAAATTTATCTCCGCCGATCCTTAATGATTTAGAGACAACAACACCGCCCAGTGAAATAACTGCGATGTCCGTCGTGCCTCCGCCGATATCGACGATCATTTTTCCTCGTGCCTCTTCGACCTTCAAATTTGCGCCGATAGCCGCCGCCATAGGCTCTTCGATTAAATACGCCTCACGCGCTCCGACTTCTAACGCAGCCTCAAGGACCGCTCTGCGCTCAACGTCAGTAGCCCCCGACGGTACGCAGATCATCGCCCTGTTTTTGAAAAAACGCTGCGAGCCTTTTGTAACGCGCCTCATGAAGTGCTGAAGCATTGCTTCCGTCATTTCATAATTTGCTATCACTCCGTCGCGTAACGGTCTCACAGAAGTTATGCTGCCCGGAGTCCTTCCGACCATGCTCTTAGCGTCATAGCCGACCGCTAAAATTTCTCCTGTCTCCTGATCCACAGCGACTACGGACGGCTCGCGCAGGACAACACCGTTATGTTTCTCATAAATTAAAACCGTAGCTGTTCCCAAGTCTATGCCTATATCCGTTCCGAACAAAATTTTGTTCCCCTTCCATTCATCACTATCACTATTAACAAAATAATAAACGCGGAAAAAATCCCTAAGCCAGAATTACAGCCGCTCTTTGTTTCTTTTTCAGTTTCAGGCTTTGTTGTTCCGTCTCTCCATAATGCGCAGTCCGCGTTAATTTCGCACGTTCCAACCGCGTCAACATCAACGTAGCCCTTAGCTCTCAATTTTCCTGATGTCTCTGAAGTAAAAGTTATTATATATGTAATATTATCTTTCGTTATCGAAGGAAGTACAAACGGCTCGTTTATTGTCGGCTTCATTTCCGGGAGCAGCACGGGAATTTGTACGGCGTTAGGGATATAGTGATCCCATACTTTTATGTCAAAGCCCGTCTTATCAAAAATATAAAGCCTTAAATTAATTTCGCAGCCGTTCAAAACTTTTCTTTCTTCATTAATTACATTACGCGCCTTTTCCTGATTATTTTCAATTACTTTATCAACGCTGGCATTGAGATTTTTTAGAAATTCCGTAGTCTGATAAACTTCGCCCTCAATTTTTACCGAGATACGGACAAAGCCTTTTTCAACAAAACTTGTTCCCTCTATATTCCATTTTCCCGGCAGTATAGTATCATTATATTCAGAAGCATTTAACATTGAGGCAATAAAAAGAATTAACAAAGCAAAAAAAATTTTTTTCATTTTCAACTCCTACCTCCTACCTCCTAACTCCTACCTGAATTAATCATTCCTGCGAGATAGCCGGCCCCGAAGCCGTTATCAATATTTACGACGCTCACGCCGCTTGCACATGAATTTAACATAGCAAGCAGAGCCGACACGCCTCCGAACGATGCGCCGTAGCCTACACTGGTCGGCACAGCGATAACAGGACAGTCAGCCAAGCCTCCCAAGACGCTCGCTAATGCTCCTTCCATTCCTGCGACCGCAATAATAACAGTCGCGCTCATGATTTCGTCAATGTGGGATAAAACTCTGTGAAGCCCGGCGACTCCGACATCGTATAATCTTTCGACCCTGTTGCCCAAAACTTCAGCCGTCAATGCAGCCTCTTCAGCTACGGGAATGTCGCTCGTCCCTCCGGTTGCAACGACGATAAAATTTTTTGACGCAGGCTCCGGGATTTTTCCGTAAACTCCTGCGTGCGCGTCCGCATGATAATCTATTTCACAGCCCAGCGATTTTAATTTCTCTGCGGACTCTTGTGAAAGCCTCGTGATTAAAATCGTGCTTTGATTGTGATTTTTCATAACGTCAATTATTCCTGCGATCTGCTCAGGAGTTTTTCCTGCGCCGTATATAACTTCAGAAGCCCCCTGCCGTAATTTTCTATGCAGGTCTACTTTTGCATAGCCGATATCTTCAAAGGGCTTTTCTTTTAATTTCAAATACGCTTCATCAACTGTAATTTTTTTTTCGCGGAGTTCATGAAGAATTTTTTTTATGTCATTCAAAAATTTTTCACCTCTCGACAAAATAATATCACACTAACTTTTTTTGAAGCGTCTGAAAAAATTTTGAATCTTATTTTTTTGATCGGCTCTGTAAAATTTTGCGGGCGTTAAAAATTTTGAAACTTTTTGTAGGTGTAAATGTAGTGGTAAAAAAAAACAGCTCCCCAAAAATTTTTAGGAACTGTTGAAAATTATTTTATCACAAAAATTTTTAGCTTTTATGCGGAAAATTTCTTTGAAAGTTCTTTAGCTTTATTTCTTGCTTCAGCAACATAATTAATCATTTCGTCAAGATTTGCAGGCTCGCTCATGTCCCACGCGCTTAAAGTCTCTTCGATTAACGAGGCTATGTCAGTAAATTTTATACTGCCCTTCAAAAATAAATCTACTGCAATTTCATCAGCCCCGACAAGGACAGCAGGATACGCACCCTTCTTTTTCATGACATCGCGTGCAATTTTAATCGCAGGAAATTTTTTATCGTCAGGCTCGTAAAATTTTATTTCATGCGATTTATAATCGGGCTTCTTAAATTCATCGCAGGGGAAAAATCTTTCCGGCCAGAATAAACACGACGCAGCCGGAAGTTTCATATCGGGTTCAGCGGCTAACATTTTGACGCTTCCGTCGTCAAACTCTATAAGCCCGTGAACAAACGAGCCCGGAGAGATTAAAGCATCAACCTGATTTTCATTGAGCCCGAATAAGACCATAGCCTCGATTAATTCTATGCCTTTATTCATTAGAGTTGCGCTGTCTATTGTAATTTTTGCGCCCATGTTCCAAACCGGGTGCTTTAATGCCATTTCGGGAGTAACGTTTTTTAATTCATCGTATGAGAAATTTCTAAAGGGTCCGCCCGAAGCGGTTAAAAAAATTTTTTTCACGAAAGATTTATTTTCGCCGTGAAGGCATTGCCATATAGCATTGTGTTCGCTGTCTAAGGGCCTTAACTGTTCAGAATTTTTTATTAACGGCATGACCCATTGACCGGCGACTACTATGCTTTCTTTATTTGCGAGCGAAACATTTTTGCCTGCCTTCAAAGCTGAACACAGAGATTTTATTGCACTTGTGCCTGATGACGTGAAAACAACATGATTAATATTCTCATCTGCTGCAATTTTTTCGAGACCTTCACCGCCGTATTCTTCATAAGGGTAAATTTTTTTTACGTTAAATTTTTTTGCGAGGCTCAATAATTTTTCAGAACGTTTATTAGCTGCTAAAGCCTCGACGTGAATTTTATCGGGCCAAGCCGCGCAGACTGACATTACAGAACTTCCGACGCTTCCCGTCGCTCCTATCACGCCTAAATTAATCATTTATTCACTCCTTACTGCCGAAAAAACTTTTTCCTTTTGCGTACATTTCTCTTAACTTCGGCTTCTCAATTTTGCCCGTCGGATTTCTTGGAACGTCAGCAAAAATAATTTTCTTCGGCCTCTTATATCTCGGTAACGCTAAACAAAATCTGTCGATCTCTTCGGCAGTGCACTCCATGCCTTTTTTAACTTGAATGATTGCCGCAGGAATTTCGCCGAGTCTCGGCTCTGGAAGTCCGATAACTGCAACGTCATGAATTTTCGGATAAGAACTCAAGAAATTTTCAATTTGAACGGGATAAATATTTTCTCCGCCCATAATGACGACATCTTTTTTGCGGTCAACAAGATAAACAAAGCCGTCTTCGTCCTGCATTGCCATATCGCCGGTGAAAAGCCAGCCGTCTTTAATAGTCTCTTGAGTGGCTTCAGGATTTTTGTAGTAGCATAGCATAACGCCCGGCCCCTTGACGCATAATTCGCCGGTCTCGCCCTGTTGAACTTTCTCGCCGTTCTCGTCAACAATTTTTAATTTCCAGCCGTAACCCGGTATTCCGATCGCGCCGACTTTGTGAATATTTTTCACGCCTAAGTGAACACAGCCCGGCCCAGTTGATTCTGAAAGGCCGTAATTCGTGTCGTATTGATGAGTCGGGAAGTAATCGAGCCAGTGTTTTATTAATGACGGCGGAACGGGCTGCGCTCCTATGTGCATTAAACGCCACTGCGATAATTTTCTTCCTTCGAGTTTTAATTCGCCCCTGTCGAGTGCAGTTAAAATATCCTGACACCACGGGACTAAGAGCCAAACGATCGTGCAATGTTCCCATGAAACGACATCTAAAATTGCTTTCGGCGAAGTTCCTTTTAAGATAACTGCCCTGCTTCCTGTGTAAAGAGAGCCGAACCAGTGCATTTTTGCGCCCGTGTGATAGAGGGGCGGTATGCAGAGAAAAACATCGTCGTGTGTCGTTCCATGATGGACGGCTTCCATTCTTGCGGACTGCATTAAAGCCGTATGATTATGTAAAATTGCTTTAGGAAATCCTGTCGTGCCTGACGAAAAATAAATCGCGGCTTCGTCAATATCTTCAATTAAAATTTTTGGAGCTGTTGACGGGCAGTTATTGACGGCTTCGTTATAACTTTCCGCGAACGTCGGACAGTTAGTGCCCACGAAAAATAATAAACACTTTTCACCAAGCGCAAGCACGGTATTTTCGACGCGCCCTGTAAATTCAGGCCCGAAGAATAAAACATCAACATCAGCAAGATTGACACAGTATTCAATTTCTTCTGAAGAGTAACGGAAATTCAGAGGCACCGCTATAGCTCCGGTCTTTAATATTCCGAAATAAATCGGCAGCCATTCAAGACAGTTCATTAATAAAATTGCAACTTTCTGGCCGGGCTTTATGCCTCTTGATAAAAGCATATTCGCCACTCTGTTAGCTTTCTCTTCAAAAACTCCCCATGTAATTTCGCGCCTATATGGCTTTGATGAGGTCGGCTGAATTAAATCATATTCTTTCCATGTTACGCGCAGGGGTTCTTGAACTTCAGGATTAATTTCAACGAGCGCGACTTCATCGCCGTATAATTTCGCGTTGCGCTCGAGTAAATCTGTAATGGGCATTAAATAAAAAATTCCTTTCTAAAAAAAATGTTGATTGTCAATAATTTCAATCAACAGTGAATTAGTATAGCATTTTGAAAATATTTTCATTATTTCGTTACGCGCATTTTGAAGTAACGAAGCAAAGCATAATCAAGCCATAGTTCGCCGTTTTCGTCTTCAATACCTTCATCTTTAAGAAGTTGTTGAAGTTCCTGTTCAGTCATTGCAATTTCAACGTAATAATCACGAGGTCGGGCCGGAATTTTGAAGGGCTCTTTTTCTCCGCCGATCTTTATCAACATAGGTACTGACTCATCGCCGTTTTCCATTTTGCCCATGTAAAAAACTCTGTCAATTCTTTTTCCTGAAATCGTAAAAGGCTTTGATGTCTTTATCGTGAGAGCCGGTTCTGCTTTCGTAAATCCGCTTTCTTTGAACATGTCAGCCATTACGACCGGTTGATCGTCCTGCGTTCCAAATTCTTCGAGCTTAGGAATTGAAATGCTGTGATTGTCGCGGACTTTTATTTTTTTGCCGTTTTGAATTATCGTTAAATTTCCGATGAAAGTTATTTCGGAATCGTTTTTAGTGTCTGCAAATGCCGAAGCCGCAAAACATAAAATGAAAATCAATAAAAATAATTTTTTCATAGCTTGCCCTCCATATTTCTAAAAAAAATTAAGGCCGCCCTACTCACGATTTTATTTGCGAGAATACGGCGGCTTTTCTAAAAAAATTAAGCTTAGTTTTTTTGAACGAATTAGAACAACGGAGCGAGCACTAAGGCAACGACAGTCATCAACTTAATTAAAATATTAAGAGCAGGGCCTGCGGTGTCTTTGAAAGGATCTCCAACTGTGTCTCCCACGACTGCAGCCGCGTGATTAGTCGAACCCTTGCCGCCAAAATGTCCCTCTTCGATATATTTTTTAGCGTTGTCCCAAGCTCCGCCGGAGTTAGCCATGAACAGAGCCATCATAACGCCCGTAACGATTGCGCCGCCGAGCAGTCCGCCGAGTGCCTCTTTGCCGAGCAAAAATCCTACGAGAACGGGAACAACTATCGCCATAACGCCCGGAATAATCATTTGAGTTAAGGCCGCGTGTGTCGAAATTGAAACGCAGCGTTCATAATCCGGCTTGCCCGTTCCTTCCATAATGCCTGTAATTGTACGGAACTGATTGCGGACTTCTTCAATCATTGAGCCTGCCGCTTTACTCACCGCGTCAATCGAGAGGGCGCAGAAAATAAACGGAAGCATACCGCCGATTAATAAGCCGATGATTACGTAAGGGTTCATGATGTCGATCTTATCAATCTTGGCCGCCTGAGAGTAAGCCACGAAAAGCGCAAGAGCCGTCAAAGCCGCTGAGCCTATAGCAAGTCCTTTGCCCATTGCTGCCGTAGTGTTTCCGATTGCGTCAAGGTGATCCGTGATTTTTCTAACGCCTTCGGGAAGTTCGCTCATCTCCGCAATTCCGCCGGCATTGTCAGCGATCGGGCCGTAAGCGTCAACGCTCAAAGAAATTCCCGTGATTGAAAGCATACCGACAGCCGCGACTGCAACGCCGAACATTCCTGCTAAGTAATAGCTGATTAAGGTTGAAAGGCAGATTAATAAAACAGGAATACCCGTTGACATCATTCCGAGCGAGAGTCCTGAAAGAATTACGGTCGCTGTGCCTGTGTCCGATGACTCGGCTACCTTCTGGACGAACTTATAATCACCTGACGTGTAAATTTCCGTAACGACTCCGATCGCAATTCCGGCAAGTACGCCCGATGTAACTGACAAGAAAACGCTAATTGAATTTGAGAAGAAGAAAAGAATGCTCAAAATGAACGTGCCCGCAATCATAAGGCCGCCTGCTACGAATGTTCCCGTTCTGAGAGCAAAAGCCGCGTCTCCGTCCTCAATGCGCTTAATAACGTTGGACATGCCCGGAAGTTTTGCAGCGTAGGCGCGTACTTTGTCGGCAAACGGTGCCTTCTGTGAGATCATCATGCAGCCGATTATTGAGGCGAAAACTCCCCAAGCTGCTAAGAACATCGGGAAGCCGATTCCCCAGAGCCCAAGCTGTGAGTCAGCTACGCCCGGCGTGAACGTGTAGACAGCTCCGATAGCCATAGCCGCGAGTATCGAGTTGACGTAGCTCTCGAAAAGATCCGCGCCCATTCCTGCAATGTCGCCCACGTTGTCGCCCACGTTATCAGCAATGACGGCAGGGTTTCTGGGATCGTCTTCAGGAATACCGGCTTCAACTTTTCCGACTAAGTCCGCGCCGACATCAGCGGCCTTTGTGTAAATTCCTCCGCCTACACGGGCAAATAAAGCGATGCTGCTCGCGCCCATTCCGAAAGCCGTGAGGGCCGTTACGTCATTAAGGAATAAATAAGCGACTGACAAGCCGATAAGGCCAAGCCCTACGACGACCATTCCGACAATGCTTCCGCCTGAGAAAGCAACTTCGAGAGCGTTGCCGGCTGCTGAACCGTCGTCCTTTTCCATTCCCTCAAGTGCCGCGTAAGTCGTGCGTCCGTTCGAGTTAGTAGCGACGTACATTCCGATATAACCGGCCGTAGCACTGCAAAGCGCACCGAGAATAAATGCGAACGCCGCCCCAAGTCCGAGCAACGCCACAAGCAGCAGCGCAACAACTCCGACGAACGGAGCAAGCCACGTATATTCTTTCTTTAGGAATGCCATTGCACCGCCGTGAATAATTGTTGAAAGTTCAGCCACTCTGGCGTGGCCTATCTGATTTTCTTCGAGCTTCTGGAAAACCGTCCAAGCATACAGCCCGGCAAGTACTCCGAAAACCAGAGTAATAAACACTAAGAAAAGCCACATTAAAAATTACCTCCTATTTTCGATAGAAATGTTATTTTGTAGATTATATCTTATTTTACTTGAAAAAATTTTTTAGGCAGGGCAGATTAGAGGAGTATACTTTTTTCAAAACAAGTTCATGATAAAATTTTTATAATTTTTCACACGGAGGCAAAATAAAAAAATGAAATTAAAAACATTCACGCCGGCAGAAGTAAGCGGCAAAAAAGTCTTAATGAGGGTTGATTTCAATGTCCCCTTCAAAAACGGAAAGGTAACTGACGACTCGCGTATCCGCGCTCACTGGAGCACGCTGAAAAAATTAATAGACGCAAAGGCAAAAGTTGCGCTGGTCTCGCATTTCGGAAGACCTAAGGGAAAAGTAGACCCGGCGTATTCAATTTCGCAGATCGTTCCTGACATTGAAAAGGCTTACGGTTTGAAAGTCGTCTTTGTTGACGATTGCGTGGGCGAAAAAGTAGCGGCGGCTGTAAACGCACTCAAGCCCGGCGAAATCGTTGTGCTTGAAAATTCGCGCTATCACCCTGAAGAGCAGAAAAACGACCCGGATTTTTCAAAGGCTATGGCTGCTCCTTTTGATGTTTTCGTGATGGACGCTTTCAGTGCTTCACACCGTGCGGACTGCTCGACCTGCGGCGTTATTCCTTTCGTTAAAGAAGCCTTCGCCGGAGATTTGCTTGAGCGTGAAGGAGAAATGCTCGGAGCTGTCAGTGAAAATCCTGCGAAGCCGTATGTGTTAATTCTCGGCGGCGCGAAAGTCTCTGACAAAATCGCAATAGTCGGAAATTTACTCGACAAGGCCGACACAATTTTAATCGGCGGCGGAATGGCTTACACGTTCTTAAAAGCTCAGGGCAAAGAAATCGGAAAATCTTTGTGCGATGCTGACCACCTCGATTTCGCAAAAGAGACTCTCAAGAAAGCCGCTGATAAAGGCGTAAAGATTTTATTGCCGGTTGACAGCATTGTGGCTTCAGCTATAGACGCTTCAGACCTTGAGACAGTTTCAAGCGATGCAATGCCGGCTGATAAAATGGGCTTGGACATCGGGCCGGAGACGGTCAAAAAATTCTCGGCTGCTCTTGACGGCGCAAAATCAATTTTATGGAACGGCCCTATGGGAGTTTTTGAGGATCCGAAATTTGCTGAAGGCACAAAGGCTCTTGCCGAAGCCGTTGCAAAAATGACGCAGGAGCACGAAACTGTTTCGGTAATCGGCGGAGGAGATACGGCAAGCGCGGTCCGTCAGTTCAAAGTCGCTGATAAAGTTTCTCACGTTTCAACAGGCGGCGGTGCAAGCCTTGAGTACTGCGAGGGCAAGAAACTTCCGGGCATGGAGCCGTTTAGAGTTTAAGTCAGTTAGGAGTTAGGAAGTAGGAGGTAAAAAAACTGCTTCCTAAATGACGCAAAAAATATAAAACTAGGAGAAAAAATTATGAGCAAGAAAATTTATTTATACGGCAACTGGAAAATGAATATGACCGTTGCCGAGACGAAAAAATTTTTTGACGAGTTCGCAGGAATTTACAAGCCTGCTTCAGATTTAGAAGTTGGAGTATTCTCGCCGTTCACGTCATTATGGGCACTAGCTGACGGAGCAAAGAAAAACGGTGTTGTCTTTGGTGCGCAGAATGTTTATTTTGAGCCTAAGGGAGCTTTCACGGGCGAAGTGTCGATTCCTATGCTTGCTGAAATCGGTGTTAATCACGTGATTTTAGGACACAGCGAGCGCAGACACATTTTCGGCGAGAGCGACGAGATGATCGCGAAAAAAACTAAAGCCGTCCTCGACGCAGGAATGATCCCCGTACTTTGCTACGGCGAGACGCTTGAAGAAAGAGAAGCCGGAAACACTTTCAAAGTTATGGAGCGTCAGTTAAAGAGCGCGTTAAACGGCCTTAACCCCGAAGAAGTTGCAAAGATTATTTATGCTTACGAACCCGTCTGGGCAATCGGAACAGGAAAATCAGCAACAAGCGCACAGGCTCAGGAAGTCTGCGAGTGGAGCAGAAAATTAATCGCCGACCCGAAAGTCGTAATTCTATACGGCGGAAGCGTCAAAGGCTCAAACGCTAAAGAATTGCTCTCAATGAAGGACATTGACGGCGCATTAGTCGGCGGTGCTTCGTTAAAGCCGGCCTCGTTCCTTGAAATTTATACGGCTTATAAAAATTAAGAGTGAAATTCATTCCTAATTCCCATTAGAAAATAAAATAAAGGAGGAAGTTTTGATGAAGGCAAGAAAAATTTTATTATCGGCTCTTTTATGCATCGTAGTTTTCACCTCTGCGGCATTTTCTGTTGAAGTCGAGGACGCCTTAACTCCATGTGCGGAGCAGTCCGTCTATGTAGTGTTAAAGTTAAACGACACTCAGAATTTATTGAAGTGGATTTTCTCAAAAGAAAATATTGACACTTTCATGCCGTTAATTCTCGCCTCAAAAGAATCTAACGAGATTATAGGTGCAATCGAAATGATCAGCGCGTTCGCTGAAAATACGCCTCTGCAGTCAGTCGCCTTTACCGTCGGAGCGGAGGTAAATAAAACGCCTGCACCTTTCTTTAAGGCTGCCTTTACTGTGAAGCCCGGTTACGAAGCAATCTATAAAAAAGTTGCTGACGGGAGCGCGGAAGCTATCGACATCGCAAAATTACTCATCGGCAAAGATAATCCGCTGGCCTCCTTTGCCGAGTCTATGGTCAAAGTTGAAAAAACCGAAGACAACATACTCCGTGTTGACAATGAATTATTCATGAAGGCTCAGGACAATATGATTTTAGTGGGCATGTCGGCTGATGACATTAAAGCATCTTTGAACGCTCTTGAAAATGAAGACGCAAGACTTTTCTCAAAACTTCAAAGAAAATTCGCGCCCAAAGATTTTGCTTGGATACATCTCGATCCGAAAGCCGTTGATGATCTCGATGAGGAAGACGCTATAGACCCGAAAGAAGTCGCGAAATACGTCAAGGCTCCTCTTAATATTGAGTACGGCTTTATGAGAGTGCCGAATAAATTTTTAATGTCGGTTGCTACAAATCTCAGCGAGGCTATGTCGGAAGAATATCTCGAAAAGCTGAAACTTGCCAGAGAAACAAAACCCGTAAAGGGCGGTCATATAAATCTTGAAAATTCCGGCGCAAATGCTCCTCTGCTTGCCTTAGGAAATATGTTTAACATAGAGGGAGTGATAGTCAGGCCGGAAGTCGAAGAGGCTTGGAAAGAAGTAGTCAAGCAGGTCAAGAACAGATTTAATATTTCTGAAGAAGACCTTACGGGACTTTTAACAGGTGCTTTATCGTTCGTAATAAACGACAGCGTCAGTGCAGAGGGGATAAAACTTCCTGCTATTTATATCTCCCAGACCGGAAAAGCCGGAGTCGCTGAAAAAATTTTTGCAGCTCTTGAGAAATCGCAGCATTTATCAAAAGTTCAGGACGGAGTTTTGCAGGTCGATTCTTCTTTGAGCCCGGTCTCGTGCATTATTACAAAAAACGGCGACACGCTCGGAGTAAGTATGGCCGACATCGCTAATGTTTCAGCAAAGCCGCAATTAAAGCCGGTTTTGCAGGAACTTATGGACACCGATTCGACTTCGTCAATATGGCTTGACTTCGCAGGGATTCAGTCATGGATCGTTGCTCCTGAAAACGGCGTTTTAGCTTTGGCTGAACCCCTCGCAAGATTTTCAGGGCAGGGCGAAATTTTTGATGCCTGCAAAGAAATCCTTGAGGCTAAGTTTTCAATCCCGTCAATGGCCATACATTCGGATTCTTTTGAAGTTTCACACATAGAATTTCAGATTGATGAAAGCGTGAAACCTGAAGAAGGTTTGCTGACTAGGCTCGTAAAACTTGCAAGAAAATTTATGCCCGAAGAAAAAGCCGATGACAAACAGGAAAATCCTGAAAAAACGGAGGAAACAAAGTAGTAAAGCAAGTTTAGCGTAAAAATTTTGTAAAGTTAGTTTTTAACGAACCTCGTGACTTCAGTCTCAAGGAGGTCGCGAGGTCTTTTTTGTACACTTTTTTTCTTTGGAGGATAAAAATTCAGAATATGACACTAAAAGAAAAAAATATAAAAGAGTTTTTCAATTTAGAGATTAATCACGAAAAAAACGGGGCAATGCTTTCAGAAAATGCGCTGTGGCTTCTTGAGCAGCGTTACTTCGTCAACAGATACGACGCTGAAATAAAATCTGTGAGAAAAGAGCAGAATTTTTCGGAATTTGTCCGCAGAGTCTCAAGAACTGTCGCAAGTGCCGAAGTAAATTACAGCAACTCTGTGGAATGGATTAAAACTCTAGAAAAAAATATCGCCGATGACATTCTCAACAGAAGATTTTTATTTAATTCCCCATGTCTTTTCAGTGCAGGCGCAGGGCTTACAATTATTCCTGAGTTCAGCGAGATAATTTATAAAAGCGTCGAGTTAATGACTTTTGACGACTATAAAAAACTTTACAACTCTAAGACAAAAAACCAACAGTTATTCGCTTGCTTCGTTATAACCGTTCCCGACAGCATAGAAGGAATTTTCGAGAGCGTTAAGAATGCCAGCATCATCAGCAAATTCGGCGGCGGTGTCGGAGGAAATTTCGGCCATTTGCGCGAACACAGCTCCGAAATTGCGGGCGGAACGGGCGGTAAAGCCTCAGGCCCTGTGTCTTTCATGGAAACATGGAACACTATGGGCGCGGTCGTCGTTCAAGGGGGCAAGAGACGCGCTGCCTTAATGGGAATGTTGTTTGACGACCACCCCGATATTTATGACTTTATCGACTGCAAGACTGAAGACGGAAAATTATCTTACTTTAATATTTCCGTAGCAATTTCAGATAAATTAATGAACGCCGCGAATGACGACAGCGAATTTGAATTACATTCACGTGTTGATGGAAGCACTGTCAGAACAGTCAAAGCAAAAGATTTAATGAACCATATCTGCGAGTCTGCATGGAAACGCGGAGATCCCGGCGTATTTTTCATCGACAGGGCGCGTCAGGATAATATATTAAAAGCCGGCGGCGAAGAATGGGACATAGAATCGACTAACCCGTGCGGCGAGCAGCCCTTGCCTAATTTTACGAGCTGTAACTTGGGTTCAATTAACGTCGAAATGTTTGTTGACGAGAATAAAAAATTTGACTGGGAAAAATTTTCGGCTCAGACGTTCAGGTCAATTTATTATCTTGATTTAGTCATTGATGCGTGTTCGTATCCGCTTGAAAAAATCGGCGAGAGGACAAAAGCAATCCGCCCGGTTGGTCTTGGAATTATGGGACTTGCGGACGCTTCGATTATGCAGGATATTATTTACGGCTCTGATGAATTTAACGCTTTCTGTAAAAAGCTCGGAGGAGTTTTTGCCCGTTCGGCTTTGATGTCAACGATAAAAATTATCACTGACGCAAAGAAAAATCCGTTCCCTAAACATGAACTCGTTAAAAAATTATTTGAGAGCGCAAAACTTCCGGCAAGCGAAGACGAATTTCACGAGATGTTAGCGCACATGAGACGCGATGGAGAAATCCCCGTAACTTTAATTAACACTCTCGAAGAATTTGAATTTGACGATGCTGTTTTTGTCCTTGAGAATTTATTTGAGGGCAACATGAGAAACAGCAGGAGGCTTTCAATAGCTCCGACCGGATCAATTTCAATGCTGCTTGATACAAGTTCCGGGATTGAGCCTAATTTCGCTTGGTCATGGAACAGGCGCATAATGAAGACTGACGGTTCCGGTTTTGAAGACCGTGATTTCTGGCATAAATTATTAACTCCCGAACAAAGGGCAGAATATAGAGCTTTGGGCGGTCATCTCTCAAATCCTGCATACGTTACGGCCTATGATATTTCTACGCAGCAGCATGTGAACGTTACGGGGATTTTTGCGAAGATTATCGACAGCGGCATAAGCAAGACCGTTAATTTGCCGAACTCTGCGACTGTTGATGACGTTCGTCGCGTATATCAGGAATGCTATGACATGGGCTGCAAAGGCATAACGATTTACAGAGACGGCTCGCGCTCGTTCCAGCCGATTGAAGTCAAGAAGGAGGAAGTCAAAGAAAAAGAGCCTGAAGAACAGGAAAATAAATATAAAAAAGTCAAAGCTCGTCCGGGCCTCGTCGTTTTCGGCAAGACAATAAAAGACACAACGCCTTGGGGAAGTATTTACGTAACTCTCAATCTTGACGGTAAAGAACCTTTTGAAATTTTTATAAACGTCGGCAAGAGCGGTTCTGAATTAAAAGCAATGACGGAGGCATTGTCTCGCGTTATTTCAATCGGTCTTCGGTCGGGGTGCAGTCTTGAAGATTTTATCGACACTCTGAAGGGGCTTTCGGGTAAAGAATACTGGATGCTGAATTGCGATGATGTTCACGTTGCGCGTTCAATACCTGACGCTATAGCCTTATTGCTTGAAAAATTAATTGACCGTCAGACAACAGACGCGAGACTGCGCGATAAATCTCTAATATGCCCGGACTGCGGTGCACCTTTAGAAATGATTTCAGGCTGCGAATATTGTTTCAGCTGCGGCTATTCGCCGTGCAAGTAAATTAATCTCCGGCTTATAGAAGCGAGAGGCTCCTTGCGAATTGTGATAAAATAAATTTAATTTCCCAAATATCATTAGGAGGCTATTTTTTATGAAAAAGTTTTTAGCTGTTTCACTTGTTCTTACAGTTATGTTAAGCGCATCAGCGGCTGTTGCTGCTCCCATTACTCTTGTTTATGCTGAAGTCAACCCGCTCGATACTATCGTCGGACAGATTGCTACAGCATTCAAAGCGAAACTCGAAGAGCTTTCGGGCGGAGAAGTTATCGTTGACGTTCAGGCCGGCGGAGTTCTTGGAACTGAAGCTCAGATTCTTGACGGAATGTTGGGTGGCGGCGATACCGTTGACATCATGAGAATTTCAGCGTTTGCACTTTCAAGCTACGGTTGTCAGAAAGCCATGCTGCTCTCAATTCCTTACACGTTTGTAAGCCGCGAGCACTTCTGGAAATTCGCAAACAGCGAGCTTGCCGCGCAGTTCTTAGCAGAGCCCCACGACATCGGTCTTCCGTTAAGAGGTATTTGCTACGGCGAAGAGGGTTTCCGTCATTTCTTCTTCAAAGATGCAGTTGCAGGACTTAAGGACCTCAAAGGCAAAAAAATCCGCGTTTCTGAAGACCCCGTTATGACGGGCATGGTCAGAGACTTAGGAGCAAACCCGACAGTCGTAAACTTCACTGAGCTTTACAGCGCGTTACAGACCGGCGTTACTGACGCGGCCGAGCAGCCTATCGCCAACTATCGTTCAAACGCTTTCCAGGAAGTTGCACCGTATTTATTACTTGACGGACACACGCTCGGAGCTGTTCAGATTATCATCACTGATTCAGGATGGGCAAAGTTAAACGACAAGCAGAGAGCTTGGGTCATGGAAGCCGGAAAATACGCTTCACAGGAGAACGCGAAAAATTCACAGGCGGCTGAGGACAAAGTTCTTGCCGAACTTAAAGCCGGCGGCACTCACGTTATCGAAGTCGAGAACAAAGCCGAGTGGGTCGAAGCCTGCCAAAACACAATCAAAGCCAACACGGCAAGCCAGGCAGACCTTTACAAAAAGATCGTAGACCTTCAGTAACGAGGTAGGAGTTAGGAGTTAGGAGGTTAAAATGCTTCCTTGCTCCTATTTTTTTTATTTTTTATTTTTTATTTCAGTGAAAGGAACGTGTTAAATTTTGTTCAAATTGCTTCATAAACTTCGCCCTCTTTATAATTTTACGGACAAGTTTATTATGTTTATATGCAAAATTCTTTTAATTGCCGACGTTATCATTACTTCAATGGCGGTTGCCGGGCGTTATATTTCATTCATTCCCGACCCTGCATGGAGCGAACAAATGGTCTTAACTTTCATGTGTTACATGGCAATGCTCTCAGCAACGCTGGCAATCAGAAAACGCGCTCATATCCGCATGACTTCGTTTGACCAGTATTTACCTGACGGTCTTGTAAAATTTTCAGATTTAGTTGCTGACGTAGCGGTCTTTGCGCTTGGCTGTGTCATGCTTTATTACGGAATTAAGGTCTGCAATTCGCCTTTAGCGCGTTTTGGAAAATATGAATCGCTTCCGCAGTTAAGCCGCGTATGGATGTATCTTCCTATCCCTATTGCCGGTGCAGGCATGGTAATTTTTGAATTAGAGCAAATTTTATTGAGGCTTGAAGACTTATTCGGAATTAAGGAGGAGGACGCATAAATGTATAACTTGAGTGCAGAAGATATTTCAACATTAATTTTATTGGGAAGTTTTCTTGCTATGATTTTACTTCGCTTCCCTATTGCCTACGCTGTCGGACTTTCGACGGTCTTTTGCTTACTCTCGCAGGGTCAGGCACTCGTTACTCTTCCTCAGCAGATGATTAAAGGCGTTTGGTCATTCAGCTTAATGGCAGTACCGTTCTTTATCACAATGGGCGTTTTAATGGGGTCAGGAGGAATTTCAGAAAAGTTAATTGCCCTTGCAAATTCGCTGGTCGGCTGGATGCGCGGAGGACTTTCAGCGGTTAATATTGTCGCTTCGTATTTCTTCGGCGGAATTTCCGGTTCTGCGTCTGCTGACACGGCCTCGCTCGGCTCAATTTTAATTCCCATGATGGTAGATCAGGGCTATGACGCTGACTTCTCAACCGCTGTAACGATAACTTCATCATGCGAAGGCTTGTTAGTCCCTCCGAGCCATAACATGGTCATTTACGCGACAACGGCGGGTGGTGTTTCAGTCGGAGCTTTGTTCATGGCAGGCTACATTCCCGGAGCTATTTTAGCAATTTCCTTAATGGTCGGTTCGTATATTATTTCAGTCAAGAGAAATTATCCTAAGGGCGAGCCTTTCAAGCTGTCAGTATTCTTCAAGCAGTTATTAACATCGTTCTGGGCATTAGCAGCGATTTTAATCGTCGTTGTCGGAGTTGTCGGCGGTGTGTTCACTGCTACTGAGTCGGCGGCTATCGCGGTTGTTTATTCGCTTTTCGTTTCAGTCTTTATTTACAGAGGACTTACTTGGAAGGGCGTTTGGAAATCGCTTGACACCTGCGTAGAGACGTTAGCAATCGTTTTAATATTAATCGCAACGTCGGCGGCGTTCGGTTACTGCTTGACAGTTCTCCACGTTCCTGCGAAGGCGGCGAACTTAATCACGAGCATTTCAAGCAACCCGATAGCTATAGCGTTAATGCTCAACGCTATTTTATTAGTTCTCGGCTGTATCATGGACATGGCACCGATTATCTTAATCGCAACGCCGATTTTATTGCCCGTTGCACAGTCAATCGGAATTAGCACCGTTCAGTTTGGAATTATGGTAATTTTGAACTGCGGCATCGGATTATTAACGCCTCCGGTCGGAGCAGTCTTATTCATCGGCTCGGCTGTCGCTAAGTTACCGATGGAGAAAGTTGTTAAAGCAACGCTGCCGTTCTATCTCTGCATGTTAATAACGTTATTATTAATCACGTTCATTCCGCAAATTAGTTTATGGCTTCCTGCGTTCTTCGGTTACGGAGTTTAGTTTTCAGGTAGGAGTTAGGAGTTAGGAGGTAAAAAAATTCCTGCTCCTAATTTTTTTCTGCGAAATTAAAATATTTCTTCGCGTTGTCGTGGCTGATGCCCTTCACAATTTCTTTTAACGTTTCCATGTCGTCAGGATATAATCCTTCTTCGACCCATTCGCCCAAAATCCTGCAAAGAATACGCCTAAAAAGTTCGTGGCGCGGATAGCTCAAGAAACTTCTGCTGTCCGTCAACATTCCTACAAAGCCTGCAAGATAGCCGAGACTTGCAAGAGTTTTCATCTGAGCCGTCATACCGTCTAAATGGTCCTCAAACCACCAAGCCGAGCCGTGTTGAATTTTGCATACTGCCTCATCGCTCTGGAAGCAGCCGCAAATTGTATCAATCGCGCTGTTATCGTTGCCGTTCAAGCTGTAAAGAATTGTCTTGGGAAGGTTGCCGGTCTTCTGAAGTTCTCCCAAGAACGCCGCCGTCTGTGCTGAAGGCGCACTGTTGTCTACGCAGTCGTAGCCGGTGTCGGGGCCTAATTTCTCGAACATCGGAAGATTATTATCGCGTCTGCAGCCGTAGTGCAACTGCATGACCCAGTTACGGGCTTTATACTCTTTCGCTACGAAAAGCATGAAAGCCATTTTGAATTTTAACTGCGCTTCTTTGCCCGGTATATTGCCCTCTAAACGTGTTTTAACTATTGCTTCAATCTCGCTTTCAGCCGCAGGGGCATACATTACGAAATCAAGAGCGTGGTCGCTCAAAGAGCAGCCGTGCTTTGCAAAATAATCCATGCGGTTTTTCAGAGCCTCTTTGAGGGACGCGAACGAGTTGATTTTTACGCCGGAAACTTCTTCGAGTTTTGCGATGTATTCAAGCCAAGTTGTTTTTTCGATGTTCATGGCCTTGTCGGGTCTCCACGCAGGAAGAACGGTAGTTTTGAAGGTTTTATCGCCCGCTAATTTTTCGTGCCATTCGAGAGTGTCTACGGGGTCGTCAGTCGTGCAGATTAATTCAACGTTGCTCTTCTTAATTAAATCACGAACACCGAAATCTTTTTGATGTAATTTTTCGTTGCAGAGCTTCCAGACTTCTTCGGCTGTATTCTCGTTCAAAACGCCCTCATAACCGAAAAATCTGCGAAGCTCTAAATGGCTCCAGTGATATAAGGGGTTGCCGATGCCCTTGCCGATGACCTTTGCCCACGCTAAAAATTTATCGTGTTCGCTTGCATCGCCTGTAATGAACTTTTCAGGTACTCCGGCGCAGCGCATTAAACGCCACTTGTAATGGTCTCCGCCGAGCCATACTTGAGTAATGCTGTCGTAGTGTCTGTCTTCCCAGATTTCTTTAGGGTTGATGTGGCAGTGATAGTCAATTATCGGGCAGTTCTCTGCGGCCTCGTGAAAGAGCTTCTTGGCCGTTTCCGTGTTCAGCAAAAAATCTTTGTCCATAAAAGGTTTCATGTTTTTAATTAATTCCTTTCGTAAATTAAAAAATCCCAGCCTAAAGAATTAAAACGGGGAAAATTTTTTCTTATGCTTTGATAGCTTCCATGCGTCCGGGATAAGCCTCAACGGCCTGTTTTAGAATATTCAGAGCCTTCTCTAAATCTTCTTTCTTGAGGACGTAAGCAATTCTCATCTCGTCAAGCCCCCTGCTGGGGTCAGAGTAAAACCCGTTGCCCGGAGCAGCCATTGTCGTTTCGCCGTTAATGTCAAAATTTTGCAGCATCCAAGTTATGAATTTTTCGGAGCTGTCTATCGGCATTTTGACCATCGTATAGAACGCGCCTTTAGGTTCATGGCACACAGCACCGTCAATAGCCTGTAAGCCCTTATAAAGGACATCGCGGCGCATTTTATATTCCTTGTTGACTTCTTCGAGATAGCTCTTAGGGGTTTTATAGAGTGCCGCTGCTCCGACCTGCTCGACTGCGGAGACGCTCAAACGGCCCTGACATAATTTCATGGCCTGCGCTAAAAATTCTTTGTTCTTAATGGCAAGGCAGCCGATACGAATACCGCACGCGCTAAAACGTTTTGAGACGCTGTCAACCATGATAACGCGGTCTCTTGCGCTTTTAACCTCGCCGAAGCTCATAAATCTTTCGGAGCCTCTGTCATACGTGAACTCTCTGTAAACTTCATCGGCGATTATGAAAATGTCGTGCTTTTTTGCAAGCCTGCAAAGCATTTCGATTTCGTCAGGCGTGTACATTGTTCCTGTCGGGTTGCAAGGGTGAGAGACCCAGATTGCGCGTGTTCTCGGAGTTATAAGGCCCTCAATTACTTTTTCTGACGGAAGATGAAAACCTGTCTCGGCCGTCGTCGGTATTCCCCTTAAATTTGCAAGGGCAAGACGCGCAAAAGTATTATAGTTCGCGTAGAAGGGTTCAGGGACTAAAATTTCATCGCCGGGATCGCAAAGTATCATTAATATAAACTGCAACGCTTCACTTCCGCCGCAGGTTATATAAATATCCTCGCGCTCGTAGGGAACTCCCATAGCTTTGTAATAATTGCTGATTGCGTCGCGAAGTTCCGGGATACCCTGCGAAACTTGATAGGCTACGGTCGTCGGGTGAAAAGTTTTTATCGCGTCAAAATATTCTTCAGGAGTTTTTATATCAGGCTGGCCGATGTTGAGGTGATAAACTTTTTTGCCCTTCGCCTTTGCTTCGTCAGCAAACGGAATAAGACGACGTATCGGCGAAATTTTCAGAGCCTGTATTCTTTCTGAATAATGCATAATTCTTGCCTCCTTAAATAATTTTATATAAGGCAGGAAGCCTTACTAACTTCCTACCTCCTAATTCCTAATTACTACCTGCTTTATTTCGCTTTTCCCTGATTTGCAACAGCTGCCTGAGCTTTTGCTATTGCTTCAGCGTCTCCGAGATAACGGTGCGATTTCGGCGTGAAGTCCTCGTTAAGTTCATAGAGCAGCGGTACACCGGTCGGAATATTAAGTTCGAGAATGTCTTTCTCCGAAATGTTGTCAAGATATTTCACGAGAGCACGCAATGAATTTCCGTGCGCCGCAATGATAATTTTCTTTCCGGACTTAATCTGGGGAATAATGCTCTCTTTCCAGTAAGGCACAACACGCGCTACTGTATCTTTCAAGCACTCTGTCAGCGGTAACTCTGCGTCATCAAGCCCTGCGTATCTGGGGTCATGTCCGGGATAACGCTCGTCTGATTTTTCAAGTAACGGCGGCTGAATATCGTAGCTTCTCCGCCAGATTTTTACTTGAGCATCTCCGTATTTTGCGGCTGTGTCGGCCTTGTTGAGGCCCTGTAACGCGCCATAATGTCTCTCGTTTAATTTCCATGAATGTTCAATCGGTATCCACATTCTGTCCATCTCTTCGAGAACGAGCCAAAGAGTTTTTATTGCTCTCTTCAAAACTGAAGTAAACGCAAAATCAAACGAATAGCCTTCAGCTTTTAATAATTTACCGGCCGAACGGGCTTCTTCAATTCCTTTTTCTGAAAGCGGAACATCAGTCCAGCCCGTAAATCTGTTCTCTTTGTTCCATGCGCTTTCACCGTGTCGAATTAATACGATTTCATACATGATAAAAAATTTTTCCTCCTTATATATTTTTATGAAAGATTATCAGAAAAGTTATTTTTGTTCAAATTTCATAAATATAAAAATTCCTCCCTGACCTTAGGTTCAGGGAGGAAGGTTGAGGCGTTTTTGATTTAACGTCTCTTTTTAAGTGTCGCAAACACTAGCATTAGTGCAGATAACGCCCCTAATCCAAATCCAGCATCGCAGCCGCCGCCGCTTGAATTGCCGAGTGTAGCCTCTTCTTCGGTTGTTCCGTCTGATACTTCAACGTCCATTCCGTTTTCGCTGTCTTCGTCTGCAGCGGTAATGAAGCCTGCAAGTCCGGCGTTCGGGAAATCAGGCACGTAATCGTACTTGATTCCGTTCGGCGTGGTTGTGAAGTTTATCATTCCGTCCGCGTCAGGAGTTGCATCGTTTGAAGTGTTATTAGGATCATAGACAGACGCTATATCTTCAACATCAAACGGAGCAATATCCTTGCTGCTTGTTCCTTCAACATACTCGCCGGGATCGGTTTCGTCAGTGTTCCCATTTGCAATATCATCAATGACGATTGCTCTCCATAAGTTCCATAAGAACTCCCAGAAGTTCATGCTTCTTCTGAATACCGTACTAGCTGACGGGTTGCTTACCTTCTGTCCGCGTGCTTTGAAGGTTCTAACGCTTGTCAAACCGTGTCCCTTAATTCCGAAGAGCTGGTTGCGTGATACTGTCAGTTCTGTCAAGCTTGAGCAGCCGCTTATATCAATTTTCTTGAGTTTTCCCGTTCCATTGCTGCTGCCTGCCGCTGTGAGATTTGTAAGACCAGCACAACCTGCCGCATCGAGTTTTGTTACTTCCGTTTCACTGATGTCAAGCGATTCAATATTTTCGTTTCCGGCTAAGTTTATATCCGCGAGATCTGAGCCTGAAGCCTGAATCGTCTTAACATCGCTGCTTGGGTCAAGTGTCAATGTACCAACCGCACTGTCTGACATGTCAACTGTATCAACTTTTGCGTTCTTGAGGTCAACTGTGGCTTTTGTTTCAGTTGCGCCTTTTGTTCCGCCCATGCCTTTCATATTGAGAGTGCCGGTGATGGTCGCGCCTTTGAGGTCAACCGTTTTGACACTTGTATTGCCCTCAAGATTAAGGCTCTTCACTTCTACACCACTGAGGTCGCTGACTTGGCTAAGGTCAGAGTTTTTGCTTAAAATAAGTGTCATCTCAGACGTATTAACACCGCTTCCCGTTTGAACGGCTGTTAATAAAGCAGCAATACCCTTCGTTGATGTAAGAGCAATAGACGAAAGATTCAGCTCGTTGGTTGTGTTATTGGTATTCGACACAGAATTTGCTAAAACATTAACAACTGCTGTATTCTTAGCGATATCGTCAGGAGTAAGCTCGCCTTCTGTTTCCGTTGCAACATTCTCGATGAGCTGCGTCATGACATCATCATTGATTGTACCGTCTTCATTTACTGCCTCTTCGACTAACTCTTCAGGAGTCTTTTCAGTTTCGCCTGTACCGCCGGTAATCTTGAAAGATGCTTCAGCAGTTCCGCTGTTGTAATTATCTGTTTCAGCGATTGTAATCGTCAGCGTGTAGCTTCCTGCACTGGTTGGAGCAGTCGCGCTCTCATAAGCCGTAGTTCCGCTCTGCGACTTGTAGAGATAAGTTACTGTTCCGTTGCCGGTATTGCCGCTGATTACAGGAGTTGAAGCAGTTGCGCCATGTGCCCAATCCGCAATCGTTACTGAAGGCTTAATATCGGCTTTTGCGATTGTAAATGCAGTCGATGCGTTTTCCGGCAGCTTATAGTTCGCGTTACCAAGTGCTGTAGCCGTTGCAGTGTATGAACCTGCATTGACAGCTTTGCCGTCGGTTGCTTTATCGCCGCTTACGGTTACTGTTACCGCGCAAACATCGCCTTCAAGCAAGTTAGACACTGTAGCAGTTGGAGCTTGAGCTTCGCCAGTATAGGTGAATGATGTTGCGCTCCATGCTAATTTAGCCTCAAGTACTGTCGGATTGACAACAGTGCCTTCTTTGACATCAAATGAAACTTTCTTATCAACTGAAGCCGTGAGAATGCCGCTGTAGTTGTCGCTTGAAAGCGTTATCCATGCCGTGAAAGTTATGCTCCCGTTTTCTAAAATTTCCGTTGGTGTTCCTGATAACGTAAATTCATGATGATATGTTCCTTTGCTGTCCGCGTTTGCATCAGAACTCGTGAGCGTTCCTGTCTTGGTTACCCAAGCCGGAAGACCCGAAATATCCATTGAGTAGGCATAATTTTTGAACTCTTTATTGCTGTTCAAAATTGTATCGACCGAAATAACTGCCGAGAAGTTACCGTCAACTTGAGCTTCAAATTTCTCTGGCGTTGTGATTGCAACATCAACAGACATGGCACTTGCACTAGTTCCGCTGCCCAGCGTGAATGTCGTTGTTTTTGAAGTTTTTGTGCCTGTTGCGGATGATGTCGTGGCCGGTGTTCCCGGTTCGGTTTTGAGCGACGATGAAATATCAGCCTTAGAGATTGTCCACACTGCTGTTTTTGTGCCGGTGAAATTGCCCTTTGCTGTAACAGTTACCGTATACTCTCCTGCGTTAGTTCCTGTCAAGCCTCCTGTAACATCATAATCGCTTGCTGTAAGCGTTAAATCGCCAACTTTAACGCTGCTGATTGTTACAGATTGTTGAGAGCCGGTATATTCAGCCGTTGTCTTATCAAGACTTACAGTTGCGCTTGAGATGTCAACACTAGCGATTGTAACAATAAGTGATTTAGGGTCTAAATTACTGTAATTACTGTCGGCATTGACTTTATACCAAACCGTATAGCTTCCAGCGTTCGTACCTTTTGGAATATTTGTGCTATACTCTCCTGCCGTTTCACCTACTGCATACTGCAACGTTCCGCCCGTTACAGTTCCGGCTGTTACAAGCTCTTGCTCTGAGCCGTTATAAGTCAAGCTATTTGCTGTTACTGTTGCATCAGCTTTAGCGGGGCTGATTGTTACAGCGACTGTTCCTGCTTCTGTGTCGTTGTGGTTGGCATCGCCTGAAACTTTGTAAGAGACCGTGTAGCTTTGAGCATCTGTTCCTGTCGGAATTGACGAGCTAAAGGTTGTCCCGTCAGTTGCATAGTACATCGTTCCGCCGCTTGCTACTCCTGCTGTTACAAGGTTTTGTGCTTGGCCGTTATACGTCAAACTTGCGGCTGCCTGTGCCGGAGCAGTTGTAACACTGGAGGCTGCTTTGTTCACCGTAACTGTTACGTCAATGCTTGTTGTCTCATAAGTATTCGTATCGGTTGGTGTAAAGACAATTTTATATTTTGTATTTTTACTGTCAGAAACGGCTGGCGTTATTGCCCCGTCTTGCCATGCGAAAGTACCTGCTACGTCTACTGAGGCTGTATCCGCTGAACTTTTTATCGCTTTAGCTGTTCCGCCAGTAGTTAAGGCTATTGTCGATAATGCATTGCCGTATGTTATGGCACCTAAAGTCGGTGAAGTGAGTTTTACAGCTTTGAGAACGTTGTATACGCTATCTTTCAGAACAGCGACAAAGCCCTCTATAAGGTAATCATCATTTGGTTTAGTTTTGAACGTTCCGCCTGAAATTTTTGCCGTGCTGTTCTTACGCGCTATAACAGAACCTTCTATAGTACCGCCCGTAATTTGAACATCGTTACTTGCTGACATAATCGTGGTTTGATCACTGCTAACATAACCTGCATAAATACTGCCGGTGATTTTTGCATTGCCGGAAATTATAACTGTATTATTAAAAGTTTTTTTATTAGTCCAACCGACAAGGACACTTCCTGTTATTTCGCCGCCGCTTATTGTAAGCGTGTTCATAGAATCGCCGCTGCCGCTAGTTGCGCCATCTCCAGCACCTACATAGCCTGTCAGCGTTCCGCCGGTAATGATTGCTTTCGAGTTGCTTTCATGGGCAAGAACAGCGTGCCAACCGTTTGGAGCTACGATTGTTCCACCGTTAACTTCAACAGAACTGTTACCTGTTGCAATAAGAACTCCATTAGCTGCCGCACCCATTTTCGGCTGACTACCTACTGTGCCGCCGTTCATAATTATTTTTCCACCGCTTTTAGAATAAGCCGCACAGTAACCTACATTCTGAGCTATAACAGATGACGTAGATGAAGTATAAATTTCGCCTCCGTTAATGATTATAGTTCCTTGAGTAGCAACAAGTGTAGAGGACTGATCGTTACTGATTATACCGCCGCTTATTGTGGAAGTTGCCTTTGCACCACTAATAGAAAGCGTTACATGGTTAGCAGAACCAGTATGCATAAAAGAGCCTGAAGTCATGTCAATCGCAGATGTACCTTCAGCAAATGCAGCACTATAGTTACCAGACTTGCACGTTAAATTTGCTCCGGCAATTACAATTTTTGCATTATCATCACCATGTGTCCAAATTAGCGATGATGAGCCTTCAAGGTTAAAATTTTCACCAAGTATCAACGTACCTTTTGATACCTCTATTACATCGGTAACATTTGTCGTCAGTTTCGTGTTTTTGCCTGAGCCTTTGATGGTTATTGACTTGCTTGTGGTGAGCTTTATTGCGTTTTGGATTGTAAACTCACCTTCGCCAAACTGAATTGTATCGCCATCTGCAATAGTATTGCCGTTTAATAACTCACTCCAGCTTGTTACTTCTGTTTCGCCGATTTTTATTTTGTTTTCCGAAACCGTAACGTTATGAGTGGTTCCTGCCCAGCCCGGCGAACTCCACAACACAACAAACGCGCACAACAAAACTAACCATTTAAATCGTTGCATGAAAAAAGATTCTCCTTTCAAAAATTTTGTGATAAAATTTTTGAGCCGTATAGCGTCTATGAGAACAGAAACCTTCCGTCAGTTGCTTACTCAACAATCTCCCAGCCGACGGAGGAGCAAGTGAAACGGGAAAGCTCACTCCCCCAATAAGCTAAGAGAAAATTTCATCAACAACGAAAAGTTCTCTGCGAATCAACTAAAACGCTATATCTGCTCTATATATAAAAAATCCTTCTGAACTCAAGGGGCGCGGATTCCCCTCGAAATTACAGAAGGATTTATTTATATCAAAAATTTTTTCAGATCAGAATCGTATTGACTTCTATTCGTCCTTATATTAGAATTAAAGTTTATAGAATGATTGTAATGACTGGAAAAATAAAAGCGCATGATCCTCGCTGGACGCTGGACGAATTGTACAACAATTCTTGCACTTTTGCAATCATTTCAACCTTTCCTTTCATAATTTTTTAAAATCCCCTTAAAAAAATATTTTTCGATACATGAAATTATAACACTAAAATTATAAATTTTGTCAAGCGTGAAAATTTTTCATTTTAATTTTTTAGGCCGCTTCTTGAATTTTTACTAGTAATACAAACTGCCTCCTTGTATGTTCCATCGCTATATCTTCATCAACGGGCTTTCTTAAGTATTAGGAAAGTTTTTAATTCAGCAGGAAAAATTTAAAAATTTTTCTGAGATTTTAATGAAAAGTTGAATCATTAAATTTTCATGAGCTTTAAAAAATTTGAAGTTTTTTGTAGTTGGGAATGTAGTTGATAAAAAATTTTTTTCTGGGTTAAATAAATTTGAACTAAAATATTCTAACATAAAAAATTAAATTAAATCCTTGACGAAAAATTACATGCGATATAAAATATGTTCGTGCTCTTGGTGCTAATGTTAAAGCCGGGCTGGTGGAATGGTAGACACACGGGACTTAAAATCCCGAGGGCGTAAAGTCCGTGAGGGTTCAAATCCCTCGTCCGGCACCACGCAGCAACGTTATCGCGGGGTGGAGCAGTTTGGAAGCTCGTCGGGCTCATAACCCGAAGGTCAAAGGTTCAAATCCTTTCCCCGCCACCATTCATTATTAAAATGGCGGTATAGCTCAGTTGGCTAGAGCACGCGGTTCATACCCGCGTTGTCCCCGGTTCGAATCCAGGTGCCGCCACCATTTTTTTTATCACACCTGAAACAAGCATGTTAAGTATTTTTCCTCACGTCATATCCGTAACTGTTAATTTATAATATTTTCTATCTTTTCTAAATTTTCACGGTTTCAAGGGAGGAATATTTATGGATTACAAAAGCATAGCGCAAAGTATTCTGGACAATGTCGGCGGTGCGGGCAACGTTAAAGACGCTACTCATTGTTTCACACGTCTTCGCATTGTAGTTAAAGACCCGGCTCTGACAAACAAGGCCGCAGTTGAAAAGCTCGAAGGCGTCCTTCAGGTTGTCGAATCGGGCGGACAGTTTCAGGTTGTTTTAGGCGGAAAAGTCAACAAGGTTTATGATGAATTTCTGCCGCTCGTGAACGTTGCAGGCGGCGAAGAAGCTCCGATTGCGGGCGATAAGGGCTCAATCGTGAACACAATTCTTCAAAATATCTCGAAAATCTTTACGCCCGTTGTCCCTGCGATTGCGGCGGCAGGTCTTATAAAGGGTCTGCTCTCTGCGGCTTCACGTCTTGGCTGGGTAGACAGTTCAAGCAGCACGTACGTTATATTATTTGCTGCGTCAAATATAATTTTCTATTTCATGCCTATTTTCTTGGCGTACACGGCGGCAAAGACATTCAAATGCTCTGAAATTATTTCGATGGTTCTCGGCGCGTTTTTGTGTTATCCTCAAATTGATGCGCTCGTTCAAGATGTTGCAAAAGTTTCTACGATTTTTGGCTTTCCTGTCATTAAAACAGCATTCACTATCGGCGAATCGACAAGAGTTTTCAGTTATACCGAGTCAGTCATTCCGATTATTTTGTCAGTGCTTGTGCTATGCTATCTTGAGAAATTTCTCAAAAAAGTCATTCCTGACATATTCCAGATTATATTAGTTCCCGGTCTGTCTTTAATAATAATGCTTCCTGTAATGTTAAGTGCCGTTGGTCCTGTAGGTGCTTATGTGGGTTACGGAATGCAATGGGTATACAGTGAAGTTATGGGGATTAGTCCGATGTTTGGGGGAGCTGTTGTCGGCAGCTTATGGGGAGTTTTCGTAATCTTCGGAGCTCACAGAGCACTTTTGCCCGTCGGTCTGAACGATGTTGCTGTAACGTCTGCTATTCATAAATGCGGAGCTGGTCATAATACTTTAATGTGCTATGCAGGAGCCGCGAATTTTTCTCAGGCAGGTGCCGCGCTTGGTGTGCTGCTAAAGACAAAGAGCAGGGAATTAAAGCAGGTTGCAGGAGCAGCAACAATTTCAGCTTTCCTAGTCGGTATAACGGAACCGGCTATTTACGGCTGTAATCTGCGGTTAAAGAGACCGATGATTTGTGCTGTAATTGCAGGTGCTTTGGGCGGTGCAATGATGGGATTTGGCGGAGCTAGCAATCACGGTTTTGCTAACAACGGAGTTTTAACTATTGCAACATATTACTGTTCAGATAATACGCTTGCAATGTTCATGTCGTATTTAATCGGCATAGCCGTTTCATTCTTTGGAGCTGCTATTTTAACTTATCTTGTTGGCTTTGAAGATGACACAGAAGAAATGTTAAAGTAAGAAAAAATGTATAAATTTCCAAAAGATTTTTTATGGGGAGCGGCCTCCTCTGCTTTTCAGATTGAGGGAGGCTGGGACGAAGACGGCAAGGGAATGACGGTTGCCGACTACAATTCTTTCAAGCGTTCAGATAAGCAGGCAGATACAAAAGTCGCAAGCGATTTTTATCACCATTGGGAAGAAGATATAGAACTAATGAAAGAACTTGGCTTAAAGGCTTATCGTTTTTCCATATCGTGGGCGAGAATTATTCCTGACGGCGACGGCGAAATTAATCCCAAAGGCATTGAATTTTATAACAAAGTAATTAATAAATTACTTTCGTGCGGAATTGTTCCGATTGTAACGCTTTATCATTTTGACCTGCCTTATGCTCTTGTGAAAAAATATAACGGCTGGGAAGCCCGTGAATGTGCATATGCCTTTGAACGTTACGCAAAAGTATGCTTTGAAAATTTCGGCGACAGAGTTAAATTTTGGCTGGTCCACAACGAACAGAATTTAATGATGCGCGTTGATGAGCGTATGAATATCGCTGCTGATGTCAGCAACAAAGAAAAAATCCGCGCTCAAATGGATTATCATATGTTCATCGCTCACGCTTTAGCGGTCAGGGCCTGCCATGAAACAGTAAAAGACGGCAAAATAGCCTGCGCAGTAAGTTCAACGGTTACATATCCGATGACCAATAACCCTGAAGATGTCTGGGCGGCTCGTCTGAATAATCTGTTCAAGACTGATTACAGCCTCGACATGTATTCATACGGAGAGTATCCGGGTTACTACATGACATACTTAAAAGAGCAAAATATAGTTCCTGCAACGAAACCTGAAGACAAGGAAATATTATGCGGTGCAAAAATGGATTTCATTGCCCTGAATTATTACCGCACATTAACTGCGAGGGCGTTCCCTGCTGATGAGGTGCACCCTAAGGGATTAAGAATTGAGGGCATGAACGAAGTCGATTACGACATGTACGGCTATTGGAAGATTGAAAGGAACACAAATCTTCAAGCAAGCGAGTACGGAGCGCAGATTGACCCGACGGGGCTGAGAATTGTCTTGAATGATTACTGGTCGCGTTATCGTCTGCCGTTGATTATCACTGAAAACGGATTAGGGGCGGCTGATGAACTTGCGGAGGGCGAAAAAATTCATGATGATTACCGTATTGACTATATCAGGCGGCATATTGAAGCGATTGGAGCAGCGATTGAAGACGGTGTTCAAGTGCTTGGTTATTGTTTATGGTCGGTGATGGACTTATTGAGTTCGCATGAAGGTTTTAAGAAGCGTTACGGGCTTATTTATGTTAATCGCAGTGATGGGGATATTATGAACCTTGCGCGTATTCCTAAGGACAGTTTTCGCTGGTACAAGAAAGTCATTCAGGGTGGCAGCGGACAAATTTTGCAGAACTAAAAAAATTTGGGCCGGAGAAATTTACCCGGCTTTCTAAATTTTTATTATTAAATTATTCGCTCCGAAAGTAGGCGTGTAAATAACTTCTTTAGCCATGCTCATAATAATCGCAAGTCCGGCCTCTTTTTCTTTTTCTTCGGGAGTGTTCATGAATTTATAATATTCCGTAAGATTTAACGGTTTGCAGTCATCACGCATACGAATTATTAAATCTTCGTTCTTTGCCACGAGACGGGCGTTAATAGTGTGCGGCTTGCCGTCCCTGAAGCCGTGTTCAGCTAAAAAAATCCCGAGCTCTTCGGTAATTAAACCAAAAGTCCGGGCGCGTTTTTTATCGGCTCCCTGTTCCATTGCGAAAGATATTGCTACTCGTGAAAGATCTTCGATTTCTTTTTCTGAATGAGCTATAACTGAAATTTCATTCTCAGGCAGTATTCCGAAACTTCTTGGAAGCAAAAGCATTTTATCTCGAAAATTTTCGGCCTCTTTGTTCTTGTAAATATAAATTATTGCGATAAGACTCAGAATTAACATGTTAATAACTTTTGAAACCCAAGCACCGTGATAGCCAATAACATTCAAAAGCAAAAAGGTAATTGGGACAATGCTGCCGCATTGAGTCAGAAATGAATAGACATTAGCAAAGCGGATCCTCCTAACAGGCATTAAGTAATTATCAAAGTTAAAGACAATCGCATGAAACGGAAGTGAAAAACACGAAACCCGGATACATTCAACCGCCATTATTAATGCGGCAGAATCACCGGACTTCATGAAAATTTTTGCAATCGGCTCCGCAAAAACGAAAAGCAAAACTGCTATAGAATTTGAAGAAATTAACGCATGAACTAAGGCAATTTTCTGTACTTCTTTGAGCGAATTTTTGTCCTCTTCACCGATAAAAATTCCAGAAAACACAATAAGATTTGTAGATGAAGAAAACCACGCCGCACGAATATAAACTGTAATCTGTGCAAAGACTCCATATGCCGCGACAAGATAGGGCATGTTATAAGATGTAAGCAAGTTATTTATTATCATACCGCCTGCAGCACCACTCCCCTTGACAATTCCGGAAGGTGAGCCAAGTTTCAGTATGTTAAGACAAATTTTAGAGTCGACTTTCTTTACTGAAAGACGGAAGCTTGAGGAACTTTTTTTATTAAAGAAAAATGAAGCCTCAATCAAGAAAGAAACTATATACCCCAACGAAGTCGCCAGCCCAAGCTCAAACATTCCGCCGTGAAGAACAAAAATTACAAAAGCATCAGCGGCAATATCTATGAATGTCATCATGAAAGAACTTATAACGCTTCGCTTGTACTGTCCTTCGAGTTCCAGATAAGGCGCAAGGATTCTTGCCAGCGTAAAAAACGGCAGGCCGATAATATAGCCGTAAATATATTGGCGGGTCATTATAAGAATATTAGGGTCTCTTATTCCCAGCACAAAGCAGACACCGCCGGAGAATACCGCAATAAAAAGAGCCGTTGAAAACGATATACCTCCCCCCAAAATAACGGCGTTTGAAAAAATGCTATTGGCTTCGGCAAGATCTCCAGATCCAAAAAACGGAGCAGTATTGACTCGCGCTCCATCAGATACGCTGCTCCCTATAAAATTTAGTAATATTATCAATGGAGCAACATAGCCCATAACCGTTACGCCGCTTATACCGATAAATTGACTTATAAAAATTAAATCAATCATCGGCCCGATTGACTTAGAAATATCTGAAAGCCCCCATGATATTTCTGCTTTAGTGAATAATCTGCTAAGAATTTTGTTCTTGGCTTTTTCTCCGTAAAGATCCTTCATAAATTTTTTACTCCTATAGTAAATACTATAACACCCTCGCCGCAAGCGGCCCCCTCCCCCTTGTCAGGGGGCAATGACACTGAATGTGTCATGTGCAACGCGGTGGTTCACGAAGGGAGACGGAGGGGTTTTATCATGAAATAAGTTTATTAACTATAATTCCATAGATTTTGTCAGAAAAAATTAGGGGGCGGAACCCACCCCCTATTCAATAAATTACTTAATCACGATGTCCGGCTGTGCACTGCCCGTAAATCTTATCGAAGCATCGTACATGCCGTAAGCACTAATCTGAGGAACTTTGAACGTTCCGCGCGTTACAGCCCTCATCTTGAAACCGTATGAACGTTCGCCGCTCAATCTGTCAAAGAATAATATCAATCTGTCGTCCCTGACATCATTAACAACCCCGTAAGAGCCGGGCGTATATTCTGCCCCGTCATCAAGTCTCGGATTTTCAAGCTCAAAACCGGCCGGCAGTAAATAATTCAACGCAAGATTGTTAATCGTCATTGAGGGCTTCAACGTCAAAACAACCTGAACTATTTTGCCGTGCTCAATGGGCTGTGCCAAGTTCAAAACATTTCCGCTCTCATCGAAATAAACGCACTCAACGTTCAAATTTCTGCGCTCCGCCTTAGGCTGACTCTTCGGAAATCCGTTAATGCTCCAAGCATAAAAGCCCTGACCGTCGCCCTCAGCTTCGATTAAAAGCCCTGACTTTTTCGGAAGGTCATTAACTTTTATTGAGGACGGTTTAGCGTTGCTTGAGAACGTTAATAACGAACTGTCGCTCGTGTCGGTCGTGAGACGTGCTTTAATGCTGCTCTTTGCTCCGGCTGCCTCAACGTTGTAACGCGCAAGTGCTATCAATGACGCTGAATTATCCTGCGTGCTGAACCAGCTGCCTTTACTTCCTAAATCAATTAAACGGCTCGCAAGTTCCGTAACTTCGGGGGCCTGCGGTTCAACGTCAAGCCACATCTGAAGCAATACAGCCGTGTTGCGTGTCTCGCTCTCAAGAGTTCTGCCGGAGTAGCCTGAATTTCTGCCAAGCTCAAGATTTCTCAAAGCGTCCGCGTTGCCGTCGATGAGGCTCTGCGCTCCTGCTAAATAAATATGTCCCGAAGGTCTCAGATTATTTTGATTTTCTCGGATATATTCAATCCAGCCGAGCGGTTTTTCACCGTTCAAAGCTAAGACGTAAACGGCGTAGGCTTTTATAGTCAGGTCGTCGCGCTCATCGTCAACTGAATTAAACGCAGGCATTGAAGCAAGGAACTGACGCAGCCAATTTAACGCGCCCGTGAACATTTCTTCGGGGTAATTAATTCCGGCGTTCTTTGCACTTAATAAGAAGTGAACAGCGTAAACGCTTCCCCACTCGAACGTCGTATTGCTGCCCGGCCACATTGAGAACGAGCCGTCATATAACTGCATTGACTGAATACGGGTTATTGCGCTGTCAGTGCGTTCGTGAAGTGCCGTATCGTTCGTCAATAACGGGTCAAGCTCCGCGACAGCGTCCGGCAGAATTAAGAAAGGCCAAGCCGTTGAAATTGTCTGCTCAAGGCAGGCATACGGGTATTTATTCAAGAAGTCTGCAGCCTTAGTTACGTTTACGGCAGGAGTGTCAGCAAGCGTCAATGTTCCCTCGACATTTCCGACGAAATTATTAAGCGGGATTTCAAGTTCTGTCTTGCCGTTGCTGAAAATTCCTGAGCCTCCGAGCGTGATATTAGGCCAAGCCGAACGGACGGGCATTTCAATTTCCTGAGTAAATGCTTTCTCCACGCCGTTTTCTTCCCATGAAGTAGTGATTTTCAGTACGGCTTTGTTATTTCCGCCGAGTGCGCGTGCCTGAGTATTAAAGTTAGCCTTCGAGCCTGCGGCAATGTCAAATTCCTTGAACGACTCTTTTAACATTAAGCCTTCGGGCGTGAGATTGATTTTGACGTTTTTATTTGCGCTCGAAGTGTTGAAGATTGAAACAGGCACCGCAAAAACATCACCGGGTGCGGCAAATCTCGGAAGCCCCGTCTCTGTTACTATGTCGCGGGCAATTTCAATTTTCTGTTCAGCTTTTCCGAAACTGCGGCCTGACGCGGCAACTACAAATAATCTTCCGCGACCGCTAAATTCAGGAATATCAAGCTCTGTTTTAATTTCGCCGTTCTTGTCGGGATATAAAACACCTTCAAAGAGCGAAAGAATTTTGAATCTCTGAACGCTTCCGTCATTCGCTAATGCTCCCATAGCTTCGTCGCCTGCTGGGTGTAATTGTTCAGTCGCTCTGTCCTCAACCGGGATTAACTGGTCGTAAATGTCAAAGCCCTCTGAATTTAATCTCTTCAAGCCCCAGAAATGATTTAACAGGTCGGGCGTTTTATATCTCGTGAGACCTAATACACCGTCGTCAACGAATGCTATAGCAACGTCGGAGTTTTGAGTTATAGCGTCCGAAGCTCCTTTTAATTTAATCGTTACAGGAAGTTTTGAGGCAGGCTCAATTTTTTTCGGTGCGTCTATTGCAACATCAATGTTAAAGTCTGAAATATCAGTCTTAACTCTCATTAAGCCTATAGCTCTGTGAGAAGCCCAGCCCTTTGCGTCGTTTTCAGTTACCGGACGGACGAGCCAAGCCGAAACCCAGAAGTTAGGGCGCAATGCCTGCACGACGGGAACTTCAAATTCTACTTCGGACTTGTCGACTATTTGAACGTTGCGTGTAACTAAATTCGCGTTCTCGACAGTGATTAACATTAAGCCTTCAAACGGAGCTTTGATTTTAATCTTCGCTTTTTCGCCGAGCCTGTAAAATTCTTTCTCCGTCGTCATTTCGAGCCTGTCTATTAACTGCGCTCCGCCTCCTGCGTATTTAGGGTCAGTCGCGTAAAATCTGTAGACTGCTCTCGTGTTGTCGTCGGGGTCTGAAATTAAAACCATGTAAGAGCCGTACTCTTCGGGAGTGAAATCAACTTCGCCGAGACCGTTTTTAAGGGTTAATGATTTTCTCTCGACTTCTGTCAATTCTTCTGAACTCTGCCACCGTTTACGCCCGTCAATCTCGACCATGTTATAGTTCCATGTGATTTTGAAGAGCTGTGCATCAAGTTCGCCCGGGTTTGCAGGTTCTTCATCAGGAGTAATTCCGGCGACTTTGAACTTTGCTTTATTTCTCACCGTTATATTTTCGTCAAGCGGCGCAATTCCAAGCAGGAACGGCACGGAGAAATAAGGACGTGTGATTGAGGTTGATACCCAGCGTCCGCCGTCCTCCATTACTTCGGCCTTCAAAGTTACGTTAATTACCGTCGGTGCACGCCAGTCTTCCTCAAGTTTGAACTCTGTCTTGGCCGCTCCGAAGTTGTCGAGCTGTTTTCCGTCGTCAATAACTCCGTCAGTAAATGTGAAGTGCCTCGAAGGGTCTCCGAAGCTGTATTCTTTCCACCTGTCCTGAGCAGGGGCAAAATTTCCTTCGCGTGCTGTCCATGAAGTTTTGTAATTCAGTCCTGCTCCGTCAGCACCGAAGAGCCAGCGTGCATAAATATCAGCGTTGAAAGTGTCGCCGTGAATTAAATACTGTTTGTAAGAATTTAATTTAACTTCAATGCGCGGAGGAGCAAAATCTTCGACGTGGAAATTATATAAAGCTATCGGCTTATTCTCATTTCCGGGAATTGCTAAAGAGGCCGTCCACAGTCCCGTTAAAGCGTTTGACGGAAGATTAAGTTCAGCTACGGCACTTCCGCGAGCGTTGAGTGTGATAGCCTCCTGCTTTACCTTGCGGCCTAAAGTATCTTTGACGATAAATAAAACGGGGAAGGCTTCAGGCGTTGTCATGTCGAAATTTCTTACAAGTGCCTTGAAAGTTGCGCTCTCGCCCGTCCTGTAAATGTCACGCGGTGAAAATATCACTGCATCGTAGCCGCTTCTTAGCCATTCGCGCCCTGACGTTTCAAAAATTTCACGGTTTAATAAATTTCTCGTTAATTGAACGTATGTTAAGTCAGTATGCTCGCCGCTCTTCTTTGAAATTATCGCTACATCGGGCTGATTTTCTTCTGACCATGTTTGGCCTTCGGGAAGCTCGTAATAAAAAACTCCGCCGTTGTTAGTCTTTCCTTCAGCTAATAATTGCTTTCTGTCCGAATAAATTTTCACGGTGGCTTCATTAATTCCGCGTGCGGTCGTGAGGGTGTTGACCCAGATTAAAATCGCGTTGTCCCAAAGACGCGCAGTCGCTCCCATATCGCTCAAGTTAATTATTTGAGTTTCTTCGTCCCACCAAGATTTTTCCGTGTCCCTGACGGTCAGCAGGAATAATCCCCTCTCGCCCTTCGCCATGTCCTCAATGGGAATACTTCGGCGGACGCGCTCATTTAACGGAAGGCTTAAAGGAATTTCGTTAGTGAATACGCGCTTGGCTATGTCCTTCTGGAAGCTGTCATAATCCCCGTGAAGCACGTACGGAATATTATTTTCATACATGCGCCATAAATCAACCTGCAATTTCTTGACGTTCAATAACTCAACGGGTATTAAGCCTTTGTCGAGCGCGGTGAGATACGAGCCTGAAGCGGGGAGGCTTATCTGCGAGTCAAGGTCGGGCATAATGACGGCCTGTTTGTAATCTTCTTTGAGGACTAAGCCGCCCTTTGACGGGAAGCCTTTTCTGAAAGTTATTACAAATCTTGAACGCGGCTTAAATTCTGACGAGCGCATTATGATTGTCTCGTCGCTCCAGCTTGATTCAAATCTTACGTCGCTGACAGACGGCTCAATATTAATAAAGCTCTTGGCCGTGTTAGGGTCAATTCCGAAATTGAAAGTCGCTCTGATTTCGTTCTCGTCTTTATAAATATTTTGAACCATTAGGACGGGGTCAAGTACGACGCTTTCAGAAAAATCTTTGTCGAAGCCTAAATCGCCCTCGCCTGATTTAAGACCTGCCGCAATTTTTACGGTAAATCTCTGACGCGATGAAGTTCTGTCCACCGGCACGGCAACTCTTATAACTCGTGAAGGCAGACCGCCGTTAATGTTATAAGGCATTTCGCGGCCTTCCTCGTTAATGATACGCATGAAGCCTTTTAACCTTGCCGGATCGATACGCATATTAAAACTTAATGTGAAGTAAGCGTTTCCGTCCCTTCCCATTGAGGCTTTGACATCAGTCGGGGAAAGTCCTTCAGTCTGAAATCTGAAAGTGCCCGGACCGATTTTATTTCCGCGTCTGTCCTTCAAATCATCGCGCAGTGTTGCCGTGTAGGTCGTGGCACTGCGGAGAGGCGATAATAATTTTGCCGTGAACGTCCGTTCGTTCTGCCAGCGTCCTTCAAGCTGTAAAGGCGGATTAACTTCAAACGGGAATAAAGAATTTTCAGGCGTGATAACTTTGCCGGTCTGATTCTTATTCACAACGGGATTGCGGAAAACAGCCCTGAATGAAACATTATCAGGCACTGTTCCCGTAGGCGCGAAGCTCTGAACCCCTGCCGGCATGTTTGAACGAGCCGAAGCTCCCCAAGCCGCCGAAGCAATAAGCACAAAGGCCAGAGCCGTTAATAAAACTCTTCGGGATTTTAACAAAGTGTACAGTCCTTTCTGTTTTTATTTTGCTAAATTATAGCGTGTATTTTGCTATAATCTATTTTATCAGGTAGGAAGTAGGAAGCAGGACGTGAAAAAACTCCTAACTCCTAACTAAAAATAAGGGAGGCAATTTTCAAAAATGGAAGAAAAAAAGAATGTCGAGGCGGCGAGCCGAAAATGGGAAGTCGTGGTCTTTACGCTTGGGAAAGACGCTTTCGCAATAAACGTAAATAAAACACGGGAGATTTTACGCTGGACGGGCTGTCGGCCTATTCCAACAAAAACTCCTGCCTTCATAGGAATAACAACTCTAAGAGACGCTCTGTTGCCTTTGATAGACCTGCGTATATTTTTAGGTATTCATTCAGATGTCCCCATGCACCTGACTAAAGTTATGGTAGTTGAATTTAATGATATAAAACTTGGATTTTTAGTTGACGGCGTAGAAAGAATAAGACAGGTAAACGCGGAGGATTTAGACTCGTCGAAGATGCGCGGCGTTTCGTTAAAATGGGTCTTGTATATTATCAAACGCGATGAGAGAAATATTTTACTGCTCGACTACGAAGCAATAATTCAAGAGACCGCTCCGGCCGTTGCTGAACACATGTTCGACCAGACGAAGCTCAGCAGCTATCAGCAGCAGTTAGGACACGTCGAGGATTTTCATATTCTTGTTGCGGACGACTCGCCTTTACTACGCCAGCAGACCTGCGACGTTCTAAAACAATCAGGCTTTGCAAGCACGTACCCCGTGAAAGACGGTGTAGAGGCGCGGAAATTATTACTAGATCAGGGCGAAAATTTTGATCTGCTCGTTTCTGATATTGAGATGCCGCTGCTTGACGGCTTGAGCCTTGTTGAGACCCTGCGCCAAGATTCGAGGACAGAAAACATGCCCGTTATATTATTTTCTTCTATCATGGTCAAGGATTTATTAGACAGAGCGGAGTCGCTGAAAATCGTTCACGTTCTAAAACCCGATGTTTATAAACTAGTAGAGGCTGTTATGAAGATTTACAGAGACAGCAAGAAAAAATAATTGGGTTAAGAATAGGGAGTTAGGAATAGAAATTTTACGTTAATCGAAAATCAGCGAGATTTTTCTGATTGACGGGTCGCGGCTATCGACAAAATCAAATGCCTTTTGAGCTTCCATGAATGGGAACGTGTGAGAGACTGCGCCGTTCAAATTTACTTTTCTTTCATTGACGAGTTTAATAACTTCGCCGAATTTTCTGTTTTGAAGTCTTGAGCCGCGTATATCAAGTTCCTTTGAAGTTATGACGAACTGATTAATTTCGTCGGGCGCAACGCTGAAGCCCATTGTTATAACTCTCGTGGCGTTTCCTGCGGCTTTGCAGGCGTTCAATAAACTTCCCTTCACGCAGGCCGCGTCAATCGTTACCGTTGGGCCGTAACCGCCTGTTAATTCTTTTGCACGTGTAACTAAATCTTCATTGCGCGAATTTATTTTTGCCGTCGCTCCGTTAGAGAGTGCCTCATCAAGTTTCGCGTCGTCAATATCAGCCACGATTATGCTGTGAGGGTTAAAGAGTTTCACAATGCGTAATAAACTGCTTCCCAAAGCTCCTGCTCCGATTATCATAACATCGTCTTCACTTTCAAGCTGAGCGCGTGAACATGCCTGCACTGCTATCGTAGTAGGCTCAATCATAACGGCATCTTTATACTCAAGAAAATCAGGAATGACGTAGCAGTCTTTTTCAGGGACAGCCATAAACTCACGATAACCGCCGTCAATGTGAACGCCTCTGACTTTCAAATTATGGCAGACGTTTGGACGGGATTTTTTACAGGCGTAGCAATGACCGCAGGCCACAACCTGATCGATTATTACGCGCTCGCCGACTTTGCGTGTCTTGACGTTCGAGCCTGTTTCGACGATTTCACCGACAATTTCATGACCGATTACTCTCGGATAAGTCGCCGCTGCGTTAGTGCCGTGATAAATTCCGACATCAGAGCCGCAGATACCTGAAGCCTTAATTTTTACGAGCACGTTATTTTCTTCATCGATTACGGGCTTGGGCATGTCGATAATTTTTAATTCATTCGGTTTTACAACCTGTACAGCCTTCATTTTTAATTCCTACCTCCTAACTCCTAATTCCTACCTGAAATTAAATTCCGTATAAAAGTCCCACGAGCCACAATGTAACAGGCGGGAAATAAGTTACCAGCAGCAGCACCACAAAATTGCAAATTAAGAACGGTATTATAGCTTTAGTGCCTTCAGCGATTGATATTTTTCCGATTGAAGTCGTTATGAAAAGGCAAACTCCGACGGGCGGTGTCGTCAATCCGATGACTAAATTCAAAACGCACATAACGCCAAACTGAATCGGGCTGACTCCGATTGAAGTTACAACGGGAAGCAGAACAGGGAACAAAATCGTCAACGCCGCTATAGTTTCCATGAAGCAGCCGACAAAAAGCAGGAAAATATTTATAATGAGAAGAATTACAAATTTATCTTGAGTTATTGATAAAATCCAGTTTGCAATCATTGTCGGGATCTGCTCTTTTGTCAGGACGTAAGCAAAAACATTCGCAAAGCCTACAAGCACCATTATTCCTGCCGCTCCGACCATTGAATCGCGAATGACGGCAAGTGCGCTTGTTATGCTAAGCTCCTTATAAATAAAAAATCCCACGAACAAAGCATATAACACAGCAATAATTGAAGCCTCTGTCGGAGTAACGATACCCGTCAAAATTCCTGCGAGAATTATAACCATCATTAACAACGCCCAGAAAGCCTCACGGCCGCTCGACATAATTTCACGGAAAGAAGCGCGTTTTTCATTCTTGGGATAGTTGCGTTTGACTGAAATAACCCACGCTACGGCCATCATTCCAAGTCCCATTAAAATTCCCGGAATAACTCCGGCTACAAACATTTTTGAAACTGAAATGCCCGTCAAAGTTCCTGCCATAATCATAGGCACTGAAGGAGGGATTATCGGCCCTATGCACGAGCTTGCGGCTGTAACTGCGACTGAATAATCAGCGTCGTAACCGTCTTTGACCATTGCAGGAATTAAAATTCCACCGAGTGAAGCTGCGTCGGCGGCGGCTGTTCCTGAAACTCCCGCGAAAATCATTGACGCTCCGATATTTGCAAGGCCAAGACCGCCCCTTATATGTCCGATGACTTTATCACAGAATTTTACGATTTGATATGTAATTCCGCCGGTGTTCATTAAATTTCCTGCAAGCATGAAGCCGGGAATACAAAGAAGCGTGAAGCTGTCAAGCCCTGAAAAAAATCTTTGCGCGAACGTTACAAGAGGCATGTTCTCAAGAATGAAATATAAGAGGCTCGAAATTCCCAAGCAGTACGCTACGGGGAAGCCAACGAACAGGAAAATTAAAAAACTTAAAAATAATACGGCTACGCTCATTCCGTAACTACCTCCTCAATGTCATAATTGCCGATTGTCTCTTCTTCGGGCGACTTCAATAAATCTTTCGTGTCAGTTCCGAACAGGAGCGAAATTATTTTTACAGCGTATGAAACAGCCTGAAGTACCACGAACAATAAAACGGAGAAATTAATAAACTGCATGGGGATCTGCATTGCCGTTGATACCATTCTGAAGCGCAGGAAAACAAATTTAGGCATCGAGTAATAAGCAAGATAGACATCAAAAATTATAAGAATTAAGCAGACTAAAATCTCGTAAATTTTTTTGAAGCCGGCAGGAAATTTTGAAGTGAAAATATCAACTCTTGCGTATTCGTCTTTCATTGAGACAACGCCTGCGCCGACAGCGACAGAATAAATAAATAAATAACGCGCTGCCTCTTCAGTCCACGAAGGGACAAAGGGCAAAAATGTTCTGCTGAATACCTGAATTACAACCGCGCCAATGTAGCCGATCATGCCTATGACAGCCAAGAACGACAGCAGCCAGTAATAAATTTTTGTCAGAAATTTCATAATATAAAATTCTCCTTAAAAAAATAAAAAAATTAGGAAGCAGGAAGCAAAAAATATACCTCCTACCTCCTAACTCCTAACTTACTTCGGCTCTACGGCTTTGATTTTGTCGTAAAGGGGCTTGAGGTATTTATATTCGCCCGCCATTAATTTTTGCATTGCAGCGTCGGCAAGTTTTGCGAAGGCTGCCTGATCAACGTCATTAACGATCGTCATTCCTTTTGAAGCTAAGAAGCCTTCAAGCTCGGCCTCGTCCTTTAGGAATAATTCATGCTCGTAAGCCTGCATTTCTTTTCCGACTTCGCTGACGATTTTCTGAAGGTCTGCCGGAAGTGCCTGATAGCTCTGCTCGGCCATTGCGAAATAAAGCCAAGTTCTTAAATGCTCGGTCTTGCAGAGGAATTTTTGAACTTCATAGAAATTTCCTGACTTAATCATTGCAAGGGGGTTTTCCTGTCCCTGAATAGTTCCGCTCTGAAGGCTCGTAAAAACTTCCGAGAATGCCATAGGCGTGGGCTTCGCTCCGAACGCTTCAAACGTTGAGACCGTAATCGTTGAAGCAGGAGTGCGGATAATCATTCCTTTGATGTCATCAGGAGTTCTTATCGCTTTGTTGGCCGTAACATCACGCGGACCTCTGACGAAATAAGCAAGGCACCTGAAGCCTGCGCCGTCCATGAGCATTAAGTTTTCAATCTCTTTGCCTATTTCTCCGCCTGCAACCGCTTCGACGTGAGCGTCGCTCGTCATTAAGTACGGAACTCCTAAAATTCCAAGCTCAGGAACATAAGTCATCATTGACTCGCCCGTGATTACGACATCAACGCCGCCGCCTGTTAAAGCTGACTGAATTGTGTCGATTTCATTTCCGAGCTGGCTGTTCGGGTAAATTTTTACTTCAATTTTTCCGCCTGAACGTTTCTCAACTTCCTGCTTAAAAAATTCGCAGGCTTTGTGCCACGAGTGATTTTCGTCAACAATGTGAGTTACTGTAATCGTGTGCTCTGCCGCGAAGACTGCCGCGCATGACGCAAGCAGCGTAAAAACAACAAGTACTGCAAGTTTCTTCATGAGTATACTTTGCCTCCTGATTATAAAATAAAATTCAAATTCGGTGGCAAAATTATACGCTATAAATATTTTTGCCTGCAATAAGAAATTTTCGTGAAAAATGATTTATTAATTCCTCATTTAGGGATCTGGGTCAATATCTGTTGAGATTGAGATTGAGGTTACAGCATTTTTTGTGATTAATTTTTTGTCTTCGTGATCCCAGTCAAAGCTCACTATATTCTTTTCAACGTATTCTACGTCAACGGAAATCAATTTTTTTTCCTCAATGTCAAAAACGTCAAACCACATTTCGCTTAATTTAGGATAAGTAATCTCATTGCCTGCTATAACTGTATGCTTGTCAAGCCGGGTACTAATATTATTCGCAAGTATCCACTGAGCATTGCTAAGTAACCATTCTTGATTAAACATAACATCGTCTCTATGCCTCGTACGCGCTATAAAATTCGTCTGATTGCTCATGAAGTCGCAGACTCCTGCCATGATAACGCCGAACGCGGCAAGAGACATTATGCTTTCTGCGAGAGTTTCAGCTTTTCTGCGTTTCATTTCTCATTCCTCCTAAACACTAGACATCGGGGAAAATTTCCCGTATCTAAAAATTCATCTTCAAAAATAAAATTTCCGTCAAGATTTTTCAATGCGCTGACTTGCTCTAAATTGCCCGTCTCAAGAATTATATACCCGTCTGATTTTAATACGTGCTTGGCCTGAGAGAAAATTAATCTATAAAAATTCATTCCGTCAATGCCGCCGTCAAGAGCTAATTCAGGCTCAAAATTTTTTACTTCGGGCATTAAATTTTTTATCTCATGTGAAGGAATATACGGGGGATTGCTGATAATTAAATCAAAATTTTTTTGGGGAATTTCTGAAATTATTTCGGCCCTGTCTTTGAGATTAAAACGCTCTAAATTTTTTTTAGCGTAATAAATTGCGTCATGACTTTTTTCGAGCATAAAGGCAAAAGAATTTTTGAACTCAAGCAAAAGAGTTACAGCTATACAGCCTGAACCGGTCCCCCAGTCGAGAAATATAAATTTTTTTTCGGGTAAAAAATATTTTTTCGCGGCTTCAATTAAAGTTTCAGTGTCGTGACGCGGAATTAAAACGCCCTCTCCGACTTCAAAATCGCGCCCATAAAAATCAGCCACGCCCATAATATACTGCAAAGGCTCATGATTTTCGCGGCGTTTGATTAGAGAATTTATTTTTTCGATTTCGTCATCAGAAAATTTTTCTCGCGCCATTATCTGCGAAGAACTAAGGTCAAGAGCATACGACGCAAGCCATAAAAATTCAGGTAGGAGGTAGGAGGTAGGAGGTAGGAGTTTCTTTAGTTCCTCATTCATTATCCTTCAAGATTTTGTAATTTCTGCGTCTGTTCGGCCAAGACCATAGCATCAATCATTTCGTATAAATCGCCGTCAAGATACGCTTCTAATTTATACAGCGTTAAATTAATTCTATGGTCGGTAATTCTATTTTGAGGGAAGTTGTAAGTTCTGACTCGCTCTGACCTGTCGCCTGAGCCTATCATTCCGCGACGTTCGCTGGCCTGTTCAGAGTTTTGTTTTTGCTGTTCTAAGTCAAATAATTTTGTTTTCAAATATGACATTGCACGCGCTCTATTTTTAATTTGTGAGCGTTCGTCCTGACACGTTACGACAATTCCCGTCGGCAGGTGAGTAATTCTCACGGCAGAGTCAGTCATATTGACGTGCTGGCCGCCTGCACCGCTCGAACGGTAAGTATCAATCTTCAAATCTTCCTGTCTGATTTCGACTTCAACGTCATCAGCTTCGGGCAAAACCGCAACAGTAGCCGCGCTCGTGTGTATTCTTCCGCTCGCTTCAGTAACGGGAACTCTTTGAACTCTATGAACGCCGCTTTCATATTTCATTTTGCTGTATGCTCCGTTGCTGTCAATCCTGAAAACTATTTCTTTATAGCCTCCAATTCCGGCAGTGTTCGTGGAGCTGTCGATGATTTCAATTTTCCAGCGTTGACGCTCGCAAAATCTCACGTACATTCTAAATAAATCCGCCGCGAATAAAGTTGCCTCGTCTCCTCCCGTGCCTGCCCGGATTTCAACAACGACGCTCTTATCATCGTTAGGGTCTCTAGGCAATAATAAAAGCGTTAAATCGTGAGTGAAATTTTCGATTTTCGGCTCAAGCGTTGAAAGTTCTTCACGTGCTAAGGCTTCTAAATCAGCGTCGCCCGATTTAATTAACTCTTTTGCTTCGGCGATTGATTTCAAAGCGTCCTGATACTCGCGGTATTTAATAACAACCGGCTCAAGCTGTGCGCGTTTTTTGCCTAAAATTTGCAGCTCTTTTGGATTTGAGGCTATCGCAGGGTCTGAAAGTTTTTCGCCGGTCTCGATATATTCCTGCTCTATTGCTTGTAATTTCGGCTCTATGTTCATGACAAGAGGCTCCCTTCTAATGCAACATCAAGTGAAGTTAAAGCGACTTCGGCCTGATTTATATTCGGCTCGCGTGTCGTTAAATATTGAAGAGTTAAAAACGGACTGATTAAGCATAAGCCAATTTTCCCGGAGTTGGACGCAAGTTTTATAATCTCGTAAGAAATTCCGATTACTAAAGGAATTAAAATTATTCTCGCTAAGACCTGCAATGTAAAACTTTCTCCTGCAATCAAAACTTTTACGGGCGAGAAAATTATTATGCTGACGATTACGGCAATTAATAAAAACGACGTTCCGCAGCGCGGGTGAATGCGCGAACACTTCATAATATTTTCGGGGGTCATCTGCATTTCTTTTTCAAAGGCGTTTATGGTTTTGTGTTCCGCTCCGTGATAACGAAAAACTTCGCGAATATCCGGCCATAAGCCTATTATTGCGACGTAAGCTATAAAAATCACAGCGCGCAAAATTCCCTCAATGACATTTATATAAAGCTGTTCGGTTGCCATATGCCCGGCAATCCACAAAGGCAGCGCAATAAACAATCCGCCGACCGCGAAAATAGCAAGAGCAACGGCCAGCAAAATATCTTTGAAGGTTAATTTTTCTTCTTCCTCTTCGAGCGCGACCTCAGCCGATTTTGAAAGAGCTCTGAAGCCCACCGCCATCATCTCGCACATCACAACAACACCGCGAATAAAAGGAAGTTTATACGGCATTTTTTCTGTGCGCGAGCTGTTCGTCCATTTGTCAGTAAAAATTTCGCCCGACGGACGACGCACCGCTAAGCCCCATAAATTTTTGCCCTTCATCAAAACGCCTTCGATCACAGCCTGACCGCCGACAGGAATTTTTTTATCTTCGCCGGACTTAGCCGAAAATAAATTTAACGCTAATATAAAAAGCATATTTAATTTCTTTATAATATTCATGATTAAAGTTTATCACTCTCGAACAATCAAATTATTTTTTCGTCCATATTGTAAAAGTTTTGAAATAAAAGACAAGTCTCTAAAAACAAAGAAGTATAATTAATTTTCACTTACGATGAAATATTTTTTAACAAGTCTCAAAATTATTAAAGCGAACTGCTTTTTGGGGACTACAACAATTTTAATTAACAATTTTTTTTCATTTAACAGACTAGACTCTAAATATACAAAAACTCGCTGCTTTAGCGAGTTTATCTATCTTAATCGGACTTGCCGAATTATCGTCTGGTGGAGCTGAGGAGATTCGAACTCCCGGCCTCGACAATGCGAATGTCGCGCGCTCCCAACTGCGCTACAGCCCCAGTAATAAAACGGGTGTTATTTTATTCCCTTAATTCTTTTCTGTCAACAAAGCTGACAAAAGAAATTAATAATAAGATCACTGCGCCTAAACTTCCCGTCATTCCAGAATTACAGCCGCCTCCCGAAGAAGAATTACTATTGCTGGTGCTAGTTTTATCCGAAACTCCAGTACTTTCGTAATTATCGTACTCTGTTGTTTGAGGCGACGCAGGCATGACTGAAGCATTTGTTATATTTTGTTCTTGAAAATCAACGGCTTTCTCTATACTGAAAATACCCTCGCCCGCGCTGGTTTTAACTGCGCTGACCGTTGCCGTGCTTCCGCCGAGTATGGCTGTTTTTAGCTGGTAAGCCGTTAGTTCCACGTTATGATTATTTAACGCTATTGACGCGAGCAAAGCGGCAGTTCCTGAAACGAACGGAGTAGCCATTGACGTTCCTGACATTAGAGAAAGAGCAACGCCATCGCTTTTAACATTGCTTTTTGAGGTCTGAATATATGTACTCAAAATATTAACACCCGGCGCAATAACATTAGCACCCTTGTTGCTGAAGGACGCTAACGTTTGATCTTTGCTCATTGCCCCGACTGTTATCATGTTATTAAGCCCCTTATATGAAGCCGGATAAACATAATAGCCCGCACCGGGTATCATGCTTCCTTGAGCTTTTGAGCTTGGCTGTCCTACCGTCTGTGAATAATTTCCTGCGGCTACAACTATTACGGCTTTATTCAGCGAATCCAAACTTTTCATTGCTCTCCAGAGAGGCTCTTTAACTAAATTTTCATAAGTAGGTACGACATTGAGATAAGTCTCAAAAGACATATTAACAGCTTTAATATTTACATTGTTATTGCTTATGAGATTTTTAACGTAATTAATGCCGTTTATTACATTTTCAACAGTACCAGAGCCGTTCTCTAGGACTCTTACGGAAATTAATTTAACGTTCCAGTTTACTCCGGCCGTTCCTTTTCCGTTGTTGCCTTCTGCACCGATTACTCCAGCTACGTGAGTTCCATGCCCGAATGTGTCCGTTCCCGTTGAATACGTCCAGTCTATATTATTTATCAAATCGGGGTTTGTGTAATCGATCCCTGAGTCTATTACAGCGACGTAAACATTTTTACTCCCTGTGTTGAAGTCCCAAGCATACGGCGCACCGACAGCAAACATTCCCCAAGAATTTTCTTCATTCATCGTTGTAGAGCTTTCATCGGGGAGAGTTGCTGAATAGACTTTATAATTTGGTGAAGCAGCAAGGACATCGGAATTATTTTTTAATTCTTCAGCAAATTCTCTAGCGTCCTTCGTGTCAGAGTGAAGCAGCGCGTAAACCTCGCCGTCTGCTCCGAACTGGTCAGGATACGTCTTTTTTACCCATGCTCCTGAAGATGCAGCAAAAGAAGCAACACGAAAAGCAGACGAAACTACTTCGCCCTGCGAGTTGTCAGAAGGCTTCAGTACAACAATCACATCGCCGTCATTATAATTTTCAGCAGAAAACGAAGTTAAAGGCAAAGCAAAAAATATCACTATCGCAAGAGCGAAAATTATTTTTCTGTTCAAAATTTTCACAGCCTCTCTAAAATTCTTGCTGCAAATTATATAACACTCATGTGAAAATTATCTGAAGAAAAAATTTTTATGCTAAAATATCTTTATCCAGAGTTTATGAAAAAAATTCAGAAAGAAAATTTTTTGGGGACTACAATGGGGACTACAAAAAGTTTTATTTTTTTAGAACTCATGAAATTCTACAGAGCTGATTAAAAAAATAGAATCTCAAATTTTTTTTGAGAAGTCTCAATCTAAAAAATAAAAAAATTAAATGACGGGATCAAAATCATTGACCGCCGTCAGAGTTTTATCGCGTTCAAAATTTAATTATTTTTCGCTCTTTCACGCAGAACCCTGCGCAAAATTTTCCCTGTTGCTGAAACCGGGAACTCCGTAACAAATTCTACGCTTCTCGGAACTTTGAAGTGTGCCATTTTAGTTTTGGCAAATTTAATTATTTCACGGTCCGTCGTTTCCACGCCTTCTTCCAGTTGTACGTAAGCCTTCGGAATTTCGCCGTTGATGTCGTGATGTACGCCGACGACCACAGCCGCATGAACGGCAGGGTGCTCGCACAAAACTTTTTCAACTTCCTGCGGATAAACGTTGAAGCCTCCGACGATAATAATATCTGTAACGCGGTCGAGAATACTTACGTAGCCGTCATCATCGAAGCGAACATAATCGCCGGTGTTAAAAAATCCTTCAGAGTCGAATCTTTCAGCAGTGATTTCCGGTGCGTGTAAATATCCCGGAGTTATTGAAGGCCCTTTTACCCATAAAACGCCCTCGCGCTCACTTCGCGGTAATTCTTCCCCGTCTCGTGATTTCAGTTTATACTCGTAGCCCGTAATTATCGGTCCTGAAGTTCCCGTGTGCTGTGTCTCGCAGTCGTGGTTCATGCAAAGCACCGGCGAGGTCTCCGTCAGTCCGTAGCCCTCCATAACGTCGCGCTCCAAAAGTTTTAACGCCTGTTTATGAATGTTAGGGCTTAATCTGTCTCCGCCCGTGCAGATAACGCGCTGGCTTGCTAAAAATTCCGGCTTCAATTTCCCTTTTTCGACAGACATCAACAAAAATGAAAGCATCGCCGGAACTATATACATGATAGTGGTCGGAGCTTCGATTATTGCTTTGACTGTCTGCTGAGGCGGAAGGAATGACGGAACTATTGCAATTTTCGCACCGATTGATAACGGCAGCATGGTCGCACATGTATAACCGAATGAATGAAAGTTCGGAAGGACTGTTAAAAATGTGTCGTGCTCGTTTAACGGATAGACAGTTTCTTTTGTGGCTTTGCAGTTGCTGATTAAATTATTATGGGTCAGGGGCACGGCCTTAGGGTTTCCTGACGTTCCTGACGTTGAAAAAATGACGGCGTATTCTTCCGGTTCGGGGGGCTGGGTTTTACCCGTAAAATCTTTCAAAGTTCTGTCGTTAATATTGCAGGTTATGCACGGCCATAAATTTTCAAGCTCCGGGATTTCATGCTCTGTTATGACGGCAAAGGGTTTTATTAAATCCAGCGTGCCTTTTAGAGAAATTGATCCGGCTTTTTCGTTGAGTGGGCAGAAAATTCCGCCGAGCTTCCAAACTGCTAAAGAAAGCGCAGGGATCAGCGGAGAATTTTTTAGCATTACAACGAGCCTTTGACCTTTTGAAAAGCCTGCTGCCTTTAATACTTTTTCGCAGTTGTCAATGATTTCTAAAAAATCTTTGCCCTTTTTCCATTCGCCGTTAAACCAGAAACTTTTTTTGTCATAACGCGCTTGAAGATTAGGGATAATAATTTCTTCGAGCCTTTTTTTATCAAAGTTGTTCAATTATATTTTTCACTCCTAAGTCTGTACTCATAATGTTTTATTATATGATTTTGCTATAATATTTTCTACGAGGGAGCCCCGGGTGAGAAGCAGGGCTCATCGGTCAAACGGGGAGCCGCCCTGTAGAATCGAGGTGAAGACATCATGCCTTCTGTTAAAAAAGGCAAAGGTCTTAAGAAAGCCCGAAGAAGACAGCGGCGTTCAATCCTCCCCTGGATCGGACACATTGCCGCTGCGATCTATTGGTTGCTAAAGATTATCCTGTTATTATGGGATAGATTTTGTGGCCACTAGGGCCGGGGTTTTCAAATTTTGTTAGTGGCGGTTAGCTCCCTCACCACCGCCATTATTTTATCACAATACTATAATACTATTTTTCCCGTTCTTTCTGACGCAGTACGCGCCTCAAAATTTTTCCTGTCGCTGAAATCGGGAGCGAGTCGACAAATTCAACGGCTCTCGGCACTTTATAATGAGACAGTCTGGCCTTGCAGAAGTTAATTAATTCTCTCTCCGTTACTTCAGCGTCTTTATTTTTCATTATAAAAGCCTTAGGGACTTCGCCGCTGATGTCGTTCGGCATACCGACAACGACAGCAGTATTAACTGCCGGGTGTTCGGCTAAAATTGCTTCGACTTCCTGAGGATAGACGTTGAAGCCGCCGACGATAATAATATCCGTTACGCGGTCAAGAATTTTTATATAGCCGTCCTCGTCAATCTGGACATAGTCGCCCGTGTTAAACCAGCCGTCCTGAAATCTCTCGTGATTCAACTCGTCCGCGTGGTAATAGCCCGGAGTTACTGAAGGCCCCTTCACCCACAAAACGCCCTCGCCGGGAATTTTTAATAACTCTCCGCTCTCGCTTCTTAATTGAAGTTCAAATCTCGGCAATGCAGGCCCGACCGTTCCGAGTTTTCTCACAGCCGGAGTCGGATTGACTGACAAGACCGGCGAACATTCCGTAATCCCGTAGCCCTCGATTAACTGCACGCCGAACGCTGCCGTGATTCTGTCGTCCATTTTGATATTATATTTGTCTCCGCCCGCTATTAAAATTTTTACGAACGATAATTTTTTGCCCTGCTTTTCGAGCATTGACACGGCAAAGCTAAACATCGTAGGCACGAGCAATAAAACATCGGGCTTGGCCTCTTCGATAGCTTTAAGAGTGTTAGAGGGAGGCATGAAACTTGTAACAAGCACCTGCGAAGCTCCAAGCACAAACGGCAGCACACAGCAGACGGTGAAGCCGAACGCATGAAAATTCGGAAGGACATTCAGCAAAGAATTTTCCGGCGTTAATTCGACAAGCGTCTCAAGACAGGCATTAACGTTGTCTAAAATATTTTCGTGGGTTAAAGGCACGGCCTTAGGGTCGCCCGTCGTCCCTGACGTTGAAAAAATTACGGCTAATTTTTTATCAAGCTCATCAGCAGGAGCCGTAACGCCCGTGAAATTTTCATTGCCCGTGATTTTTTCAAAGTTAAATCTCGCGCAGTGAAAATTATTTTTTTTCAAAGCGTCCTCAAGTTCTTTTTTAACCCCTTCGGAAAGAGCGACGGCAAAAGGCTGTAATAACTTCAGCGTTTTTATTAATGAAATTTCGCCGGTCTTTTCGTTGAGCGGACAAAAAACTCCGCCGAGCTTCCACGCCGCGTACATCAAGGCTAAAGCCATCGGGCTGTTAGGTACGAGAACGGCAAGACGCTGACCTGCGGAAAATCCCGAAGCCCTTAAAACTTCCGTGCATTCTTGGGCGAGCTTTTCAAATTTTTTTGAAGTCCACCACTCGCCATTAAACCATAAGCAATTTTTTTCGGGATATTTTGAAATATACTCTTCAATTTTTTTTTCGAGCATAAAATTTTTTTCCTCCCTCGTTGAATTAAATTCATTATATTTATTTTATTTTATTCTTTAATTTTTTTGTAGTAGAATACGTAAAGCATATATTTATAGATTTTCTCGATTTATTTTTTATTTTATTGAGGGAGGTTTTTTCTTTCATGGCATTCAAAAGAAATTGGAAAACTATGGACGGTAACGAGGCAGTCGCTCACGTCGCATACGCTTTTTCCGAGATGGCCACAATTTATCCTATTACGCCTTCATCACCTATGCCCGAGCATATTGACGAATGGGCCGCGCACGGACGCAAAAATATTTTCGGTCATACCGTAAAAGTAACTGAAATGCAGTCCGAAGCAGGAGCAGCAGGAGCCTGTCACGGCGCATTGTCAGCCGGAGCATTAGCAAGCACTTACACAGCTTCGCAGGGACTTTTATTAATGATCCCGAACATGTATAAGATCGCCGGCGAATTATTACCCGGTGTCTTTCATGTAACGGCAAGAGCTATCGCGATGCACGCGCTTTCAATTTTCGGCGACCACAGCGACGTTATGTCAACAAGAATGACGGGCTTCACGATGATTGCCGGCGGTTCAGTGCAGGAAGCTCACGACATGGCCGCAGTAGCTCACTTAACGGCTATTAAATCAAGCGTTCCTGTATTAAATTTCTTTGACGGTTTCAGAACTTCACACGAGATTCAGAAAGTTGACGTTTTTGACTATGCAGACCTTGCGAAACTCGTTGACTATGACGCGATCGCGGCATTCAGAGACCGTTCAATGAGACCCGAAAAGCCCTACACAAAGGGAACAGCGCAGAACCCTGATATTTTCTTCCAGGCTAAAGAAGCCTCACAGCCGTTCATTGACGCAGTACCCGACATCGTAGCAAAATACATGAAAGATATTAAGGGCATCTGCGGACGCGAGTATCACCCGTTCAATTACTACGGCGCACCTGACGCTGACAGAGTAATTATCGCTATGGGTTCAGTATGCCAGGCAATCGAAGAGACGGTTGACTACCTCAACGCACGCGGAGAGAAAGTCGGAGTTGTTGAAGTCCACCTTTACAGACCGTTCTCGCCTAAATATTTCTTCAGAGCTTTACCGGCGACTGTAAAAGCTATCGCAGTTCTTGACAGAGTTAAAGAAGTCGGAGCACTCGGCGGCCCGTTATATGAAGATGTCTGCGCATTGTTCTCAGGCAACTGCTGCGCCCCGAAGATCGTCGGCGGACGCTACGGACTTGGCTCAAAAGACACAACGCCGAGCGACATTAAAGCAACGTTCGACAATCTGAAATTATTTGAACCGCGCAACAACTTCACACTCGGAATTATTGACGACGTGAACGACAGCTCATTGATCCCCGAAGAGCATATTAACGCCGCCGCAGAAGGAACAGTCTGCTGCAAATTCTGGGGACTTGGCTCAGACGGTACAGTCGGCGCGAACAAGAACTCAATCAAAATCATCGGCGACCATACAGACATGTACGCTCAGGGCTATTTCGATTATGACTCGAAGAAGTCCGGCGGTATCACGATGTCCCACTTACGTTTCGGAAAATCCCCGATTAAGTCAACATACCTCATTGACCACGCAGATTTTATTGCCTGCCATAAACAGGAATATGTCAATCAGTATGATTTACTTCAAGGAATGAAAGAGGGCGGAACGTTCCTGCTTAATACCCAGTGGACAACAATGGAAGCCCTTGAGGAGCATTTACCGGCGAGCTTGAAGCGCAAACTTGCTAACTTAAAGTGCAAATTCTACATCATCAACGCCGTTGACGAAGCGCAGAAGATCGGACTCGGCAACAGAACGAACACGATCATGCAGTCGGCATTCTTCAAACTTGCAAACGTTATTCCGATTGATGACGCTGTTAAATACATGAAGGAAGCTATCGTTCATTCATACGGCCGCAAGGGCGAGAAGGTTGTCAACATGAACTACGCCGCCGTTGACGCAGGACTTGCAGGACTTAAAGAAATTACAGTCCCGGCAGAATGGGCAACAGCAGAGGACAAAGCAAGAGTCAAGCCCGGTATGCCTTCAGAAGTTCCTGAATTTATCAGCTATCAGGTCGAGACAATCAACGCCCAGAAGGGCAACACGTTGCCTTCGAGCGCATTCGTTGACGGTTACGAGGACGGACACTTCCCGGCAGGGACTTCAAAATTTGAGAAGCGCGGAGTTGCCGTCATGGTCCCTGAATGGAACTCGGCAAAGTGTATCCAGTGCAACCAGTGCTCAATGGTATGCCCGCACGCCGCTATTCGTCCGTTCTTACTTGATGCCGCTGAACAGGCTGCCGCTCCTGAAAAATTCGGAGCAGTTGACGTTAAAGCACCGAAGCTCAAGGAGAAGGGCTATAAATATAAAATGCAGGTTGACACGCTTGACTGCTTAGGCTGCGGAAACTGCGCCGACATCTGCCCGGTCAAGGCTCTTGAGATGAAGCCGACAGCTTCACAGACAGATCAGATTGACAACTGGACATTCGCAGTTGAAGAAGTTGCAGACAAGACTGACGCAGGCGACAAGTTCACAGTACAGGGCTCGCAGTTCCAGAGACCGTTATTTGAGTTCAGCGGAGCTTGCGCAGGCTGCGGCGAAACACCTTACGCGAAATTAATCACACAGCTTTTCGGCTCAAGAATGATAGTCGCGAACGCCACCGGCTGTTCATCAATTTGGGGCGGTTCCGCTCCTTCAATGCCTTACACGACTGACGCGAACGGACACGGCCCGGCTTGGGGCAACTCCTTATTCGAGGACGCGGCAGAATACGGAATGGGCATGAAGTTATCGCTCAATGTCATGGTAAATTACTTAACGACAGCGGCTGAAAACTTAATCAAGATGGACGATGTACCTGCTGAAGACAAAGAAGTCTTACAGGGCTGGCTTGATGCACATCTTGACGGAGAGGCTTCAGTGGCGGCGGCTGAGAAGGTTGAAAAGTTACTCGAAAAGATTTTCTGCTGCTGCGGCTGTGAAGAGCATGAACACGCACCGTTAAGCGAAGCGGCAATGAAAGAATTTTGCACGATCGCAACATATCATGACTACCTCGTCAAAAAATCCGTCTGGATATTCGGCGGAGACGGCTGGGGCTATGACATCGGCTACGGCGGACTTGACCACGTTCTTGGAAGCGGCGAAGACGTAAACGTCCTCGTTCTTGATACGGAAGTTTATTCAAACACCGGCGGACAGTCATCGAAGTCAACACCGACAGCGGCTATTGCACAGTTCGCGGCAAGCGGCAAGAGAACGCGCAAAAAGGATTTAGGCCGCATGGCTATGACTTACGGCACCGTCTATGTAGCTCAGGTCGGAATGGGAGCAGATAAGAACCAGTTACTCAAGGCTCTCAAAGAAGCTGAAGCGCACAAAGGCCCGTCATTAATCATCGCTTACGCGCCCTGCATTAATCACGGAATCAGAGCAGGCATGGGCAAGACTCAGGAGAGAACGAAGCTCGCAGTTGAGGCCGGCTACTGGCATTTATACCGCTATAACCCGGATTTAATCGCGGAGGGCAAAAACCCGTTCATTCTTGACAGCAAAGCACCGAAGAGCGACTACAAAGAGTTCCTGCTCGGCGAAGTCCGCTACTCATCGCTCAAACTTGGGTTCCCGGATATTGCTGACGCATTATTTGACAAGAACGCCGCCGAAGCTAAAGAGCGTTATGAAACATACAAGGCTCTTTCAGAGATGGCCGCAATTCCTGTAGAAGCGAAATAATTTCATTAATTAGGAATTAATTTCTTATTTCTATCAGCTAGAATAAAAAAATCAGCCGGGTGTTTGAAAAAATGCCCGGCTCTTTTGTTATATAATTTTCAAAAAATGAAGGAGGCTAATTATTTTGGAAATCACAGACGCATATATCGATAAAAATATTCAGACTTTGCCGCTTGACGATACTGCATATCTTTTTTCAAAACCTGCTGTAGCACGCGATATTCTTGAAGGCCTTGTCACTTCGTGGGAAGACTGTGTACCAGAGGCAGAGGCTCTTAAATGAATTATGAGATAAGGTTTACTAAAGCTGCTCAAAAACATGTTGCGCTTTGTAGAGCGGCTGGTCTTGATTCAAAACTTAATGAATTGCTTGATATTATTCGGGTTAATCCATTTCAATATCCGCCGCCATATGAAAAACTTAGAGGGCTTGAAAATGTTTATTCGCGTCGTCTTAATGTTCAGCATCGCATGGTTTATCAGGTTGATATTGGAAATGAGGCGCATAAAAATTCTTAGCTTATGGACGCATTACGAGACTTTTTAGCGTTCCGAAAACTTTGAAAAATGCCCGGCTTTTTTTATTGAGTGTTATAATATTAAAAATTCAAGCAATCAATAAAAATATAACAGAAAAGGGCGAATTTTAATGAAAAAAAATTTTAAGCGTAAAGGCTTCACGCTCGTTGAATTATTAATCGTTATCGTTGTTATCGGCGTTCTTTCGGCTATGATGATGTTGTCAAGCACGGAGGCGGTAAGTTCTGCTAGGGCATCAAATATTGTTGCAGGCTTAACTACATTCAAAAAGGCACTTACGCAATGGTATATTGATAATTATGATAAAGTTTATAAGGAAAATGGAGAGTATAAACTTAAAAATATTGGTAGCGGAGTTAATAATCTGGGAGATTTGATGAAAAATGCTTCCAAGTTGGTAACAAAATATATTGGAAATTCTTCTCAATTTAAGTTTAGTGGTAATAATTTTTCTTATAATAACGATGGAACCACAGGTCAGGGCATGTACAGATTTGAAGATAGCGGCAAGGTTAATAATAGGAAATCTTGGTTTGTGGGGTATGCTTTGAGTGCTTCTGAAATATCGTCAGGAGTTCCAGCAAAGTTGGTAGCAAAAACAAAATCATTAGGCCTTCTAGCCAATCAGGGAACTACAGGCACAAATGATAACAACGGTACAGCCAAAAAAGCAGATATAAAACCATATGAAGGAGGCTCAATAGTTTGGCTGAAGGTGCTTGATTTAGAGTAAATGAACGATAATAAACTTGTCAGGTCTTCATGCTTGGCCGTTTAAGGGGGAAAATAAAAAATAATATGAACAAAACTTTCAAGCGCAAAGGCTTTACTCTCATTGAATTATTAATTGTTATTGTCGTAATTGGTGTTTTAGCTTCTATGATGATATTGTCAAGCGTTGAAGCAGCAGCATCAGCAAAAGCTACTGAAATCATAAGCAATTTGACACAGCTTAAAATTGCTACTATAACTTGGTATCGTGATAATTCTGAAAGAATTGTTTCCAGCGGTACTGATAACTATCACATAAGAGACAGCACGGGCGACAGAAAACTGCATGAGCTTTTATCAGAGAAAAATTCAGAAATAAAAAAATACATTGATGACAATAAAAATATTTCGCTTAATGCAGGTACAAAAGGCGGAGCTACGGATTGGCACGCGGCTGTCGGAGGTTATTCTGTTTACATGGGTAACTCAAATACAAGATGTTACGTAATATACAGAATTTCTGAAAACAATAACGAAAAAGAAGAGCGTCGCTTAAAAGAAAAACTTATCGCAAAAGCAGAGCAATCACATCTCCTTGCATATAAGAAAACAATGACTGTCGAGGAGAACCCTGTTATCTATGACGGTTATAATTACGTGGCAATGGAAGCCTTCAGGCTGTATAAATAGAACACGATTTTTTGAAAATTTCAGCCGGAGTTTTGCTCCGGCTTTTTTGTTATCTACAAATTCACGTTAGGTATTCCGGCAAAGCCTTTCGCTAAATCTTCATCAGTCGGAATATAGTCCGTCATAGTGCCGTCGTTATATTTTTCGTAGGCGACCATGTCAAAATATCCAGTCCCCGTGAGGCCAAGAATGATCGTTTTTTCTTCGCCGGTCTCTTTGCATTTTAACGCCTCATCGATCGCTGCACGGATAGCGTGTGAACTTTCAGGCGCAGGCAAAATTCCTTCAACACGCGCAAACATTTCAGCCGCTTCAAAAACGCTCGTCTGTTCAACGGCACGAGCCTCCATTAATCCGTCGTGGTAAAGCTGTGAAAGTATTCCGCTCATTCCGTGATAACGAAGTCCTCCGGCGTGGTTCGCTGAAGGGATAAAATCATGGCCCAGCGTGTACATTTTTGCCATCGGGCAGACTTTTCCTGTGTCGCAGAAATCGTAAGCAAATTTTCCGCGTGTGAAGCTCGGACAGCTCGCAGGCTCAACAGCAATAAATCTATAATCAGCTTCGCCGCGAAGTTTTTCCCCCATAAACGGAGAGATTAATCCGCCTAAGTTCGAGCCGCCTCCGGCACAGCCGATTATAATGTCGGGCTTGATGCCGTATTTTTTGCAGGCCGCTTGAGTTTCAAGTCCGATTATTGATTGATGCAGCAGGACTTGATTTAAGACGCTTCCGAGAACGTAGCGATAGCCTTCTGTAGAGACGGCGACTTCAACTGCTTCAGAAATTGCACAGCCTAATGAGCCCGTCGTGTTTGGGTGCTCTGCGTTAATTTTGCGGCCGATGTTCGTTTCCATTGAGGGCGAAGGCGTTACGCTTGCCCCGTAAGTTCTCATGACCTCGCGCCTAAAGGGCTTCTGTTCGTAAGAAACTCTGACCATGTAAACTTTACAGCCGAGTTTGAAGAACGAGCACGCCATAGCAAGAGCCGTGCCCCACTGTCCTGCGCCTGTCTCCGTCGTTACGCCCTTGAGCCCCTGTTTTTTAGCGTAATAAGCCTGAGCGATCGCTGAGTTTAATTTATGAGAGCCTGAAGTATTATTGCCCTCAAACTTGTAAAAAATATGCGCCGGAGTTCCGAGTGCCTCCTCAAGATATACGGCGTGGGTCAGCGGCGAGGGCCTGTACATTTTATAAAAGTTCAAAATTTCTTCAGGTATCGGAATATCAAGTTCCTGCTTAATGAGTTCATCGCAGAAAACAGGCTGCATGTCCTCGAACGTCATGGGCTTGAGGGTTCCCGGATTTATAAGCGGCGCGGGCTTGGTCTTCATGTCTGCTCTTACGTTGTACCAGGATGAGGGGATTTCTTTTTCATCAAGATAAATTTTATACGGTACTTCAAATTTACTCATGATAAATTTTTTCTCCTTTGCTTCATAAAATTTTTAACCCGTTAATTATAATTCAGAGAAAGTTTTTTCAATCTAGCATTTTTGTGCTATATATTATTTATTATTTCAGTTGGAGATGATTTTTTTGGAGAAGGTTTTAACTCGTGAGACCTGCGAAAATTTTTCGGACTTACTAGCGGCTAAAGTGTCAGTGCCCGGCGGAGGCGGAGCGGCGGCTCTTGTCGGTGCTCTGGGCGCGGCGTTGTGTTCAATGGCCGGGAACTTCACGCTGGGAAAAAAGAAATATGCTGAATTTGAAGAGGACATTAAAAAAATTTTAACAAAGGCCGAAAAAATCAGGCTAAGGCTCTTAGAACTTGTCAACGAGGACGCGGAAGCCTTTACGCCTTTAGCTGAAGCCTACGCAATTCCAAAAGATAATCCCGAACGCGGAGAAATTTTAGAGAAGGCACTGCTCAACGCCTGCAAAGCTCCTTTAGAAATGATTGAGCAATGCGCCGAAGTTATTAACCTGCTCGAAGAAATGCTTACGAAGGGAAGCAGATTATTAATTTCTGATGTCGGCTGCGGTGCTTTGCTATCGCGTGCGGCTATGGAGAGCGCGGCTGTTAATGTCTTCATAAACACCTCTTCATTAAAAAACAGAGACGAGGCAGTTTCAATCGAGGCCAAGACGGATAAAATGCTCAATGAGTTTTGCCCGAAGGCTTCAAAAATTGCTGACGAAGTCAATAAAATTATAAGGGGGAAATAATTTATCATGGCTGAAATTTTGAAGGGTGCGCCCGTTGCGGCGGCTTTAACCGAAAAATTAATTGAACAGGCGGACGGATTAAAAGCAAAAGGGATTGTCCCCACGCTTGCGATTTTGAGGGTCGGAGAAAATCCCGGTGATATTTCCTACGAGACGGGCGCGGTAAAACGCTGCGAGAAAATCGGAATTGACGTTAAAAAATTTATTTTGCCCGATGCCTCTAACGTTTTAGACACGATAAAAAATATTAACGATGATAAAAATATTCACGGCTGCTTAATGCTTCGTCCGCTGCCTGATAAAAATATTGAGAAGGCCGCGTGTGAAATTCTCTGCCCCGAAAAAGATGTTGACTGCATGACAGAAAAATCACTCGCAAAAATTTTTACGGGCAGTCCCGGCTTTGCTCCCTGTACTGCAAGCGCGTGCATGGAGCTTTTAGACTTTTACGGCGTTGAACTCGAAGGAAAAAATATTGCCGTCATAGGCCGCAGTTTAGTTATAGGGAAACCCGTCTCAATGCTTCTGCAAAATAAAAACGCAACCGTTACGATGTGCCACTCTCGAACGAAAAATCTTGCGGAGGTTTGCAGAAATTCAGAAATAATTATCGCGGCTATCGGAAAAGCAAATTTCATTGACAAAAATTTCGCCGCGCCCGGTCAAATTATTATTGATGTCGGAATTAATTTAGACGCGGACGGAAAATTATGCGGCGATGTAAATTTCAATGAGGCCGAGCCGATCGTTAAAGCTATTACTCCCGTTCCTGCAGGTGTCGGAGCCGTAACTACTGCGGTGCTTGCCAAGCATGTTATAGAAGCCGCGCTGGTCATGATAAAATAATAAAAATTCACGAGAACAGAGATGACAATAATAATTTCATGAGCGGAGTTATCGTATCGAAATTCGGAAGTTCTGCACTGGCCAGCGCGGAAAAAATTAAACACACTGCAGAAATAATTAAATCAAATCCCGACCGTCATTATGTTGTAGTCGCGGCACCCGGCCAGCGTTCCCCCGATGATATAAAAATCACGGATCTGTTTTATATCTGCTATTCAAAATATGAAGGCAGAGAGAACTTTATGGAGACGCTTACAGCCATTCAAGAACGCTTTGAAGAGATTGTTCACGGGCTTGGAATAAAGTTTGATGTTGCCGCAGAAATCGCGGACATTAAAAAAAATTTATTCTTCGGCAAGAGCCGGGACAACATGGCAAGCAGGGGCGTTTGTCTCATGGCAAAAATCATGGCCGCATATATGGGCTGGGAATTTGTTGACGCGGCAAAATTATTTTTCTTCAACAATGACGGCACACTCAACACGGAGCAGACCGCTAAAATGACTTCAGAAATTCTCTCAAAAATTCCTTACGCTGTCATACCGGGCGGCTACGGGGTAGCAGGCGGAACAAGAATAATAACTGCTAAGAGCGGCGGAGACGGAGCAGGCGCAGTAATAGCTAAGTCAATCAAAGCAGACATCTTTGAAAAATGGACAGAACACAGGCATATTTACGTCGCTGACCCGTCAATAGTGGAAAACCCCGCAAAAATCCGCAACCTTACATACCCAGAACTTATTGAGCTTACTTACATGGGAATTAATGTCGTACATGAAGACGTTTTATTACTCCTGAAAAATATCGGCGTTTCTACAAATATCCGCAGTATTCATTATCCCGACGATGAAGGCACGCTCATATCAGAAAAACTTCCTGAAGGAACTGACAGAAAAGTCGCGGCGTGCGTGTCGGGTCGCAGAAAATTCAAAATGCTCCGCATCGAAAAAATGAAGCTCAATAAAACTTATGGTGTCGGCGAAAAAGTTTTCGGGGCGTTCGCAAAGCGCGGAATTTCCTGCGAGCATTACGTGTCGGGAATTTATCATTTTGCCGTCGTTCTCAAAAATCCCATGTTCGATATAAAGCGTCAGGAAATTATTAACGACATCACAAACGCAATTAAACCCGATACGATTACTATTGAAAAAGATTTATCATTGATTGCCGTAGTCGGCGAGGGAATGGGAACAACGAAGGGAATTTTTGCGAAAATTTTTGACGCTATCGCCGCAGTCGATGTAAAAGTCCGCCTCATAGATCAGGGAGCCGACGACTTGAATATCATCATAGGCGTTTACGATGAGGACTTTGAAAAAACTTTGCGGGCAGTCTATGAAGCCGTTGTTTAGTTAGGACTTAGGAGGTTTTTTTATGATTAACCATGAACTTAATAATTTAATTTCGTTCGCCCTTCATCATGAATTAATTACGCCTGAAGATAAAACTTGGGCGGCTAATTCTTTAATCGGCATACTTGGCCTAAATTCCTTTGAATTTGAAAATGAAAGCACGGAGCAGAAAACTTTTTCAAATTCTCCCGACAGCATACTCTCAAAAATTTTAGACTGGGCCGCAGAAAATAATTTAATCGAAAACACCGAGACCGAGCGCGATTTACTCGACACAAAATTAATGGGCGTGTTCACTCCGCGTCCGTCGGACGTTATCGAAAAATTTAACTCGCTCGAAAAAATTTCGCCCGTTGACGCTACAAATTATTTTTATAAATTAGGCGTGTCATCAAATTATATCCGTTCGGAGAGGACGGCTAAAAATATCTGCTGGAAGACCTCAACGGAGTTCGGCGAGCTTGATATTACTATTAACATGTCGAAGCCGGAGAAAGACCCGCGCGACATCGCAAAGGCACGGGCAATAAAATCATCGGGCTATCCTAAATGCCTTTTATGCAAAGAAAACGAAGGCTTCTATGGTCATCACGGACACCCGGCGCGTCAGAATATCCGCTTAATTCCGTTAAAGCTCAACGGGCGGAAATGGTATTTTCAGTATTCGCCGTACAGCTATTACAATGAGCATTGCATAGTTCTTGATGAAAATCACGTGCCTATGTTAATTTCGCGTGAGACTTTTGAAAATCTTTTCGCCTTCATTGAGAGATTTCCTCATTATTTCGTCGGCTCTAATGCAGATCTGCCGATAGTCGGAGGCTCAATTCTTTCTCACGATCATTATCAGGGAGGGCGTTACGTTTTCGCAATGGACGGTGCGCCTTTTGAAAGAGAATATAAGCTCAAGGATTCAAGCATAACCGCAGGGCGGATTAAGTGGCCGATGTCGGCAATAAGGCTTTCTTCAAAAGATCCCGAAAAATTAACGGACTTGGCCGAAAAAATTCTTTCAGCGTGGCGCGAGTGGACTGACGAGAGCGCAGGAATTTTAGCTTATTCCGACGGCGAGCCTCACAACACCATAACCCCGATAGCAAGACGCAGGGGAGAAAATTTTGAGCTTGATTTAGTCCTCCGCAACAACAGAACGAGCGAAGAGCACCCATTAGGAATTTTTCACCCTCACGCCGAAGTTCATCACATTAAAAAAGAAAATATCGGCCTGATTGAAGTTATGGGTCTTGCTGTGCTTCCGGCGCGGCTGAAACCGGCTCTTGAGAAAATCAGCGAGGCTTGGCTCGAAAATAAAAACTCTCTTCCTTCAGAACTTGAAGCTCACGAAGTCTGGTATAAATCCCTAAGAAAAAAACACGAGGGCTTAACGGGCAGAGAGAATGTCAAAAAAATGCTCCGCGATGAAGTCGGGCATGTGTTCGCTCAAGTTTTGAGGGACAGCGGAGTTTACAAGAGAGACGCTCAAGGGCTTGCTGCCTTCGATAAATTTGCCGAAAGTGTGCTGCTTTAACGAGCCTCTGTGTAATTCGCTAAGGCGGAAGATCGGCAGGGCTCTTTCTCAATGGAAAATGATTGAGGCCGGCGATAGAGTCCTCGTCGGTCTGTCAGGCGGAAAAGACAGCTTAGTTTTACTTCACGCCTTGAATGATTTTTTGCGGAGAAGCCCTGTAAAATTTTCACTCGCTGCCTTGAGCGTCAAATTAACGGGAATGGACACGGATATTTTAGAAAATTACTGCGCGGCAAAAAATATTCACTACACTGTCATAGAACAGCCGATTATAGAAATTATCGAAACGCGCAAAGAAAAATCTCCGTGTTCATTCTGCGCAAACATGAGACGCGGAATTATAAGCACGTGGGCAAAAAATAACGGCTTCAATAAATTAGCACTCGGCCACAGCCTTGACGATGCTGTAGAAACTTTTTTCATGAACTTATTGCACGCAGGACGCGCGAAAAGTTTTCAGCCCGTTGCTTACATGTCAAGAACTGATATAAAAGTCATAAGGCCGTTAGTTTTAGCGACGGAAGCGGCGATTATTGACGAGGCCAAGAGGCTCGGACTTCCCGTTATAAAAAGCCCCTGCCCTTTTGCCGGCCACACTGAAAGACAAAGAACACGAGATTTTATAACGGATTTAAGGAAAAAAATTCCAGACCTTTATTCAAAAGTTATTAACGCGCTCGAAAATTTATCGGAGTCAGAAAGCTGGAAGTGAATTACTTTTTAGCTAATTACAAATTTTTTTCTGATCGTCTTAACTTCTTTTATTCCCGCCGGAATTTTCCTTTTTGTCGTAATCAATACTCCGTCCTTGTCGAGCCTTCCAAGATACCTCTTTTTCTTTCTGGGGCTGCCGTTTTCGTTGCGGAAACTTGTCCCCTCATAAACGTACGTTGAATTTTTCCTTTTTTCTTTTATAATATATGACATGATTTTTAAGTTCCTTTCAAAAATTTTTCAACCATAAAAATTATACAGAAAAAATTTATTTTGGGGACTACTTTGAGGACTACAAAAACTTATCGAGAAAGGAGACGGCATTTAATTTTGCGGCGAAGGCTGTAAAATTAACCGAGACTCTAAAAAATCAATGACAATACCTTCAGACATAAAGATCACACCGTGGCTTGAGCAGTATAAAAGTTTCAAAGAAGAATATCCCGACACGATTTTATTATTTAGAATGGGCGACTTTTACGAAATGTTTTTTGACGACGCACGAAAGGCCGCCGCAATTTTAGACATAGCATTGACCGCAAGAGACAGCGAGAAAAAAATTCCGATGGCCGGAATACCTCATCATGCTTTGAATATTTATTTAGGACGTTTGATAAAAGCCGGGTGCCGTGCGGCAATCTGTGAGCAGATCGGCGAGCCTGACGCAAAAAAAGGAATTGTCGAGCGCAAAGTTATTCGTGTTGTTACGCCTGGAACTTACGTGCCCGATGACAATTACGCCGAAGAGGGGCATTTAGCGGCGGTTTATCCTGTAAAAAATTTTATCGCTATGGCTTTATTGTCAGTCAATACGGGCCTGCTGGAGGCCGGAACTTTGAACGCTAGGGACGCGGCAGCAATGCTCACGGCTTTTTCACCGGGCGAAGTTCTTTTCCCGTCCAACATAAAAATTGAAAAACTCCCGGAATTTTTGAGACAGTGCAATTTAGTTGAGGCTTCTACTGAAAATTTTAAGACTGAAAACGCCGCAGGAAGATTAAAAAATGCTTTGAAGGTTAAAAATCTCATGGGCTTCGGAATTGATGAGAAAGACCCGTGCGTCGGATCGGCTTGGGCTGCGCTTGATTATCTTTCGGCGACACAGTTCAGCTCGCTGAATAACGTCCTAAAAATTTCGCCGTTATTAATTAAAGACCGAATGAGCCTTGACGCGGCGGCACAGAGAAATCTTGAGTTAATTCCCGAAACGTCTCAAAGCGGCGTATCTTTATTATCATGTCTCGATAAATGCCGAACGCCTATGGGACGGAGAAATCTGCGCGACTGGATTTTAAGGCCCTTAATGGACGTTAAGGCAATTAAGCGCAGACAGGACTCTATAAAAATTTTAGTCGATGCCCGTTCGGAATGTGCAAGGCTTCAGGATATTTTGGCAGGCACACGCGATGTTGAAAGAGCCTTATCGCGCTTGGCACTCGGCACGGGAAATCCTTTAGACTTGGGAGCAGTCCGCGACACTCTAAGATTAATTCCCGATGTAAAAAATATTTCGCTGGGCGAACCGTTAAAAAATTTAATGAATACTCTGCCTGATTTATCGGAACTTAGTAATTTTTTAGAGAGCGCACTCGAAGAAAATCTGCCGAGATTTTTGGGAACGTCAAGCACAATACGCTCAAGTTTTGATGAAGAGCTAGAAGAATGGCGGAAAATTTCAGAGAACGGCGAAAAATGGCTCGCAGAATATCTTGAAAAGGAACGCGAAGCGACAGCAACACCGAAATTAAAAGCAGGCTATACTAACGCTTTCGGCTATTATCTTGAAGCAGGCAGGAACGGTCTGACGAGACAGCCCGAATATTTTAAGCAGACTCAGACTTTAGTCAACGCGAAAAGATTTACAACGCCGGAGCTGAAAAATTTTGAAGCAAAAATGAAAAACAGCGAGGCCGAAATTTCTCGCATAGAGAGCGCGTTATATCAAAAAGTAATTAATAATGTTCTCGAACATGCTGAACTTTTGCAATTAACCGGAAGACTGCTTGGCATTTTAGATTGTTCAGCGTCGTGCGCGTCAATCGCAAGAGAGCGAAATTACTCCTGCCCCGTCGTAGATAACTCTGACGTTATTGAAATTAAAGGAGGCCGCCACCCCGTAATCGAGGCTGAATTAAAAGATTCTAATTTTGTTCCTAATGACGTTGAATTAAATTCAGAAGGCCGCGTAATAATTTTGACCGGGCCGAACATGGCAGGAAAGTCAACGTGGCTGAGAATGACCGCTCTTTTATCAATAATGGCTCAAGCAGGTTTATGGATACCTGCGGAGAGCGCACGCTTTGGAATTGTTGACAGAGTTTTCACACGTATAGGGGCTCGTGATGATTTAGTCAGAGGCTCAAGCACTTTCATGATCGAAATGCTGGAGACCGCGAATATATTAAACAACGTTACGGATAAAAGTTTAATAATTCTTGACGAGATCGGGCGCGGCACAGCGACTTGGGACGGAATGAGCATAGCTTGGGCAGTTCTAGAATACCTGCAGGGGAGCTGCAAAGCCCGTGTTTTATTCGCAACGCACTGCCACGAATTAACCTGCCTCGAAGAAAGATTAGACGGCGTAAAAAATTTCAGCATGGCCGTGAGCGAAGGCAAGGACGGAATTTTATTTTTACATCAGGTTATTAAAGGCCCTGCTGATCGTTCATACGGGATCGAAGTTGCAAGACTGGCGGGGCTTCCTGATATAGTCCTGCGCCGGGCCTTTGAGCTTTTAGAAATTTTTGAGCGTGAAGGTTTTGAAGTCAAAGAAATTTCCGCGCCTCTGCCTCAAATTGCATTGAAGCGTCAAATTATGATGTTCTCGCCCGAAGCTGACGGATTAGTCGAAGAAATTGCCGCCCTCGATACGGACAACATGACTCCGATTGAAGCTCTTAATATATTAAATAAACTCAAGACCAAGAGCAAAGAAGCCCTAAAAAAATAAAAAATCTTCATATCTTTAGCGAATTGACATACAAAGGCGCGTATGTTATTTTCACTCAAGCCATAAAAATTAAAATAATCTAAATATTTTTTTGTCAGGAGGTTTTTGCCTTGAGGGACAATCAATTTAGGCTTATGCTCAACGAGGGTAAGCCTACGGTTGGTACACGTATATGGAGTACGTGGCCTGTTATAACTGAAACATGCGCTTCGACAGGAATTTTTGATTACGTTGAATTTGTCGCGGAGTATTCGCCGTTCACGCAGCACGACCTTGAAGGGCTCGCGATGGCGTGCGAACTTCACGGAATAAGTTCAATGATTAAAGTTGATTTTCAAAACAGATTTTACGTTGCACAGCGTGCATTAGCGGCAGGTTTTCAGGCTGTCATGTGGACGGATCATAAAACCGCGCAGGAAGTCAAAGAGAGCCTCTACGCAATTAACCCTGACTGCCCGGAATTTGCCGGACGCTTCGGCTATCCTAACAACCGCTTCCCTTACTTCCAGCCTTACTTAACACAAATGGAACATGCAAAACTCGTCAAGCAGACTGTAAATTGTTTCATGATCGAAAAAGAAGAGACAATGAAAAATCTCGATGAGATATGCTCCGTGCCGGGTGTTGACATGGTACAGTTCGGGCCTTCGGATTACTGCATGAGCAGGGGCTGGGACGTTAAAAACCATAGAGACGAAGTCCGCGAAGTTGAAGAAGAGATGATTAAAATCGCGCTCAAGCACGGAGTACAGCCGAGATGTGAACTTGATACGCCGGAAAAAGCAGAATATTACAAAGCACTTGGCGTAAAGCATTTCTGCGTCTTTGATGAAATTAGAGACCATCAGGCAATTTGGAACGGGCCTTGCAAACAAGTTGCAGACATTGCACGCAGGTAGAATCATGAAGAAAATTTTGTTTTCAGCTCCAATTCCCGTTGAGGCCGTCGAAGAATACAAAAAAGATTTTGAGCTTACAGTCCCCGAAAAAAGTTTGACTTATGATGAAGTTGTAAAAATCATCGCGGACTATGACGCTTACATGACGCTTGTGAACAAGGGCGATAAAAATCTGCTCGACAAGGCCGCAAAATTAAAAGTCATCGCGAATTTTGGCGTAGGCTATGACAACATCGACTGGAAATACGCGACGGAAAAGGGCATAGCCGTTGTCAATACTCCGACACAAGTCAGCGACGCGACCGCAGAACACACAGTCGCTTTGATAGTTGATACAATGCGCGGCGTAGCGAGGTTTGACCGTGAAGTCAGAAAAGGAATTTGGGACGCGCCTTTATTCCCCGACAGAAACACCGCAATTTCCGGGAGTGTTTTGGGAATTGTAGGCTTCGGCAGAATTGGAAAATTAGTCTGCAAAAAAGCGCAGGGCTTGGGAATGAGCGTAATTTATTACGACATGTTTAGGGCAAAGCCGGAAATCGAAAAGGAATTTGGCGTAGTCTATAAAGAACTTGACGATGTTGTCAGAGAAGCTGACTGCATAACTCTTCACGTGCCGTATGTCCCGGAAAATCATCACTTATTTAACGCCGAACGCATTGCAAAAATGAAGAAGACCGCTTATTTAGTCAACTGCTCAAGAGGCCCGATCGTTGACGAGCACGCACTCGCAGCAGCTCTAAAAAATAATGCGATCAAAGGAGCAGGGCTTGATGTTTTTGAAAGCGAACCGCACCCGATACCTGAATTACTGACGCTTGAAAATGTTGTATTAACTCCGCACGCGGCAAGCGGAACAATGAAAGCCCGCATAGGAATGTTAAAGGAGGCCGTCAGCGGAATGACCGCTGTATTAAATGGCGAAGTACCGTACAACGTCGTAAACCCCGAAGTACTTAAAAAATAATTTATTCGAGGAGGTATTTTTATGTCGCAATTTTTAATTGCAATAGCGGTTTCCGTAGTACTTTTAATATTTTTGATTGTCAAGTTAAAAGTTCACCCGGTTTTATCGCTTTTTGTTGCCGGTATTCTTGCCGGTTTGTTGATGGGCTATGCTCCGCTGAAAATAATTTCGCTTTTCACCGGCGGTTTTGGCGGAACTTTGACTGGCATAGGCTGTACGATTATTTTCGGTTCAATCATTGCTGAAGGAATTAGGGACACCGGCTCCGCGAAGTCAATGGTAAACTTCTTCATCAATCTCTACAAAGGAAAAAATCTTGAACTTTCAACAGGTATGGCCGGTTATATAATGTCAATTCCTGTTTTTGGCGATATTACTCAGGTTTTAATGGCTCCAATAGCGGCTGTCATTGCAAAACGCGATAAAAAATCCATGTCAACGATGGGCGGCTGGACAATGTTAGCAGCAGCACTCACGCACTCGATGGTTCCTCCTACGCCTGGAATTTTGGCGGTTGCTGTCTTATTAGGCGCAAACTTGGGACTTGTAATTTTGTGGGGCATTATAATTTCAATCGTTGGCTACTTAATCACATGGCTTTTATTCAGAGGCTGGGTAGCAAAAGAAGAGATACCTCCTCGCGAAGATTACATTGTCGGCGTTGAGGAAGTTGATAATGCTGATTACCGCAACCTTTTAATCAAAGAAGAGGGGCTTCCCTCAGTTCTTGCGGCAATGTCGCCAATTTTAGTTCCTGTTATTTTAATCACCGGTGCGTCATTTGCTGATATGTATCTCGCTAAAGAAGCAACGCTCAGAGTAGTTCTTGACACGTTGGGAGAAAGAAATATCGCTTTATTTATCGGTGTTATTCTTACGTTCCTTCTTGGTATGTCGCACAAGGAAAAAGTCATTGAGAACTTCAACAGCTACAGCAAAGACAAAGAGTCGAGCATTTTTACAATTATGGCTAACAAATGGATCGTTGAGGCTCTTCAGGTTGCTTTAATTCCGTTGCTTGTTACGGCAATGGGCGGCGGCTTCAGCCAAGTTATTAAGAGTTACGAGGGCGTTTCCGAGCTTGGTAATGCAATTACATCAATGAACGTTCCGGGAATGTTAGTACCGTTCTTAATTGGTGCATTCTTAATGGTTGCGGTCGGCTCAAGAACTACAGCAGGAATGACAGCGGCAGGTATTTGCGCCGGCATGGTTGCAACGCTTGGACTTTCCCCCGTACAGTGTGCTGTTTTAATTGGTGCAGGCACAATGATCGGTTCGCACGTCAGCGACTCCGGCTTCTGGGTTGGAACATCGCTATTTAACTTAAACACAACGCAGGGCTTGAAATATATTACAATTCTCGGCTCAATCGCGGGAATTATCTGCCTTGCTCTTACAGCCGCATTTATGGCAGGAGGACTTCTCTAAATTATGAAAATTGTAGTACTTGACGGATACACAGAAAATCCCGGCGATATAAGCTGGAAAGCTCTTGAAAACTTGGGCGAGGTCAAAATCTATGACAGGACCTCATATGTTGACGCTCCGATTATCGCTGAAAGAATTGGCGATGCTGAAGTTGTTGTAATCAACAAAACACCGATAAGCAAAGCCACAATCGACAAATGCCCTAACATAAAAACTATTGCAGTTTTAGCGACGGGCTATAATGTCGTTGATTATGAGTATGCTAAATCAAAAGGCATAACCGTTCAAAATGTTCCGGTATACGGCACTGACAACGTAAGTCAATATGCTATTTCGCTCCTAATGGAAGTCTGCTCACACATAGGCCATCACAGCGACTCGGTACACAAAGGCGAATGGCAGAATAACGCAGATTGGTGCTATTGGCATTATCCGATGATTGAAGTATCGGGCAAGACCGCCGGGATTATCGGGCTTGGGCGCATTGGCTACAACACTGCAAGAATATTAAATGCAATGAACGTAAAAGTTCTCGCGTTTGATACTTTCCAGAGCGAACCGGGCAAACAGGTTGCCGAGTATGTAGAGCTTGATGAGCTTCTCAAGCGTTCTGATTTTATTTTCCTTCATTGTCCGCTGTTCCCTGCGACTGAAAATATTATCAACAAAAATAACATTGCCAAAATGAAGGACGGAGTTATTTTAATAAATAACAGTCGCGGCCAGTTGGTAGTTGAGCAGGATTTGTATGAAGCTCTTGAAAGCGGAAAAATCGCCGCAGCAGCTCTCGATGTTGTATCAACAGAGCCGATTAAAGCCGACAATCCGTTATTGAAAGCTAAAAACTGTATCATTACTCCGCATATTTCTTGGGCAACAAAAGAAGCCCGCGAGCGTATCATGAACACAACGGCTGAAAATATTAAATCCGTCATTGACGGCAACCCGATTAACGTTGTTAATAAATAAAATCAATGGGGCGCAGTTGCGCCTCTTTTTTTGTTATTGAAGGAGATTTTTCAATGAAAGAATTATTTCTAACTGAAGAACAGAACGGCGTTTCTCGTGAACAGCTCGAAAAAATCCTCGATGAACTCCTCGAACAATACGCGCCAGGCAGCCTCAAAAAAGTTCTGATAATTCCGCCTGATTACACACGTTGTTATTCATATGCCGGAATTATTACACAGATTTTATACAAAAAGCTCGGAGATAAAATTCATGTCGATGTAATGCCTGCGGTCGGAACTCACATGCCTATGAGCGAAGAAGAAATGCAAAAGTTTTTCGGCGATGTCGTTCCGCGTAATAGAATTATCGTTCATCATTGGCAGACAGATACAACACGTCTCGGCTATGTTCCTGCTGAATTTTGCGCCGAAGTCAGCGAGGGACTTTTCCCGGAGAAAATAGACGTTGAAGTCAATCATCTTTTAGTTGACGGAGGCTATGATGTAATTTTCTCTGTAGGTCAGGTAGTTCCTCATGAAGTTGTAGGAATGGCAAATTATTCCAAAAATATTTTTGTTGGCACGGGCGGACGCGAGATGATTAATAAATCTCACTTTGTCGCGGCTATATGCGGAATGGAGAAGGCACTCGGAGTTATTGACAGCCCGGCGAGAAAAGTTTATGACTACGCGCAGCAGCACTTCATTGACGGGAAAATCCCTATGCTTTATATACAAACCGTAACGACTGCTGAAGGCGATGAAATTACGTTAAGGGGAATTTATATTGGGACATCGCGCAGACCTTTTGAAGAGGCTGCAAAACTTTCACAAAAATTAAATATCGTTCACGTTGAAAGACGTGCTAAGAAAGTTGTTGCTTATCTTGACCCTGACGAATTAAAAACAACTTGGGTCGGCAACAAGGGCCTTTACCGTTCAAGAATGATGATTGCTGACAACGGCGAATTAATTGTTCTTGCTCCGGGTGTTCGCGCGTTTGGTGAAAACGACGAGACCGACGGAATGATTAGAAAATACGGTTACAAGGGCACGCCTTACGTTTTAGATTTGTATAATAAAGGTGTCTTTGAAGGTAAAATTATGTGCGCTGCGCATTTAATTCACGGCTCAAGCGAGGGACGCTTCAAAGTAACTTACGCAACAAAGCCGGAGTTATTAACTAAAGAAGAAGTCAACAGCATTGGCTATGAATGGGTTGACTATAACGAAGCTGTAAAACGTTACGACCCGTTCAAATTAAAAGAAGGCTGGAATATCATGCCGGACGGTGAAGAAATTTATTTCATCGGAAAGCCTGCTATAGGCCTTTGGAAATGTGATGATTAAGGAGGAATTTTTATTATGAAAATGACATTTCGCTGGTACGGAAGCAAAGCCGACCCGATACCTTTGAAGTACGTCAAGCAAATTCCCGGAATGACGGGATTAATGGGTCTGCTCGACAAGGCCGCCGGAGTTACTTGGGAAGAGGACGAGATTAAAGCCCTCGTTGATGAAGTTCACGCTGCCGGGCTTGAGTTTGAAGTCGTCGAGAGCGTCAACGTTCACGAGGACATTAAAACGGGACTTCCTGCACGTGATGAATACATCGAAAATTATATTAAGAGTATTCGCAATCTCGCTAAATACGGCGTAAAAGTTATTATCTATAACTTCATGCCCGTGTTCGACTGGCTCAGAACTGACTTGGCCCGCGTAATCCCCGAAGACGGATCAAACAGCCTTTATTTTGACGAAAAAGATTTAGGAGCAATGGGGCCGCTTGAAATCGTCAAAAAGACGGCGGAAGATTCAAAAGGCTTCACCCTTCCGGGCTGGGAGCCTGAAAGACTTGCTCTGCTTGAGCAGACGTTAAAGCAGTACGAAGGAATGACCCCCGACATGCTGAGAAAGAATTATAAATATTTCCTTGACGCTGTTATCCCCGTCTGTGAAGAAGTCGGAGTTAAAATGGCCTGCCACCCTGACGACCCTGCCTGGCCGATTTTCGGACTTCCGAGAATTGCCCACGACCAAGAAGGCTATGACAAGATTGTAAAACTTCACGACTCGCCGTCAAATACCGTGTGCCTCTGCACGGGCTCGCTGGGCTCAAATCCAGATAACGACATTCCTGCAATAATCAGACACTTCGGAAGCATGAACAGGATCGGCGCAATGCACGTCCGCAACGTAAAATATTTAGGGCATCATCATTTTAGAGAAGCCGCTCACTTATCATCAACGGGCGACTTAGATATGTATGAGATTATGAAGGCAATTTATGACACATGCCCGGATACTTACGTGAGACCTGATCACGGCAGAATGATTTGGGAGGAAGCTGACGGAATGAGGCAGGCGCGGCCGGGCTACGGACTTTACGACAGAGCTCTAGGCGCAGCGTATCTCAACGGACTCTGGGAAGCAATCGATAAAAGCAGGTAGGAGTTAGGAGGTAGGAGGTAGGAGTTTTTTTTCCTGCTTCCTAATCAATCCAAAATCCAAAAGAAAAATTTTTCAGGAGAAAAAATAAAAATGAAATTAAATTTTCAAGGTATTCAAGATAAATCAGCGTGGGAGAAAGCCGGCGTAGCTCTTCCGAAATACGACTGGCAGAAAATGTGCAGTGAGACTGCTAAAAGTCCCGTATGGGTTCACTTTGGCGCAGGAAATATTTTCAGAGGCTTCATTGCAGGACTTCAGGACAGCTTGTTAAATAAAAATCTTGCTGAAAAAGGCATAATCGCCATCGAGACTTTTGACTATGAAATTATAGACAAGATTTATGAGCCTCACGACAGCATGACTTTAATGGTCAGCCTAAAGCCGGACGGAAAGACAGATAAGAACGTCATCGCCTCCATTGCCTGCGGAGTTAAAGCCACCGACTGGGAGACTCTGAAGAAAATTTTTGTCAATCCCTCGCTTCAAATGGTCAGCTACACGATAACCGAAAAGGGCTACGCGCTCCGCGACATGAAGGGCGATTATCTCGGAGTTGTCGTTGAAGATTTTGCTTCAGGCCCTGACGCACCCAAGCACGCAATGAGCATAACGGCCTCGCTTTTATTAGAGCGTTTCAGAGCAAACTCACAGCCTATCGCAGTCGTGAGCATGGATAATTGCAGCCATAACGGCGAAAAATTACGCGCAAGCGTCCTCGAAGTTGCTAAGGCATGGGAAGAAAAAGGCTTCGTCGATAAAGAATTTATCGCCTGGCTCTCCGATGAAAAGCAGGTCAGCTTCCCTTGGAGCATGATTGATAAAATTACTCCGCGCCCGGCTGATTCAGTTAAAGCTGAACTTGACGCGCTCGGCGTTGAGGGCATGGACGTTGTAATTACATCAAAGCACACGTATATAGCACCATTCGTTAATGCTGAAGTTCCGCAGTATCTTGTCATTGAAGACCGCTTCCCGAACGGAAGACCGGCTCTTGAAAAGGCAGGCGTGTACATGACCGACAGAGAGACAGTCAATAAAACGGAGCGCATGAAGGTTACAACATGCCTTAACCCGTTACATACGGGGCTTGCCGTGTTCGGCTGCCTGCTTGGCTACGAAAAGATAGCCGACGAAATGAAGGACGCTGACCTCAAAAAATTAGTTGAGCGCGTCGGCTACGTTGAGGGTCTGCCGGTCGTAACTAATCCGGGAATTTTAGATCCTAAGGCTTTTATTGATGAAGTCATTGAGCAGAGACTGCCCAACCCGTTTATGCCCGACACGCCTCAGAGAATTGCGACGGACACGAGCCAGAAAATTCCTGTACGTTTCGGCGAGACTCTCAAGAGCTATCACGCGGACGCAAAACTCGACCCGAAAAAATTGACGGCTATTCCGTTAGTTTTGGCAGGCTGGCTTAGATATTTATTGGGCGTTGACGACAAAGGTAAAGAAATGCCCGTGAGCCCTGACCCGATGCTCGCACAGCTTCAGAGCGAATTAAAATCCGTTCAGCTTGGAAAGCCTGAGAGCGCGGACGGAGTTTTGAGACCGATTTTGAGCAATGAAAATATTTTCGGTATAAGCCTTTACGATGTCGGACTTGCTGAAAAGGTTGAGGGATTATTCAAAGAAATGCTGAAGGGGCCTGGTGCGGTTCGCGAGACATTAAAAAATAATTAGGAATTAGGAAATAAAACTCCTAACTCCTAACTAAAAAATTAAACGTCAAGATTTTTAACCTCGTGGGCGTTTGCAATTATAAATTCTCTGCGCGGTTCGACTTTATCTCCCATGAGAATATCAAAATATTCATCGGCCAAGAAATTATCGTCAAGCTCAACTTTCTTTAATATTCTGTTTTGAGGGTTCATTGTTGTTTCCCATAATTGCTCCGGGTTCATTTCGCCGAGTCCTTTATATCTTTGGACGCTGACTTTTGAAGGGTCGGGTGCGCCGTCAACATGCTGTCTTAATTCTTTGTCGGTGTAACAATAATTTACGGTCTTGCCGGACTGAACGCGGTATAAAGGCGGCTGTGCAAGATATAAATATCCCTGCGATAAAAGCTCCGGCATGTGTCGGTAAAAGAACGTCAATAAAAGCGTGCTTATGTGCGCTCCGTCAACGTCAGCATCAGTCATGATTATGATTTTATGATAGCGAAGTTTCGCCGCGTCAAATTCGTTGCCTATACCGCAGCCTAATGCCGTTATAATCGTCTGAATTTCTCGGTTAGCCAGCATTTTATCAACGTGAGCCTTCTCGACGTTCAAAATTTTTCCCCTCAACGGCAGTATAGCCTGAAAAGATCTGTCGCGTCCCTGTTTAGCTGAACCGCCCGCGCTGTCTCCCTCGACTATATATAATTCTGTATCTTCCGCGTGCTTTGATGAACAGTCCGCTAATTTTCCGGGCAGGCTCATTCCCGACATCGCGCCCTTGCGGACAAGCTCACGGGCTCTCTTAGCGGCTTCCCTTGCCCGTCGTGCCTTGATAGCTTTTTCGACGATGGGTTTGATTATTTCCGGCCTGTCCTCAAAAGTCGAAATTAATCCCTCATAAATAAAGCTGTCCACCGCGCCTCTGACTTCGCTGTTGCCGAGTTTAGTTTTTGTCTGGCCTTCAAACTGAGGTTCGCCGAGCCTCACGGACAAAACGCAGGTCAACCCCTCTTTCAAGTCATCGCCCGACAAATTATCTTCTTTTTCCTTGAGAACTTTTGCGTTCCTTGCGGCCTCGTTAATTGCGCGGGTCAGAGCCGTTCTCAATCCTACTAAGTGGGTGCCGCCCTCAACCGTGTGAATTAAATTCGCGTAAGTATAAACGTGTTCCTGATAGCCGTCGTTATATTCAAAGCCGACATCTATAGAAATATTATCGCGGGTTCCTGAAAGCACGACGGGATTTTCAAACAACGGCATTCTGTCGCGGTCAATGTACTGCACGAATGCGGCAATGCCTCCGTTAAATAAATATTCTCTGCTCTCGTTAGTGCGCTCGTCAAGAACGGAAATTTTTAAGCCGGGATTTAAGAACGCTAATTCTTTGAAGCGGCCCTTCAACGTGTCAAGCGAGTGATGAACTTCCTCAAAGATTTCTTTGTCGGGCAGGTAATCAATTCGCGTGCCCTGCCATTTTGCCGGCACTCCTTCAGATAAATCCGTAACAGGTTCTCCGCGCTCAAAGCGTTGAGTTTTTTCTACGCCGTTGCGGGCAATCGTAACAACAAGCCACTCGGACAAGGCATTGACGACCGAAACGCCGACACCGTGAAGACCGCCTGAAACTTTATAAGCACCCTGCCCGAATTTTCCTCCGGCATGTAAAACTGTCAAAACTACTTCGCTTGTCGGCCTGCCGTTATAAGGGTGAGGGTCTGTCGGAATACCGCGCCCGTTGTCCTGCACGGTGATGCTCTCGTCTGTATGAATAATAACTTGAATTTTATCGCAGTATCCTGCCATTGCCTCGTCAACGGAATTGTCAACGACTTCGTAAACAAGGTGATGAAGTCCTCGTGTACTCGTGTCGCCGATATACATTCCGGGACGTTTGCGGACTGCTTCAAGTCCTTCAAGAACTTTTATGCTCTCTGCTCCGTAATTAGCTGCTGAATTTGTGATGTTATCCATATAAAAAATTTTTTAGCTCCTATTTAATTTTCTCTTTAATATTCATAAAGAATTATAGCAAAATGAATTATTGTGAAAAATTTTTCTCTGTTATAATAATTTTCACGAGGGAGTCCCGGATGAGAAGCAGGGCTCATCGTCCAACGGGGAGCCGCCCTGTGGAATTGAGGTGAATCGGCTATGACTGAAAAAGAAGTCAAACGTAAGCCAAAAAAGAAGCAGCGGCGTTCGTTCCTTGACCGGATAGATAAGATCGCCGTTGCTTTTTACTGGATCGTGAAGACCATCATTTTAATCATTGATTGGTTCGCCCGGTAAAGCGTCGGGCTAATTTACGAACGTTAGGAGCCTAGTTAGCTCCCTCACCACTGCTCCTATTCTATCACAGAAATTAACATTGAGGTAAAAATACATGAAGCAAATTACAAGAACACGAGTGCGCTACGGCGAGACGGATAAAATGGGCGTGGCCTATTACGGGCGTTATATGGACTGGTTCGAGATGGGACGGTCGGATTTATGCAGGGCAAGCGGAAAAAGTTTTGCGCTGTGGGAAGCTGAAGGAATTTTGCTGCCCGTTGTCGAGGCTCACTGCCGTTATAAGTCATCGTTACTTTACGATGAAGAAATTGAAATTGAGACATCAGTAACGAAATTAACGAAAGTCAGCATAGTTTTCACGTGCAGAATTTTTCACGCCGGCACTGACAAACTTGCCGCTGAGGGCTACACGAAGCACGCTTTCACTTCGACGGACGGAAAATTATTGAGAGACGGCAACCCTTTGGAAGAGTGGCTTAGTCAGTTAGGAGGCAGGAGTTAGGAATTAGGGAGCAGGGGAAAAAAATTGCTTACGCCGTAGCTGAATACCGCCCCGACGAATCCATGATTAAGCCCTCCGCCGACAAATTCATTAGAGCCTCCTGCACCGTCATAAAATCGAGTCCGCTCTTTGAAATAATTTCGTCAATTAAAATTTCGCCCTGCCGCTGTAAAATCGAATATATAATTTTTTCTTCGTCCGTCAAAATCGGCGCGGCTTTCTCAATTTTTTGTGGAGAGTTTGAAAATTCTTCAAAGTTCAAATTAAACTGCTCGTTAGTTCCTGCGATTGTCTCAATAAAATCTTTGACGCTTACAGTAGTTTTTGCCCCCTCGTTAAAAAGCTGATTAGTTCCTTTGCTCACGTCATCAGTTATTTTTCCCGGAACTGACCAAACTTCACGGCCAAGTTCGAGAGCCGCACGGGCCGTCAACATTGCTCCTCCGCCTTCAGGACTTTCAACAACAACAACACGTGAAGCCATGCCGACTATAATTCTGTTTCGGTCGGGAAAATGCCAAGACTCTCCGCCCATTCCCATCGGAAATTCTGAAATTATTGCTCCACGCTCAATAATCCGTGAAAATAAATCGCGGTTTTCAGTCGGATAAACTTTATCAATCCCCGTTCCAAAAATTGCGATTGTTACTCCGTTCTCTGAAAGACAGCCACGATGTCCTGCCGTGTCAATCCCACGAGCTCCGCCGCTTATTACAGTAATATGATTTTGAGCGAGAGCCTTCGCAATGTTCGCCGCTGTAGTTTGGCCGTAGCTTGAACATTTTCGAGTGCCGACTATCGCAACCGAAGGCAATAAAATATTTGCGCTGCCCTTAACGTAAAGCCCTATCGGAGGTTTTTTGAGATCTTTTAATTTTGCCGGATAATCAATATCTTTTGCCGTGATAAATCTAGCCGCGAATTTTTCAACTCTGTCAATTTCTCTTTCTGCCCATTCGTTAATGAGAAGGCCGGAAAGTTTTTGCTGATGATTTTTTTTCAGGCCGAGCTCCTCCCAAAATGTCTCGCCTTTTAATATTTCATCAGGCTCATAATTTTCGCAGAGTTTTATAAAAATTTCGTAAGGTGCTCTTATCGCGTTTAATAAAATTCCTGCTCGTGTGTATTCGTTTTTCATAATGACATTATAATATTGAGTTAGGAATTAGGAGGTAGGAGGTAGGAGTTAGGAAAGAAAAAACTTTTAACTTCTGCTTGAACCCTAAAAATTATTTTGAAAGGGAAATTTTATGTTTACTCATGAATTAACTGTGCAGCCCTCCGATGTGTCGTGCGACGGAACACTAAAATTAAAAAATTTACTTGACTATTTTCAAAACACCGCCGGGCTTGCCGTTCAGGACATCGAAGGAACGACGACGGAATTAATAGCACGCGGCTATGCTTGGGTGCTGACGCGCTACGAAATTTCAATAATAGGGAAACTTCCAAGCCTTGACGAAAAATTTTTAATCAACACTTTTCACGACCCCTCGCACGGTTATAACACTCTGAGAGTTTTTGACGTTAAAACACCCGACGGAAAATCTATAGCGTGGGCAAAAAGTTCATGGCTTCTGCTTGATTTAGCAAACGGACGGCCTGTTAAACCCGTTGCTCATCTTCCTGAAATTAACAGCCGCGACACCGAAGCAATAAGCCCGGACTTTCAAGAAATAAAAGATTTTGATGACGGAGAAATTTTGAAAAGCACCGATTTTCACGTGAGATTTCACGATTTAGATTATAATTCGCATGTTAATAACGCGGCTTATTTTGCATGGGTCTTTGATGAATGCCCTGTAGATTTAATGACACAGGAATTAAAATTTATAAGTGCATCATTTAGAAGCGGCGCAAAGTTCGGCGAAAAAGTTACCCTAAATTATTCAAAACTTGAGGAAAATATTTTTGCCTGCAAAATAATCCGTGAGAACGTCAAAAAACCAAGCGCGAATTTTATTTTAGAATGGCGGTAAAGAAAAATTGAATATAGTAATCGTAGGAGCAGGCGAGGTAGGACGGAGCGTCGCTAAAACTCTTTCAGGCGAGGGCCATAACATTTATCTAGTCGAAAATAACGAGGCAAACGCAAAAAATGCAAGCGAAGAGCTCGACGTTCAGGTCATTCACGGCAACGGAGCAAGGCCGAATGTTTTGGCGCAGGCAGGTGTAGTCCCGGCAGGTGATATTGATTTATTAATTGCATGTACAAACCGCGATGAAGTTAATATGCTGTCGTGCTGGATAGCTCACAGCGCAGGAGTGCCTTACGTAATTTCGCGAGCACGAAGCCTCGAATTTACAGACAGCGCGGACTGGGGCAACAAGCTCGGAATTAACGTAATGATTTCTCCCGAACGCTCCATAGCCCGTGAAATTATCAGCTTGTTAGAAGTAAGTTCAGCGACACACGCGGCGGAATTATTAGACGGCAAAGCGGCTTTATATACTCTGAAAGTTTCAGAAGATTCGCCCTTAGTGAGCATGGCATTGAAAGACCTGCGCTCAAAATATCCTGATTTAGTTGCAGTTTTTGTCCATGTTGAACACGAAGACGGCGAGGCAGGAGTCCCGAACGGCTTCACGGTCTTACGCGCTAATGATGTCTGCTACATAGTAACGTATCGAAAGAGTGCGGAATTATTGCAGGAACTTTTTCACCCCTCGAAAAAAAATGCCCTCAAAAAATTATTTATCGTCGGCGGCGGCAAGCTCGGCACGCAGATAGTTCAGGCCGTAAAAAAAGATTTCGGCAATACGAGTTTAAGATTAATCGAAAAAGATCCGGCAAAAAGCGAAAAATTATCCGAAGAACTCGGCGAGGCTTTAGTCTTAAACTGCGACGGCATAGACAAAAAAGTTTTAGGCGATGAAGGAATTGAAGAGGCCGACGCTTACGTCTGCGCAACTGATTCTGACGAGCTGAATTTAATTTATTCGTCAATAGCAAAATTAATGGGCGCAAAAAAAACTATAGCCATAGTTAAAAGAAAAGAATATCAGGAACTTACTCAGGCGATGCCGGTTGACGCGATAGTTGACCCCAACGAGGCACTTGCAAATTTAATTTTGCGCGTCGTTCACTATCCGCGACACACAAAAGCATTTTCTATAATCGAAAGAATTAACGCGGAAATGTTAGAAGTCGTTTTGCACGATGACAACGAATTAATCGGCAAAACTTTGGCTCAAATAAAATTAAAAAAGGGCGTTGTCGTGGCGTTATTAGGACGCGGCGAGCAGGTCTTAATTCCAACTGGAGCGACGCAGTTACTAGCCGGCGACAGAGTAATATTATTCTCATTAACTTCAATGATGCCTGAGGCCGCTAAATTATTCGGAGCTGAACTCAAATGAAAATAGGCACAGTATCAAAAGTATTATCGTTTATATGTTTTGTTGTCGCATTCTCAATGATACCGTCTTTTTTCATTGCTGTATACGACGGAACGCACGACGCTGTAGCCTTTGTAGGGTCGATTACGATCGGAGTTTTCACGGGAGTTTTATTGACGCTTCACTCAAGAAAAAAAATTTTCTCAATGGGAATTAGAGAAGGTGTCGGAGTAACGGGCTTTTCATGGATAATAGCTTCGGCACTCGGTGCGCTGCCTTATTATTTTTCAGGCTCTGTGCCCGGCTACTCGGACGCTTTTTTTGAAACGATGTCGGGCTTCACGACGACCGGCGCAACAATTTTCACGGAAATTGAAGCCCTGCCGCGAGGTATTTTATTATGGCGGTCATTAACGCACTTAATGGGCGGAATGGGAATTATAGTTTTGAGCCTTGCAGTCCTGCCGTTCTTAGGGGTGTCGGGAATGGAAATGTACAAGGCCGAAGTTCCCGGAGTAACGGCAGAAAAAATCACCCCCCGATTACATCAGACGGCCATGCGCTTGTGGGGAATTTATATTTCATTCACGATTATTGAGACGTTATTATTAACTATAGGCGGAATGAGCTTCTTTGACGCTTTCAATCATTCATGCTCAACGATAGCGACGGGCGGCTTCTCAACGAAAAATAATTCAATCGCTTATTTCACAAGCCCTTATATTCAATGGGTGATAACAATTTTCATGTTCGCTTCGGGCGTAAATTTTTCGCTTTATTTCATGCTCATGCAAAATAGAATCCGTGATTTTTTCAAGGACGAAGAATTAAAACTTTATGCAGGCATTGTAATTTTTTCAGCCTTAGCGATGTCGATAGCTCTTTATTTTTCCGGCTCATTCAGGGGCATTGAAGATACGCTGCGGAGAACTTTATTTCATGTTGTCAGCGTAATGACGACGACGGGATTTATAGTTGAAGATTATAATTTATGGCCTGAGTTCACGAAATTTCTTTTTGTAACGTTAATGTTCATAGGAGCGTCAGGCGGTTCAACGGGCGGCGGCTGTAAAGTCTCAAGATTTTTAATTTTAGGCCGTCAGTTAAAAGCTGAAGTCTGGCGTTTACTGCACCCTCGTGCAGTTATAACTGCAAGAATGAACGGTCAGCCCATACCGCGTGGGACTATAGACTCTTCGACGGCGTTCTTTGTTCTTTACATGTCCATACTAGTAGCAGGCACGGCAATAACTTCAGCGTTCGGTATAGATATTCTTACGGCCTTTACGGGCGTTATGACGTGCCTCAGCAACGTCGGACCGGGATTAAACGCACTTGGCCCTGTTGAAAATTTTGCGTGGCTTCCAGATTTTGTTAAATGGCTGTTCTCGCTTTGCATGTTGGCCGGAAGGCTTGAGCTTTTCGCGGTGCTTTTATTATTTATGCCGGGAACGTACAGAAAATAGTTAGGAGGTTTTTATTTTTTAATGAACGTGTTAAAAAAAATTTGATAGAAAAAAAATTTTTGTTCTTATTTTTCAAGAAGCGGCTGGAAAAAATTTTTGATTCTATTTTTTTAATCTGCGCTGTAAAAATTTATCGACGTTAAGAAAAATTAAAATTTTTGTAGGTGTAAAAGTAGTTGCAAAAAATAACAGTTCCTTCATTTTTAGGAACTGTATGTAAGTATTATAGCACAAACAAGAAAAATATAATTATAATTAAGTTAAAATTAAGAAAAAATTTTAAGGGAGCTGAAAATATTTTGAAATATGATACAAAACAACGAGTAAAAATTCCTGCTAGGCTGCAACTTGTCTCATTCTTCAGCGGCGGAGTTACAATGATTTTAGAGCTGACGGGTTCTCGAATGATTGCGCCGTTCTTCGGAACTTCGCTGATAGTTTGGACTGCCCTAATAGGAATAATCATGACGAGCTTGTGTATAGGCAACTGGCTTGGAGGTTCAATAGCCGATAAAAATCCGAACGCAAAATTATTAGGACGCATATTAATTTTTGCGGCGATAATCATCGCAATCACTGCGTATTTTAGCAATTATATTTTAACCGCGCTTCAGGGTCTTTTCTTGAATCTTTACATGTCGTCAGTTTTTTCCGCGCTGATAATTTTTGCGCCGTCAAGCGTGCTGCTCGGAATGGTATCGCCGTTCGTGGCGCGTCTTGCTATGCACAACGTTGACTCTTCGGGAGGCGTTGTAGGGCGTTTGAGCGCGTTAAACTCCGCCGGAAGCATTCTAGGAACTTTCTTGGGCGGCTTTGTTTTAATATCGCTCTTCCCTTCCGGCGTTATATTGATGTTCGCTGCCAGCGTCGTTGCTCTGCTTTCTGTTTTAGTTTATACGGGCGCGTGGCGTAAATTAATTTCTATAGCGATTTTTATTTCTCTTTGCGGAGGAGCCTACGCTGCAAAAATTCACGGTCTCCCCTTCTCGCCCATAGGAACGCAGTTAGATACGCAGTATAATCATCTCTCAATAGTTGAAAGCGTTGACAAACGCAACGGGCGGCGCGTGAGGGTTTTAATAACCGACCCGGACGCGGCTCAATCATTAATGTACACGGATCACCCTTCGGAACTTGTGAGCGAGTACACGAAATTTTATGATTTAGCTTTTCATTACAAGCCCGACACGAAAAAAATTTTAATGCTCGGCGGAGGAGGCTATTGCGTTCCAAAATATTTATTAGCTTCACAGAGCCGCGATATTTCTATTGATGTCGTAGAGCTTGACCCGGGAATAACTCAAGCGGCTCGGGATTATTTTAACTTGAAGGATGACGACAGACTAAAAATTTATCACGAGGACGCTAGAACATTTTTGAACCGTGCTTTTTTTAATGAAAATCTCGAACAATACGACGCAATTTTTATGGACACTTTTACTTCAGCTACTGTGATACCGTTTCAATTAACGACCGTAGAGACAGCCGAGCGGCTCAGAAAATTACTCAAGCCCGACGGAGCTTTGATCGTGAATATAATTGCTTCAATGTACGGCCCAAAAGCCGGAGTATTTCACGGAATTTATAAAGCGTTTTCAAATTCATTCAGTACCATGATGATTTTCCCGGCTAATGCGCCTAACCCGCGATACGCTTACGCCCTTCAAAATATAATTCTTGTGGCAATGGGCGACACTGTCTCAACGGTTTCGCCTACGCCTGATGCGAAATATTCAAGGCTCCTCTCTCATCAGTGGCTCGAACCTTTTACGCCGGACCCAAGCGTGCCGGCATTCACTGACGCATTTGCGCCCGTTGAAAGATACGCGCTGGTACAACAAAATATTAATTAGATTTAGAAAGGGAAAATACAATGAATAAAAAAAATAAAAGACCTGAAATAAAAAAAATTCCCGATAAATTTGCGCCTGTTCCGTTAGTGCCTGCATGGCTTTTAATGCCTCTATGGTTTATATCGCTGGCCAGTCCCAATTTAATTTATTCAGGTGTAAATTTTGCCGATACTCTGCATATTTTGAAGTGGACGGTTACGGGCGTTCCTGTTGCTGTTGCAGTTTTAATCGCCGGCGTGAGATTTTTATGGTACGGAGCTAAAAGAATACAAATAAAATTTGATGTCTTTGCAATAATTTGGGCCGTACTTTTAATTTACTGTGCTCTTCAGCCTTTGTGGATAGAGATAAAATCTCCGACGGCGTTCGCTCTCGAAATGGTCTGCTTTGTAACGGTATGGGCTTTTTATATTATCAGCGTCTCTTCTTTTCCTGACTGGGGCCTGCGTCCCGTGCTGGTCCTTGCGAATTTGAACGCCTCCATCAACGTTATGTTCGCTGAATTACAGATTAGGAACATGAATAATTTTGCGTTCTTGAAAGGGACTTTTCTTTCAGATTTAGTGCAGTACAGCTCAATAATTTTGCCCACGCCCGGAAATTATATCGGCAACACGGCACAACAAAATATGTTTGGACTTTGGGTGGCCGTTTCAGTTTTAGGCGCGGTGTATTTATACGTTTACGACGCTTGGAAAAACGACACGGAAGCAACGGGTAAAAAGATATGGTTTCCTGTTTTCAGCATTATCTTAGCCGTAGCGAGCTTGAAATTTGCCATAGCCGATGAAATTTTTATATGCAGATATTTAGCCGGACTGTTTATTATTTTAGCGTTTGTATTTGCTTGGAAATTTGCCAACAAGGCGCACGTTTATTATTCAGTTTTTGTTCTGCTGATGGCCGCTTGGAATTTCTGGGGGCTTATGAACTCGACGAGCCGCTCGGCAACTCTTGCTCTTCTGACCGGGCTGATAATGATTTTTATCATTGCCGCGTGCAGGTTTAACAAAAAATATGTAATACGATTTGCCGCCGTTATGGCAGTACTCGCCGCAGTGTTCTGGTCAACATTCTATGCACCCAGAGCCAGTGCAATAATCAGTAAGACTAAAGATGTTATCGAAAACTACGAGACAATCGGAAGCAGGCGCGGAATATGGGCAACTTCATACGCTCTTTTGCTTTCAGAGCCCAAAGGCGTTGGAATAGGTCAATATAAATGGCACTATCTCGACGGACAGCGCGAGGGTTACAAAATTTTTAACAATCCTGACTGGTACAAATGGCAGTATACTCACTGGGCCCACAATGAATTTTTGCAATTCTTCTGCGAAGGCGGTTTCATCGGCGGAATAATGTTCATGATAATGTATTTCATGTGGTTTATTCCGGCTGTGTTCGGCCTAGTCAGAAAGAAGAGGCAGGAAATCACAATCACAGCTGTATGGGGCTTTGCTCTAGCCTGCGTAATATCATTCAGCGCGGTGTTTACACGTCCCTTCCATAGAATTGAAAATATGGTCTGGATAGCGTTGGCCTTCGCTCTTTCTAACAGGGAATTTTTTGCGGCGATGAAGTTCAAAACTGATTTCAACATCATAAAATCAGATTTGCTTGCTCGTTTAGCCGGCCTTGCGTGTATCGCGGCTTCAATAGCGGGCTGCATATATATATCAAGCGGAATTTACGGAAATTATCTTTTGCGTAAAGCACTCTCGACGCAGGACCCGAAAGTTCAGATTTACCTTCTCAACGAAGCCGACAAGCACCCGATAGTCCGCGAAGATACTCAGAGAAATATCGCCTATCATTATTTACAGCTTGGCGAGCAGACAAACGATATTGAGACGATCGTAAAGGGCTTTAATATTCTTTGGCAGCAGTTTAACCGCGAGCCTCGCTCTGAAGACATCGGAAAAATTATAAATATTGCACAGCGTTTTCAGATTGAGCCGGTTTTGCGTCAAATTGCAAGCTATTTCAAACCCGGCACTTATCACCTTCAGCGCATACCGCAGACTGATTCGCAGGGAAGAAAAGTCAACGCCCTCTTATTAGTCAACGGTCCCGGCAGCGATGACAAATAAAGAAAAAGCCTTTACTTTGATAGAAGTCCTCGTGGCTGTAATGCTGACGGGGATTTTAACCACTCTTGCGCTTGCTCCCGTTGCCTACACCGTGCGGAGAGTCGTTGAGACCCAGACTGAATACTCTGATTTATCGGCTCTTTCAAGGACGATGAATTTTATTATCCGCGATATTTCTTCGGCAATGAGGCTTTCTACGAATGTCATAATGGTAGTTGACCATGAAGCACTCGGCGGAAATGCTGAAGATATTTTGATGATAATGACAACTTCGCCGACGGTGCAGGACATGCCGGCCGGAACAGTTATTTATAAAGTTTCTGAAGGCGGCATAATGCACGGAAATATTTTGCCCGGCTTATACCGCTGGATTTTTCCCGGCAGACTCCCGAACACGATCAAGTATGACAATCTAGACCCGTCCGAAGGTCAATTAGTGCTGCCCGGCATCGATGAATTTAGCGTCGAAATTCCAAAGGGCACCCACGAGGACGAACGAGATAAAGAATATTCAGGTGCTCTGCCGAAGGGGCTTTATATAAAACTTGGACGATATACAAGGGAAAGAAGAAACATTAATAATTTTAATAACAATGCAGAAAATTTTAATTTTAACGAGCTTGAAGCGCATATTCCGCTCCCGTAAAAATAGAAATAATAAAAGACGTGCGTTTGTTTTAGTCAGCGTGTTAATGCTGGGCATGTTATTAATTTCATGCGCGACGGCTTTCGCGTGGTTCGTCCGCACTCAAGTGCGCAGCGTCGGCCGCGAGCGTGAGAACTTAACAAACAGGAGCATGGCGACTGTAATAATTAATTCAGTCGTGGGAATAATGTCAGATTTTGCGTCAGAAGCTGAGTACGACAGCCCGACTCAAAGATGGTATCAGCCTTTTGTGTTTCCCTTTGAAGATTTAGGCATTTGGACGCTAAAAATAACTCCGCTTGATGATAAAATCCCGATAAGAAATTTATTTCTGCCGGACGGGAATACCATGCGCCACGAGTTTGAGGAGCCTTTCCGTAACATGCTTGAAAAAATCGGACACAGAGAGCTTGAATTATTAATTCTTGATTTTCTTGACCGTAACACGCGGGCAAGAGTCGGAAGCGTTGAGCGCGAAAATTTCATAAATCGCGGACCTTTTGACATTTCAGAACTTTTGATATTAAGTCAGGATCTGCGGCCTGAAGTTCTTTACGGCGACGACTCTAATTTAGGCATTGCCGATTACTGCACTGTCTTCAGCGAAGGAAAAATAAATCTTAACGTCGCGCCCGTCCATGTTATGGAACTTATGCCCGGACTTGACGAGCGCGGACTCGCGGAACGTGTGGCGCAGGTACGTGAGGAAGAGCCCATAAGAAACTTTAACGATGTTCAGTCTCTGCCCGGCGCATCTCCTAGAACTGCTACTCTGTTGACTAATTTAGCCGGATTTAAGAGCAGATATTTTGAAGTGAAGATAGAAGCTCTTGAAGACGACGGCACGGGCGGAACGTCATTTACTATAGTATTCGACCGAAATACAAAGCAGATTGTTAAGTGGGAGGAAAGTTGACAGCAAGTAATGAAGAAGCCGAATTTTAATTTTAATCTAAATAAATTTAATTTTAATTTTACGAAAAAATCATCAAGCGAACTTTTTATCAATACTGAATTTCGCAGAATTATAGAAAAAACAGATATCGTTCACGACAAAGAAACCGGCGCGGAAGAAAAAATAACGCGAAAATCCGTCCGCGTTGTCTCGTCAAGCATAAACGCACGCAAAAATTATGTTACTCTTGTCCCGATGAAGTCCCTGTCGCAGGAGGATTTTTCTTTCCCTTTCTCGAACTTCTCAAAAATCCGCGAGGCTTTGAGGCTTCAGGTTATGCCTTTTTCCGCCGCAGGAGAGCTTGAAATTTTCCCTGTAGTTACCTCACGCATCGGGCGCGGAGTAAACGGCATAGTCTGGTATGTTTCGCCCGAAGAACTTGACATTCCGGCAGATTTTTATGAAAACGGAGTAAATAATAAAACTTGGCCCGCGCCTCTGCCTTTTGTATCACGGCTTGAAGAATATAACGGCAACGGCGTAACAATGTGGATAGACGAAGAAAATATTTCGTCAATTCTCTGGCAAAATAACAGGCCGGTTTTATCGCGGTGGCGGAAATTTATTGACGACTCTTCACGCGAGAAAGAGCTTGCGTGGTACGACAATTACTGCAACGCTAGAGAACTTCAGCGCGGCGGAAATTTTATATTAAATGCCGGCGGAGATTATGACGAAGAACCCGACGAAGAATTTGTCGATATGATCACCGACAGCGTAAAAATATGTCCGTGGATTGCTGATGTAAATTTATCCCGTACTGCTATTGAGGGCGCAAAAGATTTAGAACGCACGGTTAGGCTTTTAACCCGCGTTGCTTCATGGCTGCTCGTCTTCGGAGTTTTAACACTTGGAACCAGCTTATTAAAGTGGATACAACTTCAAAATCAAACTCAGGCCGTCCGTACGCGCTCGGAAAATTTTTATAGACAGACTTTTGACCCCCAGCACACAGGGAGAATTTCAAACCCCGTTACGCTTGCAAGGAATAAAATTTCAGAAATTGCAGGCACAGGCAACGAGGGACACCCGCTCGAGGAAGCCTTAGCAGACATAGGAGAAATCTTTACGGTCAATAAAGGACTTAACGTAACTCTCGATATAATACGCTACAACGGCGATGGCATCGACTGCACAGGCTCCGCGCCGGACATGACAACTATATTAAATTTTCGCAAGGCTTGGGACGAATACGCTTCAGTCGCTCAGGTAGATAATACTCAATTCGTTTCCGGCGTGGGCTACAGGTTTGATTTACGTGTAAGGTGGTAATTAAGAAATGGCGTTAAATTTTGATTCAGCTTTGAATAATGCAAAAAGCGTTTTGCGCGGCGAAGCTCCCGGCTCCATAAAATTTTTAATCGTTGCTTTGTTAATGCTTTCAGTGTGGGTAGGCGTTTCATTTGTCCATAACATGAATAAGCAAAGCCAGACGGCTCTGATTTCACAGCAGGGACGCTGGAGGACTCTTTTAATGCTTGCGAATGAATATAAAACTCTCGCGCCTAAGGCCGGGAATAATAATTCTAATAACCGCAACGTTGACGTTCCGGCAGTGTTCGCTCAAGTGTCGGAGAAAATGAAATTAGGAAGCCGCGTAAACAGAATTACTCCCGACGGAAGAAATCAATCCGTTGAAATTAACAGGCTTTACGCCGAAGAACTCGCGGAACTTCAAAAAGAATTAGCCTCGCGGGGCGTAAGATTTATAGCTGCTGAACTTCGTGCCCTGCCCGCAGGAAGTGAAAGACTCGTAACTCTAGCGGCGATAATAGGACCGATGAATTAATAACAGGTAGGGGTTAGGAGGTAGGAGGTAGGAGTTAAAAAATGAAAAAAATTAACAGTGCTATAAAAATTTTATTATTTATCATTGCTTTTTTTTGCTCTCTCTATTATTTTCTTGAGTGGGGAGCATTAGGAAAGTTTATTATGTCGATGGCTCACGGCAGGCTCGAACGCGCCGGAATGAGAATGAGCTACTCCGACGTTACAGGCGAACAGGACGGCTTCACTATTAATAATCTTACGCTCAACGGCATGGCTAACGTTTCATTAGCTTCAATAACGATAAGGCCGCAAATAATTTCGAGCGTTGCGAGCCTTGCGCCCGTTTGTGAAATAAATTTTACTGGAGCTAATGTCCGTCTAGGTCAAAATATTAATTTAGGGGACGGAGGTTTTTTAATGACGGCCGGACGCGGTGAAGTGCTTTTAGAAAATTTGAGAACTAACGGAGATTTTTCGCTCAACGGCTATTTGACGGTCAACACAGCCACTATGAAACTTGGCCGCACAGAAGCAAGATTAAACGTTCCTGATAGCTTCGCGCAGAATATGAACATGCTGAAGGGCTTTTTACCATTAGTTCAGGACGGCGACCGTTGGTACTTGAGAAGAGAATGAGAACTTAGAGGTTAGGAATGTTTGAAAAAATAAAAGATATATTATCGAATATAAATTTTACGAATATTACGGAAAAAATAAAATTTCGCAGGACTGATAAAACTTCGTCTGAAGATGAGCAGGAACAGAAAGGAAAAATTTATTCGGCGTGGCTCTTCGTAGTTCCTGTTTTAATCGGTCTTATTCTTGGCCGTCTTGCAAGCGTCGGGCTTGGCTTCGGGCTTGGAGCTTTCACGAGTAACGCCGGAGTTGTCGATGCCGCCGTTACGGAAGCTAACACGGAAGCTGCACAGCGCGAAAAACAGAAGGGCCTTGACGGTTTTCTTGCGTCAAATCCGTTCCACATATCGCCGCAGAAACCTGCGACTGAAGCACCTAAGGAACCGCCTAAGCCCCCAGAGCCTAAAGAGCCCGAATCGCGCCTTGAAGATTTAATTTTGCGCGGAACTCTGCCCGGGGTCGGAGCATGGGTCGAAAATAAAGGCAGCCTAAAATTAATGCTGATCGGCAACGAAATTGAACGCTATAAATTAAAAAGCGTGCAGTACACCGAAGCCGTGTTTGAACAGGGAAAAAATTTAATCACGAAATATATAACTTACGGGCCTGTGGCTGTGCCGGAGAAAAAAGCAGAAGCCCCGAAACCTGCCCCTGCTGCTAGGGCCGCCGCGCCTGCTCAATCAGGAAATGTTGTGGCCGCCGCACCCGGAGGACAGGAGGGACAAGTATCAAGCGAGACAGTTCAACAGCTCGTTCAAAATCCTTTTGATGAACTTAAAAGAATACGCATAAGGCCAAGCGAAACAGCCGGAGGTCTTGAAGTTCAATGGATACAGAACGACAGCATATTAAAGCGTCTGGGCGTTCAGAAGGGCGATGTCATTCGCTCCGTAAACGGTATTCCTTTTACGAACATGGGCGACATAGCTAACTCGATTAACTCCCTAATGAACAGTGAACGCTTCGATGTTGAAGTTACACGAAACGGAAAACCGGAGGCACTTCGCTACGTGGTCAGATAATGAATAAAGAAAAAGGCTTTACATTAATGGAAGTGCTTGTTGCTTCGGCGATTGCAGGGCTTGTAATTACGGCCGGCTTCAGATTAATCGGAATGTCGTATAAGTTAATGAGCGAAATTGAAATAGAGCGTCAGCTAATCGAAGCGGCGCGTGATATATGGCTGCGTTTCAGAATTGATGAGGACATGCCCGAAAATGGAACTGACGACAAAAAAAATATCACGTGGAGAAGCGAGCGCATTTCAGTTCCTGTTGATGATTATGAGCTAAAATACAGGCGCATTACGGTCAGCCTTCCGGACAATCGCTCGACGGTGATTTATGTTACTGAATAGAACTTAGTTGAAGAATATTATATAATTCAGTCAGGAATGAGGAATGAGGAGTGAAAAAACCGCTTTGAATTTTAGCTTCAAAAAAGTTTCATTTACATTAATATTTATAATGACTATAACACAGTGTTCTGAGGCCGCTACAAGGCGTGCATCAAGGAACGCGAATAATACAGCGGCGGCCTCGTCCGCTTCAAATTCTAATGCGAATATGACAGCGGAGGACGAGAAAAATTTAATGCAGGCAGCGCAGGCCATGAAGAGGTCAGGGCTTGTTCAGTTTAATTTCAAGGATATGGACTTAGTTCGCTTTGTGCGCTTCATGTCGGAAATTTTAGACGAAAATATAATCGTGCCGCCTAACGTCAACGCAAAAATAACAATAATTTCTCCTCACCCTGTTACTGTAAGAGAGTCTCGTGAGGTCATGCTCTCGACCCTCCAAATGTATAACTTCTCGCTCCAGAATATGGGAAGTTATTCAATCGTGAGACAGGGCGGTGTCAGTCCGTCGCCTAATGTTTATCGCGGAAGGACAGGGCCGGGCTTCGGCGAGGAGACGGTAACTTACATAGTCCCGTTAGATTATGTAAGCGTTGAGAGCGTTCTGCCGGCGTTGCAGCAGTCATTAGGGCAGGCGATTATAGCTTTGCCGGTCGGAAACGGACGCGACATTATGCTTCAGGGACGCGCTACGGATGTTAATAAAGGTATTCAATTACTGCGAAAAATGGACACCCCTAACAGTGCCAGAATAAGCAGAACTTTTGAACTTGTTTACGGCGACCCTGCGACAGTTGCGGCACAGTTGAATGCCATTGCCCAGACGAGCGGACCTCTTCAGGGGCTGAACGCTATAGCCGACGTTCCAAGCAAGAAAATTATTTTGGTGGGAAGCCGCAGCGCGATTGACCACGCTGCGAGAATGATAAAAGAACTCGACGTTGATTCAAAAATCGGAGATTTTCATATTTATAAATTAAAAAATATCGACGCTACTGTAGCATCAGAACAAGTCGCTAAAGTTTTGGCATCAACTGCTACAATGTTGGGCTCTGACGCGGCGAAATTTCCTGCTACGGTCGTCCCTGACGTTGCTACAAACAGTTTGATTTTTGCGGCTACTCAAAGACAATTTGATTCGCTCGTGCCGATTCTTGACGCGATTGACATACAGCCTCGTCAGATTTTACTGAGAGGATTTATCGCTGAAATCAACGTTACCAATCTTGAAAACAACGGTATAGACTGGTCAATAATCGGCGGTCAAATGTGGGACGATTTGTTACTCGGAGGCAATGTATCATTAGGAGAGAGTGCGGTGCCTTCGCAGTTTATGTCGTGGTTCAACGAATTATCTAAACGCGAAGAATTATTAGACAGAAACGGCTCAACTTATTCAATAACAAATTATAATCCGATGGGCTTAATGTATGCCACGATTGATTTATTAAGACGTTATAACGCCGTTAATATTCTTTCTGTTCCCCGTCTGATGTGTACGGATAACAAAGAAAGCTCGTTCCAAGTCGGTCAGGTTATTCCTGTATTGAAGGGCTCTACGTCAGATTTATCAAACCCAAGCGCGATACAAAATAATTTCGACTATAAAGATACCGGCTTAACCCTCACAGTAACGCCTCATATACGTTCGGGAAATTTAGTCGCTATGGATATTAAGCAGACTACAGAGGACGTTATGAGCGCAGCAGGGGATCCAACGCCCAGAACATCAAAGCGCGAAGTTAATACTTCGGTTGTTGTCGGCGACGGCGAGACAATAATTTTAGGCGGCATGATAAAAGAGACAGAACGCAATTTAAAGCGCAGAGTGCCGGGACTTTCGTATATACCGTTAATCGGCAGCCTCTTTCAAAAAATTTCAAAAGAGAAAGAAAAAGTTGACTTTGTAATTTTCTTAACGCCGCAAATCATCGAAAATCAGGACCAAATGAGAGCTGTTACTGTAAACGCGGCAGGGTTCTCGAATAAATTTGACCTGCGAACAAACAAAGACGTAAGCGTTGATGTTGATATTAGCGAGGTAGAGGCCGACATTGACTCAAGATTTAGAGAAATGTACCAGAAGAGCTTGAGGAGGAAGTAAATGGCAGAAAATAATTTGCCGCCTCTTCCTGAAGCTAAAGAAGTATCAAATCTTTTGCCGGACGGTTTCGGGCTTGACGTTTTGCGTCAGGCTCGTATTGTTCCGCTAAGGATTGATGACGGCGTTTTAATAATAGGCGCGGTGAATTTTGATTCATGGGGAAAAGCTCAAATGCTTGGGACTGCGCTTGGCTATCCGATTGATTTAGAAATCCGCGATGAAAAAGAGATCAGCGATTTGTTAAGAACTCTTTATGACTTGAGGAGCGTTGCCGCTGACGAAGCCGCTAAAAATATCGAGGGAATTGACGATATCGACGACTTAACACGCGAAGATGTCTTGAGCGACTCCGTTGATGTCCCTGTTATAAGGCTGGTAAACGGACTTTTTGTTGATGCTTTAAAGCAGCGTGCTACAGATATTCACGTCGAGCCGTACGAAGATGAAGTTTTGATAAGATTTAGAATTGACGGCGTTTTACAGGACAGATTAAGGCTTCCGCGATCCAATCAGGCACCATTAACGAGCCGCATTAAAGTTATGTCAAGAATGGATATAGCTGAGCACATGGCACCGCAGGACGGACGTATTGGCATAACGGTTGGCGACAGAGCCGTAGATATTCGTGTCGGTTTGGTGCCTACGCAGTACGGCGAAAGAATTGCTATGCGTTTGCTTGATAAGGGGCACGGCTTGATGACGCTCGAAGATTTAGGCATGGAAGAGCGCGAGCGCAACATCATGAACGATTTAATTCACAGGCCGCACGGAATGATTTTATTTACAGGGCCTACGGGGTCAGGAAAATCTACGAGCCTTTACGCTATTTTGCAGGCTCTTGCGCGTCCTGAAGTTAATATAATCACCGTTGAAGACCCCGTAGAATATGACTTGCCAAGCGTCTCGCAGATACAAGTTAATGAGAAGGCCGGAGTAACCTTTGCGGCCGCTCTGCGCTCAATTTTGAGACAAGACCCCGACATCGTAATGATAGGAGAGATGAGAGACTTTGAGACGGCGCACATCGGAGTTCAGGCTTCATTGACGGGACATTTAGTTCTGTCAACGCTGCATACAAACGACTCGATAAGCGCAATAATCAGACTTGTTGACATGGGGATAGAGCCGTATCTGGCGGCAAGCTGCATGGTCGGTACAGTTGCTCAGAGATTGGCTAGAAGATTATGCCCGCATTGCCGAAAAGAAATAGCTCCTCCGGCGATGATGGCTAAACAGGGACTTCAAAGGGCGTTCGCTCCTGTCGGCTGTCCTCACTGCCATAACACGGGCTATAGAGGGCGCGTAGGACTTTATGAGCAGTTTGTAATTAATGAAGCTATCCAAGAGGCTTTCGTAAGCGGTGCGCCAGCCTCAAAATTGAGGGACATTGCAAGGGAAAGCGGCTTCAAAACTTTATGGGAAATTGGATTATCTGCTGTTCAGTCGGGATTGACTTCGCCCGATGAATTAGCAAGAGTTGCAGGGGAGGATTAATAAATGAAAAAATTTTTATTAGCAGTATTGTTTGTATTTTTATTGTCTATGTCAGCGTCTGCAGTTACAGAGCAGTCAAAGGAAAACCGCGCATATTTTCCGCCGGTTCTTATGTATCATGACATCAAGAGCAAAGCTCTGAATGAATTTGACGTCCTCGCAAAAGATTTTGCGGCACAGCTTGACTGGCTCAAGAATAACGGGTATCAAACGCTTTCAATAGAGGAATTTATTTCTTATGTGAAGCAGGGAAAAGATTTTCCGGAAAAATCAGTGCTGATAACATTCGATGACGGTTATTCGGGCGTTTATCACTACGCTTTCCCCGAACTGAAGAAGCGCGGCATGAAAGCAACTGTTTGTATTATTACAGATGTAATAGGCGTCTTTACAACTGTTTATGTTCATGTTACAGAGAAACAGCTCAAGAATATGGCAAAAAGCGGACTTATCTCAATAGCTTCTCATACTATGTCGCACCCGGATTTTTATTTGATCGATGAAAGAGCGCGGAAAAAAGAGCTTGAAGACTCAAAAAAAATCCTCGAAAAGATGACGGGTAAAAAAGTTCAAGCGTTTGTATATCCTTACGGAAATTATAATAAAGAAATTATCGAAGAAGTTAAGAGCGCAGGCTATGCACTGTCATTCGCCGTAGGGGACAATGGATACTGCGACGAGCCTGCACGCTACAGCATACCAAGAATTTTTATGGGCTTGGAACTGTGCAAAGACGACCAAAAACTTTTCAAGCAATATATCCAAGAATATAAGAACATGCCGGCTGACGCATTCATTGACCGCTGGAAGCCGTTATCCGAAGATAGTTGGCGTTGGCAGAAACAAGAAAAATAGATAAAAAATGCCTTATTTTAATTATTCAGGCTACGACGCTAAAGGCAAAAACACAAAAGGAACTGTGGAGGCCGGCTCATCAATGCAGGCCGTTGATAAATTAACAGAGCGGGGCATCGTCGTAGTAGATATAAAAGTAGCTGAAGAGAAGAAGGGCGGCAAGGTAAAAATAAAATTACTGCCCCTCGAACAGCATATATTTTTCTGCCGGAGCTTGGCATCATATTTGAAATCGGGCTTGCCTCTTGCAGACGCACTGCGTATCATGTCAAAGCAGACGAGAGATAAAATTCTGCGTCCCGTCATGGAAAAGATTTTAGCTGAAGTTCAGGGAGGCCGGAAATTTCATACGGCATTGGCAGAAAGCGGCGCGTTCCGCGAAAGTCTTTGGCGCGTGGCCGAGTCAGGAGAACAGAGCGGAACTTTAATTTCAGTTTTAACGGAAGCGGCTGACGAGTTCAAACTTGAGGATGATTTACAAAGAAAAATACGCGGCGCAATGACCTATCCAATAATAATGATGATTGTCGGAGTCGGCGTTGTGTCCTTCATGATTACGTATGTTGTGCCGAAAATTTCGGATTTATTTGCCGATATGCATCAGACTTTGCCGCTGCCGACAAGAATTTTAATCGCAATGTCTGACTTCATGGTGAACTATGGAACTTATTTATTAATTGCGCTTTTATTGGGCTATTTATGGATGAAGCATAAAGGGAAATCCCTCACCATGCCGGGCATGAAGGGCATTAGGGATCAATTAAATCTCGCGCTTGTTATGTCGCATATTTCAACTTTATTGAAGTCAGGCATTCCGTTGGTATCTGCTCTGAAAATGGCCTCATCGATGGATATTTATAAGCAGAGATGGCTCGATGCCGCCGAAATGGTCAAGGCCGGGCATAAATTCGACAGAGCATTAGAAAAAATCGGACTTCCCGAAGATACTGTCGCAGTTGTCAGAGTCGGCGAAATGGGCGGAGATCTTCACGGAGCATTAGCTAACGTGTCGGAGCAGTGCCGCGAAATGGCTCAATCGCGCATGGAAAAACTTTCAACGCTGCTCGAGCCTATATTAGTATTATCGCTGGGACTTTCTGTTGGTTTTATAGTTCTCGCGATTTTAACGCCGGTGTTTAATTTAGCAGGTATCATAAAATAAAAAAATAAAATCAACTTTACAGCATGATGAATGAAGAAGAAATCATAAAAAATCTTTCGCGCAACTCTAAAATTTCACGTGTCATATGCCTTGACAGAATAGACTCAACAAATAATTATGCAAAAAATTTAGCATTGAACGGTACGCCGCACGGGACTCTGATAACTGCCAACGAGCAGACGGCAGGACGGGGTCGCAGCGGTCATTCTTTCGAGTCTCCGCCGGATACGGGGCTTTACATGTCATTAATATTGAGGCCGCATGTCGATCTTTCGCAGTTTCAAATGATAACCATTGCCGATGCTGTAGCAGTGTGCTTTGCGGTTGAGGATTTATACAAACGTTCAAAAGGCAAATTAAAAATTAAGTGGGTCAATGATATTTTTTTTCACGATAAAAAAATCGCGGGTATTTTGACCGAAGCTTTGACGGACAGTGTTATAACCGGTATCGGAATAAACATATCAACAAAAAATTTTACAGAGCAGGCCGGAAATGCCGGAGCAATTTTTTCTGACGGCAACGTCTTGTTTTCACGCGCCCAACTTTGCGCACGAGTTGCCGATTATGTTATGGACTTCGCGGAAAATCTCAGCGACAAAAATTTAATCGATACTTACCGCGAACGTTCGCTATTAATCGGAAAAAATATCAACTTCATGAAAAATAATGAAAGCCGTTCGGGGCTTGTCGAGGGCGTTGACGATTTCGGAGGCCTCGTGATTCTCAATGAAGACGGCGAAAAAGAAGTTTTACGTTCAGGAGAAGTTTTTTTAGTTAGGGAAGGATCTTAATTTTATAATGAAAACAACAAAAAATCTTGTGCTTTGCGCGTTATTCGCGGCTTTAATAACGATCGGGACATATATAAAAATTCCTACGCCGCTTCTGCCTCTGACTTTTCAGACGCTTTTTGTAGTTTTATCCGGGCTTGTGCTTGGCAGAAAATACGGGGCCGTTTCAGTCTGCGTTTACGTTGCGGCGGGATTAATAGGGCTTCCGGTTTTCACAGGCTCGGCTTTAAGTCCGACATTCGGCTACATAGTAGGATTTATTCCCGGCTCATGGCTTGCCGGATATATTGCAGAAAAATTCAAGCCGTGTTTTTTGACGTGGATGCTCGGTGCGCTCGCAGGAATAGCCGTAATTTACGCGCTTGGCATTCCATATTATTATTTAATGTCAAAATTTTATCTTCAGAATGAGCTTGGAGCGAAAACTCTTTTAGTTTATTTTGTTTTAATGCCGATGCCCGGCGATATTTTCAAATCATTCCTTGCCGGTCTCATCATGAAAAGATTAACTAAACTGAAGGGCAAATAATTCTTTTGTTTTTGAGGTGAGCTTGATTGAAAAAATTTTTCCCCGTTCTTGTAATTATTTTCATATTTTCCGGGACGGCTTGGGCATTGTCGAACAGTTCTGAGGCTTTCCTGTCGCTTCCGTTCGGCCACACGTTTGCACGCACTCAAAAGAGAATGGAGAACAGCGGAGCGCGAGTCTTGACACCTAGAAAAGAAACTTTAACTATGGAGGGATTTTTTGAGGGCTATCCGGCGATGTTTGTTTTCAGTTTTTACAAGAATAAAATTTTGAGTTCAAAGTCCGTTTATCTTCAAAGCATGGGCGATCCTGAATACGATAGAAGATTTTATGAAGCTCTTCAGAAAGGCTTCAACTCCTCCTACGGTTCGACACGTGAGTCACCGTCAGCAAACACGCGAAAATCTGGGAAAATTATTTTGAAAAATGTATGGACACCCGACCGCTATACGACGGTAACATTGACTTACAACGCCGAAGCGTCGCGGCGTTTTCCAGGAAATTCCCTCAGCGACAGATTTATTCAAATCGTTTATAAAAGCAGCAAGTGGAATTAATTTTTTGCGTTCACAATAAAAAAACTTATGATACAATAAATCGAAACAGCTCTCTTGATTTCAAGAGGGCTGTTTTTTGCAACTACATTTACACCTACAAAAATTTTTATTTTTTTCATAGCTTATAAATTTTTTCAGAGAAAATTAAAAAAATAAGTTCTAAAATTTTTTGCAGGCCACTTGAAATTTTTTGAGCCGAAAATTTTAAGTGCTTTTATATTTTTCATTCTTCACTCTTAACTCATGCCTTATAATATCCTTTTAAGTTCAACAATAAGGAGAATTTTTATGTCTAATAATTATAAGGTCTCAGTTATCGGCGCAGGAGTCAGCGGTCAGGGCTTGGCCCTGCTTGCAAAAAATCTCGGCTTCGATGTCTTTGTGTCCGAACAGAAAAATATTAATGATGATGTAAAAGAACTTTTCACGAAAAATAATATAACTTTTGAAGAGAATGGAAACACCGAAAAAGTTTTTGACGGTGCTAACGAAATTCTAATCAGTTCAGGAATTTCCCCTAAGTCAGAAATTTTAATCGAGGCCGAAAAACGCGGCTTAAAACTCACGGGCGAATTAGATTTCGTTCTCCCTCACATAAAAGCTAAAAATTTAATCTGCGTTACCGGCAGTAACGGAAAGAGCACCGTAACTTCATTAACCGGCCATATTTTGAACAGAGCCGGACTTAAAGCAGGCACGGGCGGAAATCTCGGCACGGCTTCATCAACCTTCACGAATGAAAAAGAAAATTTTGACGCTGTCGTCTTGGAGCTGAGCAGTTTTCAATTAGCGCGGACAAAAAATAATCTGCGTTCAAAAATTTCAATAGTTACTAACATTGCCCCCGACCATATAGATTGGCACGGAAGTTTTGAAAATTATGTCGAGGCAAAGTCAAGAGTTTTAAGCCTGCGCGATCCCGAAGGCTGGGGAATAATTCAAGACAGAGATTTTGAAATTCTGAATGCCTCAGGAAAAATTATCACCCTAAGCTGGAATAAAATCCCCGAACACGACGCGCAGGGCCATATTTTTATGAATGAAGAAGGCCAAGACGCGATATTAACTCTCAACGGGAAAAGCGAAAAACTTTTCAGCTTCTCCGACACGACTTTAATAGGCTCGCATAATCTTGAGAATGTCGCTATGTGTCTTTGCACGGCAAAATTATTGGGCGTTGATATTTCAAACGCTAAATTTCTGCTCGAAGGCTTTAAGCCCCTGCCGCACCGCTGCGAATATGCAGGAACTATAAACGGAGTTCAATATATCGACGACTCAAAAGGAACTAATGTCGCCGCAACTATAACAGCGATGACGAGCATTAAAGGGCGTAAAATTATTATTCTCGGCGGTCAGGGCAAAGGCGAAGACTACGCGCCGTTAGCTGAAGCAGTAAAAGAAAATTGCGACTATGCCGTCTTAATCGGAGAAGAGGCTGAAAAAATTCAAAACGCCCTCGAAAAATCAGGCTATAAAAATTTCAAAAGAGCTTCAAGCATGGAAGAAGCTGTCAATATTTGTGGAAGTTTAGCAAAGCCCGGAATGGTCGTTTTACTTTCCCCTGCGTGTACGAGCTGGGACATGTATAAAAGTTACAAGGCACGCGGCGAACATTTTTGCAGCATCGTTAAAGAAAAATCCAAGTAATAAATAATCAATAATGATTGAAGTAATAATACCACTAATATTAAGCGGCTGCGGAATGATAATGATCTCGTCCTTATCACTCCGAAACAACATGACAAGCGGCAACCCTTTCGCACCGCCGTTACGCCAGTTTCAATTTATAGGGCTTGGAATAACGTTAATGTTTGTGTGCATGTGCTTTGAAACGGAATGGTTCAGAAAACACAGCGGAAAATTATTTTTTGCGTCATGGCTTTTGTTAGTTTTAACTTTGATTCCCGGACTCGGAGTAAAGGCTGGAGGCGCGACGCGCTGGCTTGCTGTGCCGGGATTTCGTTTTCAGCCGCTTGAATTTGTTTTATTAACTCTTCCGATTTTCATGGCAAAGCGATTGAACGAGGAGGAGGTAACTTTATTGCGCAATGATGGGCACACATTTTTAAGCCCGACATTAACAACGATAGCATTATTAGCCGTGCCGTTATTGCTCCAGCCTAACTTGGGCGGAACTATTTTGGTAGCCTCAATATGCTTTACAATGCACATAGAGCGGCGGGGCTGGAAATATCCGTTAATCGGCGTTGCGCTTGGAATTGTCGCAGTTATTATTTTAATTTGGCTCGCTCCCTACAGAATGAGAAGATTTAATGCGTTCTGGAACCCATGGGACGATCCGACCGACACCGGCTATCAAATTATTCAAGGGCTCGTAGCGTTTGCTAACGGATCATTGACAGGAGTTGGAATTGGCAAGGGCCTTCAGCAGGAAAAATATCTCCCCGAAGCTGACACAGATTATATTTTCCCGGCCATCGGCGAGGAGTTCGGACTGGTCGGCACGATGTTTTTGGTAATTCTTTATGCCACGTGGACGTGGAGGGTTTTTTATATTTATAAAAATGCAAAAAATTCTTTCACAAAATCTCTCGCGCTCGGCCTCACTGCTTCTGTAATTTTTCCGATGTTCTTAAATGTTGCCGGCGTTACAAAATTAATGCCCCTCACCGGGATCCCCGTGCCTTTTATAAGCTGGGGCGGAAGTTCCATGCTCTGCATGTGGGCCAAAATCGGCATTTTGATGACAATAAAAGCAGAAAATAAAGAAAATACGGAAAAAGATAAAGATAAGGATAAGAAAAAAAAGATAACAAAGAAAAGAGAAACAAATAATGGACACTCATAAAAAATTCTTAATCGCCTCAGGCGGAACGGGCGGACACATTTTTCCCGCTATAGTTTTTGGCCAAAATCTTGAAAAGGACGGCGCGGAAGTTAAATGGCTGTGCGGTTCGCGTGAGCTTGAAAAAGAAATTTACAGCTCCGCTGATATTAATCCGTTTGTGCTGGCCATCTCCGGCTCACCGCTGGGAACAAAATCAATCATAAAAATTTTCGCAAGGCTCGCCGCCCTGATAAAATCTTTTTTTCAAACATGGAAGCACATAAAAAATTTCAAACCCGATAAAATTTATTTGTTCGGCGGCTATATTTCATTTGCTCCGCTTGTAATCGCAAAAATCAAAAAAATTCCCGTAACTCTCCATGAACAAAACGCCGTCGCCGGAAAAGTTACCAAACTCGCGCTAAAATGGGGAGCTGAAATTATAACAGGCTGGCCGGTCTGCGAAGGCATTGATAAATTTCAATATGTTGGAATACCTGTCCGAGAGCCCGTGAGAATAAAAAAATCTGAAGCATTAAAAGCACTTGGCCTGACTCTTTTTTCAGACGCTAAAGTTATCGGCATTGCCGGAGGTTCTTTAGGCAGCGGCCCGTTAAATGAATTATTGATGAAAACTGCAGAGCTTTGCAGGGATTTTGAATTTATATTTTTATCGCACGAAAAAAAAGACATAAACAACGCGCATTTTATACCGCCTCAGTGGGACACTAATCCGTTTTATTCAGTCTGCGATGTTATCGTGTGCCGCGCAGGAGGCTCGACGCTCGCCGAAGTTCTTAAATGGGAAATTCCTGCCGTGTCTATTCCTTGGCCTAAAGCCGCCGATAATCATCAAGTTAAAAATGCCCAAGAGTTTGTGAAGCTGTCGAAAATTTCAAGGATTTTTTATGAAAATGAAAGCCCTGAAAGTTTAGCTAAAATATTATCAACGCAGTAATTACAGAAGTTATAACTTGATAAAAAATTTTTTTAATGTAAAATTTTGCATTATGTCTAAATTTAACACTAATAATAAAGTTGTGGCTCAAAACCGAAAGGCAAGGCACGATTATTTTATTCTAGAGGCCTTTGAATGCGGAATAGTTTTGACGGGCACGGAAATAAAAAGCGTGAGGGCCGGCAGCTTAAATCTTAAAGACTCTTATGCGTCATTAAAAAATGATGAGCTGTGGCTGTTTGGTGTACATATATCCCCGTATGATAAAGGGACATATTATAATCATGAGCCTGAGCGGGACAGAAAATTATTGATGCACAAACGTGAAATAATACGCCTGAAAAATAAAATTCGAGAAAAAGGCTTGACCCTTGTGCCTCTGACCGTATATATAAAAAACGGGAAGCGGGCGAAAGTAGAGTTAGCCCTTGCTAAAGGCCGCAATGTTCACGATAAGCGTGATGCCATTGCAGACAGAGACATGAAGAGGACTATAGCGCGTGCCTTCAGAGACAGCAGAGATTACTAAAATATAGGAGACAAAAAATGCCAAAAACATCAAATGATTTTACTGACGAAAAAAAACTGGAGATTATAGCGAGAGCTAGGCAGACAACAATTGCGCAGGCCGCCAAAGAATATGATATCAAGGACTGGAATATACGTTATTGGCTGTATAGGACAAAATTAGGAAAAATGGAAGCCGTATCACATGAAAGTGAAAACAGTAATGGGGCAACGGCTGTTGACATTAACTCTTTTACTGATGATGAAAAGCTGGCAATTCTTAGAAGAGCAGAAGAAGTAGGTTTTGCTCAAGCCGCCAGAGAGAATAATATACCATGGCAGCGTTTAGCCGCGTGGAAAAAATATACTAAGGTCCCGGCTCTGCCAAAATCAGAAGAAACACAAAGCACTGCTGTCGAAAAAAGTAAAGAAGAAGCCCACGAAGCTGCGGCAACATATATTAATGATTCAACGCCTTCAATGGATCTATCCGCGTCCGTCAAAGCAGAACTTGAAGCTCTGACTATAGAGAATGTTCTTCTTAAAAATAGAGTCGAAGCACTCTCCGAGCAGTTAGGGAGATTTCGTTCGGCTATAGTAGAGCTGACACAGATAAGCGAACTTAACGATATTCAACAAGGCAGCTAATTGCTGCTTTCATTTTGTTCAACTGAGACAAAAGCATTGTCGTTTTTGTTTTTAGTAGTGCATTTTCAACTTTAAGCCGCAGTATCTGTTCTTTCAATGCCTTAATATCAAATAACGGGACCGGCTGTGTTTTCTTTTCCTGCTTCGTCGGCTGTGCTATATTATTGACTGCAATTCTTTCTTCTTTTCTTTCTTCTTTAGGTTTAGGCTGCATTGGCATCTCTTGAGTTTTCACTCGATTTTTTGACAGTCTGCGCAGCAAAACTTTTTTCCTTATTGTCTGCGCTGTACCTAGTGTAATATTGGCCTCTATCGCAGCTTTAGAAGGGCCTATTGCTTTAATGAGCTCAAATACAGCCTCTAATTCTTCATCTGTGAAATCTTTTAATTTTTTCTTAGGCTTAGGCTCGGCCGTCTCGATTATCTCTACATCAGATACATCAGGCGCAGGTTTTGTTTCTTCTTTTAGTTCTTGTTTGTCATCATTTGCAGGCAGCTGCGGTTTCATTTCCTGTCCATCAACGTCTACGTTAAAGAGCTCGATAAGATCAGCATCTTTCAATATTCTTGGACTATAATTATTTACATTTGCAAGCATTTTTTCAATCTTTCCATTCACAATATTGGATATAAATTTTTCTGTATCAATCCCCCTCATCTCAAAGAAGTAGAGCGGATTGCTGTCAAGCCTTACACCAATGCCATACAAAGCAGCTATTACGTGTCTGCACATATACGACATATCAGAACAGGTGCAGCTGAAGTCTATTTCATCAGGTCTGGGAAATAGTACGCCCTTCTGAAAGAATACACCCTTTAATCCTTCCGGAAAGTTCCCTGAGATTAACTCTTCTAAACTTTGAATCCTTCCTGCAGCAAATTTTTCAATCTCTTGTTGACGCTCAGAAGATATCGGATATATTTTTACATTTACTTCATACGGATCAGGTCTGCTTCCCAAAACAAAAGCGTGAATATCGCCGCCGTTTATCGTTAAGTCCACAACGGCACCCTTACGCGCATAACCTCTGCCAAGATTTATTCTGTTTGCCCATTCTGCGTAACGCTCAAGATTTTCGCACCACGACTTACCCCACCAGCTGGTACAAATTTCCTGCTTCGTCATGCCAGCCGTTTCAACTGGCTTACAATCGGGGTGGGCCTGCAGAAAGCTCTCTGCTTTTGCCTGAAATTCTTCTTTTGAAATGGGACGTGTTCTATAGTAATAAAAGCTCATTTTCTCCCTTGATTCCTCGTTATTTTAGGCTATTATACTACATTATTTAACGGCTTCCGAAAAGTTGCGTATTTGCGCTAAGCAGTGAATGATAAAATAAGCCAATATATTCATGAAAGGAAATATAACCGAATGAAATCTAACAGTGTCCCGGAGCGTTCATCGATTCCGGACGAGGCAAAATGGAACTTAGAAGCTATTTACACAAATTTTGATGAATGGCAGAAAACTTTCAGCGAAACTCAAAACAAAATCGAAGCATTAAAAAATTATTCCGGCAGGCTCGGCGAGGGCTCAAAGATTTTGCTCGCGTTTATAAAAGATGACGAGGCCGTCTCGCTTGAGCTTAATAAACTCTACGTTTACGCGAACATGAAAAGCCACGAGGATTTACGCGAACAAGAACCAATGAAATTAGCCGGAATGGCAGAAAATTTACTCGTGAAATATTCTGCGGCTGTAGCTTTCTTTGAGCCGGAAATACTTGCGCTTCCTCACGACTATGTTAATGACTGCATAAAAAACGAGCGTGAATTGACGCGCTATGAATTTTTCTTTAGAAAATTGCTGCGTGAACGCGAGCATATTTTGTCTCATGATATGGAAATGTTATTAGCTCGCGCCGCAGAATTAAAATCAGTCCCTGAAAATGCCTTCACGCTTTTAACCGACGCTGATATAAAATTCCCGGACATCATTGACGAAGACGGCAGCACCGCAGAATTAACAGAAGAACGCTGGTACAGATACAGCCGAAGCCTTAACAGGGACGTAAGAAAAAATGCCTTCTCAGGAATTTACGGAACTTACGAGAAATATAAAAACGCAATAGGCGCGTTATATTACGGCTCTGTCAAGGGCGATATCTTTTACGCAAACGCACGGAAATATAAAAATTCGCTCGATATGGCTTTATTTGCTGAGAACGTCCCCGAAGAAGTCTATAATCACGTTGTAAGCACGGCCAGATCATATTCAAACTTAATGCACAGGCTTGTAGCTTTGCGAAAAAAAGTTCTTGGCCTCGATGACTTTCATTATTACGACTTAAATGTACCGATTTCAAAAGAACCTGAAAGCGAAATAAAATTTAATGACGCTGTAGAGCTTGCGTTAAAAGCACTTGCTCCGCTGGGCCCGGACTATCTTGAAAATTTCAAGAAGGGCGTTGCTGAACACTGGATAGACATTTACGAGAACAAGGGCAAGAGAAAAGGCGCGTACTCGTGGGGAGCATACGGCACTCACCCATATGTCTTATTAAATTATGACGGAACATTGCACGATGTTTTCACGCTCGTTCACGAAATGGGACACAGCCTGCACAGTTTTTATTCTCGCGAAAATCAGCCGCAGGTCTACGCCGACTACACGATTTTATTAGCTGAAGTTGCTTCGACTACGAACGAGGCATTATTGCTTGAATATTTGTTGAAAAATGCAGAAAGCGTCGAAAATAAAAAATGGCTCTTGAGCTATTATTACGACATGGTACGAACAACATTTTTCCGTCAGGCAATGTTCGCGGACTTCGAGAGAGAAACTCATTCTTATGTTGAGGGCGGCGGCGTATTAACTCCCGACTGGCTGAATGATCTGTGGAAAAAATTAAACGCTGACTGCTATGGCCCGGAAATGATAATTGACCCGGAACTCTGCGTTGAGTGGGCAAGAATACCGCATTTTTATACGGCCTTCTATGTTTATAAATATTCAACAGGATTTACGGCGGCGAACGCTTTTGCTTCGTCAATATTAAATCACGAAGAGGGCGCGGTTGACCGTTACTTGAAATTTTTGAAGAGCGGCGGCAGTGATTATTCACTCAACATTTTAAGACGTGCAGGAGTCGATTTAACGAGCTCCGAACCGTTTGAAAGAACAATGAAATTTTTTGAAGAGAGACTTGACGAGGGTTATAAGGCATGGCAGATATAAAATTAATCGCGTTCGACCTTGACGGAACTTTATTAAATTCAAAAAAAGAATTAACGCCGAATACCCGTGAGACTCTTGAAAAGGCTGCCTCAATGGGAATTGAAATTGTCCCGTCAACAGGGCGTTTCTGGAATTTAATTCCCGACTGCGTTAGAGAATTAGATTTCATTAACTACGCAATAACTCTAAACGGCGCGGAAGTTTATGACGTTAAAAAATCAAAATCGCTCGTTAATTTTGAAATTCCTGCCGGGCGTGCTTTGAAAATGGCGCGAGTCTTCGATGACATTGACGAAATAATTTACGACTGTGTCATAGGCAGCAAAGGCTATATGCGGCGCGAGCTTCACGAAAAAATCCCGGCCTTTATGGTCGGCGAGTGGCAGGTGAAATTAGTTGCGGACTTCCGAAAACCTCTTGAAAGCGAAGAATTTTATGATCTTCTAAAAAATTCAGAGGGCGTGCAGAAAATTCAAATTTTTACGCTTGATAAAAATCTGCGCTCGGATTTATTAAAGGCTCTTCCTGTTGTTTTCAGAAAAAATCTTTTCACCTCATCAATTTCTAATAACATTGAAATAAACGACATGAACGCGAAAAAGGGCAATGCCTTGAAATTTTTAGCCGAGTACCTAAAAATTCCGATTGAAAGCACGATCGCTTTCGGGGACGGATTAAACGACGTGAGCATGATTGAGGCCGCCGGCATAGGAGCAGCGATGAAAAATTCCTGCAAAGAAGTTTTAGATGTTGCCGACTTCGTAACAGCCGACTGCGATAACGAAGGCGTAGCGGAAGGAATTAAAAAATTTTGCTTTTAACGTTTGCAATAATAATTCTCTGCGTGTTAATTGAACAATGCGCGAGAATTTTTTTTGATGCTTTGTCCTACAATACCGGCGCGGCCTTCAGTCTTTTTTCAGGTTCGCCGGAAGTTATTTTGATATTCTCCGGGATTTCCTGCGCGATTATAATTTTTTTGAGCCTTTTCACGAGAATAAATAAATTCACGCGGCTTGGCCTCGCAATAATGTCAGGGGGGGCTTTGTCTAATTTCCTTGAAAGATTTTTTTTAGGCTGTGTCATAGACTGGATACCTTCACCGCTGCCGTTCTTGGATATAAATTTTAATCTTGCCGACGTTGAAATTTCACTGGGAGCTTTGATAATTGTATTTGAGTTAGGAGTTAGGAGGTAGGAGTTAGAAAAATTAATGAGTATTTTTTCTTGCCAGCATTTCGCCGATCCACTGAACAACGCTTACGCCTAAAACTAAGACAGCTACGACGACCCACGTAATATCAATCATGTTTCTGTCGTGCCCATAGCGGATCGCAAAATCTCCAAGCCCGCCCGCTCCGACAGCTCCGGCCATCGCCGTTAAGCCTAAGAGGCTGATTATAGTTATAGTTATGGCACGGATAATCGGAGCTAAACTCTCGCGGAGATACACCCTGAAAATTACTTCAAAGGGACTTGAGCCCATTGACAACGCCGCCTCAACTAAGCCCTTGTCCGTCTGGGCTAACGCGCTCTCAACCTGACGCGAGAAAAAAGGAGTTGCCCCGAAAACTAACGGAACTATAACGCCCCTGACGTAAATCGCCGTTCCCATGATCCAGCGCGATAAAGGCATTAATGCTGTCAATAAAATTATGAACGGTATCGAACGGAATAAATTTATGATTTTGTCGAGTACCTGATAAACCGGCCTGTTCTCCATAATTCCGCCGGGCTTCGTTACGGTTAAAATAATTCCGAAAATCAGCCCGAAAATAAAAATAATCGCGCCCGACCACGCTTCCATTAAAAGCGTATCTCCGCAAGCCCTCCAAAATTCCGGCAGTCGTTTCATCAAATTAGGCAGTAAAATTTTAAGCTCCGGCATCTTTGATAACCTCCACTCGAATATCTTTGCTCTTGTAATAATCTATGGCCCTGTTAATTCGTTCGCGGGGGCCGTTGAAAATTACAACCGTTCCGCCGACCATCGCGCCTGCTACAATTTCAACGTCAGCAAGAATTATATTTATCTCAATGTCAAATTCTCTTGACGCGAAAGAAATCAGCGGCTCCGATACGTCAGCATGAATATAAACAAGACGCGCCATTAACTCGCCGGGTTTCAACTGAACCATAGGCGAATCGTCTTTTATCAGCGTTTCAATCTTTGAAAGATTTGAAGTAGTCCTCACGAAATTTCGAGTAACCGGGTGCTGAGGGTCAGAGAATATCGTGAACACATCGCCGCGCTCTATAATTTTTCCTGCGTCCATGACGGCGGCTTTAAGGCAGATATTTTTCACGACCTCCATTTCATGAGTTATAACTACAATCGTGAGGCCGAGTTGTTTATTGAGGTCTTTCAGTAATTGCAGAATTGAGCCGGTAGTTTGAGGATCAAGCGCACTTGTTGCCTCATCGCATAATAAAATCGTGGGGTCGTTGGCGAGTGCCCTTGCAATCGCCACACGCTGTTTCTGTCCGCCGGAAAGCTCAGAGGGGTAGGCGTCCTCCTTCTCCGCAATTTCTACAAGAGCTAATAAATCCCTGACGCGCTTTTTAATTTCGTCCTTAGTCATATTTTTTAACGGGTACGCGACATTCTGAAAGACAGTCCGGGAAGGCATTAAATTAAACTGCTGGAAAATCATTCCGATTTTTGTACGGGCTTTGTAAAGTTCACGGGGCTTTAATTTTGTCATCTCAACGCCGTCAATTTTTACGCTGCCGGAGTCGGGACGCTCAAGCAGATTGATACAGCGTACAAGTGTTGATTTGCCCGCGCCTGAGAAGCCTATAATCCCGTAAATGTCGCCGTCGTTAATCGTTAATGAAACGTCATTGACCGCGTGAATGGCTGTGTCTTTTTTGTCGGCGTGAAATTTTTTCACAATATGTTCAAGCTCAATCATTTTTTATTTCAGGCAGGAATGTTTTTTTACCTCCTACCTCCTAACTTCTACCTCCTGCCTGTTATTTATTCCTTCTGACTGCTTCTTTCATGATAACGTCATGCGCTCCGCCCTCGATTAAAGTTACAGGAGAAACGAGCGTTAATTTTGCTTTCTCTCTCATTTCCTGAAGATTTAACGAGCCGCAGTTGCAGAACGTTGATTTAATTTTGCTGAGTGTCTCGTTTACATTATCGCGCAGGCTTCCGGCGTACGGCACGTAGCTGTCAACGCCCTCTTCAAATGAAAGTTTTGACTGTGAGGCATCGCCGCTGTCGTATCTCTGCCAGTTTCGAGCGCGGCTTGAGCCTTCGCCCCAGTATTCTTTAACGTAATTGCCGTTGACCATGACGCGGTTAGTAGGACTTTCATCAAAGCGTGCAAAATATCTTCCTAACATGCAGAAGTCCGCGCCCATCGCAAGAGCTAACGTAATGTGATAGTCCATGACAATTCCGCCGTCGGAGCAGATAGGTATATAAATTCCTGTCTCTTTGAAATATTCGTCGCGTGCCTGAGCAACTTCGATGACCGCCGTAGCTTGTCCGCGCCCTATGCCTTTTGCCTCTCGTGTGATACAGATTGAGCCACCGCCTATACCGATTTTCACAAAATCAGCTCCGGCCTCCGCTAAAAATCTGAAGCCGTCAGCGTCAACAACGTTACCGCCCCCGACCTTTACTTCGTCGCCGTAATTTTTCCGTATCCATTGAAGAGTTTTGCGCTGCCATTCCGTGAAGCCTTCGGAGCTGTCAATGCAAAGAACGTCCGCGCCGGCCTCGAGCAGTGCCGGGACTCTCTGTTCATAGTCGCGTGTGTTAATCCCTGCGCCGGTCATGTAACGCTTTTTGCAGTCTAATAACTCTAACGGATTTTCTTTGTGCATGTCGTAATCTTTCCTGAAGACGAACGCGACCATATTGCCTTCTTTATCTATAATGGGCAGCGAATTTAATTTATGCTCCCATAAAATGTCGTTGGCTTCGCTTAGAGTTAAACCCTCTCCGGCTGAAATAACTTTGTCAATAGGTGTCATGAAGTCGCAGACTTTATCGTCTAAGTTTGAACGGCTTACGCGGTAGTCCCGGCTCGTTACGATGCCCAAGAGCTTGCCCGTCAGGCTTCCGTCTTCAGTAACTGCTACCGTAGTGTGTCCGGTCTGCTGTTTTAAGTCTAAAATATCTTTTAATGTCTGTTCGGGACTTATGGCGGAGTCGTTTGCGACAAAACCTGCTTTATATTTCTTGACGCGCTTAACCATTTCGGCCTGTTTCTCAACAGGCTGTGAGCAGTAGATGAAAGAAATTCCGCCCTCACGCGCAAGAGCTATGGCCATGCTGTCATTTGAAACTGACTGCATACAAGCTGAAGTCAACGGAATATTTATTGACAGCGGAGGCTCTTCGCCCTTTTTGAACTTGCAAAGAGGGGTCCTGAGCGAGACATTAGAGGGTACGCAATTTTCTGATGAGTACGTAGGTACAAGCAGGTACTCGGAGAAAGTATGCGAGGGTTCGTTGTAGAAATAGGCCATGAAAAAATTTCTCCTTTCAAAAAATTTTTGCCCTTAATAATAACATGAAAGCAAACGTTGAGATAAATTATTGAATAAATTAAAATCTGCGCTATAATGCAGACAATTTCATGATTGTAACGTGAAAGGAGTGGGAGAATACCCTCTCCTTTTTTATATGCAGGATAGAATAAAAATGACAGAACAATTTTTGAAACAGATTGAAGCAATCGTAACGCGCTCCGGCTATGAGTGTGTGCATGTCGCCATACGTTCAGAGTTCGGACGCATGAAAGTGCAGATATTAATTGATACACTCGGCGGAATTAACGTTGATGACTGTGAGACAGTATCGAGGCATGTAAATAAATTTCTTGACGAAAATCCCGACATGCCGGAGATCGACAGAGGACGCTATTATCTTGAAGTCAGCTCGCCCGGTATTGAAAGACCGTTATACACGCTGAATGATTATGAAAGATTTCAAGGCCGTGAGGCCCGCGTCAGGTTAAATGGACTTCTTGAAGGACGTAAAACTTTTACAGGCGTTATTAATTCTGTAGATGACGGACAGATTAATTTGCTCTGCAACACAGGGGAAAGGCGTATCCCGTTTGAAATCATAAAGGGAGGAAATTTAATATACAGATTTGAAAATGAAAACGAAAATGAGAATGACCCGAACAAAAGAAAAAATAAGAGAAAGGGGAGCAGAAAAAAATGATGCGTCTCGGTCGTGAATTTATCGAAGCTCTTGACGCTCTATCCGTGCAGCGAGGACTTGATGTAAGCGTCGTAATCGCTACTATGGAGTCGGCAATGCTGTCAGCTTATAACAAGTATCAGTCCGGTGAATGTGAAGCTGAAATACATATTGACCACGACACCGGTGATATGACTATTTATGAAATCCGCAAGGTCGTCGAGAAACTTGGGGATAACCCCAATGCTGTGCCAAACAGCGAGATAACCCTAGAAGACGCTCTTAAATATGACAGCGAAGCTGAAATCGGAAGCAAAATAAAAATTGAAAAAACTCCGACTAATTTCGGACGTATTGCCGCCCAGACTGCTCGTCAGGTTATCGCACAAAAATTACGCGACGCTGAACGCAACGTTGTCTATAATGCTTTTGCTGACAGAGTCGGCGAAATGATAAGCGGTACGATTTACAGAGTTGAGGGCGACGACATCGTAGTAAGAATAAACGACAAGACCGACGCAGAATTGCCCAAGCGCGAAAGAATACCGGGCGAGCGGTACAATCCCGGCACCGTTATGCGCTTTTATGTTCTCGAAGTAAAAAATAAGCAGAGAGGTCCTCGAATTGTGGTATCGAGAACACACCCGGGGCTTTTGAAAAAAATGCTGGAGCTTGAAATACCGGAAATACAGCAGGGAATTATTGAGATAAAAAATATAGTAAGAGACAGCGGCTTAAGAGCTAAAGTCGCGCTGTCAACCCTTGACCCTAATGTTGACCCGGTGGGCGCATGCATCGGCAGCGGCGGCTCAAGAATAAAAGCTATCAGCCAGTCGCTGAGAGGCGAAAGAGTTGACGCTGTTATTTTCAGCAATGACCCTCTAGTTTATATAAAAAATGCTCTGTCGCCAGCTCAGATTGCAAAAGTTGAGCCCGTTCTTGACCACGAAAAAGAAGCTAACGTTTACGTGTATCAGGATCAATTATCGCTGGCCATAGGCAAGTTAGGGCAAAACGTCAAGCTCGCAGCAAAATTAACCGGCTGGAAAATCAATGTTACGACGGTCGAGCCGGAGAGAATGCCGACGCTAAAGGATATTTTCCATGAGGTTTTTGAAGAAGGACAGTAAAGAAACACATATTTCCCAGCGTTCCTGTGCCGTCTGCAGAGTGAAGAACAATAGGGAAAATTTAATCCGCCTCGTGAAAAGTCCTGAAGGAAAAATTTTCATCGACACTGAAAAAAAATTACCCGGACGCGGCGTTTACATATGCTCTGATTTAGAGTGTCTTGAACGCGCTAAAAAATTCGGGATTATTTCTCACTCCCTCAAGGCTGAAGTTAATAATGACTTCTGGCTTGAGCTTGAAGAATATATAAAAGAGTCCGGCATTGAAAATAGCGTTAATCTAAAAATTAAATCGGTTCTCGGACTTGCGCGTAAGGCCGGAGCGTTGTTAATAGGCTCGGAAAGAATTGAAAATGAAATTGAAAAATCCGGGCACAAAGAAATTCTCGTCATTCTTGCAGAAAATTCTTCAGAGGGCGTAAAAAAATTTGCGGCTTCTCATGAAAAAATTTCGCTTGACATGACATTTAAGGAATTGTCTGAAGTTACAGGATTAAGAGACAGCGTTCAAATTTTGGGCTTGCCTCTTAATTCAGGGTTTGCTAAGAAAATCATAAGCCTAATTAATAAAGATACAGAAAGGAGCAACGCCGTTGAGCGATAAAATAAGGATCTACGACCTTGCCAGAAAATTAAAAAAGAGCAATAAAGAATTATTAGCTGTTTTGCAGCAGCTTGACGTGCCCGTAAAATCCCACTCAAGTTCAATAGATGAGGAAACGGCGCAGATAGTCGAAAATATAATCAAGGAAGCAAGCGAGGCCAAGTCGCAGGAGAAAAAACAGCACAGCACTGAGGGCTCAAAGACAAAACCTGAAAAATTTTCAAAGCCTCAGGGCAAAAAGGACCTGCCAAGAGAAGATAAAGAGGACAAAGAAGAAAAAGATTTTAAGCCTGAAAGACCTCAAAAATTTCAGAAGCCTCAAAAATTCCAGAAAAATCAAAATCAAAACCAGCATCAAAATTCTTCACAATTCCCGCCCAAAAGAGATAACAGGGATAACAGGCAGCAGCAGAAGCCGACGCCTGAAAATATTTCTACTCCTCCCCAGCCTCAAAAAGTTCAGTCCAAGCCGGTTGTGAAACTTGTTGAGCGTCCGCCGATTATTACTGTCATGGGACATGTCGATCACGGGAAAACTACATTGCTTGACCATATAAGGCACTCTTCAGTCGCTGAACATGAAGCAGGCGGAATTACTCAGCATATAGGTGCGTATGTAGTCGTTCAGGACGGCAAGCAGATTGTATTTCTTGACACGCCCGGCCACGAGGCATTTACGGCAATGAGGGCAAGGGGCGCAGGAGTTACGGACATTGTTATTTTAGTAATCGGTGCTGATGACGGAGTTATGCCGCAGACCCGTGAAGCCATTGACCATATAAAAGCCGCAGGGGTGCCGTTAGTAGTAGCAATTAATAAAATCGATAAGCAGGGCGCAAAGCCGGACAGAGTCCGTCAGCAGCTTTCAGAGCTTGGAATTTTTGTTGAAGGCTGGGGCGGCGATGTCGGAGCCGTAGAAATTTCAGCAAAGCAAGGAATCGGAGTTCCTGATTTATTAGAGCGCGTTTTGCTTGAGGCAGAAATGCAGGAAATAAAAGCCGATCCGACTGCTACACCTGAAGGCGTTGTAATCGAAGCAAGATTAGATAAAGGCAAAGGCCCCGTCGCTACTGTCATAGTTAAGAACGGAACGTTAAAGGCCGGCGACATTGTTTTATTTAATTCAACGTGGGGAAAGACCCGCGCTTTATTCGACTGGGCCGGAAAAGGTCTCAAGAGTGCCGGGCCAAGCACGCCTGTTGAAATTTTAGGCTTGAGTGATGTTCCTAACCCGGGCGAAAGTTTCAGAGTTGTTAAAACTGAACGGGACGCAAGAGCCGCTCTCGACGAAGCAAAATTGAAAGAGCGTGAAGCCGCTGCAGATGTCAAACGCGCATCATTTGAAGATTTATATTCAAACCTTCAGGAAGGCCAGCTCCCTCACATGAATTTAGTTGTTAAGTGCGACGTTCAGGGCTCGCTCGAAGCTCTCTGCGCTGTTCTCGAAAAACTCGCGACTAATGAAGTCGGCGTGTCGATCGTTCACAGAGGTGTCGGACGTATCGCAGAAAGCGATGTAATGCTCGCGTCAGCTTCCAATGCCGTAATAATAGGCTTTAACGTCAGGCCGGACGGCAACGCTAAAAAAATCGCGGAGCTTAACGGAGTCGAGATAAGAATTTATAACGTAATTTATGACATTATCGATGACGTTAAGGCGGCTATGGCAGGATTATTAAAGCCGACACTGCGCGAAGAAACTTTAGGCGAAGTCGAAATCAGACAGATTTTCAAAGTTCCTAAGATTGGACGCATAGCAGGCTCTCACGTTACAAAAGGAGTCGTCAAGCGTACGGCAAAAGTCAGAGTTATCAGAGACGGCATTGTAATTTGGGACGGAAAAATTGCTTCCCTGCGCCACGAAAAAGACGAGGCACGAGAACTTAAAGCCGGAATGGACTGCGGAATTTCTCTCGAGGGCTATCAGGACTTTGAACCCGATGATATTCTTGAAGTCTATGAGGTCGTAGAAGAAAAAAGAACTTTACAATAATGAGCAGCAATTTAAGAATGTCGCGCATCAACAAACAGCTTCAGCGCGAAATAGCTTTAATAATTGAAAATAAAATTCAGAAAGAGAGCGTCAAGGGCACGATAATAACGGGCGTTGAGTGTACGAAAGATTTAGAACGCGCAAAAGTTTTTTTCACTGCTCTTGAGGCTCGGAAATGTCCGGGGATTTTGAAGGACCTGAACGAAATCAAAGGCGCAATTCGCGGAATGCTGGGGCAGTCGATAAAATTGCGCCGGGTTCCGTCTCTTGAGTTTTACATTGATAAAAGCAGTGCATACGGAGCGAAAATCGACAGCATTTTAGAAAAATTAGGCTTCGGCATGGATTACAGGAGCAGCTCGGCAAATGACGACGATGATAGCGAAGAAATTTAATCCCGAAGATTTATTAATCGCGTCAAAAACTCTGAAGGCTTACGGAACGTGGAAAATTTTTACTCACGCTAAAGCCGACGGGGACGCTTGGGGCTCATCAACTGCCCTTTACACTGCCGGAAAAAATTTAGGCAAAAATGTATGCTGGATCAATCCTGACGAAAAACTTTCTGACAGATATAAATATTTATCGGGCTTCGATGCTCACATAACCTGCAAAAAATTTGATTTCGTTAATGAAGATGACGTTTTATATATTTTTCTTGACTGTTCAAACGAGGAGCGCGGGACTTTAGGCTTTGACTCTTCAAAAAATATTAACGCCTTAAATATCGATCATCATGAAGATAATAATTTATTCGGGCGCGTTAATTGCGTTGACGGGGAAGCCTCATCGACCTGCGAAATGCTCTACAGAATTTTTGAGGCCGGAGGCTGGGAAATAACGCAGGCCATAGCAGAGAGCTTATACACGGGAATTTTCACGGACACCGGCGGCTTCTCGTTCTCGAATACTTCGCCGCTTACGCATAATATTGCCGCTGAATTAATAAAACTCGGCGCAGAGCCTGCACACATGAGCGATTTAATAAGTCAGAATAAAACCCCTGCTGACTTTCTTTTATGGTCGCGTGCAATGTCGCGTGTAAAAATGTTCGGGCCTGAAAATATTTTTGCTATTTCGATTTTATATGCTTCCGACTTTCAAGAAGTCGGAGCTGACATGACAGGCACCGAAGGACTTTCAAGCATGTTCATGACTATCAGGGGCGTTAAATTAATTTCAACAATAACAGAATACCCGACCGGCGAAATAAGATTGAGCATACGTTCACGCGAG
>CAJOGI010000006.1:21094-44102 GCA_905234075.1 uncultured Synergistales bacterium | reverse complement strand
ACTTTAGGCGGCGGAGGACATGAACGCGCAGCCGGAGCTGAATTAAAAGTGCCGATTAATGACGCTGTGAATGAGCTTGAAAAATTAATCATGCAAAAATATCATGAATGCCTTAATTCTCATTAATAAGCCCGAAGGCTCACGAAGTACTTTTTGCGTAGGAGCGGCGAAAAAAAAATTGGCCGGTCTTAAAGTCGGTCATTCAGGCACGCTCGACTCGACCGCTTCAGGATTGCTCGTGCTTTTAATCGGAAACGCGACGCGCCTCAGCGAGTTTGTTATGTCATTGCCGAAAATTTACAGAACTAAAATTCAGTTTGGGATCGAGACAGACACTTACGATTATTCCGGCGAAGTTGTTTCTGAAAAGGGCTTTGAAAATTTTGACGAAAAAATTTTTAATGACGCTTTATTTTCATTTTCGGGCGTGAGGCTTCAAACCCCTCCGGCAGTGTCAGCTATAAAAGTTGAGGGAAAACGCGCTTATCAATTAGCCCGTGCAGGTCAGGATATAGAAATGAAGTCGCGCCCGGTTTTTTTCAGGAATATAAAAATTCTATCGCCTTTCAATAAAGATGACGGAACTATAGAGCTTGAAGTTTCATGCGGTCGCGGAACATATATACGAAGCCTCGCTCATGACTTGGGGAAAATCATGGGCTGCGGAGCTCACGTAAAAAAATTAGAGCGTGTTGCCGTCGGAAATTTTAACGTCAAAGACGCAAATAACCCTGACGATAAAATTTATAGAATAATAAATCTCTCGGAGCTTGCTAAAAATTTCACGAGAATTTATGTATCAAAACGCGATGAAAAAACTTTCATGAACGGCATGAGCATTTTGTTAAACCACGCGGAAAAATTTTGTCGCGGTGTCAGCGTAAAAGATTTTATCTGTGTCGAAGGCGAAAATTTTTTAGCGTTCGGCTCTTACGCAGGCTATGATTATGTCAAGCCCGAAGTTATTGTCCCGAAATTTTAGAAGATGTTAATCACTGTAGGCGCGTTTGACGGTTTTCACAGAGGACATGAAAAATTATTTGACGTTTGCAGAAAAAACGCCGTCAATAACAACTGGGGCGTTGTAACTTTTTATCCGCACCCTTCGGAATTTATGCACAAGCTGAATCATTCTTTATTTACGCTGAACGAGCGCGGTTTCCTGAGCAAAATTTTAGATATTCCAAAATTTTTTGTATTTAATTTTGATGAAGTTTTCAAAAATTTAAGCCCGGAAAAATTTATTGACATTCTTATAAAAAATTTTGATGTTGACGGAATTGTCGCAGGCAGTGATTTTCATTTCGGACATGAACGGCTAGGCAGCACGGAATATCTCAAGAAAATTTACGCAAATAAAATAAAAATTTTTACGCTGAATTTATTTGACAAAAATATTTATTCAAGCTCAAAGGCACGAGAAAAAATTATTTCCGGCGACGTTGAGGGCGTAAAAAAAATCTTGGGCTATCCTTTTTTCATGATCAGCAACGTTATTCACGGCAACGAACGCGGCCGCAAAATGAATTTCCCGACGGCTAATATAAATCTTAAGGGCAGAATTATTCCTGCTTACGGAGTTTACAGCACCGCCGTATTAATTAATCATGAATGGCACTGCGGAGCCTTGTCAATCGGAAATAATCCGACCTTTCATGACGTAAACGAGACGCGCGCCGAAGTTTTTATCACGGATTTTTACGATGATATTTATGGATCAGAGCTCTTAATTTTTTTGATCGGCCGTGTTCGAGGAATAAAAACTTTTGAAAATCAAGATGCTTTAATGGCGCAGATAAAAGATGATGTTCATACATGCAGAGAAATTTATAAAAGTGCCATGAAATTTTTAGACACGAAGAAATTTTTAGAACGCGCTGAAAAAATTTTTTACACACAAGAAAATTTTTTACCTGAAATTATAAATATAAAATCATGCTTATAGATTCACATTGCCATATTAACTCGGAAGAATTGAGAAAAGACGCTCAAGAAATTCTTAAACGCGCTGACGAAAACGGCGTGAAAAAATTAATTATCGTCGGCTGTGATTTAGATGACAGTTTAGAGGCCGTCGAACTTGCTCACAAATTTTCTTTACCTCCTAACTCCTACTTCCTAACTCCTACCTGTTATGCTTCAATCGGTATTCACCCTCACGAGGTCAAGCGTTATGAGACAATACCCGAAGAATTTTATAAACTCGTCAAAGATGAAAAAGTTGTTGCTGTCGGTGAAATCGGCCTTGATTATCATTATGATTTATCGCCGAGAGAAATCCAGAAAAAATTTTTTGAGCTTCAATTAAATTTTGCTGAAGAAGTCAACATGCCCGTGATTTTGCATATCCGCGAGGCAATGGACGACGCTATGAAAATTTTACACGGACATAAAAATTTGAAATTGTTATTTCATTGTTACGCAGGCGGCTTGGAATTTCTTGACAAAGTTTTAGAAATGGGCGGCTTGTGTGCTTTTGGAGGCGCGTTGACGTGGAAGGGCAGGGCTTCCGAAGAACTGCGCGAGGTTTTTAGAAAAATTCCTGCTGAAAAAATTTTGCTTGAGACAGATTGTCCTTATATGGCTCCCGTGCCGATGAGGGGAAAAATTAACGAGCCTGCTTTTATTAAATTCATTTACGAGAGGGCAGCGCAGGAGAGAAATTTAAGCGTTGAAGAACTTGAAAAGATTATTGAAATAAATTTTGAAAAATTTTTTAGGAGATAAATAAAAATAAATTAGTTGAAATGATGACTAATACCGCTTTGTTTCATTATACAGTTTGCCATATGCCGCGATTTAATTTTGCCGTCAACAGCAAAGTTAGCATTCGTAATCGGGCTGTACCAAATATCGTGGTCGCCTTTGCCGTGTCGGACAAAATAGCAGCCGTGCTTTTTCAAAATTTCGCGGACTATTTTTTCGTACTCAGCCATTTACAATTATCTTGTCTTCACGTTTAGCAATAAATGACATTTTGAGATTTTCAGGCTTTATTCCATTTAACTCCATAAGCTCAGGTGTTGCGAATTTCACTCGTTCAATAAGAGCATCAAGCGAACCGGATTCGAGCATTAGTCCCGGCACATCAGGGCTTGTCGCAATCCATACTGCTGCATCGTTGTCCCAAAGAAAATTTATTTTACAGTTCATGTTGAAAAGCTCCTTAAAAAAAATCTATAATTAAATAAAATTATACATGACTACAACAAAGTGGAGTAAATAAAAATTGTTTGAATTTAAGTTAATAGCCGAGTGCAAAGAAACGGGCGCAAGGGCCGGAGAATTTATAACGCCTCACGGAATTATTAAAACGCCCGTTTTTATGCCCGTCGGAACTTTAGCGACAGTTAAAGCAATGTCGCCGCAAGAACTAATCGAAATAAATTCGCAAATTATTTTAGGCAACACGTATCATTTATACTTGCGTCCCGGCAACGAAATAATTTCAAAGGCCGGAGGGCTTCATAAATTTATGAACTGGGACAGGCCGATTTTAACGGACAGCGGAGGCTTTCAAGTTTTTTCGCTCGCAAGGCTTCAAAAAATTACGGACGAAAATGTTTTATGCCGCTCTCACATTGACGGCTCGCAATTAATAATGTCGCCGGAGTGGTCAATGGAAACTCAAAAAATTTTAGGCTCTGACATTGCGATGTGCTTCGATCAGTGCTGCGAATTTCCTGCAACCCACGAAAAAGCTGAAGAGGCCGTCAAGCGCACGACACTTTGGGCAAAACGTTCAAAAAATTTTTTCATGAAAAATAATAATCCCGAACGTCAAGCACTTTTCGGAATTATTCAAGGCTCTGTCTATGACGATTTAAGAGAGCGGAGCGCGGAAGAAATTATTAATTTAGATTTTCCAGGCTATGCTATCGGCGGTCTGTCGGTCGGCGAAAGTCATGAGGCTATGTACCGCTCACTTGATCTATTAAATAAATTAATGCCCAAGAATAAGCCGCGATATTTAATGGGCGTGGGCTATCCTTTGAATTTAGTTGAGGGTATTGCTCGCGGTGTTGACATGTTCGACTGCGTACTGCCGACAAGAAACGGACGCAACGCTACGGTTTTTTATTCCAAAGGCCGTTTGAACATGAGAGGAAAAATTTACGCCGAAGATTTTTCGCCGCTTGATGACGAATGCGACTGCTACACATGCAAAAATTTCACGCGGTCTTATTTAAGGCACTTAGCAATTACCGGCGAAATTTTAGGCGCGAGATTATTTTCTTGGCACAACCTGCGGTTTTCTTTACGCATTGCAGAGGAAGCACGCGAGGCAATCATTAACGGAACATTCCCGAAATATCTTGAGGACTTCAAAGCAAAATTTCATGACGACGATCACAGCGAAGATTAATAAATGGAACCCGGAGCCGGAAATAATTTCAAAGGCCGCTGAAATTTTAAGAAACGGCGGTCTTGTTGCTTTTCCTACTGAAACAGTTTACGGTCTTGGCGCGGACGCTCTCAACTCTGAAGCAGTCAAAAAAATTTACGAAGCTAAGGGCCGTCCGTCCGACAATCCTTTAATTTTACATGTCTCAAGCATTGAGCAGGTTAATGAATTAGTTTTTATAAACAACGCTGCGGAAAAATTAATGCAAACTTTTTGGCCCGCTCCTTTAACTTTAGTGATGAAAGCAAAAAATATTATTCCGTTACGTACACGCGGAGGACTCGACACGGCCGCAATAAGAATGCCGGATAATCCCGTCGCTTTATCTTTAATCGAGGCAGCGGGACGACCCATAGCCGCGCCCAGTGCGAATTTAAGCGGAAGGCCAAGCCCTACGGATTTTGAGAGCGTTTTTAACGACATGAACAATAAAATTGAAATGATCATTGACGGCGGAAGCGTCGAGGTCGGAATTGAAAGCACAGTCATAGATATTACTAACCCGGAAAAAATTTTGATGCTCAGGCCGGGCGGAATGCCGCGTGAAATTTTAGAGGAGGCTTTGAAAAAAAAATTAGAAGTTCCTGACGCTCAAAGCAAAAAAAAATCTCCAGGCACGCGATACAAACATTACGCCCCCGACATTCCCGTTTTAGTTTGGAAAAGGGGCCAAAAATTTTCGGAAGTTTATAAAAAAAATAATTTTGCGTTTATGGGACTTCATGAGCCGGAAATTAAAGCCGACGGGATAATATTATTTGACGACGTAAAAAATTATGCTCGCGGACTTTTCGCAGGCTTCAGAAAATTTGAGAAAGAAAAATTTTCCTGCATTGTTGTCGAATGGCCCGAAGATAATTCGGGAATAAGCGAGGGACTCCGGGACAGAATTTCAAGAGCAGGCGGAAAGAGTTAAAAGAGTTAGGAAGTAGGAGGTAGGAGGTAGGAAGTATTTTTTTATGTATAATACACAAATAAAAATTAATTTTTATGAGGAGTGAATATCTAAGAAAAATGAGCTGGGTAATTTTAGCACTGACGTTAGGTGCTGCTATAACCTCGATAATACATGGCGTTTTTATGCTCTTCGGATCGCTCGTTAATACTGGAGCGATTTTTAACGTTTCTACTACTGTTCTTGCTAGCCTGCCCGTTGTGTCGGCTATCTTTGCTTTGATCGGAGGCGTTATAGCCTTTAATAAAAGCAAATGGGGTGCGCTGTTTCTTCTAGTAGCAGGGGGCCTCTGCGTCCCGTCAAAAGATACGTGGCTTTACGGCGGAATATATTTTTTTGCGATGCTTCTGTGCTTTTTCCTGAAGCCTGAAAGACATAACGACTATCAAGACTTGTTTTATGAGGACGATGAAGAGCCGGAACCCGAAGAATTTTCACAGACGCAAACGCCGCAATATTATCTCGGAAATGAAAGCGAGAACTACGCCGAAGAAGAAGATGAAGTTGATTATTTGCAGGGAGGCTATCCCGAACAGCCTGCGGCACCTTCGTATTATAATGAAGCAAACATTCCTGAGCCTATTCTAAACGGCGATGTAGATATAAATCCGCCAGTCCTTAATCCCGTTGCTAATATTAATAACGAGCCGCCAAAATTACGAAGGCGAATGTCAAAATCCTGCCCGACATGCGGCGCAACCGTTGCACGAGAGGCAAGATTTTGTTCCGTATGCGGCACGGCACTTTCTATACCTGTTGATGAAGAACTGCCTGAAGCACAGAACAGCGGCGCAGCTGATACTCCGGGCGAAAGTTTTGAAGCTGAAAAAAATTTCGCAATGAACAATATAAATACAAATCCTAATGTGAATGATGGTGATGATGAAATGAACAGCGAACAGGCTGAAAATCCAAAAGTATTCGTGAAACCCAAGAGGGCAGCATCTTCGGATTTCGGCATGGCCGGCGGAACAAGACAGAAAATTAACAATAACATTGACGCAGCGGCCTCGTCTTATCAGGAATTTTCAAAATATACGAGAAGGGCAAAGAAGCGTAAGCGTTCAGCAGGCAGAAAAATTCTAAGCATACTTCTGCTTGTCGGGGTTGTAGGAGGTGCTTTATACTTCCTGCTCGGTCTCAGAAAACTTCCGCCCGGAGATTTGCCGCCTATCGCACAGACAAAAGTTATTAACAACTTGAACGCTAATAATGAAAATAATATCAGCGTAACGGCCGTACCGTCAGGATCGTCAACGACAGCCGCGCCGGTGCAGGATACTAGTATCGCAACGCCGATCGCCGTAGCTGAAAACGTCCTGCCGAACTTCACGCCGGCCAGAGAGCCTAAACGCGGAATGGTCATCGGCAGTAATGTCAACGTCCGCGCCGATCATACGACAAATTCAGACAGGGTTGCGCGCCTCAATGTCAACAGCAGAGTTGAAATTATCGGCAACTATAACGTAACTTCAGGACAGCATCAGGGTATCTGGTATAACGTCATTACCGGCGGAAAAGAAGGCTGGATCTACGGACGCTATATTCAGCCGCTTGGCGAGGGCCTGCCCTCCGGATACTCGAACGCTTTATTAAAAACATTCGGCAGCGATAAATCACAGCTTGCCGACGCTCTCGGACAGCCCACAAGAAGTTCATCGACAAGCGCGGAATGGGAAGGACTTACTGCAACCTTTAAGGACGACGATTTGACGCGCATAAGGGTTACTAATTCGAGACGGGAACTTCAAAACGGGTTGAAGGTTGGAATGAGCCAGACGGCACTGCTTCAAATTATGGGCTACCCCTCGGGCCTCAGCAATAAAATTTTGCAGTACAACGAGGGAAATAAAACGGGCGTCAGCGTACAGCTCGACAAGAACAACGCAATAAGCGTAATAACGGTAAATTTAATTCAGTGATGAGTCAGAAGTGAGGGGGCAAGGAGTTTTTTCTTTTTACTTCCTACCTCCTACCTCCTAACTCCTACCTAATATCTAAGTCCGTATGACGGATAATAGACCCGGTTATCTTTCAGATTTTCTTTTTGCGTTTCGAGTGCTGTTTTCCCGGCACTACCCATCTCTTGAGCAAGCACGGAAGTTAGAATATGCACGGCAAACATTGAACCGATTAAACTGCTTCCGAATATCGGCGAGTTGTCGCTGGCATAAAAATTAAGCTGCGAATACGTACACACCGGAGCAGCCGGGCTGTCCGTGATCGTAACAACGCAGGTATTTTGAGAAGAAATTTCTTTCACGGCCTCTGTTACTTCGATTACGTAGCTTGGAAGCTCGCAGACGATTAACATGTCATTAGATTTTATTCCCCTTGCCTGTTCGATTAACGAAAGAGAACCGCGCCGCATTAAAACGCTTTTCAGGCCAAGTTCTGTAAATCTGGTGTAGAGCCATTCAGCAGGAAGAGCAGAAATCCCCCAGCCCATGCAGTAAATCGCGTCAGATTTTTTTATGAAATCGCAGAAATTATTTATCATGGCCTTGTCAAGAGTCAGATTTTTATAAGTCTCGCTTATATTCGCCTGCTCCAGCCTGCAAAGCTCCGAAATAATATCAGATCCGTTTTCAAGCCCGATCTTTGACGACGAGGGAATAACCTGAGTCAATAATTTTTTCTTCAGCGTATTCTTAAGGTCAGCGTAGCCTTCAAAACCCAGCATTCTGGAAACGCGGACCAGCTGAGCACGGGAGACTGATAATTTTTCGGCAGTCTCGCTGATTGAGTGAAAAGCTATTTCTGATGAGTTAGCCAAAATATATTCGGCTACCCGTCGTGTTTTTGAAGGAAACGTGTTGAGCTTCCCTCTTATTCTGTCTTCAAGTCGCTGAACGTTCATTTTTTATTTTATGTCAGTACACATAACGTAATTGACTCCGCTTCCCCGTGATGAACGCAGAGTGCCTTTGACTTTTACAGGATCATCTGTTTTTTTCTCGTTTACAATAGAATTTATATTGCTGTCGTAGCTGTTGACAACCTCCTCATAGACACGCACGACTATAAAATCGCGTCTTGAGTGGCCGTGCTCGTCAGCATATTCTTGACGGACCGCGAAGCGTTGATACCTGCCGAGCCCCGTCTCGCCCACCGGCTGTGCTTTGACTAAATGAACATAGCCCGCAAGTTCTACGTCATTTTCCGGCTTAAAATCTTCCGGCAGAACTTCAACATCGCCGACGGCTAAATATAATTCGCCGCTTCCCGTTGATGTTCTTAATGCCCCGTGAACGAGGATAGGCGTATTTTCTTCGAGCCCCTTTAATTTTTCTTGAACCTCAGGCAGAAAAGCACGGGCGTTTAGAAAATCTTTGCGCGGCGTTCCATCGCTCAGAGAACTTTCGTGGCGGATTGAGAACGCGAAGTGCTTGTCGTCCTTTTTGCGGCTCAAGAGATGCAGACGGCCGGAAAGTGTTACTGAATTTTCGTAGTTCATTGGCTATCACCTTTTTCATATTGAGATTAAAAATTCACTTGCTATTATTTTACAGCACAAAAAATTTTTAGGGCCTAAAAAAATTTTTATAAAACTTAAAAAGCCGGAGCGAAAATTTTTGAGAAGGTCTTGTGAAAAATTCATTGACTTAATTTTTTTATATGTGTCTTAAAAAATTATAATGACGAAAAATTTTTGAAGTTTTTGTAGTCCCCAAAGTAGTCCCCAAAAAATAATTTTTCTGGATTTTTTAGAATAATTAAAAATATTATATCATAAGTGCATTTTTTATAGAGCCCTCGCAGCTCGTCCGGCGTGTATAATATCAAGTTGAGCGTGCGATAATTCGCTCCCCTGCGCTAAAATGTGAACATGATAAAAATTTTTTGCATAAGGAGAATTTTTTATGAAATTTTATGATCTTGAATGGCTCGCTAAAAAATGCGGAACTGATAATAAATACGAGATTACGACAAAAGTATCCGCTGAAGCACGGCGTGAAAGCGAGGAATTTACTTTTGATAAAAATAACCCGGACGCTAATGAGCGTTTTATCTCGAATGTTCTGAGCGAAATTGAAAACGATACAAGTCCGATAAGCGTAAATTACGAGTCTGGGAAGGCCAAGATCGCTGAACGTGCTGCGCCGGAACCGAGAAAAAAAATAAATCCCAAGCCCGAATTTTTACCGGAAATTGAGCAGACTGAATCGGAAGGAAAAGCAGACGTACAGGAAGATAAAGAAGAAGAAAAGGTAGAAAAGGCAGAACTCGAAGAAACAACAGACAAAGAAACAACGGACGAAGAAGCGACGGAGAAAAAGCCCGAACGTAAAAGAGAGAAAAAAGAAAACACCGAAAAAACAAAGACTAGAGCTAAAAAATCATCTGAAAGAACTTCAAAGCCTGCTGCAAGGACGAAAAGAACTACGAAAGAAGAAGCTAAGGACGATATAAAAACTGAATCAGAACCGGCTGAAGCCGAAGCAGTTGAAGCAGAAACAAAATCAGATGAATAACTGGAAAGCAGGCCGCAAAATTCTCTTGGGCATTACAGGAGGCATAGCGGCCTATAAAATTCCCGGACTGGTCAGATTAATTAAGAAAGCCGGCTGTGAGAGCGAAATTATTTTGACGGACGCGGCTAAAAATTTTGTTGCGCCGATGACTCTTGAAACTCTTTCGGGACGAAAAATTTGGACGGAAAATAATTTTGATTTTAATATCCCTCACATAAAATTAACTCAATGGGCCGATGTCTTTGTAATCGCTCCGTGTACGGCGAACACTCTCGCAAAAATCGCTCACGGAATTTCTGACAATCTTTTAACTTCAGCAGTGATTGCTTCAACGTGCCCGATTTTAATTTTTCCGGCAATGAATGAAAATATGTACGCTAATAAAGCCACGCAGGAAAATATAAAAATTCTTTCGGAACGCGGAATAAAAGTAATTAATCCTGCTGAAGGCGACTTGGCCTGCGGAGTGTCGGGCGTGGGAAGAATGAACGAGCCTGAAGAAATTTTATTAGAAATTTTTAGAGCGTTATATCCCGTTCATGATTTAATGAATAAAAAAGTTTTAATTACGGCCGGGCCGACGCATGAATATTTAGATCCTGTTCGTTTTATTTCTAATCCAAGCACCGGGAAAATGGGAGCGGCTATGGCGCGTGCAGCATGGTACAGAGGAGCTGAGGTAAAAATTATTTCCGGGCCTATTAATTTTAATTTTAATTCTTACGGCTTTGAAGTCATAAAAATTAAATCCGCTCTTGAAATGCTCGAGGCCGTGAAAAAAAATTTATCATGGGCTGATTTTATCGTTAAGGCTGCGGCGGTCGGGGACTACAGGGCAAAAAATTTCTCGCCTCAAAAAATTAAACGCGAAGGGAAAAATGATTTAGTCATAGAACTTTCACAAAATCCTGATATTTCTGCCGAAGTCGGTAAATTAAAACGCGAAAATCAAATTTTAATCGGGTTTGCAGCTGAGACTCAAAATATTTCAGAAAATGCCCGCGAAAAATTAGCGCGTAAAAATCTTGATTATATTTTAGCCAACGATGTCAGCGAAAAAAATTCCGGCTTCGCTGTTGACACTAACACAGTAAAATTAATTCCTAAAGATATAAACAAAACTGAAAAAATTTTTTCCGGCTTGAAAGACGACATAGCCTGCGAAATTTGGGACAATGTCATTTCTTTATGATGTTGCAGTGCCGGAGATGGCTCTGTCCGATTTAATATATCAATGCCCGGCAGAAATTCAAGTTGGCGCGAGAGTTATTGTCGAAGTCAAAAAAAATCTGCACGCCGGTTTCGTTCTTGGCCTCTCTAAAAATAATTTATCGCCTGACATAAAAATAAAAAGCATTGAAGGCATTATTGACGCTCAAAGCATAATCGACCCTGATTTATGGGACATGGCAGTTTATGCCGGGCGCGTGTGCCTTTGCGGTGCAGGGACGGCTCTGAAAATTATTCTGCCGAGACCGTTAATAATGGGCGATAAAATATTTAATCAGTCAAAAAATTTTCAACACGATAAAAAAATTTTTCACGAATTAGATTTTTTTAACCCTTTTGATTTCGAGAGAAGAAATTTTTACGTTAATGAGCTTGAAAATAATAAAAGGACTTTGATTTTATTTCCAAGAAAAGAAAAAGCAAAAGAATTTTTTTTGATGCTCCCTGAAAATTTGAGAGAGCAGGCTGTTTTATGGCCTTCTGCCGGAGGAAATAAATTATGGCTGTCGTGGCTGTCAGTGAACGAAAAAAATTTTAGAATTGTGATCGGGACTGCCGGTGCCGTATTCGCTCCTTTAATGCCTGAAAAAATCATAATCGAGGACGAAGCTAACCCGGCTTATGTAATTCCTCCGGTCTTGAATATTTCCGCAAGAAGTCTTGCAGGCCGCCGTGCTGCTTTTTTAGGAGCTGAATTTGTCGTCGGAGGCCGCATACCGTCGCTGAAAACTTTTTTGCGATCAAAGCCGGAACAAAAAATTTTTCCTGAGAAAAAAAATATAATCCTCGCCGATATTTTTCATGCTAAGACGCGCAACGAAGAAACTCACGGGATAAAAGGCTCAATCCCTTTAACATTTTCGCTTATAAAAAATACTTACAGGGAGCTTGCGAAAAATAACACTGTAATTTGGATTTTGAACAGGCTCGGCGAAGCGTCCGAAGTTTTTTGCGACAACTGCGGAAAGCCGGTAACATGCCCGAACTGCAAAAATTTAATGAGAAGCGAAAATGACGGAAAAATTCTGCGCTGCAGGATTTGCGGAACGGTTCGCGAACTTCCTGAGAAATGCGAAAATTGCGGCTATAAATTTTTTACGGGCAAGCGGCCGGGACTTGAGGCACTCGAAAAAATTGCAGGGCAGTATTACGATAAAGTTCAGGTCTATGCAGATAAATACACACGTCCGAAAAATAATAGTTTAATTTTAAGCACGCAGCGCGGACTGGAACTTTGCGAAAAAATTAATCCGTCATTAATCGCGTGGCTCGATTTAGATTTAGAGTTATGGCGGCAGGGTTACGACACAAGAGTTAATGTCTTCGGGCTCTTATGGGAAAGTTATTGGAGCGGGCGCGAAAAAAATTCAGAGCGTAAAATTTTAGTTCAGTCCCGTAAATCAGGAATGAAGCTGGCAAGATTTTTATATACGGGCTGGGAAAAATTTTTCCCGTCGGAACTTGAGACGCGCCGCGAATTTGATTTACCGCCGTTTGCTTTTATAATCGAGATTGAAACTGAAGATATAACTCTCCGTGAAAAATTATTAGATGAATTTTTTGACGCAGGGATTTTTGTCATGGATCCCGGCGACTCTTCGCAGCCGCTTTATGTTAATACAAACTCGCTCGAATCTGTTGAGAAGGTCTTGCAAAAATTTAATTCTAAAAGAAAATTATTAAAAATCACATTAAAAAGTTAAAAATTTTTTTAGAGGAGACATTCAAAATTAATACTTACACAAAAAAAATTGCGCGAGGAGCATTAATAGCGGCATTTTACACGGCACTTACCGTAGCTCTTGCGCCGATTTCTTACGGTCCTGTTCAATTTAGAGTTTCGGAAGCTCTTACCCTCCTGCCGTTTTATTTTCCTGAAGCTATACCCGGCCTGACAATCGGCTGCGTGTTCGCAAATTTTTTCGGCGGCTTCGGTTTTACGGATATGTTTTTCGGTTCGCTTGCGACTCTCATCGCGGCGTTTCTAACTCTGAAATCAAAAAATCTTTTTATCGCGGCATTCTGGCCCGTAATTTCTAACGCGCTAATAATCGGAGCAATGCTGCATTTTTTAATCGACGTGCCTTTAATTGCGACGTGCTTTTATGTCGGGCTGGGCGAGGCCGGAGCGTGTTATCTTGTCGGAGTTCCGCTGATGAAATTTCTTGAGAAACGAAAAATAATCACAGGGTCAAGCGTAAATTAAATTCTTGGGAAATTGCGTAATCTTTACGGTTTTTTAATGAAAAATAAAATGTAAAATGCACCTCGAAAGTTTTTTAGGCGTTTTATAAAACTTAGGAGGAATATTTTTATAATGTCATTAAAGAAAATTATTTTGCTTGTAATCGCAGTTTTAGTAGTAATGAGCTTGACATCAATCGCTTCAGCGGCACAGAAGAAAGCCGCAGCGGCCGCTCCTGCACAGTCAGCAGGCGCAGATTCAGTCGGCGTAGTTGACAGAGGAGAAATTCTTAACAATCATCCGGGACTTGCTCAGGCTCGCCAGAAATTAGCAGACATCGCCAGACAGAAAGAAAACGAAGCAAAAGCAGCAGCAGATAAAGAGACAGACACCGCGAAAAAAGCACAGGCCGTCCAGGCAAAGAGAATGGAGCTTGCAGAAGAAGAGCAGAAGTTAATGGCTCCTATTTACCGCGATTGCGAGCAGGCTGTACGTGAAGTTGCCGTGAAGAAAAAATTAAATCTTGTTCTTGATAAGTTTGTCGTTTTAATCGGCGGCGTTGACATCACACAGGACGTTATTCAGCAGTTATCGAGAAAGAAATAAAAATTTTAAGAAAAATAAAATTTAATTTTTATGCGTAAAATTTTTGCGTTCACCGTAATTTTTTTATGCTTGTTGAATTTTAACGGGGCGTTCCGCGCTTACTCGGCTCAACAAAAAAATCAAGAGCATGAGTGGGTGTGGAACGTCTTAGCTGTACCTCCGGAAGGCGGCTGGGAAACAGAGCCGGGAAAATCTATAAAGACTGCTCTTTTATGGTGCGAGCGTGAAATTTCCGAGAGCAGTTCCGGCATTGGAGGCCACGATGTAAAGTTTATTTTTCTCGAAAATCCCAAAGAAAGCCCGCAGCCTGCACGCGATATTAATTTTAAGTTTGACGCTCACTCTATCGCTGTGTTGAGTTTCGCACTTTCTTCGGAGGCAGATAAAATCCTTGTCTCGCGTATGGCCGGAATGAATATCCCGTTATTAATTGCAGGCGGCGAAAATGTTTTGATTGACCGTAACGGAAGGCCGATTAATAATATTTTTGCACTTGATTTATATCGTGATTACAGGTGCCCGGCATTTTCTCAATACGCCGCAAAAATCTATGACAAAGAAAAAAGAATCGCCTTAGCCGCTGCGCGTTTCACGATTAATCAAGAACGTGAAGCAAAAATCTGCTATTCAATGCTCGACAGCGAGGGCTTTATGCCGATGCCTTACTGGGCCGATGCGTCAGTCCGCGATACTTACGCTATGATGTCCGAAGAAATTGAGAGCTTCGAGGGCGACAAGGCCGGAGTAGTAATTTCTTTCATGGGCAGCATGGGAGCGCGGGAGATCTGGAGAAATTTTATGCGCCTGCGGACAACTTGGCAGTTATGGAACTGTGCCGAGCCCGACAAAATGTATTTATCATGTCGCGGAATGATCTTCGCGGATCAAAATGTAATGCTTGCTTCACTCGGAGGCTTTGTCGAAATTAAGCGCATGATGTGGCGGACACGTGCAATGGCCATCGATGACACAGTAGCAGCAGGACGCGCCCTAGCTCTTTACGAATGGGTTAAGAGGGCAGTTGATTTAATGCCCCAGCCTGTTGACACAATGCCGAGAGAAGTTTTATTGAATAATCTTGCGCGGGTTCGCTCAATCCCGTTCGGCAATCAGGAATTAAATATCAGTCCCATACTTCACAGACCTGTTTCAAGAAATGTTTTCATTGTTGAAGTCCGTAATCATGATTTTTATGATTTAGACACAATTAATACTCGCGGACTTGCCTACGTGCCTTCGTATTAACTTTAATTAAAAATTTTTTGTGATATATTTTTCTCATCGAAGTTAAATTAAAAATTAAATGCGAGGGAGGAAATTTTTTATCGTGAAAAAATTTTTATCTTTTTTTGCAGTAACTTTAATTTTTTTGCCCTTGTCAGTTCGTCTTCCGCTTTCACTAAAAAAGAACTCAAGCACATGGGCGATTTCTTGACCCCTTTTGTTAGGCGTTCACTTGAAAATTTTGACGTTAAAGCAGACGGCGATGACGGAAAAGTTTATCACTTTGACGGAGATGTCGAGGGGGAAGATTATTCTACAGTTGTCGAAAAAGCCACGCGGAACGGAAAAATTATAACTATGCTCGGAACTTTTTATAGTTATAACAAGCCTTTTAGAAAATTCGAGGCTGCGGCAAAAAACCATAAATATAAAGGCAAAAATACTTTTGCGATACTTTCACTCAAGACGGGAGAGATTATTCAATGAAAAAATTTTTATTGTCAGTTCTTTTAATTTTTGTGTTCTGCTGCGCAGCGTCTGCTGTCGATCAAACTCCGGAAATGAAAAAAATGAGCGTCTTTATCAGCAACTTCACTGAAGCAGGATTTTTTAATTTCGACCTTGAGGACGGAGACAATGACGGCGAGGCATTGAGCGAATACGAAGAGCCTGTAACTCACTTAGGAAATCCGGCCAACATCACCGAGCTTGCAAAATTCGGAATTATTCACAACCTCATCAACAACTACAACAGCAGAATAAAAAAATGCAAAGATAAAAACTGCGAAAGCGGAAATCTTACGATCGACAAAAAATTTGTTTTCGAGAGCGTCAAAAAATATTTCGGTCTCGACATCAGCAAAAAAGATTTGAGCGTAATCGCTGAAGACCCGAGCGCGGTTTTTTCTTATGACGGAAAATTATTTCACTTTGACGCGGACAGCTTCAGAGAGCCCGGCAACGATAAAATTTATTTTGCTGACGTTCAGGGAGTTACAAAGAGGGGCAAGAATTTATTAATCGCCGGAGATATTTATAACTCAAAAAAATTTACTGACCGTCCGGGAATGTTCGCGGCGACTGTCAGGCCGGTTAATGGCACATGGGTAATTATCGACATGACAACTGACTGGGTTACGAATGCCGGGAGGGACTAATCGATGAAAAAATTTGTTGCACTTGCGTTGTTCTTTTTATTTTTGTTTTCTTCTGCGGCTTCGGCTCTTCAATATCCTTATATCGGAATGTCTAAGGGCGACGGCGTAAGGCTTCGCGCAGATCCCGGCAAGAAAGGCAACATTATCGGCAAAGTAAATAAAGGCGATGTTTTTGTCGTTATGGGCGAAATTTTTGTTGACGGTCAAAAATGGCTTGAGATTGATCACCCCACGAAAAAAGGCACTGCTTTTATTTCCGATCAGTTCGTTAAGCCTGAGTATGAAGGGAGTGAAAAACTTGACACGGCCGGCTGTAAAATGTCCGCTGAAATTCAAATGGCTTTCGGAATTACGCAGGATAAAGCACTCGCCATTCACGGGAGGCCAAAAGACTTTGCAGACGGTCCGGGCACGTCAGTATTAATTTATAAGGGCTTCCAAGTTGAATTTCTTGACGACAGGCTCCAGCGCGTTGAAGTAAAAAGCGGCTTGATGCCCTTCGGAGATATTTGTCTCGGCGATTCACAAGAAAAGCTTTTAAGAGTCTTGGGCAATGAAATCGAAGACCCTGACGAAAATTTTGAGGGCTGGACATGCCGTAATGCTCTGGGCGAAGAAATTTTCTTCGAGTTCAGAACTGACAAAAACGGCGAGACCGTCATTAACTTCATGACTTGGGAATCGCCTGTAGGCTAGAGTGATATAATTTAACGGACAATAAAATCATCGCGAGAGGATATAAGTTGACTTCATTGCAAAATTTTAACTGAATATGAAAAATCATTAAGTCCCGGTCGGGATTTCGTTCTTCGTGCATAAATCGTGAGTTACACGCTCAAGAGCTTAGTATCTCTTGGGCGTTTTTTATTGTCAAAATTTTTCAAAAATTAAATTTTTAACAGGAGGTTTTAATTATGGACGAGCTATTAAAACTCGTGAGTGAAGCTAACGGCTTCTTATGGGGAACAAGTTTTTTGATCCCTCTGCTTTGCGGTACAGGTTTGTTTTTCACATTGAGACTGGGTTTTGTACAGATTTCAAAATTTGGAACGGCCTGTAAAAAACTTTTCGGCAACTTCTCATTATTCGGCGAAGCAGCCGGAGCGCACGGCATGAGCTCATTTCAGGCACTTGCAACGGCAATCGCGGCTCAGGTAGGGACGGGCAACTTGGCCGGAGCTATGACTGCGTTAGTCTCAGGAGGGCCCGGAGCAATTTTCTGGATGTGGGTAGCGGCATTTTTCGGAATGGCTACAAATTTTGCGGAAGCCTGCCTCGCACAATTATACAAGGAGCGTGATGAGACAGGCCACGTTGTCGGCGGCCCTGCTTATTATATTTCGAGAGGCTTGGGCAACAATGCTTTCTCGAAATTTTTAGCGGGCTTCTTCGCCGTCTCAATAATATTAGCACTCGGCTTCATGGGCAACATGGTACAGGCTAACTCAATCAGCGATGCCTTTAACGGTGCGTTCGGCTGGGACGTTAAAATTATCGGAGCTGTGCTTGCTGTAGTGGCAGGATTAATTTTCATAGGAGGAGTAAAACGCATAGCTTCAGTAACTGAAAAATTAGTTCCTATTATGGCGATTCTCTATGTCGTTGTCGGGCTCGTTTTAATCGTCATAAACATCTCGCACCTTCCGTTAGTGTTCGGTGAAATTTTCGCCTGTGCATTTGCTCCAAAGGCTGTATGGGGAGGAATGGCCGGTGTAGCTGTTGCTCAGGCAGCACGTTATGGAATTGCACGCGGACTTTTCTCGAATGAGGCCGGAATGGGATCGACCCCTCACGCTCACGCAGTCGCTAACGTAGCTCACCCGGTCGAGCAGGGAGTTTTAGGAATTATCGCAGTTTTCATTGACACCTTCGTAGTATTAAATATAACAGTCTTTACTGTAATGTCATCGGGAGTTCTCGATAATAATTTTGTCGAGGGCGGAGCTAATCTGCGCGGAATTTCACTCGTTCAAGCAGCATTCGCTGAACATTTCTTGGGCTCATGGGGCTATCCTTTTATCGCGGTGTGCCTGCTGTTCTTTGCCTTCTCAACCGTAATAGGCTGGTATTATTTCGGCGAGTCTAATATCCGTTATTTATTCGGAGCAAAGGCCCTGCTGCCCTATCAGCTTTTAGTTATGGCTTTTATTTTTACGGGAAGCGTTTTGAAAATTGATTTAGTCTGGGAACTTTCCGACTTCTTCAACGGAATTATGGTTATCCCGAATTTAATCGCGATTTTATTTTTAAGTAACAAAGTCGCAAAGCTCTTGAAAGAGTATAACGAGGGCATTGCGTATGACCGCGAAAAATTTTTGAATTAAGAATAGCGGCGTATAGTATAATTAGCTTGGAATAAAAATAGCCCTGATTGAAGGATACGGGAGAGAACTTTTTTATTAAATTAAGTCGCCGAAGGGGCAAGAAGCAAGCGCGAAACTCTCAGGCAAAAAGACCGTACCCGGACAGGACTCTGAAGCCCATTGTGTTAATGGCAACAGACGCAGAAAAATGTCGCGGAGGGGTTAAAAATGTTAAAACTTATTACAAACAACATGAATTTATATAACACAGTCAGGAACGGAGAATTTATTGACGGCTCTTCGCTTAGTGTTTTGATTCGTGTACGCAGTCTTGTTCACTTAGGCAGCAAAATTTTAACCCACCCGCTTTGCGGTAATCTCAGGCCCAATCATCAGCCTTTTAGGAGCGTAATCATTGATGAAAAGTCCGGGCCTGCGGATTTAGAATCGCTTTCATTAATCGAGGACGCTGTGCGCGTATATCAATCCTGTAAATTAATAATGCCCGAAGAAATTGACGAAGCAACTTTGAAAGATTACGCCTATATCGACTCTGAATTAATGAAAGAAAGCCTCATTCAATTTTCACTCTTAACTCATAACCCCTGACTCCTCACTAAAAATTAAAAGGAGGGATTTATTTTGAAACTTGAACTTCACAGGCTGAACGTTAAGAGCCTAAAGTTTGCAGAGAAGACCGGTTTTGCTGACGGAGTTTTGAGCGTCAACAAGGCCGAACTGCTTTCACTAATCGCTGAAGATCCGCTGCTCGGGAAAAATCTTGACGTTGATCTAGCGATGCCCGGTGAGAGCGTAAGAATTATGCCCGTCAAAGATGTTATCGAGCCCCGTTGGAAAATCGAGGGCAAGGGGCAAATTTTTCCAGGCTTATTGAGCGATGTTGAGACGGTCGGAGAAGGCAAAACTCTCGTATTAAGCGGCGCGGCAGTCTTGACCGCAGGGAAGTTAGTACGCTTCCAAGAGGGGATTATCGACATGAGCGGGCCCGGTGCTGACTACACGCCCTACTCAAAAACCTGCAACGTCGTTTTAGTTCTTGAGCCGTCCGACCCGAACATGGACAAACACGATTATGAAAAGGCTTGCAGAATGGCCGGGCTTAAAGCCGCCGCATATCTTGCAAAGTCATGCGCTGATGTTAAAGCCGACTCGGTTGAAGTTTACGAGCAGGCGAATATCCGCGAGGGCATGAATAATCTGCCCGGACTTCCTAAAGTCGGCTATCTCTACATGCTTCAGACGCAGGGACTTTTACACGACACGTATCTATATGGCGTTGACGTTAAAAAAATTCTTCCGACTTTCTTATCGCCCCTCGAAGTCATGGACGGCGCAATAGTATCAGGCAACTGCGTCAGCGCGTGCGACAAGAACAGCACTTACTCTCACCAGAATAACCCCGTAATTGCTGACATGTTAAAGAGGCACGGCAAAGACTTTAACTTCATCGGCTGTATCGTTACGAACGAGAATGTTACGCTTGCCGACAAGCGCAGAAGCTCGACTTACGCCACGAAATTAGCCGCCATGCTCGGCCTTGACGGACTTGTAATCACTGAAGAGGGCTTCGGCAACCCTGACGCTGATTTAATCATGAACTGCTGGAAGGCTGAAAGGCTCGGCATTAAGACGGCATTATTAACTGACGAGTACGCAGGCCAAGACGGAGCGAGCCAGTCATTAGCCGACTCATGCCCTGAAGGCGATGCCTGCGTAACTGCCGGAAATGCTAATGAAGTTATAAAACTCCCGGCGATGAAAAAAGTTATCGGCTATGCCCAAGAAGCTGACGTAATCGCAGGAGGCTGGAACGGCTCACTCGCCGACGACGGCTCAATCACCGTTGAGCTTCAAGCCATAACCGGCTCGACCAGCGAACTCGGCTACACGAAACTTGGAGCTTATACGCTTTAGGAGGTGAATAAAAATGTCATTCAAAGTAATTCATTATATTAACCAATTCTATGCCGGCATAGGCGGAGAAGAGAAAGCCGACTATCAGCCCGAAATAAGAGAAGGCGTTGTAGGGCCAGGCATGGCTCTCAAGGGTGCGTTCAAAGGCGAGGCCGAGATCGTTGCGACCGTAATATGCGGAGACAGCTACTTTGCTTCAAACATGGACGAGGCGACGGCGAAAATTCTCGACATGATGAAAAAATATCAGCCTGACGCTTTCATCGCGGGCCCGGCATTTAATGCAGGACGTTATGGAACAGCCTGCGGTGCTATGTGCGCTGCCGTTGCAAAGGAATTTAATATTCCCGTAATCAGCGGCATGTATCCAGAAAATCCCGGCGTCGAGATGTATAAAAAATCGGCTTGGATTATCGAGACCCCCGACAACGCCGTAGGAATGAGGAAGGCCGTTCCTGCTATGGCAAAATTGGCTCTCAAGTTATTGAAGGGCGAGGCAATAGGAAAACCGTCCGAAGAGGGCTACATTGAGCGCGGAGTACGCAAAAATATTTTCTATGACAAGCTCGCCGCTGAAAGGTGCGTTGATATGTTCGTCGCTAAGTTAAAGGGCGAACCTTTTGAGACTGAATATAAAATGCCCGTCTTCGACAGAGTACCGCCTCAGCCCGCAGTAAAGGACATGGCACACGCAACTATAGCTCTTGTTACGAGCGGCGGAATTTGTCCGAAGGGCAACCCTGACCACATTGAAGCCTCAAGCGCAAGCAAGTTCGGCGAGTATGACCTCACAGGCGTTATGAACTTAACGAGCGAGACCCATTGCACGGCTCACGGCGGTTATGACGCAACATACGCCGACCAGGACGCTGATAGAGTTCTCCCCGTTGACGTTTTAAGAGACTTAGAGCGCGAGGGCGTTATCGGAAAACTTCATAACAAATTCTACGCGACAGTCGGCAACGGAACTTCAGTAGCAAACGCAAAGAAATTCGGTGCTGAAATTGTCAATCGTCTTGTAAGGGACGGAGTAACCGCTGTAATTTTAACGTCAACCTGAGGAACCTGTACTCGTTGCGGTGCAACGATGGTCAAAGAAATTGAGCGCAAATTGCCGGTCGTCCATATGTGTACGATAGTTCCGATCTCGCAGACAGTCGGAGCAAATAGAATCGTCCCGACTATCGCGATCCCTCACCCGTTCGGAGACCCTTCGAGAACTCCCGAAGAGGAAAAGGCACTAAGAAGAAAACTTGTTGAGCGCGGTTTGAAAGCGTTGCAGACAGAAATAACCGAGCAGACAGTTTTTAATGAATAATTTTTTAGGAGTTAGGAATTAAAAGCTAGAAAATAGAAAAAACTCCTAACTCCTACCTCCTAATTCCTACCTGATATTATTATGCTCATAACGCTTCACGGAGCAAATCCGGAAAATCTTTATAATTACTTTGGGATAAAAATTCCTGAAAAAATTATTGACTTCAGCACGAACACAAATATTTTTCCGTGCCCTGATTTTGATATAGACATAAAAAATTTAACATCGCGCTATCCCGACCCGGAATGTAAAAAACTTTTGAAAGTTATCTCTGAACGCGAAGACATTTCCTCAAAAAAAATTTTATTCACGAACGGAATTAACGAGGCTGTTTTTTTGCTCGCAAGTTTATTGAAAGAAAAACGCACGGGAATTTTTCAGCCGTGTTACACAGAATACTTGAGGGCTTTTCACGACGCTGAAAACATCTTCGATATTAGTCAGGCCGGGAATTACAAAAATTTTATAATCGCAAACCCTAACAATCCTACGGGAATTTACGTAAAACTTTCCGAAATCATAAAAAAATTTCCTGATACCTTATTTATAATTGACGAGGCGTATATAGATTTTTTGTTGACTGACAAAAAGCCCGAAAGGCTCTGCGGTTTTGAAAATGTAATTTTGCTGCGTTCGCTTACGAAATTTTTTCACTTGAGCGGAGCAAGAATAGGCTATGTCATCGCGGACGAAAAAATTATTGACGCTCTCAAAAAATTTCAGCCCACATGGAGCGTCAACGCCATCGCCCAAGAATTAGCGTATAAATTTCTTAACGATAAAGAATTTTATTCAGCTTCACGGGAATTTTATAAAAAACATACGCCGGAATTTATAAACGCCCTAAAAAAATCCGGCTTTGAAGTAATGAACACGTCAGTTAATTTTTTCCTGATAAGAGTTGAAAATGATATTGAAGTCATAAAATTTTTATTGAAGTCAGGAATTGTCGTAAGGCACACAAGAAACTTTCCCGGACTTGACGGAAAATATATCCGCACCGCAACAAGACTGCCGGAAGAAAATATTTTTTTCACTGAAACATTAAGCCTCGTAAAAAATTTACATCGAGATTTTTTTCAAGCAGGTCAGCTATAGCGTCAAAGGCTTCTTCGTCCGTCAAAAATTTTTCCCGTGAATTTTTTTCGAGGTTTTTATTAAAATCTTCGCTCAAAGAGTCCTCCGCCTCGAGCAGAATATTTTTTGCGAACGGGA
>CAJOGI010000006.1:0-21043 GCA_905234075.1 uncultured Synergistales bacterium | reverse complement strand
AAATTAATATCGCCGCGAAATTTGTTGAAAATTATTCCCTTCACGCGCTCGCGGTCCCGGCCTAAAAGCTCCAGCGTCCCTGCGACGGAAGCAAGCGCGCCCCCTCTATCGACATCAGCCGCTAAAATCACAGGTACGTCAGCTTCACGCGCTATTCTCATGTTGACGATTTCGTGTTCGTTCAGATTGATTTCCGCCGGACTGCCTGCGCCTTCGATAATTATTGCGTCAAAATTTTTTTTAATTTTTTCGAGGGCTTCGCGGACGGCGTTAATTCCCTCATGCTCCGTGAAATTTCCGTAATAAAAATTTTTTTCGGCGGACTTCTCAAATTTTTTGCCGTTCAAAATTATTTCCGAAGATTTTTCGTGTTGAGGCTTCAATAAAATCGGATTCATGAAGACCTCCGGCCTAAGCCCTGCTGCTCTTGCCTGCACAGCCTGCGCAGTACTCATTTCGAGGCTGTCATGAGTGATAAAAAAATTATTTGACATGTTCTGCGACTTGAAAGGGCACACGCGGAAATTTTTTTTAGAAAGTAATCTGCACAGCCCTGTAACTATAAAACTTTTCCCGGAGTCGCTCGATGTTCCTTGTATCATTATGCCGTTCATGAAATTTTTTCGCTCCATTATAATTAATAATTAAAATAAAAAATCAATTTTAACAGGAGGGAATTTTTTATGAGGAGTCAAAAATTTTTTCTTCCGATTGTGATTTTAATTGCGCTCGGAGTTTTCATGTTCCTTGACGGATTTTACACGGTCGGCGAACAGGAGCAGGCGGTTATAACCATGTTCGGAAATATAGTCAGGACTGACACGGCAGGATTATATTTCAAAATTCCGTTCATTCAGCAGGTTAATATCGTCGACATGACCACGCACGGAACAGGCATCGGCTACAAGGTTGACAGGACAGGACGCAACGTCACGCAGTCTGAAGAGAGCGTCATGATTACGTCGGATTTTAATTTTGTGAACATTGATTTTTATCTTGAGTATAAAGTCTCTGACCCTGTCGCTTATCTTTATAACTCCGACAGCCCCGAAAATATTTTGCGAAATATGCTGCTCTCTTGTATTCGCGGAACAGTCGCGGATTATCCTGTCGATGAAGTAATAACGACGGGAAAAAATGAAATTCAAGTTTCAGTGCGGGAAAAATTAACGGCAATGTTAGCGGCAAGCAATATCGGCCTTCAATGCGTTAATTTAACCGTGCAGGACGCTGAACCGCCTACGGAAAAAATTATTCAGGCTTTCAAAGAAGTTGAGACAGCCCGGCAGGCTCGCGAGACAATGATAAACAGCGCGAAAAAATATCAGTCCGAGCAGCTCCCGTTAGCTGAAGCAAAAGCCGACCAGATTATTCAAAGGGCTGAAGCCGTAAAATCAGCTCGCATTGCCGAAGCCAACGGACAGACAGCGCGATTTAACAACATGTACGAGGAGTACAAAGCCTACCCGTTAATCACGAAGCAGAGATTATTCTACGAGGCTCTCGAAGAAGTTTTGCCCGACGCTAAAGTCATCATCACGGATGGAACTTCGGAAAAATTACTTTTGCTCGACCCGTCTGACCGACAGGCAGGTAAATTTTAAGGGGGGAAATTCATGAAGAAAATTTTTTTATTATCCGCGCTCGTTTTAATTTTAAGTTCTGCTGCTTTTGCTGCTTCAGAGAGCGACAATCTTAAATCAGCTTATTATAAAGTCAAATTCAGCATTTTTGAGAGTATGCCCAGAGACGAAAATAAAATTGTTTTTTTAGGCGACAGCCTTACGGATTACATGAAATTTGATGAGCTTGTGCCGGACTTAACAATTAAAAATCGCGGCATTGCAGGCGATACAACGTCAGGAGTTTTGAAACGTCTTGATGAAGTTATCAGCTTGAAGCCCTCGAAATTGTTTATTTTAATCGGGACGAACGACATAGTTTTTGACATTAAAGCTGATAAAATTGTCAGCAACATCAAAAAAATTATTGACACCTTCCGCGAAAAATCACCGCAGACGGCTTTATATGTTCAAACGCTTTTCCCGGTCAATCATAAATTCGGCGACAGTCGGCGGCCTCATGAAACTATCAGGGAAATTAACGCCGGACTTGTGAAATTATCGAACGAAATTAAATTCACGTTGATAGATACTTATTCATTGTTTGCTGAAGGCGGCGAGCTGCCCGAACGCTATACCGTTGACGGAGTTCACTTGAACGGCGCGGGCGCAGTTAAATGGGTTGAATTTTTGTCAACATGGCTCCATAAAAAATAAGAAAGGGTGATAGACATGAAAAATTTTGTAATCAGAGGCGCGTTAATGTTAATAGGCGTTGTGTTCGTGCTGACGCTTCCGTTCTCTTTTTATGTTGTCGGCCCAAATGAATACGCCGCTCTCTTTGAGTTCGGCAAGATTGTCTCGGTCAGCGACACTCCCGGAATAAAATACAAGCTGCCGACCGTCAACACAGTGCGCTATATTTCAAAGAAGCTGCATTTATACGACATACCGCGCTCAGGTGTTATCACTAAGGACAAAAAATCAATGATAGCTGACAATTATGTAACATGGCGCGTGATTGACCCCGTGAAATATATTCAGACTTTGAACGCTATTGAAAGCCGTGCGCGTGAAAGAATCGAAGCCGCCGTTTACAATGCGATTAAGAACGTAATTTCTTCAATGACCCAAGATGAAGTTATCGAGGCACGCGGAGGAAAGCTCTCAACGAAAATCGCAGAAGACTCAAACTCCGACATAGGCATGTACGGAATTATGATAGTCCAGACGGAGATGAAAGCTCTTGACCTCCCGGACGACAACAAAGCCGCAGTCTATGAACGCATGATTTCAGAGCGTCAGAACATCGCCGCGTCATACACGGCCGAAGGAAATTCAGAGGCTCAAAAAATCCGCAACAGGACGGACAGAGAAGCCGCGATTAAATCAGCCGAAGCCGAGCAAAAAGCCGCCGTGTTAATCGCAGAAGGCGAAGCCCAGTACATGAAAATTTTACAGAGCGCGTATGACACGCCGGAGAAGGCAGAATTTTATAATTTCTTGCGTTCGCTCGATGCCCTGAAAAAATCAATGAAAGGCAACGGCGAAAAAGTTATCATTCTTGATAAAAATTCCGCGATCGGAAAAATTTTATACAGCGAGTAAAAAATTAGGAGCAGGAAAAAAATTCCTAACTCCTAATTCCTAATCCTCCCAAAGTCTTTCGAGCCTGTAAAATTCTCTGCCCTTATGGCTGAAAACATGAACAACAACGTCGCCCGCGTCAATCAAACGCCAGTTTACGCTGTGTTCACCTTCGATTTTGCACCTGCGCCCTTCACGTTCGAGAGCTTCTTCAGCCGCTTCGGCCAAAGTTTTCATGTGAGTTTCAGAATTTCCCGTAACGATAACGAACGTATCAGCAAGACCGCCTTTATTTTTTAGGTCTAGAGAAATTATATTTTCGCCGTTCTTCGCTTCGAGTGCTGCAATAACATTTTCAACTATGCCCGGCATTTATTTGGCGTTCCCTCTGATTTCTTTTACGATGTCGGCAGCTTCTCTGACCATTGCGCCGATCTTGTCCCATTCGCCGGCCGCGATTAAATCTTTCTTGACCATCCAGCTTCCGCCGCACGCAATGATTTTATTGTAAGCGAGATAATCTCTCACGTTCTTTGCGTTAATTCCGCCTGTGGGCATGAATTTTAAGTCAACGTAGGCCGCCGCGACTGCTTTAATCATGTTGAGACCGCCTGACGGTTCAGCCGGGAAGAACTTAACGACCTTGAGACCGAGTTCGAGAGCCTGTTCCATTTCGCTGGGTGTCTGAGTGCCGGGCGTTACGGGTACGCTCTTGTCGAGGCAATACTGAACGATCTTGGGATTAAGTCCCGGCGCAACGATGAATTTAGCTCCGGCGTTGATAGCCTTGTCAGCCTGCTCAATCGTGAGGACTGTGCCTGCTCCGACAAGCATGTCAGGAAATTCGCGCGACATTGTTTTAATCGCTTCTTCTGCCGCCGCCGTTCTGAAAGTTACTTCAGCACAGGGAAGGCCATTCTCGCAAAGGACTTTCGCAAGCGGCGCAGCGTCTTTTGCATCGTCAAGTACAACAACAGGAATAATTCCGATTTTTGAAAACTGTTCAAATATCATTTTCATTTTTCACTCCTAATTTTTTTTGCTTATCACTACGGCAGATGAAAATATTTTTTTCAATTCTAGCAAAACAAAACACAAACCGCAATTTATCCTGAGGCTTTGAAAAAAATCGTGATCATATTTTTTTAATCAGCTCTGTAAAATTTTGCGAGCATTAAAAAAATTAAAACTTTTTGTAGGCGTAAAAGTAGTTGTAAAAATTTTTCTCTCATGAAATTTTTTGAATTGGGATAAAAATTATTTTAGCATAAAATTTTTTTTGCCGAAGTAATTTCTTACACGTTACTTGCTTAAAGTTCCGTTGAACGTGCTAATATTTCTATTAAAAATTTTTATGGGGGTAAAATTTATGTCATACTTAGGAGAAGAAATAAAGAAGCTCGGCTTCGGGCTTATGCGTCTGCCGAAAATTGATGAGAATACGATCGACATCGAGCAGACAAAAAAAATGGTCGATGAATTTTTAGCGGCCGGGTTTACGTATTTTGATACGGCTTGGGCATATCTAGGAAGCGAGGACGCTATACGCCAAGCACTTGTTGAACGTTATCCGAGAGAGAAATTTCAGCTTGCTACAAAAAATGCCGCGTGGATTAACTGCAAAACAAAAGAAGACGCAATCGCACAGTATGAAACTTCACTAAAACAATCCGGCGCAGGCTATTTTGATTTTTATCTGCTTCATAATCTCGGCGACTCGAGGACAAAATTTTTTGAGGATTTTGATTTATGGAATTATTTTTTGAACGAAAAGAAGAAGGGAAAAATTAAACATCTCGGCTTTTCGTTCCATTCAACGCCCGAACAACTCGAGGAAATTTTGACGAAACACCCTGAGGCGGAGTTCGTACAGCTTCAAATTAATTACGCCGACTGGGAAAACCCTGCGATTAAATCAAGAGAATGTTACGAGGTCGCGAGAAAGCATAACAAGCCCGTAATCATCATGGAACCCGTTAAGGGCGGAAACTTGGCCACGCCTCCTGCAAGCGTTGAGAAAATTCTCAAGGACGCGGAGCCTAATTCTTCGTGCGCTTCGTGGGCCGTCAGATTTGCGGCGGATTTAGACGGCGTTATCACAGTTTTGTCGGGAATGTCAAATCTTGAACAAATGCGCGACAATCTTTCTTACATGAAAGACTTTAAGCACTTAACGCCCGAACAGAAAAAAGTTATTGAACATGCCGGCATCGAGCTTGCAAAACTTCCGATTATTCCGTGTACGACTTGCAATTACTGCGCAAAGGTCTGCCCGATGGATATAGGCATCTCGGCTTCGTTTGCGTCAATGAATATGTATACGCTCTATGGAAATCTTGGACTGGCAAAGCACAACGAAGAGTGGAACGTTGCAGGACAGGGACATAAACGCGCAAACGAGTGCATTAAATGCGGTGCATGTGAGGCGGCCTGCCCTCAGCATATTAAAATCCGCGACGAGCTTGAAAAAGTTGCAAAAACGCTGCTTTGAGGTAGGAGTTAGGAGTGAGGAGGTAGGAGGTAAAAAAGCTCCTCACTTTTTATATATTATGAAGCGTTCTGAATTAATAAAAATCTTAAAAAAATATGGCTGTTATATAATTCGTGAGGGAGCTAATCATGAAGTTTGGCACTCATAGATAACAGGGCATGATTTTCCTGTATGGAGACATGTCGGCAGGGAAATTCCCAACGGTACATTAAGAAATATATTTAGGGAGGCAGGTATAAAATGAAATACGAGTTTCCGGCAATAATAAGCTATGACTTTAACGATAGAGTCTATTATGTAAATTTTCCTGATTTACGTAACTGCTTCACGGACGGAGAAACTTTGCGTGAAGCTCTCGACAATGCTAATGATGTATTAAATTTAATGCTGCTTAACTCTGAAGATAAAGGAGAAGTAATCCCACAGCCGTGCGATTTATCGACAATAAAATTAAATGCCGGTGAAATTGTCGCACTTGTTGAAGCTGATACAGATTTATATTCAAAAATTGCTGTATAAAATTATCAATTCATTTCTAATCGCTCTAACGTTTCTTTCAATCTTTCCTGCTCCTCAAAAATTTCTGCCCGAATGGAACGAGAAAAATCTTCGTTACTTCTGCATCATGATCCCCGTAACTGGATTTTTTTTCGCGCCGTGCTGGCTGAGTTGTTTTTATGCTCTTGGCCTTGCTGTAAAAATTTCTGTAACACTGCGCGGTTTTTTGATGACCTTCTTAACTTTGGGATTAACCGGCGGACTTCACATGGACGGCTTGATGGACACCTGCGACGCAATTTTTTCACGAAGGGACAGAGAGACGCGCCTAAAAATTTTATCCGACACTCACGCAGGCTCTTTCGCGGTTATGGGCTGTACATTAGCTTTAATGGCAAAAACTTTTTTGTTCGCCGAAATTTTTTCGCACGGAATTAAAATAAATTTTTTCATTCCTGTCTATTCGCGCTTGGGAATGGCCGTAATATTAAATAATATTAAATTCGCAAAATCCGGCGGCCTCGCTTTCATCACGGGAGCAGCGCGAAAAAAAAGCGGCAACATTTTTTTTCTTTTCTTGTTTTTTATTCTTTCATTCGTAAATAATTCTATAATAATTCCCGTAATTTTTATTTTTAGTCTTATAATCTGGATAAAAATCTGCTTAAAAATTTTCGGAGGCATTACCGGCGATTTACTCGGAGCTTTTCTGGAAATTTCAGAGATTTTATTTTTAACGGGAACGGTGATTGAAAACTGCATTTAATTTTAGGCGGGCGTTACATGGGCAAACGAGCCTACGCTGAAAAATTATATAAGAAATTTAATTTTATTTACGACTTAGAAAAAACAGAGCCTGAAAATATTTCTAGTCCGGGCTTGATATTAAATCTTCATTGCGGAGTAAAAAATTTGCTGCGAAAAAATATTAACGCTCTCGAATTTTTTGCGTCAAGAATTGAAATATTAAAAAGTTCCGTTATTATCGGCGATGAAATTTCCGGCGGCGTTGTTCCTGTTGATAAATTTGAAAGGCTCTGGCGCGACGAAACGGGCCGCGTCTATAAATTTCTTGCGAATGAAGCCGACATAGTTGACAGAATTTTTGCAGGGCTGCCGCTGAGATTGAAAGGATAAAAAATTTTTTCATGAAGTATATTTTTTTTGACATTGACAACACTTTAGTGAGCCACGTAAATTCCCCTCATATTCCTGAACAGACAAGGCAGGCAATAAAATTATTAAAAGCTAACGGACATATACCGGCAATAGCTACAGGCCGCGCAGGCTTTTTAACTTTTCTGACAGCAAAGGAATTTGAAATTAATAATCTCGTTTGCTCAGGGGGCGCACAGATTTTTTCCGAAGGCCGAGAAATTTTTGATGCGTTTTTTCCTGATGGGCATTTAGAAAAATTTTTAGAGACAGCAAAAAAGTTTCCCAACTTAACGGCCGCCGCTGACGATGAATTTATTTATACTGACGAAAATTCCGGCATGTTCAGAAAATATTTTAATCAGCAGGCCGGCTATGACTGCATAAAATCAATGAAAGAATTAAAACGCGCAATAATGTGCTATATCTTAGTGCCGCCGAAAAATTTAACGCCTGAACACGGAATCTTTTACGCTCCACCTGAAGGCGTGAGACTCGAACTAATGAACGCATTTACCGAAGCAAGAAATTCAGAGACTTCAAAATGGCGCGGCATTGAACTTTTCATGAAATATAAAAATGCAGATATTGACGATGTAATAACTTTTGGGGACGGCCCGAACGATATAGAGATGTTAAAAAATGCTAAATTAGGCGTCGCGGTTGCCGGAGCGTCTGAAGAAGTAAAAGAAGCTGCGGATTTTATTTGCGATGACATTGACAAGGACGGAATTTTGCAAGCGTGTTATGAACTCGGGCTTATAATTTAGTTAGGAACTAGGAGGTAGGAGTTAGGAGGTTTTCATTTTTTTACTTCCTACTTCCTGCTTCCTAATTCCTACCTGAAATAAAAAACGCCTCCGCAGGAACCGTGTATTGAAAGTTCTGACCCGTCCCTGTAAAGACATAAAGTCTGCGGCAAATTGCCAAGTTGGAATCGAGTGTTGGCTCAGAACGTATTCACTATCACGTGAACCCGCAGGGGCATGAATGAAATTATATCAGCTTTTGAAAAATTGTAGATAGGGTTGAAAAAATTTGAAGAAAGTAAAAATTTTCAGACGTTTTTTTATTTTTATATTTATATTTTTATTTTTAAGCAGCAGCGCGGCTTATTCAGTAACCCGTGCGGAATTTATCGGAGGGCTTCTCAAGGCTCGCGGTATCGACTGGAGCGGAACATATGAATACGATAATTCAAGCCCCGTTGCTTTTATGCTCAGGACGGGAATTATTACGGACAAGGTTGATAACGTGAAAGCGAATATAACGAGACGCGAGGCCCTGCGCTGGTGTATTCAGAGTCTGGGGCTTTCATTCGAGGCCGGGATCTTTTCAGATTATCCGACAGGCTTCAGCGACGAAAAAAAATTAACTTCGTTCGAGAGGGGCTGTCTTGTCGTCGCTACGAACATGAACCCGATAATTTTTACGAAATCAAAAATTTTTAACGGGCAGAATAATTTAAGCGCGAAAGAAGCTCAGGCTATTCTTGACCGTGTAAAAAACGCAAGCGGAAATCTAACTTTCGACATGGTAAGAAATCCTGTTGAGGGATTAAAAATTTTTGTTCACCGCGAGGGGGTTTTTACGGGCGTTCCGGCATGGAGATTTTATATGGACGGAATAAAAACACGCACAGCCGCTGACACATTCAAAAATTCTCTGCACTCTTCAGGAATTGATGCAAAAGTTTTCAGCACTGAAGGCGTTTACGGCGTGAGGACGCAAAAAATTGAAGATTATAACGACATCAGGAAATTAATTTCTACCGCTAAGGCTCGCGGCCTGCAATTTAGAATTTTGCCGTCAATGAGTAACAGAGACACGAACATTGTGCCTAAATTCTGGATCATGTTGATGATTGATCCGTCTTACTGGAAAATTTTGCCTTTAATCTCGAAAAAAAGCACGAAAGATTTATTGAAACTCTCGGAACTTTCAAGGCAGTACGGAGCGAGAGCCTCAATCAACGCGGGATTTTTTGCAACGACAACGCCCGGACAAGGCTATCCTATAGGAGCATTAAAAATTAACGGCAGCATGATAAACGAAGGTCATAACGGTCGCGGCTGTCTAGGTTGGAATAAAGAAGACGAAGCGGTTTTCAAAGTCATTTACTCGTCAGAAGAGCTTGCTCAATGGTACGACATGGAGAATATAATTCAGGCAGGGCCGCTGCTTTTAGATGACGGCTTTGCCTCAACAATCCCAGAAGATTTTAATAACACTTTAACGTCAGTCAGGCACCCCCGTTCCGCTGTCGGGCTCTCTGCATCGGGCGACTGGGTCTTTCTTGTCGTGGATGGCCGAAACGGTATGCACGCGTCTGGAGCAACTATAAACGAGCTCACGGATATTTTACGGGCTCACGGTGTCATGTATGCTCTTAATCTCGACGGCGGAGGCTCTACGGAAATGATAATCAACGGGAAAATTTATAATTCGCCTTCGGACGGACGTGAAAGAAAAATCAGCTACGCTCTTGGAGTTCTGCCGCACAGTTAAATCAATAATTAATAATTGTGTATAATTAAGACAAATTAACGAATTAAAAAAATTTAACAGGAGGAAAAAAATTTTATGCCAAAGGTACGAATTACAGAAACCGCCCTGCGCGATGCCCATCAGTCATTAATCGCAACTAGAATGAGAACTGATGACATGCTGCCGGTACTTGAGTACATGGACAACGCAGGCTACTGGGCGTTAGAAATGTGGGGAGGAGCAACTTTTGACTCGGCTATGCGCTTCCTTGACGAAGACCCTTGGGAAAGACTGAGGCTCATTCGCGCCCGTGTTAAAAAAGCAAAATTACAGATGCTTCTGCGCGGTCAAAATCTTGTGGGCTATCGTCATTATGCTGATGATGTAGTCCGCGAGTTTGTTAAGAAGGCCGTTGGAAATGGAATAGATATAGTTAGATGTTTTGACGCTCTCAACGATTTAAGGAACGTTGAAATCGCCGCCGATCAGGTTAAAAAAGAAGGAGCGCATTTACAGCTTTGCATGAGCTACACTCTTTCACCCGTTCATACGCTTGATACTTTTGCGAACATGGCCAAGCAGATGCAGGAAATGGGAGCGGACTCTATAGCCATTAAAGACATGGCAGGATTAATCGGGCCGATGGACTGCGCAAAACTCGTCAAAGCTATCAAAGAAAAGGTTGACGTTCCCGTAGAACTTCACAGCCATTACACGACGGGGCTTGCGAGCATGGCATATCTATCAGGAATTGAAGCAGGCGCGGAAATCATCGACACGGCTATTTCGCCGTTCGCTCTTGGGACAAGCCAGCCGCCTACAGAGTCGCTTGTCGCCGCGTTAGCAGGGTCGGAATATGACACTGGAATTAAAATTGATGACCTTCTCCCAATCTGCAATCATTTTAAGAAGCTGCGCGAAAAATATAAAGATTTACTGCCGGAGATCGCCGGAGTCGATATTAATATTCTTCGTTATCAAATTCCGGGCGGCATGTATTCAAACATGGTCAAGCAGTTAAAAGAAATGAACGCTATCGATAAACTTGAGGACGTTTTGAACGAAGTCCCGGTAGTGCGCAAAGCTATGGGCTATCCTCCGCTCGTTACGCCGTCAAGCCAGATGGTAGGAACTCAGGCGACAGTGAACGTATTGCGCGGACGCTGGAAGAGTTTTCCGAAGGAAATACGTCAATATTTCTTGGGCTATTACGGTCAGCCCCCTGCGCCGGTAGATCCCGAAGTTCAGAAATTAGCGATCGGCGACGAAGAGCCTATCACGTGCAGACCCGGCGAAAAGATACCGCCCGAAATGGAGCAGGCGCGCGAGGATTGCAAGCCTTGGTCATTACAGCCCGAAGACGCTTTGACTTGGATTATGTTCCCGCAGGTTGCAAAAGATTTCCTGCCGAAAAAATATGCAAAGGCAAATAAACGCGATGTGGGACTTCAGGAGCAGGCAGCACCGGAAGCCTATCCGGCATAAAATAATTTTTAATTAAAATTTTTTAATTAATTATGGAAATTCCTTTATCTGGGGACGGGTTTGTTCTTGCTAGATTATCCGGGCAGAACGACGAAAATTTTCAAGCTATTGAAGCCCGTTACCCTGTATCGCTTTCAATTAAGGACGGGGTCGTAAAAATCAGCGGCCCTGATCCTGAACCGGTCAGAATAGCCGGTCATTTAATCCGCGAACTTGCGTCAGTCGCGGAAAAAGGCCACGAAATTCACGCCGCCGACGTTAGAGCCGCTATGGACGCTTTAGCAGAAGGGCGCGAATTAAAACTCAACGAACTATATTCAGAAATAATCTGCACTACGGCACGGGGAAAACCTATCCGCGCAAAAACTCCGGGACAGCGTGCCTACATTAAAGCAATTAGGGAAAATTTTATTTTATTTGCAACAGGCCCGGCAGGAACGGGAAAAACTTATCTCGCAGTCTGCGAAGCTGTCTCAATGTTGAAGGCCGGAAAAGTAAACCGAGTCGTTCTCGTTCGTCCTGCTGTCGAAGCCGGAGAAAGTTTAGGCTATCTTCCTGGCGACCTGCGCGAAAAAGTCGAGCCTTACGTCAGACCGCTTTACGATGCTTTTTACGATTTACTTTCACCTGAAAAATTTTTGCGTTACGCTGACAAGGGAGTTATAGAGATTGTCCCGTTAGCTTACATGCGCGGAAGAACTTTGAACGAGAGTTTCATAATTCTCGATGAAGCACAGAATACAACGCCTAAACAAATGAAGATGTTTTTAACCCGTCTCGGCTTCGGCTCAAAAGCTGTCGTAACGGGCGATATAACTCAGGTAGATTTACCCGGCGGCCAAGCCTCAGGATTGAGACACGTCCGGGAAATTTTAAGCGGCATTAAAGGTATAGGCTTTATGGATTTAAGCTACGCCGATGTAGTCCGCCATGAGATCGTTCAAAAAATTGTTCAGGCTTATGAAAATTACGAAAATAAATTAAAAAAGAATGAGGAATAAGGAATAAGGAATGAGGGGTGATGTCCTAATCCCTAATTCCTAGTCCTTCATTGAATGAAATGAAGCATAAAAACAAGCCAAGAGTTTTAATATCTTCAGAGAAAAATTTTTTGCAGCGTTTTGTCAGCAAATTAAATTTCAAGTTTATAGCGCAGTTTATCAACCCTCTGATATTTTTATTAATAGCAGGAGTTTTAATTGTGCTCGCTCAGTGGGCCGTGCTCACTCGCAGGGGAGACAGCTTTACGGTCGGAAAACCCGCGCCGGAAACTTACAGAGTAATTTCTCAAATGCGCTATGACGATCAGGCTTCGGCAAAGGCTCTCCGCTCAATGGTAAATGAAAGCATCGTCGGCGTTGTAGTTCGTGATGTCTCGGCAAAATCACGGCTTCAGCGCAGGCTTGAGGCATTGCGCGACATGCAGGAGAACACCCCAAAAGACAGCGGATACCTCGCAGTATTTCCGAATCCGTTATTGAATGCAGTAATGCGATTGAACGATGCGGACAAAGCAAAAATCCTAAACATGACGTATAAAATCGGCAGTTCTTTTATCGACAGGCTTGACTCTGAAAAAGTTTTTCGCGGCAACACTACATTAATAACGTCAATTTTATGGAGCGAAATTAACAAAGCTAATCTACCGCAAAGAGAAGCTAATTTTATTTATCAAATTTTAGCGCGTCTCGGAAATCTCAATTTCAAAGATGACGATGATTTGACAGAACTTGCCCGAAAAGCCGCTATTAATGATGTCCCGGTTATTGATAGAAAATTGGAGCCGGGCGATGTTATTGTAAGCAAGGGCGATATTGTTACAAAACAGACGGCAGTTTTATTGAGGCTTCAGGGCTACACTGAGGACCTTTTCCCGATTAAAGAGTTGCTAATTATAATTATATACGTAATTTCGCTACCGTTAATTCTTAATATTCTTAATAAGGGCGCGGGCGAACATAAGCCCTCATGGTGGTGCATAGTTTTTATAATTCTTACGAGCTGGGGCTGTGAAACTTTTGCGGCTCGTCTTGGAATTGACGGTGCCGGAACTTTGGCATCAGCAACAGTAGCTTTTTTATGCGTGCAGGATTATTTAGCTTTCTGCCTTGCGCTTTTGGCTTCAAGTTCGGGAGTTTTCATAATAACAGGCCAGGCTGTTTCTCTCCAGCTTATGCTGGCAATGCTTGCAGTATTTTCTTCAATAGTCGGCTTCTACGTTATGAGAAATTCAGAGTCGCGCCGCCAGGTTTCACAGAAAATTTTTATAATGACCGTGCTGCTTACGATTATAAAAATGTCAATAAGAATTATTCAGGGCCCTCCGTTCGTGCAGGATAATTTCAGGCTCTTTATTCCCTTAGGGGAATTTTGGCAGGAGGCCGGATTATTTTTCTTTTTTGAGTTCTTGATGACGCACGTAATGATGATAATTTTGCAGTACTTTGAAGAATTTTTAGGCACTCTCTCAATCTTGAGCATAAGAGAATTAAGCCACCCTTCAAGCCCTCTGCTTAGAGACTTGCAGCGCAACGCTCCGGGAACTTATCAGCATTGCCTGACGATAGCAACTTTAATCGAAGCTGTTGGAATAAAGCTGAGAATGGACGTAAATTTGTTGCGTGCCGGAGCTTATTATCACGATATAGGAAAATTAAGAAAGCCTCAATATTTTGTCGAAAATCAGGGCGGCGGCGTAAACGCTCATGACGATATGTCCCCGATGTTGAGTTCAATGACGATAATTTCTCACGTTAAAGACGGCTTGGAACTTGCTTGGGAGGCCGGCCTTCCGCAAAGAATACGGGATTTTATCGCCGAGCATCACGGAACTACAAGCACCCGTTATTTTTATAACAAGGCCGTAGCAATGGGCGAGAATGTCGAGTGGGATTCGTTCTGTTATCCCGGCCCCAAGCCTCAAAGCAGAGAGACAGCTTTATTAATGATCGTCGACTCCGTCGAAGCAGCAGTGAGGGCCGCGAATATTCAAGACATTGAGGCGGACGTTAAGAACGGAGAAAAGAGCAAGCGTGTTAAGAAAATTGAACAAATTGTTAATCAGGTCGTAACGAGCAAAATAAACGAAAATCAATTTGACGACGTTAATTTTACTTTGAAAGATTTAACGCTGATTAAACAGACTTTAATTTCTGTCCTGACATCTATGTATCACACAAGAAAAGTTAAGAAAATAGTTAAGAATGAGGGATCGGGAATTAGGAACGAAAAAAACTCCTAACTCCTACTTCCTAACTCCTACCTCAAATAAAAAGTATCACACAAGAAAAGTTAAGAAAATTGAGAGAAAAAATTAAAGAAAGGTAGTTTTTAATGAAGTTATCATTGTGCATCAGCGAGTCTGAAGATTCCGGCGAAGGCGACAGTAGCCGTTACGATTACGAAAAAATTTCCGGCGTTCTTGAGAAAGAACTTTTAGAAATTTACCCGGCCTCAAAAAATTATGAGACTGTTGAAATTTCATTGACGTTTACAAATTCCGAAGGCATACGCGAACTTAATAAAACTTACAGAAATATTGACGAGCCTACGGACGTTTTATCGTTCCCTATGATTGATGAGAATGTGCCCGTTGAAATTCCTGAACTTCCTGTTCTTGCGCTCGGCGACATAGTAATTTGCCCTGAAGAAACTGCAAGGCTTCACCCGGAACTTGAAAAGGACGAGGCAATTTTTTTGATGATAGCTCATTCATTTTTGCACTTGCTTGGCTTTGACCACGACACCGAAGAAAAACAAAATTTAATGTGGCAGAGACAGGACGCTGTAAAAGAAAAAATTATTGCTGCCTTGTCATCGGGAGGGAAAAATTAAATGGCCGGAATAATTCTTGGCTTTGTGATTTTATTTTTGCTCTCGGCATTTTTCAGCGGCGCGGAGACTTCAATAACAGCAACAGGCACGGGAAAATTAAGAACTTTACAGGAGCAGGGAAAATATAAATTTCTTAATTCAACTTTTCAATGGCTCATTGATGACACTCAAGAGGCTTTGACAGTCTGCTTAATTGCGAACAACGTTGTAAATATTTCCGCGTCGGCTCTTGCTTCAAGCGTTGTCCTTCAAATTTTCGGAGCGCGTGCGCTTGTTTTCGTTGTGCCGGTGATGACGGTGTTAATAGTAATCTTCGGCGAAATTTTACCAAAAAGCGCGGCTATGGTTTACTCTGAAAACGTTTTGATATTTGCATCGCCTATTCTAAGAATTTTAGCGTTCCTTATAGCTCCGATCGCGTGGTGCATGAAAAAATGCGTAACAGGCATAGGATTTTTGCTTCATATAAATTTAGGGACGCAGCAGGTTTTTGTAACCCGCGATGAAATTGAGCAGTTTGTAAAAATCGGCGAGGAGAGCGGAGCATTAGAGGCTAGCGAGCGCAGAATGATTGACGGCATCATAGATTTTGACGAAACAAAAGTACACGAGATCATGATACCGCGAACGGACATGATAGCCCTTGAGGCTGACGACACTTTAGACAAGGCCGTGAAATTATTTATTGACGAAGGACACTCAAGAATACCCGTCTATGAAGAAAGCCCCGACAACATAATCGGAATACTTTACGTGAAAGACACTTTGAAAAATCTTCTTGACTCCGATTTAACGTGCGAAGTTAAAAATTTACTGCGCAAACCGATTTTTGTCCCGGAGACGATAAAAACTGCGGAAGTCCTCGAAGCAATGCGCCGCGAGCATATTCACATTGCGATTATCGTTGACGAGTACGGCGGAGTTGCAGGTCTTGTAACAATGGAAGATATTTTGGAGCAGATTGTCGGCGAAATTCAAGACGAATACGATCAGGAAGTCCCGGAAATTCAAAAACTTGAGGACGGCTCTTATTCAGTGCAGGGCGGAATAAGCCTCGAAAATCTCAGCGAGGCATTAGGCTCTGAATTTGAAAGCGACGACGCTGAAAGTTTAGGCGGACTTGTTTTAACTTTGTCAGGGAGTTTTCCCGAAGAGGGCGAAATTTTTGAGTACAACGGCTGGAAAATTAAAGTCGAAGCCCTTGAAGACCACAGAATAACTTTATTAAATCTCTCAAAAATCACAGACGCTAAAGACGCAGCAGATATTGATGAAAATTAAAAAACGCCTGTATTATTTGAGATTATTACGGGTAATTTTAACAGTGCTATAATTTTTTTTAATTTTAAGTTACGGAGGAAAAACAAACATGAGTAATAAACTTGTCGCTTATTTTTCAGCCAGCGGCATAACCGGAAACGTAGCTAAAAAATTAGCTGAAGCGGCAGATGCGGACATCTACGAAATTAAACCGGCAGTCCCATACACAAACGCGGATCTAAATTGGAATAATTCAAACTCACGCAGCAGTGTCGAAATGCGCGACAAAACTTCACGTCCGAAACTTGCCGATACAAACGCTAAAATCGAAGGCCATGACATAATTTTTTTAGGCTTCCCGATTTGGTGGTATGTCGCTCCCACAATAATTAACACTTTTCTTGAAAGTTATGATTTTTCGGGCAAGAAAATAATTTTATTCGCAACTTCCGGCGGAAGCGGTTTCGGAAAAGCTGTCGAAGGATTACAGCCGAGCGCACCTAACTCAAAAATTCTTGAAGGAAAATTATTTAACAGGCGCGTGTCCGTCGAAGAATTAAAAAAATTCGCTGAAAGTTATTAAATTTTCCAAGACAACCCTAAAAAATTCCCTTCTGTGCAAAATTAAATAACAGGGGGAATTTTTTTATGCCTCGCGAAAAAAAAATGCGCCGAAAAAATTTTTTGATTCTATTTTTTTTGAGAGCCTCGTGAAAATTTATGGACGCTTAAAAATTTTTAAGTTTTTGTAGGTGTAAATGTAGTTGCAAAAATTTTTCTCTCTGGAAATTTTTGAAAGGTGTGTAAAAATTATTTTCTATAAAAATATTGTATCATGAAAAAAATTATTTGACTGGAGGAAAAATTAAAAATGTCAACAAAACAGGAAAGAGCCGTTGAATTAAAACAGCGCACGGGCGACGCTCATTATAATTGCTGTCAGGCAGTGGCCTGCGTGTTCAGCGATGAGACGGGAATTGACGAAGAGACTTTGAAAAAAATCGGCGCGGGCTTCGGGCTCGGCATGGGCTGTATGGAGGCAACCTGCGGCGCGTTATGCGGAGCTCAAATGATTTTAGGCTTAATGAAATATCAGGGCAAGCCCATTCGTCAGAACGCCGCCGAACTTCACAAAAAATTCACCGAAAAATGCGGTGCGTCAATCTGCAAAGAACTCAAAGGCGCAGGCAGCGGAAAAATTTTATGCTCATGCGACGACTGCGTCAGAAATGCCGTCAACATTATTGAAGAAATATTATAATTTATTATCAGCTTGAAAATTATTTCTCTTATGTTAGAATGACCTCTTATAAATTGCTAATTAAAATTTAATCGTTCAACACAAAGGAGGTTAATTTGTCAATATGCTTTTTAAGTATCGTGCGCGGTCTTCAAGCGGTGAAATAGTCGAGAATACACTTGAAGCCGAAGATCAGCAGAGTGCTATTAACACTCTCAAGAGCACAGGCATGTTGGTTATTAATCTCACTGCGCAGGGGTCGGCAAAATCTTCAAGCCACGCCGGTTTTATGGGAGGTCTCTTTAAGTCCAAGCATAAAGAGAAAAAAGCTCCACAGCCTCAACAATTACGGACTTCATCAAAAAAAACTAAGCGGCCTCTAACTTTTAAGTCCCTTTTAAGCATGGATTTAGCCCAGTTATTTAATACTGGACATGTTCCGCTGAAGGTCTTAATGGTATTTTTCCGTCAGCTTGCGACGATGGAGAGTGCCGGATTAAGTCTTGCAACCTCGCTTGACGTTATAGCTAACGGAGAAAAAAATTATGCGCTCCGCACAGCTTTGCACGATATTAAATCGCGTCTTGACAGAGGTATTCCGTTAAGTCAGGCAATGTCCGCGCAAAAGGCTTTCAATCCGCTTTTAATTGCCTTAGTCGAGGCCGGAGAAGAGGGCGGACTTTTGGGTCAGGCACTTGAGCAGGGCGCAATGATGCTTGAAAAACAGGAGCAGCTTCGCGGAAAAATCAGAAGCGCGATGTTTTATCCGGCGTTTATTATGATCTTTGCCGTAGCAATTTTAGTTTTCTTTTTTATTTTTCTTGTTCCTAAATTTCAGGACACTTTTAATTCTTTGGGGATTGAGCTGCCGGGAATAACCGTCTTTCTTTTTGGAATGGGCGATTGGTTTCAGGCACATTGGTATCTTATTGCCCTTGCCGTAGTATTAATAATCGGAGGCTGGATTTTTCTGTCGCATAACAAAGCCACAAAGGGCACGATGGACAGAATAAAATTAAAAATTCCGATTATAAAAGAACTTATATTAAAGGCCGCTATGGCGCGTTCGAGCCGTACTCTTTCATCGCTGACCGCCGCCGGCGTTCCGATAGTGAGAGGCTTGGAAATGGCTGAAGGCACTGCGAACAATGTACCGGTTCAGAACGGCTATCAGGAACTAAGAAAAGGAATTATCAGGGGAATGTCGTTAGGAGACGCCTCAAAAATGGCCGGAATCTTTCCGATATTAGTATCGCAGATGATGAGAATCGGCGAAGAGACAGGACACCTAGATCAAATGCTTGAGAGGGTTGCGACTTGGTACGACCAAGAACTTGACGAACAAATTAAAGCGACTGTCTCACTTCTTGAACCTTTATTAATAATTTTTGTGGGAGGAATAATAACCGTGATCGCGATTTCTATTTTTGCCCCAGTAACATCAGCGATTGTCCAGCTTGCATAGCGTGGTATAATTAAATTATTAACTAGGTAAATTACCTCCCCCCGTTGCGTGTTTTACGTAGTTTTAGGGGACGGGACGCGGGGTGATTTTTTATAAATTTTTTTGTTGTATTTTTTAAGCATTTTTTGTTTTTCTAAAAATTAACTAAAATAGGAGGAATTTACAATGAAAAATGCAAAGCTTGAAATGAAGCGCAAGGGCTTCACCCTTGTTGAACTTTTAATTGTCATCGTCGTAATCGGCGTTTTGAGTGCGATGATGATGTTGTCGAGCACGGAAGCAGTAAGCTCGGCGAAGGCCGCTGACATCGTGAGCGACTTGAGGAATTTGAAGACAGCGGCTCTCGCATGGTATGCGGATCATTTGGACTATGTAGAGCAACGAGCCCAGAAAGGTAGTACTAACTTTTCTAATCTTAATAGTGAAAAGGACGACATCGTAAAATACATGAACAATGCCACGCTGGACAGTAAGTATACATTTGGAGGTACTAAAGATCCGAACACATGGTTTGTTTGGTACAATAATACCTCCAGTGGTGGTAACGATAAGAATGTTGGTGCAAAGCTCTATTCGCGTGCTAAATCAACAGGACTTGTCCAGCCTAAAGAAGATAAAGCAGATGCTACTGATTCAAAAGATATAGGTGCGAACGACACGACGGTGCGCGTTGGCATGTTCATTCGCTAATCAATAAAAAAATTTCACACAAAGGAGGATTTTTACATGAAGAAAAATATAAAGCGCGAAGGTTTTACCCTTGTTGAGTTGTTAATCGTCATCGTTGTAATCGGCGTTTTGAGCGCAATGATGATGTTGTCAAGCACGGAGGCTGTTTCGTCGGCAAAGGCCGCTGACATTGTGAGCGACTTGAGAAATTTGAAGACAGCGGCTCTTGCTTATTATGCAGATAATCTTGATGCTGTAGGAGAGACTAATTTTACCATAACAACTGCCACAAATAATGTCGCTAACGATACCAAAAGAAAAGCTATTTTGAAATACATGAACAACGAAAACGTTGATACTGGATATAAGTTTGCGCAAAACGACAACAAAGAGTGGTTCGTATATTATGACGGCTCAAATGTATCAACAGCAAACGGTAAAGTGAACGAAAAATTAGTTGGTCGTGCTTCATCAACAGGTCTTCTAGCAAGTGCTACAAAGCCAACCGACTCCGCTCCTAACACATATGCTGGTGGTACATCAGTTTACATGTTCATTCGCTAAATAAAAATCCCAATCAAAGGAGGAATTAACAATGAAAAGAAATGCAAAGCGTGAAGGCTTTACGCTTGTTGAGTTGTTAATCGTCATAGTTGTGATTGGGGTTTTGAGCGCAATGATGATGCTGTCGAGCACGGAGGCAGTAACTTCGGCAAAGGCGGCTGACATTATCAACGACTTGAGAAATTGTAAGACTGCGGCTCTTGCGTGGTATGCTGATAATCTTGATTATGTTGAGGGCAGAGTAGATCACGGCGGTAAACATTCTCTAGCAAGGGTCTCTTCGGTGAGGGAGCTGATATCGCAAAGTATATGAACGGTGAAAACAAGATTTCATATGATGGTGGCACTCTTAAGGGTGGCTACAGTTTCTCCGGCAATAATACCGATAAAAGATGGATTGTTTGCCTTGAAATTAAAGACGGAAAACTTTATGAAAAGTTAAGGTCAAGAGGAAAGTCTGTAGGGCTTAAATGGGTTGAATGGAAGACTGGGAGCTGGATAAACGCTTCAGCCGACATTGCAGACAAAGCATGGCAAGATAGCTGGAAAAACGGAACGATTAATGTTGGTCTGTTCATTCGCTAAATAAAATTCTCTGACCGTTCACGAAAATTTAACTCTCTCGGCTCTCAATGGGTCGGGAGAGTTTTTTTATTCGTCGTCGTCATCTTCAACAACTAAATCACCGCCGAATAACTCATGAATTTTTTTAGCTGAAAGTTTTTCGCCGATTATCACGGCCTCGC
>CAJOGI010000005.1 GCA_905234075.1 uncultured Synergistales bacterium | reverse complement strand
AACTATGAAAGTGTTGCCCGAAACGTCAACGCTCTTTAATTCAAAGCAGCCGCTTGCGTCAATGTTGGCGACCTTGCTTGCTTTCAAGTTCAAACTTTTCACAGTGCTGTTGCCCGAAATTGAGAAGGTCGTAATGGTTGCAGGCAATGAGCTTAAATCAAGCACGCCGCCGTTGCCGACGTCAACATCTGAAGAAATTTTCACGCTCGTTAAGTTCGGGAAGTCCGTTGCTGTGATTTGCGATAGATCATTAACGCTGTTCAAGATTAAAGTTTCTACTGTCTTCTTTTGCGTATCAGTGAGACCGCTAATTCCGCTTGAGGGAACCGTTATCGTTTTGCCGTCATCAGTACTACCGCCGCTGCCGCCTGATCCGCCATCACTATCGCCGCTACCGCCATCAGCCGCCGCAATCGTTATTGAAGCCGTGATGTCTTTTGATACAGTGTTGTAATTTGCAAGCGTCGCCGTTACCGTAACTTTAACGCTGAAATCTCCGCTCGCTGTCGGCGTTCCTGAAATCTTGCCTTTGTCAAAACTCAAGCCTTCGGGCAGTCCGCTGACATCCCAAGAAATATCTGCTGACGAGGGCTCAACCGTTGCCGTGAAATATTGATCTTCAGAATATACCGTGCCGACTTTTCCGCCGGGCAAATCTTTTGATGTCAAAGTTAAAGTAATATCGCCGCTTTCAACGGTTATAGTAACAGTTTTCTCTGCAACGTTTGATTTTGCTGCGCCATATGTCGCCTGAGCTTTCACTGTAGCTTCATAAGTTCCGATGGGTGTCGCGCTTCCGACAGTTAAATCTCCGCTTTGGTCGATTGAAATTCCTGAAACATCAGTACTGACCGTAACGTCCCACGAAACTGTGTAGCCCGTTGTTAAAGCCTTGTTATCAGGGCTTAGGCTTACAGTCGTGGCAAATGTTGATGTCTTTGCTGTGCCGTATGTTGCGCTAATTTCAATGTCGCCCGATATGTCAACGCTCAAAACAGGAAGAACATACTCAACCGCGCCGATTATCGGGGGATTTGCGAAAGCGTTGCCGACTTGGTCAAACGATGGTGCTACATCATGACTGCCATTACCGATAATGCCTTGTAACGCACTGGAATTATCAGAAATTTTATACACATTATGTGTAACGCCCTTGACTGTTACATCGGACGAGACGGGATTTTCCCACGTATCGAAGACAATATTATTATCGCCTGTCGCACCGGGATACGCACAATAATGGGTTATAGTGGAATTGTCAGGCAACTTAATAGCTTTCTCTGTTTCCGCATTCCATATCAGCGTATTGTAGAGGGTTATTGTATTGTTATCAAAATAAATTTCGTGTCCAACACTATTTATTGTATTATTCACAATGGTGCAGTTGATGATTGTCGCGGTGCCGCTATCCTTAATACAAATGCCGCCGCCGCCGCCATTGTTGCCGTCAGCAGTATTGCCTGTAATAGTGCAGTTGATGATTGTCGCGGTGGTGCCCCTATCCCTAATACAAATGCCGCCGCCGCCATAGTAGCCGTTAGCAGTATTGCCTGTAATGGTGCAGTTTGTAATTGTCGCGATTGTCGCGGTGCCGCCATTCCTAATAGAAATGCCGCCGCCGCCGCCGCCGCTGCCTCTAAGAGTATTGCCCACAATGGCGCAGTTGGTAATTGTCGGTTTGCCGCCGTTAATGTGAATGCCCCCGCCGTTGCCGCTGCCGTCATTGTAGCCGTTAGCAGTATTGCCCGCAATGGTGCAGTTTGTAATTGTCGGGTTGCCGCTAATGTAAATGCCGCCGCCGTAGTCGTTGGAGCCGCCCTTTATCGTGAAGCCGTCAATCGTTGAGTTGGTTCTTATGTAGAGAACACTGCGTTTATTGGTTGCATCTGCATTAGCGTTAAGTGTTGTTCTGTTCGTGTCCAAATCGCGGTCTGATGAAGTTGTTTCAGTGCCTGCAAATCCGCCGTAAAGGTGAAGAACTTTAGAAGTTAAATCGATTTGCGCTGATAATTTGTATTCGCCTGCTTTGATGTAAACAGTGTCGCCGCTTGCAACAGTACTGCTGTTCAAAAATGTATTGAGGTCGGTTGCTGTGGTGCCGGTATCCGCCGCAGTCCAACTTGTTGAAGAATATTTGACTGTAGTCGGAGCAGCATCGCCGTCAGATACAACGTACCAATTTGCGGCTAGGGCTGTACCCCCCTCAAGATTAAAAAAAAACTCATGCACATGAAAAATAATGAAAGTTTGAGAAGATTTTTATGTGTCATGAAAAAACCTCCTTTAATCAAAATTTTTAACTTGCTGAAAGTTTTTTCAGCGGAAAAATTTTAGCACAATTTTTAACTTAAAAAACAAGGTATAATTTCGAGAAAAATATTTATAAACGGAGGTCTGAATTTTTTAATGCCTTATGATTTTGACAGCATAGAAAAAAAATGGCAGGAACGCTGGAGCGCGTCTCATTGCTTTGAAGCTGAAACCGACCCTTCAAAAGAAAAATTTTTCTGCCTCGAAATGTTCCCGTACCCAAGCGGAGCCTTACACATGGGCCATATCAGAAACTACTCGATAGGCGATGTGCTTGCGCGTTTTTTGAGAAAGAACGGGAAAAATGTTTTATACACTATCGGCTTCGACTCGTTCGGTATGCCGGCGGAGAACGCCGCAATTAAATATAAGACGAAGCCTCACGACTGGACGCTCTCGAATATTGCTTACATGACAGAGCAGTTAAAGCGCATGGGCTACAGTTACGACTGGAAGCGCGAAGCTATAACTTGCCTTCCCGAATATTATAAATGGAATCAGTGGATATTCCTTCAGATGTATAAGAGGGGAATAGTCTTTCAGAAGGAAGCCCCCGTCAACTGGTGCGAACACTGCGGAACGGTCTTGGCTAATGAGCAGGTAGAAGAGGGCTGCTGCTGGCGTTGCAAGAATCCCGTAACGAAAAAAAATCTCAAGCAGTGGTTTATAAAAATCACGGACTACGCGCAGGAATTATTAGACGACATTGAAAAAGATTTAGGCGGCTGGCCCGAAAGAGTCAGGATAATGCAGACGAACTGGATCGGACGCAGCGAGGGCGCAAAACTTTCTTTCAAACTTCCCGAACTTGATTACGAGCTTGAAGCATTCACAACGCGCTTTGATACGATTTACGGCGTAACTTTCATCGCGCTTGCTCCTGAGCATGAACTCGTTAAAAAAATGCATACGGCAATGAGCAGAGAAGACGCGGAAAAATTAGACGAGTTTATTAAAAAAGTCAGCTCTCAAAGTTCGATTGAACGCTCCGACGCAAAAGCGGAAAAGTTAGGTTTCAAAACTCCCTTCTATGGAATTAACCCCGTGAACGGCAAAAAAATTCCTATCTGGATAGCGAATTACATTTTAATTGACTACGGCACGGGAGCGATTATGGGAGTCCCTGCTCACGACACACGCGACTTTGATTTTTGCAGAAAATATAATATTCCGATTATCCCCGTTATAAATCCAGAGAACGGCGAAAAACTTGACGGCGCGACAATGAAAGAAGCCTTCACTGAGGACGGCATAGCCTGCAACTCCGGCGAATTTGACGGCATGAAAACCTCCGAAGCAATCAAAAAAATGATCGACTGGGGAGAAGCAAAAGGCATCTGCAAGCGCGAAGTTAATTTCAAATTACGAGACTGGTTAATCTCGCGTCAAAGATACTGGGGAACGCCTATCCCGTTCGTTTATTGCGACAAGTGCGGAGTCGTCCCCGTCCCTGAAGAAGATTTGCCCGTGAGGCTTCCTGAAGACGTTGAGGTTAAAGAGGTCGGGCACTCGCCGTTATTAGACCGCCCGGACTTTTTGAACACGACATGCCCTCACTGCGGAGGCCCGGCCGTGCGCGAGGCTGACACTATGGACACGTTCTTCTGCTCGTCATGGTATTTCGACAGATACTGCTCGCCCGGCGATGATAAGAGACCGTTTGAGAAGTCCGACGTAGATTACTGGATGCCGGTCGATCAATATATAGGCGGAATTGAACATGCCTGCCTGCATTTAATTTACGCGAGATTTTTTGCGAAGTTCTTAACTGACATCGGCCTCACTGAATACCGCGAGCCTTTCACGAGATTATTAACTCAAGGAATGGTAATCAAGGACGGCGCGAAAATGTCAAAGTCGCTCGGCAACACCGTAGATCCGACTGAAATCGTAAAGAAGTACGGCGCGGACACGGTGAGGTTATTTATTTTGTTCGCCGCTCCGCCTAATAATGATTTAGAGTGGTCTGACAGAAACGTCGAGGGTGCGCACAGATTTTTGAACAGAGTCTGGCGTTATGTTGAAGAGAACTGCGAAAATCTGAAAGCCTACGGAAATAAAATTATTTCAATGGACGAAATAAAAGCTCCGGCTTTACGTGATTTCAAGCGAAAAATTCACACGACTGTTGACAGCGTTACGCATGATATTTTTGACGAGAAGCAATTTAACACCGCGATAGCCCGTTTAATGGAGCTAACGAACGCGATTTATTCGCTCAATGACGCAAGCCCGGAGGCGTGGGAATTAAAGCGCGAGGCCGTCAACACGTTATTAAACTGCCTGTCGCCTTTCTGCCCTCATATTACTGAGGAACTCTGGGAAATGTTAGGCAATGAAAAAATGCTCTGCCTTGAGGCTTGGCCTGCCGCCGATAAAAAAGCAATGACGCTCGACAGCGTTACGGTAGTCGGACAGATTAACGGCAAAGTTCGCGGAAAATTCGAGCGTCCTGCCGGAATGTCAAAAGAAGAACTCGAGAAGAGTATTTTGTCCGAGCCCTTCATGATTGAAAAAATAGCAGACAAAGAAATTGTAAAAGTCATTTCCGTTCCTAATAAACTTGTTAATATTGTCGTGAAGTAGGAGTTAGGAACAGGTAGGAATTAGGAGTTAGGAAGTAGGAGTTTTTTTGTTTTCCACTTCCTAATTCTTAATTAAAATCAAGAAAAGAAGTGAATTAAGATAAACACTCCGCATTATTTTGACGAAATCGTAAATATTATCGAACGTCTGCGTGCTCCTGACGGCTGCCCTTGGGACAGAAAGCAGACTCTCGAAACACTCCGCACGCCTATAACCGAAGAAGCCTACGAACTTGCCGACGCTATCACAAAAGGCGACATTCAAAATATTAAAGAAGAAGCCGGAGATTTATTATTGCAGGTCGTTTTTGTTGCACAGCTTGCGAAAGAACGCGGCGACTTTGACATGAGCGACGTAGTACGGGCAATCTGCGATAAATTAATCCGCAGACACCCTCACGTTTTCGGAGATGTCGAAGCAAAAGACAGCGACGAGGTATTAAAGAACTGGGAGAAAATTAAATCTCAAGAGCGTAAAGAAAAGCACGAAAATCTTTCAATATTAGCCGGAGTTCCCGACGGTCTTCCGCCGCTGTTAAAGGCTAACAGGATACAGGGCAAGGCCGCTCACGTAGGTTTTGACTGGCCTAAGGGGAGCCCGGAGCCGTTATTTGCAAAACTCGACGAGGAAATAAACGAACTGAAAGAAGCCGCAAAAGAAAATAATCCTGCTCATGTTGCTGACGAGTTAGGCGACGTTTTATTCATGACGGTGAATTTAGCTAGAAGGCTGGGCGTTGACCCGGACGCAGCATTAAACGGCGTGTGCAATAAATTCAAGAGGCGTTTTGAATTTATGGAAGACTCAGCACGTAATGAGGGCAAAAATATTTCTGACTACACCCTCGAAGAATTAGATAAGTTTTGGAACGAAGCAAAGGCCGCTGAAAAATTAAATTAAAGCAATCAGCAAAAATAGCGTAATATTTTTTTTATTAATCGTGTTATTATTCCTCCGTTGAAAAAATTATTCTCAAAAAATTTTTCATACGGAGGTTTTTTTTCATGTTAAAACGTATTATAACAGCGGCACTTATTTTTTCACTATTCGCACTTCCGGCGTTTGCTCATGAACTTACGATAAAGAACGTCGCAAACTCAGAACTCGAAGCCGGAAAGCCGTTTGCGCTCACCGTTCAATCGGCTCACAAATTCATCGTGCCTGAAGAAGTCGAAACTCTTTCACGAGTCAAAGCAGGGATCATTGAGGACGGAAAATTCATCGAGTCAAAAATTACAGGCAATGACGAAAAATTATGGATCGATTTTTCAGTAACGCCGAAAGATTTATCGGGCTCGTTTATTGTCGCTGCGGTTAAGGACGGCGAGTCGTGGTGCGTAACGAACGAGGGCGGAAAGACAGGAGCGAGAAAAGATTTAGAAGCTCAAGGCTTGAAAGTTCTTTCAGCGACAAAAAATGATAAGTACGCTAAGGCAATTTTCAACACTTCCAAAGAAGATAAAAATTTTGCTCAAGTTCTCGGACACCCGCTTGAGATTATTCCCGTTACTAACCCTGCGGACGCGAAAGCCGGAGAATATTTCGACGTGAAAATTTTATTGAACGGACAGCCTTACACCGGCCCGGTCTGGGCAACTTATGACGGCTTCGTAACTGAATATGAGAACACCTACGCTTATTACACCGAAGCAGAGAACGGAGAAGCTCACGTGAAAATCACAGCTCCCGGCTTGTGGGGCATAAGAGCGTATCAGGGCGGACTGCCCGGAGTTGAGGGCGATTACGACCATTTAACTTTGAGAGCGTTTTTATTATTTGAAGTCAAGTAATTTTTCATGAAAAAAATTTTTTTCATTACCTTTTCAATTTTTCTTTGCTTTAATGAAAATCCCGGTTATGCTCACGGCGTGGGCTACCGGGAAATTTCATTAAGGGCCGTCCCGTTAGAATTTTTTTATTCGACCGGCGAAAAGATGAGCTATCGAGAAGCAAAAGTTTTTTCACCGAATGACAAAAAATTTGCAGTTCAATCAGGACGGACGGACGAGCAGGGGCGTTTTGCTTTTATTCCTGATGTTTCAGGAGAGTGGCGCGTTGTCGTTCAGGACGAGGAAGGCCACAGGTGCGAGGCAAAAATTGAAATCACTCAGGAATTTTTGACGGGCGAAAATAAAATGATAGATATAAAAGAAAATTACGAAAATAATTCTCCGCAGGGCTTTGAACTTTTTATAAGAGCTTTGCTGGGCGTGAGTTTAATTTTTAATTTAGCGATGCTAGTGAGAATTAAAAAAAACTCCTACCTCCTAACTCCTAACTCCTACCTGAAAAATCATGCACATAAGTGAAGGCGTTTTATCAGGAAGTATTTTAGCGGCCGGCTGGATCGGAACATGCGCAGGAATTTCTTTAGGTCTGAAAAAAACTTCGGATTATAAAATCGTGCGGACGGCGTTGTTATCGTCGGCGTTTTTTCTTGCGTCCCTCGTGAATATTCGCATAGGGCCAAGCTCAACGCATTTATCTTTCATTGCCCCTATGGGAATTATTTTAGGTTACGGAGCTTTTCCGGCAATTTTCACGGCTCTTTTATTGCAGGCGGTTTTATTTCATTTCGGGGGGCTTGTCGTGTTAGGCGCGAACTGCTTTGCAATGGCTTTCCCGGCTCTGTTCGTTTATTTAGCGTTCGGAAAATTGATAAAGGACACCGAAAAAAAATCCCGCGTAATAATTTTTTCATTCATTGCAGGATTTATCGCCGTCATCATGGCCGCGTCAATCGCAGGAATTTTTTTAGGACTGACTGACAAAAATTTTTTAGGTGCCGTAAAAATTTTATTAGCCGCTCACGTTCCTTTAGCATTGATTGAAGGTGCCGCGACCGCGTTTTTAATTACGTGGCTGAAAAAAGCCGCGCCGGAGTTTTTAATTTAAGTAGGAGTTAGGAGGTAGGAGGTAGGAGTTATGGGAGATAACAAGAAAAAATTTTTATCTGCGTTTTTTTATGCGTTAATTGTTTCGATGAGCGAAAATATTTTTTTGCTTGCCGTTGAATTTTTAATAGCGGCGGTATTTTTCAAAAAAGATTTCATAAAATTTCTTCTGCGCCTCAACATTATAAATTTAATCGTGATAATTTCTCTCGCTCTGACTTGGCCCGACATGCGCGAAGGAATTTTCACGGGAATTTTAATCGCCCTGAGAGTGAACATGATTTATATAATTTTTGCGGCTCTCGTTTTTCCGATGGGATTTTCGGGAGTTTACGAAGTTCTTTTATTTTTGAAAGTTCCTGAAAAATTAAGAATTTTAATTTTATTGACGTTTCGGGGAATTTTTATCTTGAAAGAAAGATTTGACTCGGCTTTGATTTCCTTAAAACTCCGCGCTCCGAAAATGAAAATTAAATCATTTACTTATGTAACAGGCTCGGTCTTAATGCAGGCTGCGGACAGGAGCGAAAAAATTGAACGTGCCATAAAATGTCGCGGAGGCTTTGAGGGATTTAATTCAGTTAGGAGTTAGGAGGGAGGAGGTAGGAAGTAAGAATGAAAACACTTCTAAATATAGAAGAACTGCGCTACAAATATCCTGACGGGCATGAGGCATTAAAGGGCGTTAGTTTTGAAATTAATCAGAGTGAAAAAATTGCTCTCGTCGGTGCAAACGGCTCTGGAAAGTCAACGCTCTTATTATTAATCGCAGGAGCTATGGAGCAGTCGGACGGAAAAATTTTTTTCAACGGCTCTGAAGATATTGAGACACGGCGAAAAAAAACCGGACTGATTTTTCAAGATGCTGACGATCAAATTTTAATGCCGAGTGTTATTGAAGATGTTGCCTTCAGTCCCGTTGCTTACGGAATGAAAAATAACGAAGCCCACGCGCTGGCCATGAAGATATTAAAATCACTGGGCATTGAGCATTTAGCTTTCAGAGTTCCGCATAAATTATCGGGCGGCGAAAAACGAATGGCAACCTTCGCAGGAATTTTAGCGGCCGACCCTGAGTTATTACTGCTCGACGAACCTACCGCAAATCTTGACCCTTCAGCACGCCGGCGCGTCATAAATTTTCTCAAGGAAACTCAAACGGCTTTTCTGCTAGCCACTCACGATTTAGAAATGGCTCTCGAAATCTGCAATTACGCTCTTATAATGTCGCACGGACTTATAACAGCGCGTGGAGCTTTGCCCGAACTTTTTAATGACGAAAAAATTTTAAGAGAAAATAAATTACTCTTTTAACTCCTACCTCCTACCTCCTACCTGAATTAGATCATTTCTTCGGGGTGGAAAACTTCGTCAAAACGTTCTGCCGTTAAAAATCCTAACTTAACGCAGGCTTCTTTGAGGCTCAAATTTTCTTTGAAGGCAAGTTTCGCCGTCTTTGCTGCGTTCTCGTAGCCTATGTAAGGATTTAACGCCGTTACAAGCATTAAAGAGTTATGAAGATTTTTTTTCATTCTCTCTTTATTTGCTTCAATGCCCTTCACGCAATTATTATTGAAAGAAATTATTGACTCCGATAAAAGCCTCACTGACTGAAGAAAGTTATACGCAATCACCGGCATGAAAACATTTAATTCAAAATTTCCCTGCGATGCTGCAAAACCTATAGCCGCGTCATTTCCCATAATTTGAACTGCTACCATTGTTACCTGTTCGCACTGCGTGGGATTAACTTTGCCCGGCATTATTGAACTTCCCGGCTCGTTCTCAGGGATAAAAATTTCTCCAAGTCCGCAACGAGGCCCCGAAGCAAGCCAGCGAATGTCGTTAGCTATTTTCATCATGTCGGCAGCTAAAGATTTCACCGCGCCGTGTGCAAAAGTTATTTCATCTTTTGATGTAAGGGCATGAAATTTATTTTTCGCGCTGACAAAATTTTTGCCCGTCAACTTTGAAATTTCTTCAGCAGCTTTTTCAGCAAAGCCGGCCGGAGCATTTAACCCCGTCCCGACAGCAGTCCCGCCGAGCGCAAGTTCCTGTAAATATTTAACTGAAAGATTTATTAATTCTGTTCCGCGTTCAAGAGAACTCCGCCAGCCGCTAATCTCCTGCGAAAAACTTATAGGCACTGCGTCCTGTAAATGAGTTCGTCCGCTCTTCACGATTGATTTATTTTTTTCTTCAAGTTCTTTGAAAGTTTCGACAAGTTCATTAACTGCCGGAATTAATTTTTCCGTGAGTGCCATAACCGCCGCGATGTGCATAGCTGTCGGGAAAGTGTCGTTAGATGACTGCGACATGTTTACGTCGTCGTTAGGGTGCAAAATTTTTTTGCCGGCGATTTCGTTTCCGCGATTAGCTATAACTTCGTTCGCGTTCATGTTCGATTGAGTGCCGCTCCCCGTCTGCCACACGACTAAAGGAAAATGATCTATTAGTTCGCCCGAAATTATTTCGTCCGATGCCTTTTCTATTAAAGATAACTTTTCTGAAGTCATTTTCTCCGGCTTCAAAATATTATTCGCCCGTGCAGCGGCTTTCTTCAAAATTCCGAAGGCGTTAATAATTTCTCGCGGCATTGTCTCAATTCCCACGCCGATACAAAAATTTTCGCGGCTCCGTTCGGTCTGCGCTCCCCAGTATTTTTCGGCAGGGACTTTTATTTCTCCCATAGTGTCGCGCTCAATGCGGTATTCCTTCATATATTAATCACTCCCAGCGTTTTTTTCCCTTAATCTGCTCTCGTGCGGCCTATGTTTTTTGCGTTTTATTTTTAATCTAGCCAGTGCCTTTCTTATTGCTGTCTGACAGCAATTAAAATCGGCGGCAATCTCCCTTAGATAAGCATCAGGATTTTTTTTGACGTATGCTCGCAATTTTTCAGGATCGATTTTTTTGAACGGGCGTTTTGCTTTATGATCTTTTAAGCTGCCTTCCTCCTCAAGTCTTTTTTCCCATTTCTGAATCGATGTTATCGACACCTTAAAAATTCTGCTCGTCTCCTCAAGCGTATGACCCTCGCGCCGAAATTCAAGCGTTCTTAATCTGTATTTTTCATCGTAACTCATAATGGGATATTATAAACTAAATGCACTTAAAAAAATATTGCAGAAAAAATTTAAGAGGCCGATAAAAAATTTTAAATCTTATTTTTTTCTAATGCTCTGAAAATTTTTATGCTCTCTGAAAATTTTTGAAATTTTTGTAGGTGTAAATGTAGTGGTAAAAAAATTGCTCTCTGATTTTTTATAGACTTTCACGAAATATTATATCAAAAGTTTTTTTATTGCCGCGCTAAAAATTTCAGAACGAAAAAAATTTTTTCAGCCCTCCATAAAAATTTTTAGCTCTCGCTTTTTACCTCCTACCTCCTAACTCCTAACTCCTGCCTGTTTTCGCTTCCTAGAGTAAAATCACCGTTCTTAAATATCCGTAAAATTACGTATAGATTTTTTTTGAGGGGGGTTGTAATATATGCACCGTGCTACGGGAAATACGTAGCGAGAAGTCGTAAAACTGACGCAGAACGAAGTAACAAGACGGCATATACGGGGCGAGCAAGCCACGTCGCCGAGAAGGTGAAAAAAGTTGAGCGTCAAGCGCAGGAGGTCGGATCAAAGAAAAGCCTGATCTGTTAAAAAGGGATTAAAGGAAACAAGGCAACTTTGAACCCCCACAGCTAAAGGCTTTTACGCATTAGGCTGACAGCGCAGTTACGGCAAGTTTTTTGAAAATTTTATAAGGGGGTTTTTCGTTATGAAAAAACTAGCAGTTTTAGTAGCAGTAGTTTCTATTGCAGCACTCGCGGCACCGGCGTTTTCGGCCACAAACCCTTTCATGGATGTTCCCATGAATCACTGGTCATATGACGCAATCGGACAGTTAGCAGCACACGGTATTCTTTCAGGTTATCCTGACGGTCTCTATAAGGGACAGCAGCCGACAACACGTTACGAGATGGCTTCAGCTTTAGCCAGAGCGTTAGCAGTTGTTGACATGACAAAGGCAAGCAAGCAGGATGTCGAAATGCTCAAGAGACTCGTTGTCGAGTTCAAGGACGAGCTTGAAGCACTCGGCGTTCGCGTTGACGAGCTTGACGAGAGAGTAGCTGTTCTTGAGGACAGACTCGGCGGCTGGCACATTCACGGAGTTTTAGCTCTTGATGTTACGTACCGCAAGAACGATGCACCGACCTCACAGACCAGCTTCACTTACGATGATGCAAAGCTGTTCATTGAGCGCACATGGGGCGAAAATGACGAGTACTTCTTCCAGGCAAGATTTAACAACGATCCTCTAGCTGGAAATACTACAGCAGACCGTTTCTTTGTTGAAATGCCGTTCTTCTTTGACAGCAGACTTACAGTTGGACGTTTTGCATGGGCATGGGAAGGTGCTTATCGTGTAAAATCGAACATCGGCAACGTCGAGACCGGCGGCTGGGACGGAGCTCATATCATGACCGACTGGCGTTGGGACGGCTTCGGATTTACAAAGAACTTCGCGCTTGGAAACTTCAAGGCTGTTCTTGCTCATCCGACAGCAGGAAGACTTCTTAACGGCTCAGTTAATAGCCTTTATACTGGCAGAACTGCTGCTCTTGGCAACCTTAGAGCTCTTAACGCTTGGATGCTCATGCTTGGATTTGACATGCAGTTCACAGAGCAGTTAGGACTTGATCTTGGCGGTCAGATCTTCGTCGGCGATAAGTCAGAGCCTGCAACAGGTTTCGCAACAGCTGGCGATTTAGCGTTTGATAAGCTCTGGACAGTATGGGGCGGTTTACGCTTCAACTTCAACGACAACGTTGCTTTGAAGGGTATCTTCTATCATCAGAATATGGATATGAAGCAGGCAGGCGCAACCACTTGGAACAAATACGGCTATGGTATTTTTAACGGCAAAGTAGAAGACGGCGCAAACCACTGGGCAGTCATGGCTGACGTGAAGCAGGAAGCTCTTAAGTACACCAGCTTATGGCTCGAATACGGCCAGTATGACGCGGGCTTCACCGTGCGCACGGATACTGGAATATTCTACAGCCCGACTATTAACCGTTATCAGGCTCCTGGCAAAACGAATTACTGGAGAGTTGCTCTCGGTCAGCAGTGGAATGACAAGTGGTCAACACACATCTTCTACTATGGTTACAAGGTTGATAACTTCAACGCCGCTGGCGACTGGAAACCTGCAGAGTACGGTCTCGGTGTTCAGTACAAACTCAACGACTACACGACAATGGGCTTGAACTACATGCGTGTCAAAGACGGCCGCGCTGATGGTAACGGCTGGAAAGACGACGACGTAGTCAGAATGAGAACATCAATCAGCTTCTAGTCTGTAGAAAAGTTACAATAGAAACAAATTAACAAAGCGCAATTAAACCGAAGGTTCGGAGTGAAATAAAAATCCGAGCCTTCATAAAAAAATTTATAATTAATCGAGAAAATTAAAAGCGGTTCTTCCGAGTGTGGGAGACCGCTTTTTTGTTGTGCAAAAAATTTTTAGTGAAAATTAGAATTGTTCGTGTGTATGTGCTGACGGCTGATGAGGCCCTTGCTCCGGGTGTTATTAACTTCAACGGGAACGGCCTGCGAATGTTCCGGCAGCTCTCTTTGAATTTCCCTTATGCGTTCAATCAAAAGATTAACGATGATTTTATCTTCTTCTTTAGTTGTCAGCGGCTTCTCTTCGACTAAATTTTTATCGTAAGAATGAGACAGAGCGAGCGACAATTTAGCGCAGGCCGGGCCGATAAGTTCATACAAGACGCTCGAAGCAAGTATAACCGTGCGCAAAGCACTGCCCGTCTCTCCGCCGAGAGTCCGCGCTCCAAGTTCAGCCAGTCCGATAGCAACGCCGGCCTGAGGAATTAAAGCAAGGCCGAGATAATTGCGGACAAGTTTATTTTTCTGCGTCATTAAGCAGCCGAGAAAAGCTCCTGCATATTTTCCGGCAATCCTTACAAGAAAATACACGACCCCTAAAGTTAATAAAGACGTTCCGCCTTGATTATGTCCGCCCATCAGTGCGCCAAGCTCAAAGCAGACTCCCGAACGAACAAAGAATAAAAGCAAAATCGGAGGACTGAAATTATTTAACTGCTTGAATAATTTATCGTCGTCAGTGATGTTTATGTAAACCGTAGCCATAAACATACAGCCGAGCAGCGGCGAAACTCCGAGCATCTCGCAGATACCGCAGAAGCCGAATAAAACGGCGACTGAAATTATTAATCTGTTGTCCGTCGAACGTTCCGGCGGCAGAAGCATTTTTAACAGAACGCCCGACAACGCACCTATTATTACGCTCACGAGATTAATTAAAACAGGCGCAGCGATATTTTTTATATCGAAGTTCATGCCCGACGCTGAACTCGCAAGAGCGATTGAGATCGCTATGCTGTAGGCAATGAGCCCGACAACGTCATCAAGAGCGACGACCTGAAGCAGAGTGTTTACAAAATCGCCGTGCGCCCCGGTCTGTCTGATAGTCATCATTGTAGAAGCCGGAGCAGTCGCAGAAGCAAGAGCCGCCAAGACCGTCGCGAAGGCCAAGTCCATTTTCAAAACGTAATACGCCGCTATGAATACGAAGACCGAAGCCACGCAGGACTCCAGAACCGTAATAATTAACACTTTCGCTCCGTTGCCCTTGAGTGCATTTAATCTGAAAAACTGTCCCGTGCTGAACGCTATGAACGCAAGCGCGATGTTCGGAAGAAAGGCTGTGCTGTCAGCAACAAAACTAGGCACGAGATTCAAACAGTAAGGCCCGATTAAAATTCCTGTTACTATGTAGGCGGTAACGTTAGGAAGTTTTAATAACTTTGTTATTCTTGTAAGAGCAAAGCCGAAAAAAAGCATCAAAGCAACCGTCAAGACCCCTCCGCTGGCGGACGCACCGGCATGAAGAAAATCAACAAACCGAGCAAACAATTTTATTCTCTCCTTTCTTTATTTTGTTTGCACATCTCATCAAAGCGAAAAAAATAAAAATTCCCCTTTGTGAAAAGGGGGGCAGTAGGATTTAATATTAAAGAATTATTTTATCATTTTACGCTGTAATTACATTCAGAATATTACTTATTTTTTTCTTGGCTTCTTGCCCATTCAAAAATTCCAAGCGCGGCGGCGACGCTCGCATTTAATGACCCTGCGCTGTTTTCTTTAATCGGAATTTTAACGGCCATGTCGCAGTTTTCCATGACGAGCCGTGAAATTCCGAAGCCTTCAGCACCGATAACGAGGGCAGTTCTTTCCGGCAGTTTTTCTGACCATATTGAAGTCTCTGATTTTTCGCTCAAGCCCACGATCCAAAAATTAAATTCTTTCAGACGCTCGATAGCTCGTGTTATATTTGCGACTTGAATTAAAGGAAGCCTGAGCGATGCCCCCGCGCTTGTTTTGATTACTGTGTCATTAGGGACTGCCGACCGCCTTTTTGCATAAATCACGCCTGACGCTCCGCCTGCTTCGGCTGAACGAATGACCGCGCCCAAGTTATGAGGGTCCTCAATGTGATCAAGAATCACCAGCAGGGCTGGGATATTTTTATCGAGAGTTTTCAAAAATTCTTCGAGCTCTGTCGGTTTTGATTGAATAAGTTTGCAGATAACGCCCTGATGTTTTTCGCCCCCTGAAATTTTATCGAGTGCTTCAGGCGCGACAACCTGATAGACGACTCCTGCGGCACGGGCAGCCGTTAAAACTTCATCAAGAAAAGGCGGCCTGACGTTATTCGCGATTAATAATTTTCCGCAGAGGCGCGGTGTTTTCTCAAGCAGATCTAAAACGGACCTGCGTCCCCTGCACAGCGAGGAGTCCGGAGTTAAATTTTTCTTCATCATTTAATTTTTTTCGGGGTAAAGTCCAAATTTTGAGAGCCCTGCGCGTCCCTGTTCGAGCCTTGAGAGAGCAAGCGGCATCAATTCCACGAGAATATAATTATCGTGAAGCCTAATCGCTCCGACTTCGCTGCGTTCAACTTTCAACGACTTGCACAGAGCGTTGAGGACCTGCCCGACGTTTTTATTATTCTGGCTGCTCGTGAATTTTTTGAAAGAGCCTTTAGGCTTGGAAATTTTTTTACTTCTTGACTTTTCATTCCTAACCCCTAACTCTTCGCTCCGCACTCTCTTAAAGCCGGGTTTCTTGTTGCGCTTTTCCGTCTCGTGAGCTAATTCTCTGTCTAAGCTGTAGCCTTTATTTCTTGCGCTCAGCACGGCCAATAATTTTGCGATTATGACCTTAGGTTCGGCACGCAGCATTAGATCGTTTGCCCACTTCACACACTCTCCGTAGTCAGAATCGACAGGAGCTGCAAAAATATCCTGTTCGGCCTGTTCTCTCCAAGCGTCTCGGATTTTTTCGATGTTGGGAATGTCGCGCCATTCTGTTTTTATTTGAGTGCCGCGCAGCATTTCTCTAAATCTTCCGATTTCGGTCGGCGATAACAACACGATATTAACTCCTTCATGACCGGCACGGCCTGTCCTTCCGCTTCTGTGAATAAAAGTTTCTCTGTCGTCTGGAAGTCCGAGCTGTATAACGTGGCTCACGCCTTCGATATCAAGACCGCGAGCAGCTACGTTTGTAGCAACGAGACACGGCATAGACCCGGACTTGAACGAAGCCAAAACGGCATTGCGCTCGCCCTGCGTCATATCGCCCTGCAAAGCCGCCGCGTTAAAACTGTGGTCTTGGAGTCTTTGAGCGATTTCGATTGATTCCATTTTTGTGTGGCAGAAAACTAAACTGCGCGAAGGATGTTCCCACAGCAGAATATCGACAAGGCCCTCAAATCTTTTGTGCGATGGTATCCTGTAAACTCTGTGCAAGATGTCCTCATGCTGTTCGCCCTCTTCATCGACTGAAAGAACTATAGGTTCATTGAGGTAACGGCTTGCAAGCTCTTTAACTTCATGCGGCATTGTCGCGGAAAAAAGCCACCGCCTGCCCTTAGGTATAGCGTTCAAAATGTCCTCGAGCTCTTCACGAAATCCCATGTCGAGCATTAAATCGCCCTCATCAAGCACAACGCTTTCAATCTCATCAGTTATCAAAGAACCGCGCTGAATGTGATCGCGGACGCGGCCGGGAGTCCCTGCGATTATTGCGGCTCCGTGCTTGAGTGTCCTAAGCTGCGGATAAATATCCATGCCTCCGACTAAAGACGCAACCGAAATTCTTAAAAACTTTCCCAAAAATTCTGCTTCGTCGGCAGTCTGCTGGGCAAGTTCGCGAGTCGGAGCAAGCACCAAAACTTTTGGCGAGCGTTCGCCGATTTTCATCTCCTGCAGCAGCGGCAGAAGAAACGCGAGAGTTTTTCCTGAGCCCGTCTTAGCTCTGACGATTAAATCGTTGTTCCATTCCTCTGAGAGCACTCTGTCCTGAACTTCCATAGGAGCCTCAAAGCCGTGCTGCTCAATGGCATTTAATAATTCTTTTCGTAACCCGTAAGAATAAAAATCATTCATGAAAAATTTTCATTTCTCCTTAAAATTTTTTGTGTTTAACGTTCAAAAACCATTCTTTGAATTACATCGTCTTCAAGAATAAATCTTATACATGTATCTTCATCGAGGCGGTATTCAACTAGAAATTCATCATCATTTGCGGAGTTATCGCCCAAAACTTCCGCGATTTTTTCTCTTCCATCGCCGATTTGAATCTCGCCGAACGCGGAGCCTTTGCGCGATATTTCAAGATATTTCAAATATCCGCCGTCGCTATAGCGGACTTTTGCTTTCGGGCCGTCATAAAATTTCCCTTTGTCGCGTGTTATTCCGTAATTTTGCAAAATATCAACCATGAGGGAATATGTCTTTGTTCTTTGATTTTTTTCGCTGAATACAGGCACGATATACTTGCCAAAAATCCAAGCAACGTCCTCGCCGTGAGGGTCTTCGATTTCGTACCATATGTCGCCGTCGATTGATGTCTGACTCAAAATAATAACCTGTTCGGGAGTGTTGAGCCGTCCGAGAATTTCGGCGTTAGTGTCAGCTTCTGCACGGTAGCGCACGTAAGTTCCGGTGCATGTACCAAGTCCGGGAAAAGTAACAAATTTTGCCGCCGCATAAGACGGAGCTGTGAGCAACAAAACCATTGCAATAACTGTTAAAAACTTTCTCATAAAAAATCTCTCCATTCCAAATAAAATTTAGATTGAATTATTTTTGGATAATGTTATAATATTTTAGCAGCTTTCGGAAAAAAACCGAGAGCTATTTTTTTACCACTACATTTACACCTACAAAAATTTCAAAAAATTTTAGCGATTATAAAAATTTACGAGGCAATCAAAAAAAATAGAGTCGCAAAATTTTTTCAGCCGCTCAAGACAGATTTATAACCCCCCGTTCCATAGTCGAGACATTTTTTCACGCGGCTTATTGTTGCAGTACTCGCGCCTGTTTCGCTCACAACTTCGGGATATTTTTTTGACATGCTCAACAATCTTGCGACTTCGAGACGCTGTGCCATCGATTTAATTTCGCCGATCGTCGCAAGATCTTCAAGAAAAGCATAGACTTCATCAATATCTTTTAATTTCAAAAAGGCGCGGCACAGATTATCCGTCTGCAAATCGCGCCATGAATTTTTTTCAGGCATTTTTTGTATCTTCCTGAGTATCTTCTTTAATCTCTACGGGCTTCGGCTCGTCATTGATGATGTGAATATCTCTTTGAGGGAACGGGATATTAATTCCTTCGCGCTCAAACACCGCCGCAATGTGATGACGCATATCGCTTGATACTTTCATTCCCGACGATGTCCGCAGCTCTATCCAGTAATAAACTTCAAAATCAAGAGAACTGTCGCCAAAGTCTTTGAATATTACAAAAGGCGCAGGATTTTTTAGGACTTGCGAATGATCTCTTGCAACTTCCAGCAAAATTTTTTCGACCCGCCGCGTGTCGGAGCCGTAAGCTACGCCGACTTTTAATATTTCGCGCTTCTTTAAGTCAGATTTTGTCCAATTCGTAACGCTGTTCTCAAGAAAATATCTGTTGGGCATGACAACGTCAAAGCCGTCCCAAGTTTTTATCGTCGTTGAGCGCGAGCCGATGTCATCAACTGTTCCCTGTATTCCCATTACGTCAACAATGTCATTGACTTTGAAAGGACGCGAGAAAATTACAATGAAGCCGCTGATTAAATTATTAAAGATGTTCTGCATTCCGAAACCTATGCCGACCGCAAAGGCACCGCCCATAAACGCAAACGCCGTCAAAGGAATTTTTACAATGTTTAAGGCGATTAAAGCGAATGCCACCCATAAGATATAAAATACAATTCTTTGAACACCGTTAGCGGCAGTTATGCTGACTTTTTCGCGTCTCAACATTCTGCGCTTGATCCAGTTGCTGCCCCATGAACTTAAAAAGAAACTCGATAAAAATACAAATATAGCGATGATTAATTTGCTGACTGTTACGGAATAGCCCTCGCCCTGCCATAATTCAGTGTCCAAAAATCCCATAATTGTATCTTTGCTGAAAGAGCTGACTTTTTCAGCAAGCCTCAACGCGCTTATGTTGTCATTCGCTTCGTTGTAGAGCCGCTGCTGTAAAAAAATCGCGTCAGGGATCAGTGCCTCGTATCTGTTGCAGATATCCGAAACTATTTTTCTGTAATTATTTGCGGCCTGTATAATGCTTTGTTGAACGGTGCTTGCAATTCCTTCAGTCTCTGCATGGGCCTGTATGCTGTCGGCCTGAAGCAGCAATGTGTTTTCGAGAGTTCTAACGCCCTCAAGCTGTGTCTGAAGTTCGTTGATTCTTGCCTGCGAACTTTCTCGGATCTTCCAAATTTCTTCGCCGCTTGCTTTGTCATTGAAGAGCTTGAATCTTTCGCGCCATGTCCGCTGAAATTCGAGGTTAATCTCTATTTCATCATCAAGCAAAGCTATCATGTATTCCCAGTAATTAACTCTTGCGTTTCGTGCCATGTAATGAGCAGATGAAGCGTTAGTCAATACATTTACATCAGCCGAGCCAAGCGCAGCCCGTGAGCGAACTAACGAAGCATGAGCCAAGTCAAGAGCCTTCCTTGCATCGTTCAATTCTTTTGTTAAATCATTCAAGCGCGTTTGAATTTTTTCGAGGTTTTTATCTAACAGCTCTTGAGGAAAAATTAACTTCCCCTGAATATCCGCGAGCCTCCGTCTTAATCGTTGAATTGTGGCTACGTTAGTGTCAAAGTTTTTTCTCTGAGCCTGTACCTGCAAGCGAGTCAAAGCTACGTTTAATTTAGCAAGCTCCACTCTTAAAATATAAGTTCGTGGAAGTTCGAGAGCTTCTCCGCCTTCTTGAGCAGCCTTTAATTTTTTTTGCATCTCAATAGCTTCTGCTAATTCTAATCTTAATTTATTTGTCTTAGTTTGCAGATAAAAAACTTGAACGTCAAGATTGCTTGAAGTTTTATTAATCTCTTTTCTTAATTCGTCGCTGTAATTAATATCCGGCGACTCTACATTTTTAAGCGAGGCCGCGTCAATTTCTTGAGTCTCTTTGCTATTGCTCAGAGAAGTCTGATAGAGCGAGTCATACGCAGCATAAGCGACGGTTAATTGCGACAAAACCTGAGTGCGGAGTTCTCTTTGCTCGTCAGTGTAGCCCCATGCTGCCATATCGTCCGAAGATTTTTCGGTTAGTATATTAAGCTCCGCGAGTCTTTGTTGAATATCCGAGCTTAAAAGTTTTATGTCGGCAAGTTCAGTTTCTATTGCAGTTCTTAATTTTGAGAGGTCCGCGCTGATTTCGTTTTGAATTTTAGTTACGTAATCGATAGCAATTTCTTTATTGTTAGCGTCAGCTCCGAAACCTGCCGAAGGAATTATTGTTAATGTAAAAATTGAAAGAATAAAAATAAAAAACGTGAACGAAAATTTTTTTGCCACGCAAAAATCCTCCTGTAAAAATAAATTTTTAATGTGATTAGATTATATAATATACTCACCGTAATGATATTCAAGATTTTTTATGAGGAGGAACGTGTAATGAAAAGGCGCGTATTTTTAATTCTATCAGTGATAACGATGGCGGTTATAGCGTTCAGTCCTGTTTCACAAGCCGCAGAGGTAACAGGCACAGCTAAGGCGGACGGCTTCGGAGGCCCTGACGCGATCACCGTAACGATCACCGTTGAGGACGGAAAGATCAAGAGCGTAAAAGCAGAGGGCCCGAAAGAAACGGAGGGCATCGGCTCGGTCGCTATTCAGAAACTTCCGGCAGAGATGGTCGAGAAAAATTCAATCAACGTTGACGGCATGACCGGCGCAACCTTCAGCTCAACGGGAATTTTGAAAGCCGCTGAAGCCGCGTTGAAGGCCGCAGGAGTAAATCCCGAAGATTATAAGAAAAGTTCAGACAGTGCAAAAGCCGCTGAAGAAAAAATTTTTGAGACCGACGTTGCGATAATCGGCGCGGGCGGTGCAGGAATGGTCGCTGCTATCACAGCCGCAGACGCAGGGAAAAAAGTTATCTTAATTGAAAAACAGGCAATGTCCGGCGGAAACTCCGTGAGGTCTACCGGCGGAATGAATGCCGCACACACTCCCGAACAGGATAAAAATAAATTCGGTGAGAACGCAGGCATCGAAAAAACTCTCAAGGCCGCTGAAAAATTTTCGGACAACAAATTTATTGCGGACTTGGCCGCGAAAGTCAAAGCACAGTATGACGCATGGAAGGCTGACCCGAAAGGCTATTTTGATTCAGTCGAGTTAATGGAGCTTGATACAATCATCGGCGGACATGGAATTAACGATCCTGAACTTGTCAAAGCACTCTGCGAAAATACTGCGGACGCTATCGAATGGCTCAAGACCGTTAATATTGATTTAAGCTCTGTAGGAGCGTTCGGCGGCGCGTCAGTCAAGCGTATTCACAGACCCCTTAATGAAGAGAAAAAAGTTGTTTCCGTCGGTGCTTACATGGTCCCCAGACTTGAAGCGGCCTGCAAAGCAAGAAAAAACATCACGATAATGACAGAGACAATGGCAAAAGCAATCCTTACGGACGATAAAGGAAACGTCTGCGGAGTTGAAGCTGAGAGCAAGGGCAGCAAAGTAATACTTAAAGCAAAGGCCGTTATTCTTGCTACAGGAGGCTTCGGAGCAAATTTGAAAATGGTTGCGGAACTCGAACCTTCTCTCAACGGTTTCATGACGACGAACGCACCCGGCGCGACCGGCGAAGGAATTACAATGGCTCAAAAAATCGGCGCGGCTGTCGTTGACATGAAAGAAATTCAAATTCACCCGACAGTACAGTTTGATACTTCAGCATTAATCACCGAAGGACTTCGCGGCGATGGAGCTATTCTTGTCAACACAGAGGGCAAAAGATTTATTGATGAAGTTCTTGCCCGCGACGTAGTCTCAAAGGCCGAAATCGATCAGCCTAACTCATTCGCCTGGCTCGTGATTGATAACAAAATGGCGGACGCTTCTTCAGTCATCAAAGGCTATATAACAAAAGGCTACACGTTCAAGGGCGACACTTACGAAGAATTAGCTAAGGCAATTAATATCCCTGCTGATGTTTTTGCAAAGACCATGCAGACATGGAACGGCTATGTAAAAAATAAAAAGGACGCTGACTTCGGTCGCACGAGTTTTGCTAATCCGTTAGACACGGCCCCGTTCTACGCGATAAAAGTTACTCCGGGCATTCATCACACGATGGGCGGATTAAAAATTGACGCGGGCGCACACGTTCTCAAAGCCAACGGCGAAAAAATTCCGGGATTATTTGCAGCCGGTGAAGTTGTCGGAGGAGTTCACGGCGGCAACAGGCTCGGCGGAAATGCTGTAGCGGACTTCGTTGTTTTCGGAAGAATCGCAGGAAAATCGGCTTCAGAGTTTTAATCAGGTAGGAATTAGGAGTTAGGAGGTAGGAGGTAAAATTCTTATCCCTGACTCATATATTTTAAGGAGGAATATTTTTATAATGAAAAGGCGCGTATTTCTAATCGTATCATTATTATTAATGGCGGTTATCATGCTCAACACTTCGCAGGCCAAAGACACTTCGATAACGGGCAAAGCGACGGCGGACGGCTTCGGAGGAGCTGACGCGATCACCGTAACGGTTACTCTTGACGAGGGCAAGATTAAAAATGTAACGGCGGAAGGCCCGAAAGAAACTCAAGGCATAGGCTCGGTAGCTATTGAGAAACTTCCGGCGGAAATGGTCGAGAAAAATGCTATTAACGTTGACGTTATGACCGGCGCGACGATAAGCTCAACGGGAATTTTGAAAGCCGCTGAGGCCGCGTTGAAAGCCGCAGGAGTCAACCCTGACGACTATAAAATTAAAGCCACAGACGTTAAAGAAGCTGAAGAAAAAATTTTCGAGACTGACGTTGCCATAATCGGCGCGGGCGGTGCAGGAATGATCGCCGCTATCACAGCCGCAGATGCCGGAAAAAAAGTTATCTTGATCGAGAAACAGGCGATGGTCGGCGGAAATTCAGTCAGAGCTACAGGCGGAATGAATGCCGCTCACACTCCTGAACAGTCAGGCAATAAATTCAACGAGGCCGCAGGGGTTGAAAAGACTCTCAAGACTGCCGCAGATAAATGGAGCAGTCATAAAGTTATCAGCGACTTGGCCGCAAAAGTTAAAGAGCAGTATGACGCATGGAAAGCTGACGGCGAAAAAGGCTACTTTGACTCAAGCGAGTTAATGCAGCTTGATACTTTAATCGGCGGACATGGAATTAACGACCCCGTGTTATTAAAGGCTCTTTGCGACAATACTGCAGACGCTATAGCGTGGCTCAAGACAGTCGATATTGATTTAAGTTCCGTAGGAGCGGCCGGCGGCGCGTCAGTAAAGAGAATACACAGACCCGTTGACGAAAATAAAAAAGTCTTATCCGTCGGAGCGACTATGATACCGAAACTCGAAGCAGCCTGCAAAGCCAGAAAAAATATAACCCTGATGACAGAGACAATGGCGAAATCAATTCTTACGGACGACAAAGGCAGCGTCTGCGGAGTTGCGGCAGATAGCAAAGGCAACAAGATAACAATAAAATCAAAGGCCGTAATTCTTGCAACGGGAGGCTTCGGAGCAAATTTGAAGATGGTTGCAATGCTTAACCCTGCGCTTGAAGGTTTCATGACAACGAACGCACCCGGAGCAACGGGAGAAGGAATTATTATGGCTCAGGAAGTCGGAGCGGCTGTTGTCGATATGAAGCAGATACAAATTCACCCGACCGTGCAATTTGATTCTTCAAATTTAATCACTGAGGGACTTCGCGGCGACGGAGCTATTCTCGTTAATACCGAAGGCAAGAGATTTATTGACGAAGTTTTGACACGCGATGTAGTTTCAAAGGCAGAAATCGAGCAGCCTCATTCTTTTGCGTGGCTCATAATTGATCAAAAAATGGTCGATGAAAGCTCCGTTATTAAAGGCTATATCGCAAAGGGCTACACGTTCAAAGGCGACACTTACGAAGATTTAGCGGCGGCGGTCAACCTTCCTGCTGACGTTTTCGCGAACACTGTCAAAACTTGGAACGGCTACGTAAAAGAACGCAACGATCCTGACTTCGGACGCACAAGTTTTATTAACCCGTTAGATACAGCACCGTTCTATGCGATTAAAGTTACACCGGGCATTCATCATACGATGGGCGGATTAAAAATTGACGGTGCCGGGCATGTTCTCAGGGGCAACGGCAAAATAATTCCGGGATTATTCGCAGCTGGCGAAGTTACCGGCGGCGTTCACGGAGGCAACAGGCTCGGCGGGACTGCTGTAGCTGACTTCGTTGTTTATGGACGAATTGCAGGAAAGAGCGCGGCGGAGTTCTAATATCTCCTGATAAACTCTAAAAATTAAGAGAGCTGTCGGATTATTGTTTCGATAGCTCTTTTTTATAATAATTAAAAATTAATCTCAAGATTTTTAGGGAGGATTTTTTATGAGGCATAAAATTTTTCTCTGTGTTTTAATTTTTATTCTTGCTGTATTCGTATTTAACCGGGACGCTTATTCGGATTTCGGGAGCTTTTCCGGAAACTCTGATTACGATAGTTCGTCGAGTTCTTCGTCTTCGTCATCATCGAGAAGCTACGGCTCAGGAGGTTCCACGCGCCGGAGCGTCAGTTTAGGCGACACAAATAATTTTAATATCTTGCCGCTCACAGCAGGGACACTCGGCGGAAGCACATCGGACGACATTGAGGGAGTTATTCTTGTTTTCGTTCTCGTTATTATTTTCTTCCTGCTCATAAAAATGAAGAAGGGCAAACGCAACGCGCCCATAATGCTTAACACTGACGCACCCGCGCAAAATTTAAGGCCGATGAATGAATATTTAGAGCTTGACCCGAATTTTGATGAAGAAAAAATTAAAACGTTGATGTCAAATCTTTATGTTCAGATGCAGGACACATGGCGCGACAAAGATATTAGCTCTCTTCGTCCGTACATGACCGATGCTTTTTATAATCAAATGGACAGACAGCTCGAAGCCTTCCGCAAAAATCACAGAACTGATTACACTGAAAGAATTGCCGTGCTTAACGTCGGCTTAAAAGGCTGGAGACAGTCAACGGGGCGCGATTATATTACTGTGAGATTAAATTCGCGGATTGTTTCATATGTTCTTGATGATTTTACGGGCAAATTAATTTCAGGCGACAGAGAACGCGAAAAATTTTTAGAATACGAAATTGAATTGACGCGAAAATCCGGCGAGTTTACAACTCCTGAAACAGAAGGCGTAAAATCTGACGTGTGTCCTCATTGCGGTGCGCCGATAAAATTAAACGCTTCAGCTAAATGCGAATACTGCGGAAGTATTATCACAGCTGTTAATACAGACTGGGCAATCTGCTCAATGAAAGGAATTTCACAGAGAACAGCGTAGGAGTTAAAAATTAGGAATGAAAAGAAAAAGTTTTTTCATTGCGTTAATAATTTTTTCATTAATAATTTTTGTCGGCAGTGCTTGGCCTGACTTCGGAAATTTTTCAAGCACTTCAGATTACGGCGGCTCATATTCAAGTTCAAGCTCAAGTTCATATTCAAGCGATTATGACGATGCTGACACTGACTGCGGAGATACTGCTGCCGGAATAGTAGCACTCGGAGTTTTAGCTTTTATTTATTACGTGTTCAAATTAGCATGGGATATTATAAAAACTGCAACAGGCTGGATATTCGGAGGAATTTATTTTATCTTCACGGGGAAATGGCCTGAGACAACGCAAAAAGAGCCGGTAGTAATTCAAAAAACTGCGCCGGTGAAAAAATTAAAACAGATTGAAAAATACTTGGCACTTGATCCGAATTTTGACGAAGAAGATATTAAAACATTAATGGCAAATCTTTTCGTTCAAATGCAGGACGCTTGGCACGCAAAAGACATCAGCCCGCTTCGTCCGTACATGACCGACGCATTTTATAATCAAATGGACAGACAGCTCGATGAGTTCCGCAAAAATCACAGAACTGATTACACTGAAAGAATAGCCGTGCTTGATGTAAATATTAAAGGCTGGCGGCAGTCCGGCGGACGCGATTATCTCACAGTTGGATTAAATTCGCGCTTTGTTTCTTATGTTCTCGATGATTTTACAGGCAAATTAATTTCCGGCGACAGGGACAAAGAAAAATTTTTAGAATACGAAATAGAATTGTCGCGCAAGAAAGGCTCTTTGACACGGCCCGAAACTGAAGGCGTGAAATCTGATACATGTCCTCATTGCGGTGCGCCGATAAAATTAAATGCCTCCGCTAAATGCGAATACTGCGGAAGCATCATAACGGCCGTTAATACAGACTGGGCTATCTGCTCAATGAAAGGAATTTCGCAGAGAACAGTATAGAAAAAAATTCCTAATTCCTAACTCCTAACTGTTCAAATTCTTTCGTCCATTGAAGCAGAGCCGCGTCCATCATTGCACGGGCTATTCGCGGTTCGCTGCGTAGTCTTAATTCAATTTGAGGGTCGAGAGTTTTTAATTTGTTTTCGATTTTTTCTTCGAGCGCGTAAATTTTTTTCTTGAGTTCAAAATTTTCATCGTCATGATGAGCTTCGCACTCCGCACAAATTTTTAGTGCCCTATCCCAAGCGTTGTCTTTTTCTTCCATGTCTTCGGGCGTTGTCAAAAAATGTTCGTGCAGAGAAGTCTCCGCGTCCTTGTCCTCGTAATCTTTAGGGACTGAATTTATGCCGAAGTACCACGCTATATACGGCGAGCAGCACGGACGGCCGAGAGCCTTGCGCAAAATTATTCTGTCGGGGTTGTGCCTTATCTGTGCGATTGTGCTTTCGAGCGTTTCAAAGTTGCAAATGCCTATGGGCTTGTCGAAGTGGTATAAATTTTCGTTGTGGGCGCGCAAAATTTTTTTCAGCATGTCGATGTCAACTTTTTTCGCGGGCTTTATTGAAAACGGGAGCGGCTGCCATTCAGTTTTTAACAATCCCGATAAATCCATGTCCAATAAAATTTCAAAGGCTTTTACGTGTCTGTAAGTATTTTTTTCAAGTCCGAATGAACTTTCAGCCTGATACACTCTCGCGAAATCAAAAGCTCCGTCGCTTTCTTTGTACCAGCCGCGCTCTTTTGCATAAGAAATTAAATTCTCATAGCCGCGTGATTTTTTTTCGGGTTCTCTTATCGTGTAGTGATTGGGAATTACGGCGGCTTCGTCATCAGGCACTCGCGCAATAGCGTAATGTTTTCCGTGAACAATCTGCATTACGTAAATTTCTTCCTTGTCTGAAAATGCGTAAGACCTTCCGCTCGAAGCATAGCCGTATTTTTCAACTAAATTACAGGCAATTTCGAGAGCGTCCTTTGCAGAGCGTGCCTTCTCCGCAACGAGCCGCCGAAGTCCATAGCCTATTCCGCCGTTCAATAATTCAGGGTTATCTTCTTTTGAGTCCGCGCAATTATTCGAGCAGATTACAACGCCGTAGCCGTTGACGTAAAAATCACAGAACGCCGAGTCGGAATAATTTTCGCTGAGAGTTTTTGCCTCCGCCCAAAAAAGATTCGTCCTCGTGTCGAAGAGTTCAATCTCTGCGAGATTAGGTTCAAATTTTATCTTTGTTCCGTGCGGCCTGCGCTTTTTTTTGACAAGATGAGTCTGCATTGTGAAGCGTCCCGGAGCGTCCTCGTTATGTCCGACTAAAACTTCGCCCGTTGCCGATGCTTTTTTACCGACAAGAATCGTCATGCACGCCCAAGAAGTTCTGGGCATTATTAAAAAAATTATCAGGCTCACGAAAAATATAATTGCCATTAAAATTTTTTTCTCTCCTTTATAATATTCTTTATAATATTAAAGCTAATTATAAATTACGGAGTAAGAATGAAAAATAAAAATTCCTAACTCCTAACTCCTAACTCCTACCTAAAAATTATAGGAGTGTGAAATATTTTGGCTCACGAACTTGAAGTTGATGATATTTTGATACCCAGACCGCAGCACACAACGAGAAGGCGGCGTGCAGTACCTCCAACGCCTCCCAAGCAAAAATCAAAAGGGTCAGGGGGATTTATAAAATTTATGGCTGGAGTATTTTTAATTCTTGCTGTCCTTGTTGTCGTTCTTTCACTTGCTGACATCGGAGGCAATGCAATTTTATCAATGGCTCAAAAATATTTAGACGAGAATTATAAAATTTCCCTCAACGCCGAAAAAATGACGGGCAACCCGATAAAGGGCTACACGCTTCATAATTTTGAAATCGCTGACGGAAATAATAACAATCAAAAAATTTTGTCCGCAGGATTTTTATCGGGACGTGTAAATTTTCCTGCACTCTTCACGGGAAAAATTAGGCTCGCTGAAATTTCTTTAGGCGGAATGAATATGGACGTTGATAATTTATTAAAGACCGTCGAAAAATTGAAGGGGAAATTTTCTTCAGTCTCTTTTAACTCCTACCGCCTGCCTCCTGTCTCCTGCTTGATTACAGCCGCATATGCAGAGGACGAAAATAAAAACGCAATGCCCGAAATCCCGTTAGACAGATTCAGCCTGAAGGACAGCAAATTTTCTTCTAAGTACGGAGTTGTCGAAGTGAACGAAATCGGCGCGGACCTCGTGAATTTTAATATAGACGTTGACGGAAATATTAACGGCCTCCCTGTTACAGGCGATATCGACATGGGCGAAGAGGCAGGCTTTACTGCAGTAAACAGGTCTGAATTTAATTTAGGCTCCGGAAAAATTTTAGCGACCGGCGGACTGATTAATAATAAATTAGATTTACATGCCTCGCTTGAAAATCTTGACTTAAGCGAAATTACAGCCCTATATCCTGAACTTTTGAACGCGAATGATTTTTCGGGCAAAGCGAATTTTAATGCTGATGTTTTAGGAACGCTGGAAGCTCCGAAAATTTCAGGAAATTTTGATTATAAAGGCTCAAAAATTTACGGCTTCCCTGTCGAACATGCAAGCGCGAATCTTTCATATTCAGACAACCGATTCGCTGTAAATAACATTCAGGCAAACGCGCTCAACATTCCGATACAGGGAGAGCTGGCAGTTGCCAACCGTCCGAACGAAATTACTTCGGTCATGATAAAACTTGACGGCACGGAAGCAAATTTAGACGGGCTTGATAAAATTTTGAAAATCCCGGAACTTAAAACGCTTTCAGGAAAAGTTGAGACTTTCAACGCAAATATCAGCGGCCCTGTTAATGCTCTTAACGGTTTTGTAAATTTCAACGCTCCTAAAATTTCGTACGAGGGCAAAGCAGTAACTAACATCAAGGCTCAATTAAAACTTGCGAACAGCGACACGGCTCACGTTGACGGAAAATTTAATTTTGAGGGTGCGAACGGATTTTTGCAGGGAACGATAGCTTCAATGTTAATCAAGCCGAATTTTAATTTGACTGCGAAACTTGCAAACCTCGACGTAAAAAAAATCGAGTACATGATACCCGATGCCCGTGATTATAAATTGTCGGGAATTATTACGGCGGAGGCAACTCTAAAAGGAAATATCGCAAATCCTGCCGTTAAAGGTTCGCTGACGAGCCCGGCATTTTCCGGCTTCGATCAAAAAATTACGAAGCCCGTTATAAATTTCGAGTTCGCTAACAAAACTTTGACGTTAAACAAAACTGAAGGAACGTTAAACGGAATGCCGATTAATTTGAGCGGAACTGTAGGGCCGCTGCCGTCGTCAAATCCAAATTTGAATATCAACGCGACGATCGCAATGTCTCCGGCTAATCTCAAAACTTACGTGCCTGATATTAATAATTATTCATTAAAAGGAACGGTCAATGCAGGAATAAAAATTCAGGGCAGCGTCAATAATCCTTCTATAAAACTTTTGGCCTCGTCTCAAAATTTGCAGGCTCTGGACATGATTACTGCGAGGGATATTGAACTCACTACGACAGCCGGCGGAGATTTAACGAAGCTCGAAAAAATTAACGTCAACGCTTCCGCAAAAAGCATAATAGCCAGCGGAGTAACTTTTAACGGCGTGAACGCGGCAATAAATAAGAACGGCGATAAAATTTCTCTGGACAGCCTCAAAGCCTCGAGCGGTGCAGGAACTATCACTGGCTCCGGGACTGCTTCAGCGTCAGGCAAAGAACCTTTGAACTTCAATTTTAATTTTAATAAATTGGCTTTGGCTTCGCTTGCTGCTGCATCGGGAGTCGATGTTAAAGGCGAATTATCAGGCTCTTTGAAAATTTCAGGAGCGAATGACAATCCCGAAATATTTTTTAATGCCGGCATACCTTCGTTAAACGCTATGGGATTTTTGTTAAATAATATTGTCGCGGACTTGTCGGGAAATTCTAAGAACTTGAAATTTAATAAAGTTACCGCCGAAGTTGAAGGTGCTGAAGTAGTTGCGCTCGGCAACATTCAATTCTCGCCGTTAAAATATAATGTAGCTCTCAGCGGAAATAATATAAAGCTCGAAAATCTTTTGCGCGAAATGCCTGACATGAAAGATAAATTATCAGGCACCGCAGGATTAACTTTCAACTTGACGGGAAATGAAAAGGGCGCGACGGGCAAAGGCACTCTCGCCTCACCGGCTATAAGGGCCTTCGGGCTGAACTTGACAAAAATTAACGTGCCTCTCTCGTACACGGGAAATTCTTTTGCGTCAAATAATGCGACTGCGAATTTTTACGGCGGCTCGGCAAAGAACACTCTCAACTTTGATATTAAGAACATGAAATTTACTGACAATGTCGAAGCATCAGGAATTGACGTGAACGCACTCATTCAGGACGCGGCCGGAGGGCTTGAAGGCAAAATCACGGGCGCAGGGAAATTTTCAATGAAGATTAACGGAGCTGTGAAGGACGCTGTAAGCTATTCAGGCACCGGGAATTTCTCAATGGGCGAGGGAGCTATCAGCGGCTTCAAGTGGCTCGACTTAATCACAAAAATTCACGGCACAAACGGAATAAAATACGCCTCTGTTAATGCGCCGTTGGCTTTGCAGACTGGGAAGCTATTAATAAAATCCGGCTCGATCGCAAAGGCATTTAATAACGATCCGATTTATACTTACGCAAAATTAATTCAGGACGGAGTTGTAAACTTCAGCGGAAAAGAACCGACGATAAATTTCATGACCGAGAGCAATATAAATTATCAGCTCATCAACGCTATACAGGGCGGAAGCAAGGGCGGACTTGACGCTTTATTCAAGGGCGGAGTTTCAACTTTGCAGGACGGATTAAAAGCCTTCTTAACGGGCGGAATGGCAGAAGCTGAAAAAGTTGCTTCGACGGGAGATTTTAGAATTGTCAATCTGAAAATTTCAGGTAAAGCCGCGTCGCCTTCATTTTCAGGATTAAAGATCGGCCCGTCAACTTTGAAGAAAGAAGAGCAGGTTCAGACGGCTGACAAAAAAGACACGCAAAAAGAAAATTTCCAAGAGAAAATTATTAACCGCGCTGTCGATGTAATTTTGCCGACTAATAATAACGACGCTAAAAAGAAACTTGAGGAGGCAATCAAGAAAAATATTCCAAGCGTCGCACCGAAAACACAAGCGCAGCCTTCAGGGACAACGGCTCAGCCGTCAACTTCAACGCAAAAAAAGAACGTTAAAGATGCAATTAAAGAGGGCGTTCAAAATGCTCTGAAGGATCCGAAAAATCAGGAGCGTCTCAAGCAGGAACTGCAAAAGGGATTAGGAGGGCTCTTTAGATGATGAGAATACTTCAAGACCCGGTAAGACTTTTATTAACAATTCCGGCTCTCTTGTGGGCGTTATCGTTCCATGAATTTTGTCACGGTTTTGCGGCAAAAATGGCAGGCGATCCGACTGCTGAACGCTCCGGCAGACTTTCATTAAACCCTTTTGCTCATTTTGATTTAATCGGAACTTTAATGCTCTTGTTTGTCGGCTTCGGGTGGGCCAAGCCGGTGCCGATTAACGTAAGATATTTCAAGCACCCTCGACGCGATTTAATAATCGTATCGCTTGCAGGGGTAGCAGGAAATATTTTGACGGCGGTGCTTACGGTTTTATTTTTCAGATTTTTTGGCGACTACTGGTTCAAAATTGCGGGACGCGCTGGACTTATATTTTTAATTCAAATGGTGAATATTAATATGGGCTTGGCGGCGTTCAATTTAATTCCGATACCGCCGCTTGACGGTTCAAGAGTCCTCGAAGCGTTCCTGCCGTATAAATATATACAGTATTATTGGTGGCTCGAACGCTACGGAATGATTATTCTGCTTGTGTTATTAATGACGGGAATAATTAATTTTATTTTCGACCCTATCATAAATATTCTCTGGGCTCTGCTGCCGTATTAAAGAATAAAGAGTTAGGGGTTAGGAGTAAGGGATGAGAGGTTAGCCTCCTAACTCCTACCTCCTAATTCCTAACTCCTACCTAAGCTAAAAAATCGTGTGTTGCGTTTGGAATATTATCAATTCTGTTTTCTGGAAGCTCCGGCGGATTTTCCTTTTCCTTTTCACTCTCAACGAGTTTATTAAATTCTTCAGCGTCAAGAACTTCGCGCTCAAGTAAAACTTCGGCGATTTTATCAAGCATTGAGCGATGCTCCGTCAAAATTTCTTTTGAACGTTCGTAACAATCGTCGATAATTTTCTTGACTTCCTTGTCAATCGCATAGGCAACTTCTTCGCTGTAATTTCTGTCTTCGGAAATATCCCGGCCCAAGAAAATTTCTTCGCGTTTTTTGCCAAGCTTCACAAGGCCAAGAGCGTCGCTCATTCCCAACTGAGTAACCATTTGGCGTGCAGTCTCCGTAGCTTTTTCGAGATCGTTGGCTGCTCCGCTCGTAACGTCATTGAAAACAATTTCCTCGCTCACCCGTCCGCTCAATAAAATTGAAATCCTGTTCATTAACTCGGACTTCGAGATTAAAAATCTGTCCTCCTCCGGGAGCTGAAGAGTGTAGCCGAGTGCCGCGTGTCCTCTCGGAATGATTGAAATCTTGTGAACGGGGTCGGCACCGGGCAGAATTTTTGCGACAATCGCGTGTCCTGTCTCATGGTAGGCAATAATTTTTTTCTCATGGTCGTTGATTATGCGGCTCTTTCTTTCAGGGCCTGCCATGACGCGCTCAATGCCCTCTTCTAAATCTTCCATTGTGATTTTTTCTTTATCTTTTCGGGCCGCAAGCAAGGCTCCTTCATTCACGAGATTTTCAATATCTGCTCCGACAAGTCCAGGAGTACTGCGTGCGAGGACGCTGACATCAACATCATCAGCAAATTGTTTTTCTTTCATGTGAACTTTCAAAATTTCTTCGCGGCCTTTAACGTCAGGACGGTCAACTACAATATGCCTGTCAAAGCGTCCCGGCCTCAACAAAGCAGGGTCGAGAATATCAGGTCTGTTAGTCGCGGCGATTAATACGGTGTTGCTGTTGTCATCAAAACCGTCAAGCTCAACAAGAATTTGATTAAGAGTCTGTTCTCGTTCGTCATGTCCTCCGCCTAGCCCTGCGCCCCTGTGCCGTCCTACCGCGTCAATCTCGTCAATAAAAATTATGCACGGCTGATATTTTTTCGCTTGGGCAAATAGATCTCTAACTCTAGCTGCTCCGACTCCGACCAACATCTCAACAAATTCTGAACCGCTTGTGCAGAAGAATGGAACATCAGCCTCACCGGCGGCGGCTCTTGCTAAAAGAGTTTTACCTGTGCCGGGAGGGCCGACAAGCAACACGCCCTTAGGAACTTTTGCGCCGAGTTTCTTAAATTTTTCGGGGTCTTTGAGAAAATGAATGACCTCTTGCAATTCTTCTTTAGCTTCATCGCAGCCGGCAACAGCGTCAAATTTTATTTTAGGCTTGTTGTCTAAAAATAATTTTGCTTTGCTCCGTCCGAACGACATTAAACGGCTTGGCCCGCCTCCGCCCTGCATACTGTTCATAAAATAGACCCACACGCCGATTAATAAAAGCGTCGGGAAGAGGGACGTTAATAAAGTCATTACCCAGCTGTTTCGCTGCGGAGCTTCGATCGTTACCGTAACGCCCTTAGCCGCTGCTTTGTCAGCAAGCCCGGAAACGTCGAGGCCGTATGTCAAAAATCTCTGACCGTCCGCAAGCTCGCCCTGAATGACCGCAGAACTCGACTCGCCCGGAACAGTGTTGTTTCTTATCTGTAAAATTTTTATTTTTCCTGCGTCAAGTTCTTTTAGAAATTCGCTGTAACTTATTTCATCATATTGCTTCTGAACTTCTTCGGGCGTTAAAAATGAGTTCACCATCGACACAACGACGAGTACAAGCACAAGATAAAGCCCTAGATTTTTTACGACTTTGTTCAAGATGAAAAATTCCTCCGTTTTCAGTGATATATAATGACTTTAGTATAACAGAGGAGGAAAATTAAAATGACTTGCGACGCATTAGAACTTTCATTAAATGACTGGCAGATATTATTTTCAAAATGGAACGAGCAAAAATTCCGGGCTGCTCAGGTTTGTCAATGGATATACGCAAAAAAAATTTTTAATTATCACGACATGACGAATCTTTCAAAAGACATTCGCGCAAAATTAACGGAGAGCGTCTTGATGACACTGCCGGTATTAATTAAACAGCAGACATCAAAGGACGGAACAAAAAAATTTTTATGGCTCTTAGCCGACGGAAATAAAATTGAGAGTGTTTTATTAAATCACGGCGGACACATGACGGCTTGTATATCGAGTCAGGCCGGCTGTCCTTTAGGCTGTGTCTTCTGCGAGACGGGCGCGAACGGTTTTCAGAGGAATTTATCACGCGGAGAAATTCTCGGACAATTTTTAATGATGGAAAAAATTAACGGAGCTGACATAAATAATATTGTCTTTATGGGAATGGGCGAGCCGCTTTTGAACGAAGATAATATTTTTTCAGCGATACGCGCATTAAATGACAAGAACATGAGAAATTTAGGAGCGCGGCACATAACTATATCAACGTCGGGCATCGTGCCGGGCATCGAAGATTTAGCGGACTTTGAAATTCCGTTGAGGCTTTCAGTTTCTCTTCACGCAGCGAATGACGCTCTGCGCTCAAAATTAATGCCCGTTAATAATAAATATCCGCTGGCTAAATTAACCGCCGCATTGAAGCATTATAGAGAACGGACGGGCGAAAGAATTACGATTGAATACGCTTTAATCGACCGTGTTAATGATGACGTTCAATACGCTTACGAAATGGCAGCATTGCTTGACGGTCTTAACCCGTACATAAATTTAATCCCGTTCAATCCGATACCGTCAAAGCCGGAATTAAAACGCTCGCAAGAAACTAGAATAAAAGAATTTTGCAGAGCACTGAGCGAATTAAAAATTGAGTTTGAACTCCGCAAGGAACGCGGACGGGATATTATGGCGGCCTGCGGACAATTAGCAACGGCAAAAAATTTTTAACTTGACGCAAAAAATTTCAAGAGTATAATACTTTTCCGTCATGCCTCACTATGAAAGTGCGGGGGTGGCGGAATTGGTAGACGCGCAAGACTAAGGATCTTGTGGCTAACTAAATGGCTGTGGGAGTTCGATTCTCCCCCTCCGCACCAAATTAACTAAGAAAATTATCGCCCTCTGGAGTTATTCTTCAGAGGGGTTATTATTTTTTATACTCTTGTTTTTATCATTAATGATAAAATTTCCTTTCACGATTAAAATTTTTAATGACAGCACGAAAAAAAATCTTATCTTAAAAAATTAAGGAGCAAAAAATTATGCACGAAACAATTTCTATTAAAGGCGCACGCGAACATAATCTGAAAAATGTCAGCGTTGATATTCCGCGTGGAAAATTAATCGTCGTAACAGGGCCGTCAGGGTCGGGGAAATCTTCGCTTGCATTTGATACTCTCTACGCTGAAGGCCAGCGGCGTTACGTTGAAAGTCTCTCGGCTTATGCGCGTCAATTTTTGGGAGTTCAGAAAAAACCTGACGTTGATGAAATTTCCGGACTGTCTCCTGCAATTTCGATTGAGCAAAAAGGGACGGGGCATAATCCGCGCTCGACGGTCGGAACTGTTACAGAAATTTATGATTATTTAAGATTATTGTATGGGCGTATCGGCATTCCTCATTGTCCCAAGTGCGGCAAGCCTGTTCAGCGTCATTCTATCGATGAAATTTTAGATTATATTCTTGAGCATGAAAAAAATTTGAAGGCTGAAATTTTTTCGCCGCTTGTGAAAAATAAAAAGGGCGAGTTCAAAAATTTATTTAACCAGACACGCGAAAAAGGCTACACACGCGCACGGGTTGACGGTAATATTTATTACCTTGAAGAAGAAATTTCGATAGATAAAAATAAAAAGCACAACATAGAAATTTTAGTTGACCGTCTGAAAATTTCCCTCGATAAGCGCAGCCGCCTGGCTGAAAGCATCGAAGCAGCATTAAAACTTTCAAGCGGCTATGTCTTAATAAAGCCTGAAGGACGCGAAGAATATACGATGACGGAAAATTATTCGTGTCCCGACTGCGAAATCGGTATGCCGGAAATCGAGCCGCGCTTATTTTCGTTTAACAATCCTTTGGGAGCGTGTCCCGACTGCGGAGGCTTGGGAAGCCACGAACATTTTTCAAGAGAACTGGCCATTGATTCTGATCGTTCTGTGCTTGACGGTGCGATAATTCCATTCAAGAATAAACCCCACGCAATCGAGAAATTAAAATTATTTGCGGACAAGCACGGCTGGGATTTGACGAAGCCGTATAAAAAATTAAGCAAAGAAGTTCAGGATTTTATTTGGAACGGAAGCGGCGAAGAAAAAATACCGATGATTTTCGACGAAAAAGGCGTTGCTCGTCCTTACATGGGACGTTACGAGGGCGTTGTTGGCTGGCTCGAAAATAAATTGCAGTGGTTTGCCGACAATGAAAACGTAGCTGAAGAGGTTGCCCAGTACCGCGAGGAAGATATTTGCAAGACCTGCGGAGGCTTGAGGCTTCGTCAGGAGGCTTTGAACGTCAAGGTTTCGGGCTACGGGATCGGCGAATTAATTTCAATGCCCGTTGAAAAGCTCGTGAGCGTTGTAAAAAATTTTGATTTAACAAAATCCGAACGCGCAATAATTTCTCAAGTCATCAACGAAATCATAACGCGCCTTAAATTTCTTGTCGATGTCGGCGTGGGCTATCTCTCATTATTGAGACGGGCTGACACTCTTTCCGGCGGTGAGAGCCAAAGAATTAGACTCGCTACACAAATCGGCTCAAATTTAAGCGGCGTTCTTTATGTTCTCGATGAGCCGACTATCGGACTTCACTCAAGAGACACGGAAAAATTAATAAAGTCCCTGCAATCTATAAAAAATCTCGGCAACACCGTCGTAGTTGTCGAACATGATAAAGAAACAATGCAGGCCGCTGACGAATTAATAGAGCTTGGCCCGGAAGCAGGCGAGAAGGGCGGAGAAATTTTACACTTCGGAAGTTACGAGGAAGTTATAAAAACTGACGGCAAGACCGGAAAATATTTACGCGGAGAAGCTACGGGCATTGTGAAAAAATCAGAACGCCGCAAGCCCTCCGGCTGGATTAAAGTCATTGGCGCGGCACATCACAACTTGAAAAATATTGACGTAAAAATTCCCGTCGGCGTTTTTACTTGCATAAGCGGCGTGTCGGGCTCAGGCAAGAGCAGTTTTCTTTATGATGTTTTGTATAAAGGTATGAGAAGAATTTTAGACCGCGATTTCCGCGAGCGTCCGGGAAATTTTGATAAAATCGAAGGCACTGAACAATTTGACAATATTGTCTTAGTCGATCAAAGCCCGATCGGAAGAACTCCGCGCTCAAACCCTGCGACTTACACGGGCGTTTTTTCTTTGATACGGGATTTTTACGCGGCTCTTCCCGAAGCTAAAATCAGGGGCTATTCAGCCGGACGCTTCAGCTTTAACGTTAAGGGGGGCCGCTGCGAGGCTTGCGGAGGTGCCGGTAGTGTCAAAACTTCAATGTTATTTTTGCCAGATATTTATTCCGACTGCGAAATTTGCAAGGGGACGCGCTACAATCATGAGACGCTCGAAGTAAAATTCAAAGATAAAAATATTGCTGATGTTCTCGCTATGACAGTTGATGAAGCAATGGAATTTTTCAAAGACATTCCTAAAATCGCAAATAAATTAAAAGTTATTCAAGATGCCGGGCTCGGCTATATAAGGCTCGGACAGTCGGCTTTGACTTTATCCGGCGGAGAGGCTCAGCGCGTGAAGCTTGCTAAGGAGCTTTCAAAAAAATTCGGCGGAAGAACTTTATATCTGCTTGACGAACCGACGACAGGATTATTTTACACGGACGTTAAAAAACTGCTTGAGATCGTTCACAGAATTATAGACAGCAATAAAAGCACAGTAGTTTTTATTGAGCATAATCTTGATGTTTTGATGTCGGCTGATTATATCGTTGACTTAGGGCCTGAAGGCGGCGAGGCCGGAGGAAATTTAATTGCGTCTGGAACTCCCGAAGAGGTCATGAAAAAAAATAAAGGCTACACAGCGAAGTTCTTGAAAAAAAATTTGTGATTCTAATTTTTTAATCGGCTCTGTAAAATTTTGCGGGGACAAAAAATTTTTGAGACTTTTGTAGTGGCAAATGTAGTGGTAAAAATTTCTCTTTCATAAAATTTTGTAATCTTGAATGAAAATATTTTAGCACAAAATTTTTTCCGGCTGGAGCAATATAACGAAAATGCTCTATAATTAAAAACATTTCACGAAAACTTTAATTAATTAATGAAAGGAAGATCAATCAGATATGCAGTTGAACTTGAAGGAAAAAAAAGATTGCAGATTTGACGCGGTAAGTCTCGGCGAAGTTATGCTCAGGCTCGATCCGGGCGAGGGCAGAATTAGAACGGCGCGTTCGTTCAGAGCGTGGGAAGGCGGCGGAGAATATAACGTCATTCGCGGACTTCATAAATGCTTCGGCATGGACACGGCTGTTATTACGGCGTTCGCAGACAACGAAGTCGGAAAGCTCATGAAAGATTTTATCGAGCAGGGCGGAGTCAACACGAGCTTAATTTACTGGAAAAAGACCGACGGAATCGGCCGCATCTGCCGCAACGGAATTAACTTCACCGAGCGCGGCTTCGGCATCAGGGGCGCGGTCGGCTGCTCCGACAGAGCTAACACTGCAATTTCACAGGCAACCCCCGAAGATTTTAACTTTGAATATATTTTCGGCGAGCTTGGAGTGCGCTGGCTTCACACGGGCGGAATTTACGCGGCACTTTCAGAACAGGCCTGCAAGACGGTAATCGAGGCCTGCAAAGTTGCGAAGAAGTACGGCACTTTAATTTCATACGACTTAAATTACAGGCCGTCAATGTGGAGCGCGATCGGCGGACAGGCAAAGGCTCAGGAAGTCAACAAAGAAGTTGCGAAATATGTTGACGTTATGATCGGCAACGAGGAAGATTTTACGGCGTGCTTGGGCTTCCAGATTGAAGGCAACGATGAGAATTTGAAGGAATTAAATCTTGACGGCTACAAAAAAATGATCGGTGAGGCCGCGAAAGCATATCCGAACTTCAAAGCAGTAGCTACGACTTTGCGCACGGTCAGGACTGCTACGGTCAACGACTGGAAAGCAATTTGCTGGGCTGACGGAGAAATTTACATGTCGAAGGCTTACGACAAACTTGAAATCATGGACAGAGTAGGCGGCGGAGATTCTTTTGCTTCCGGACTTGTTTATGGCTTAATGACGACGGGCGACCCTGAAAAGGCCGTTAATTACGGTGCAGCGCATGGAGCTTTAGCTACTTCAATGGCAAGCGTCAAAGAAGTTGAAGCTATCATGGGCGGAGCAGGCGCAAGAGTGAAAAGATAATTCAGTTAGGAATTAGGAGTGAGGAGTTAGGAATGAAAAATTAATTCCTTATTCCTAACTAATTCCGGGTCCACGCTAACGCCGTTCAAACATATCCGGCAGATCTCGTCTTCGTCCTTGAGTTCTAAAATTACTTTCGCGTTTCCCTTGTGGCTTTTCAATTTTGCAATAAATTCTTCCATGTCTAATTTTTCCTGATTTACATCAATGGCAATGTTCACATAACGCTGAGACTTTTCAAGCTCATCAACTTTTGCGAGCCTGTCTAAAATCATCTGCCCCCTGTCGTCCATTTTTCCTTCAGCCACACAAGCCAAGCCTTTATTGACATAGCCTTTTAACTCCTGCCACAACTTTGGAAAAACTACAAGCCCGACGCTGTTTTCATCGTCCTCAAAATTTATGACGCACATCGCGTCGCCCTTCTTCGTAGTTTTTTCAGTGAGCGCGGTAATAATTCCTCCGACGCACGGCTTCATATTCTCGCTGCGCCATTGTGAGAGCTCGCCGATTGTGCAATTAGTGCATTGATAAATTTTTTCAATATAACTTTCGTAAGGATGTCCGGAAATATACAAGCCCGTAACTTCTTTCTCGTAATTTAATTTTTCATGCTCATCATATTCTTTTACGTCAGGCATTTCCGGCTCTGCTGAGGCTTCATCTTCTGCGTTGAACATGTCGAACATCGTAAGCTGATCCGTTTTTTTCAAGTTCTGCGCTCCCTCAAGATATAACGGCAATGAAGCAATAAGCTGCGCCCGATTTTTATGAAGCTCATCAAACGCTCCGGCCTTGATTAAATTTTCAAATACGCTTTTATTAATCATGCTCATGTCCACGCGCTGGATAAAATCCCACAAAGATTTGAAGCGTCCGTTTTCTCTGCGCTCATTCACAATCATGTCGATTGTATTGTGTCCGACACGCGAGACAGCTCCAAGCCCGAAGCGTATGACTTCTCCGACAGCCGTGAAACTTTCCATTGAAGTATTAATATCCGGCGGAAGGACTTTAATTCCGCTGCGCCTGACCTCAAGAACATAACGACCTAGAATTTCTTTCTTGGCCTTCATTTGGCTTGAGAGATACGAAGCTAAAAATTCAGCCTTGTAATTTGCTTTGAGCCATGCCGTGTCATAAGAGATTAAAGCGTAAGCCGCGCTGTGTGATTTATTGAAGCCGTAGCCTGCAAATTTTTCGATGTTGTCAAAAATATCTGCGGCAGTTTTCGAGTCGATGTTATTTTTTTCCGCGCCTGCCAAAAATTTTGCTTTCTGTTCCTGCATTACATCGACTTTCTTTTTTCCCATAGCCTTCCGCAGCATATCAGCCTCGCCCAGCGTATATCCGGCCAAGACAGAAGCGCACTGCATGACCTGCTCCTGATATAAAATTACTCCGTAAGTTTCTTTCAAAACTTTTTCAAGCAATGGGTGAGGATATGTTACTTTTTTGCGTCCGTGCTTACATTCGATATATGTATCGACCATTCCGCTGTCAAGAGGTCCGGGACGGTACATAGCCAACGCCGCAACTAAATCTTCAAAGCGGTCGATTTTTAATTTCCTAAGCATTGCGCGTATGCCGTCAGATTCAAGCTGAAACACTCCCATCGTGTCAGCCTCCTGCAAAATTTTGAAAGTCGCAGGGTCGTTCATGTCTTCATTAACTTTATTGAGGTCGGGTACTTCTTTGCCGTTGTTCTTAATATTTTCGAGAGCCTCTTGAATTATTGAGAGCGTGCTCAGGCCAAGAAAATCCATTTTCACAAGCCCTAATTTTTCTACGGGCTCCATTGTAAATTGAGTAACTATTTGGCTGACTCCCTCAATACTTTGATCTGTGCTGATACGCTTCACCGGCACAACGTCAGTAATCGGCTTGGGCGTAATGACAACTCCGGCGGCGTGCTGTGAAGTATGACGCGCAAGTCCTTCGATATTCATGGCAGTGTCAACAATTCCATGAACGCTTAAATCATTTTCATATTGAGCCTTAAAATCCGGCGTTGTCTCTAACGCTTCTTTGAGGCTTTTCGCTGTTGCAGGAATTAATTTTGCTGTCTTGTCCATTACGGAATAATTAACGCCCAACGCTCTGCCTACGTCTTTGACGGATTGACGGCCCTTCATTCGTCCGAACGTGATAATCTGCGCTACATGGTCGCTTCCGTATTTTTGAGAAATATAACGCAAAAGTTCATCGCGCCCCTTGTCCGAAACGTCCGTGTCGATATCGGGCATTGAAATTCTTTCGGGGTTCAAAAATCTTTCAAAGAGCAAATTATATTTTAACGGGTCAAGCTCTGTGATCTTTAAGCTCCACGCGACGACAGAGCCTGCGGCCGAGCCTCGTCCAGGCCCGATAGGAATATTTTTGCTTTTCGCAGCCTGGATAATTCCAGAGACGATTAAAAAATATGCAGAGAAACCCATTTGAGTTATAACGCCCAACTCGTATTCAAGACGCTCTAAATATTTTTGAGGCACTTCGCCCTTCCCGGCCTGCAAAAATCTGTTTTTAAGTCCCTCGTGAGCCTTCTCTCTTAAATCATCTTCGGCGGTCTGTCCTTCTTTCAAGTCCAAATCCGGCAAGATATAATGCCCGGTTTTTAACGGCAGTTCAACATTACAGCGTTCAGCAATTTCCAGCGTGTTCGTGAGAGCTTCGGGGATTTCGTTTTCAAATACTGAATACATTTCTTCAGGAGACATTAAATAAAATTCATTCTTTGAAAATCCGAAAGCGTCATCGTTAGGGTCCGCGTGAGTGTTAATTTTTAATAAAGTCTTGTGCCAGTCATAGTCGCTCTTCTCTAAATAATGAGCGTCGCCCGTTGCGATTATCGGTATGCCGGTTTTCTTTGAGATTTCTAAAATTGCAGTATTAACTTTTTTTTGTTCAGGCAAAGAATTTGGCATTACTTCAAGAAAAAAATTTCTTTCGCCCATTATCGTCTGATAATTTACCGCAAGACGCTCGGCTTCTTCGAGATTGCCCGATAAAATTAATTGGGGGATTTCTCCGGCTAGGCACGCTGACGATGCTATGATGCCTTCGTGATATTGTGTTAGAAGCTCATGATCTATTCGGGGCTTGTAATAAAATCCTTCGGTATTCGCAATCGAAATTAATTTTATTAAATTGTGCCAGCCGTCTGAATTTTCAGCGAGCAATATTAAATGATTGTTGCGTTTATTTTCACGCGACGAAATTCCCTGCGGCGACACGTAAGTTTCACAGCCCAATATAGGTTTTACACCGTTAGCCTTGCAATTTTCGTAGAACTCAACCGTGCCGTACATAACTCCGTGATCCGTCATAGCTACAGCTTTTTTCTCCCAGCCTGAAACTTTTTGCGCTAGCTTTTTTGTTCTTATTGCTCCGTCTAATAAACTATATTCCGTGTGAACGTGTAAATGCACAAATTCTTTTGACATTGTAAATTTATTTTCCTCCGTTGTTGTTAATTTAGGAAGTTTAATTCCTAACTCCTAATTCCTAACTCCTACCTGTATTACTCCTCTTCTTTTTCTTCTTCTTTGTCGAGTTCCGCTGCTGCGTCGCTTTCCGCCGTATTTTCTTCCTGTTCGTTGTGCTTAATTAAAATTATTTCCGGTCTTGCGTGAAGTTTTATTAATTCCTGTCTGAATTTTTCAAACGCTGGAATTTCCGAGCGAGGAATTTCTGCCGGTGTTTCTGAAATTTCCGGGACTTCACTGCTTACTGCCTCATCAGCAGATGATTTTAGGGGTTGTTTTTTCTCTGTGCTTTCAAATTTTGCGCAGACGTATTCAGCCGCTCCGAACTTCACTGCTACGCTCGGATAACTATCAAAAATTTTTGATACTGCCGCAGAGTTTCTGTCCTGCCTCAAAACTTCATAACTATATATATGCTCCATGTCAAGAATTAATTTCCCGTCCTGTTCATACGGCCTAGCGTCAAAAAGTGCGCAGTAAATCAAAAAATTTTTTTCATGAGCTTTGTTCAGCAAATTTTCTTTCAAATTTTCGTCAGCTTCAATTAAATTTGCTTTATTTGCTTTAATTTTTTCCGGCATTCGGACGGGCTGCGGCATTAACTGCTGAGGCGGAGCACTGCGCACGGGCATTGAAATTTCTTCGGGCATTGGCGCAGGAGCTTCAAGCATCATAAAAAACATTCCCAAAAGAATATCATTTTTAATTCCCTGCCTCGATTGCGTGAGAATTTTATTTATGACGTTCAGAAGATAATGCAATTTTTCGGGCTTCCAGTTTTTTGCTTCGTCCCTTAGAAAATTTTTTTCCTGCTCCGAATTTCCGAGCGTGTCCGCAATTTTCTGCCACTTCGACGCAAGCCACAAGTCCTTCACGATTGAGAACATCTCCTCGAAAATTCTTGCACCCGATGCACCACCGTCAAACATTGCTTTAAGATTTACATAAGCCTCGTCCGGCTTAGCTCTTAAAGTTTTTATCCAGCGTTCAAAAAAAGGCCGGCTCCCTGTTCCAAAAGCGGCCTCAACGTTTGAGAGAGTTATATCTCCGGCGGCTGTAACCTGTTCAAGCAAAGATAGAGCGTCCCTTAAAGCACCGTCAGCCTGTCGCGCAATTTCCCACAACGCTTCCGGCTCGGCCTTAATATTTTCAAAATTGCAGACCTGCTCAAGCCGTTTATAAATATCTTCAGGGCTTATGACGTGAAAAGGAATATGCTGACATCTTGAGCGTATTGTAACGGGAACTTTGTGCGGCTCTGTCGTAGCTAGAATAAAAATTACATGCTCCGGCGGTTCTTCAAGAGTTTTTAATAAAGCGTTAAAAGCTCCCTGCGATAACATGTGAACTTCATCAATGATATAAATTTTATATTTAGACGTGAAAGGAGCAAGAGATACGTTCTCTTTTAATTCTCTTATGCTGTCTACACCGTTGTTAGAAGCTCCGTCAATTTCTATCACGTCGAGGCTCTCCCCTGCGGTTATGGCCATACAGTTTGAACATTTTCCGCAAGGCTCAAAATTTTGACGGTCCAGACAGTTCAAAGCCTTCGCAAAAATTCTGGCAACCGAAGTTTTTCCGCAGCCACGCGAGCCTGAAAATAAATAAGCATGGCCCACTCTGTTTTTTGCAATGGAATTCGTTATAATTTCTAATGCGGTCTTCTGACCGGCTACTCCGGCGAAATTTTGTGGCCGATACTTTCGGTATAGTGATATACTCATAAGAAAATAAATTCTCCTGTTAAATTTTTTTACTTTAATTTTACAGCGTGCGTACGAAAAAATTAAACGTATGGTAGAATTACGTAGAGCGTATATAATTTTATTTTAATTCAAAAGGAGTTTGCGAACAAATATGCCGATGCAGATAGGCCTAGATGATCTTTTAGGAATGCTTATGTCGCGTGTCGAGGAAATGGCTCTTGACACGGAAAATCAGAAGAGCAAATTTAATATAATGTTCCGAATTTTATATCGTAAGGGAATTTTTAACGAGGCAGACGTCTTTAACTCAATAAAAGAAGAAAATAGACTCCTGCTCGAACTTGGAATGATAAAAGAAATGCCGGACGACGAAACTATAAAAGATGCTGCGGATAATTTAATGCTCTGGATAAAGGGCGACGCAAAAGAAATTAAAACTTCTCTCGAAGAAATGCGAAAACGTTTACAGGAAGCTGCGGAAAAGCAAAATAGACCGAAAATTGACGTGGCACCTGCCGGAGTTTTGAACGAGCTTGACCGAATCGGAGCGAATAACAGTAAAAAAATAATTTTATAACTTAAGACATGAAAATATCGTCTATTCAGGAAAATTGGCGAAGGACAGCGGGAAAAGTTTTTTTCGTCGCACTGATTGATTTTGTTTTGCTTGCCTTTGCCGTTTATGTTGGCTATGCCCTGCGTGAGGGAACTTTAATGCCGACCGGAATTGAAAAATGGCCCTATATGATGCTTATCCTTCCGGCGGTCTGTGTGGCTGTATTCGCGCTCTTCGCTCAGTATGGGACTATATGGCCTCATGCCGGGACGGAAGACTTTATAAAATTTACGGGCGTTTATATTTTTGCGTTTGCCGTCTTTCTGATATTGAACGCCTTGTTGAAGATTGTCGTATTCTCCCGAATTTCATTCGCTATTACGTTTTTGGCCGGGCTGTTTTTCTGCGGAGGGCTGCGTTTTTCGTGGCTGCTAACAAAATCTATCCACACGAATAATAAAAGCAAGCGTCTAAAAACTTTAATAATAGGCGCAAGTGAAGCCGGAGCATTTTTGGCACGCGACCTAATGCGCAATGAAAACGAACTTTATCCCGCCGGTTTTGTTGATGATGACCCGAATAAAATCGGAATGCACGTCTCAGGTCTTATGGTCTTGGGAAGCACTGCTGAACTTAAAAGCATAGTTGAACGCGAAAATTTCAAAGTAGTCTTAATTGCGTTTTCAACCTACAACGGCAAAAAAATTAAAGACATTTATAACACTCTGGCTCCGCTGAACGTTCAGGTCAGAATTTTGCCAAGCCTTAGAGAATTAGCAGGGGGCCAAGTCTCTGTCTCCCGTATCCGTAAAGTTAAACTTGAAGACTTATTAGGCCGCGAACCTGTAAAAATAAATCTTGAGCACTCAATGAATTACATACACGGCAAAAGAATTTTAATCACCGGTGCCGGCGGTTCGATCGGCAGCGAGATTGTGCATCAGGTCATTTATAATACTCCTTCAGAGATTTATGTTCTCGGTCATGGCGAACAGTCAATATATTTATTGCTTGAGTCGCTCAACAAATTAAACTTGGATATTCCGATCTATCCGATAATCGCAGATGTTGCCGACGAAGTAGCAATGCAAGAACTTTTTGAGCAATTCAAACCGCAGGTTGTCTTTCATGCTGCTGCTCATAAGCACGTGCCCTTAATGGAACTTTCACCGCGTGAGGCTATGCGTGTCAATGATCTCGGCACACGGACTATAGCTCGCTTTGCAGGAAAATATAACGCCGAAAGAATGGTCATGATTTCGACTGATAAAGCTGTTAATCCTTCGAGCGTAATGGGCGCGACAAAAAGACTTGCTGAAAAAATTCTTGAGCATGAGCAGCGCAATTATCCAGAGACAAAATATATGGCTGTCCGTTTCGGAAATGTTTTGGGCAGTCGTGGCAGCGTAATTCCGAAATTTGAAGAGCAAATCGCTTCAGGCGGCCCGGTTACAGTTACACACCCGGACATGAAACGATATTTTATGCTTATTCCTGAGGCCGTCAGCCTCGTGATTCAGGCCGGAGCTTTAGGACACGGCGGGGAAATTTTTGTCCTCGATATGGGCGAGCCCGTAGTTATAAAGGAAATGGCAGAGCTTTTAATACATTTATGCGGTTACGAGCCTTATAAGGAAATTAATATCGTGTTCACCGGCATCAGACAAGGCGAAAAGCTTTATGAAGAATTATTCTATGACGAAAACTCCGTACATGGAACACTGCATCCGAAAATTTTTGTCAGCAATATACAATCAGGAGAAACCCATATTAATTCAGAACTAGACACTACTCTTGAATACGCACTGAAAAATCCTCATGAGGCACTAAATTTATTAAGAAAATTAGTCCCCGAATATAACTAAAATCCAATCTTTTTAAGGATAGCATAATGTCAGAATACTCCGTTTCTAAAGTTTATAGGTCCGACAGAAAAGCAAACACCGCCGTAGAAAGATTGCTGCTGAAAGAGGGAATAAGACGTGATAAAAATCTCGACTACACATGCGCAGTTTATGACGAAGATTACAATGTAATTGCAACGGGGAGCTGCTTCGGAAATACTTTGCGCTGCATGGCCGTCAGTCGTGAGCATCAAGGCGAAGGACTAATGAACGAAATCGTTTCACATTTAGTCCAATACGAATATGATAGAAAAATTTATCACTTATTCTTGTACACGAAATGCGATTCTGCAAAATTTTTCGGGGATCTTGGTTTTTATGAAATTGTCAGGATTGAAGATCAAATAGTTTTTATGGAAAACAGCCGAACGGGGTTCAGCGATTATTTAGAGGAGCTTGCTAAAACCAAGACTAATGGCAAAAAAATTGCTGCGCTCGTACTCAACGCAAATCCGTTTACGCTTGGACATCAATACTTGATAGAAAAGGCTGCAGGCGAAAATGATTTTCTTCATGTTTTCATTGTGAGCGAAGATGCGTCTCTTGTGCCGTTTGAAATCAGAAAAAAACTTATCATTGATGGGACTTCGCACCTTAAAAATTTAATCTATCATGATACGGGTCAATATATAATAAGCAACGCAACTTTTCCGAGTTATTTTCAAAAAGATGACAGCGCAGTTATCGAGAGCCACGCAAATTTAGATTTAAGCGTATTCGTAAAAATTGCCGAAGTTCTTGGAATTAATTTGCGCTATGTCGGCGAAGAGCCTCAAAGTTTAGTTACAGGAATTTATAACAGAATAATGAAGGAAAAACTTCCTGAGTACGGTATAAATTGCGTGATTGTTCCGCGAAAAACTGACGAGGAAAACGGCAAAGTCATAAGTGCGTCAGATGTAAGGCAGGCAATTAAAAACGGAAATTTTGAAACGATGAAAAATCTTGTCCCCGAGAGTACATATAATTTTTTTACCAGCCCGGAAGCTGAGAGCATCATAGAAAAAATTAGAAGCACTGATAACGTAAAACACTATTAAAAAATTAAAAGCCGTCCAACACTTGCAGACGGCCTCATGTATTTTTATTTCTCAAAAAAATTTTGTATTATCGTTTTTATTTCTTTAAGCGGCAAAGTTTTCAGCATGTGTTTTTCTTCGAGTTTCACGTCTGTTTTTGCCGTCAGGAACATCACTGGAATATTTGCAGTATTCGGATTGCTTTTTATTTTTTCAAGAACCTGCGGGCCGTTCATCTCCGGCATCTCATAATCAAGCAAAATTAAATCCGGCGTTGCTCTCTCAAGAATTTTTAGGGCGTTTGCTCCTCCGTTCGCCGGGATAACTTTATAAGACGTGCTTAACCCCTCGCGCAAAGTTTTTAACATAACAGCGTCATCATCAACGAGCAATAAAATTTTTTGAGCTTCAGCATCATTTTTTGAAAGCCCCGATAGCTTTTCGCGTATCTCGTTCGCGTTGAACGGCCTGACGAAAAATTCCGCTCCCTTAATATCTGAATTATTGATTTCAAATTGAGTGCCTAGCAAAAAAATTTTAACGTCCTTGAAATTTTTGACTTTTTCGGAACTTTCAAGCCCTGCCATATTCACAAGAATTATTTTAGGCTCATAATCAACATCATCGCTTGAGCGCACACGCATAATTTCAAAAGTGTCATTCAAATTTTTTATCAGCATGTCCGCTCCCATTGAAGGTCTGTCGCTGATGTATAAAATTTTTTCTTTCATTCCTACCTCCTACCTCCTAATTCCTAACTGCTTCTTCAAGTCCTGCCCAGTCCGCGCTGTCAGCACACGAGGCAATTAAATTAAATTTTTCAGCTTCGTTGTCCGGGATTTTATATTCTCTTAACATTGAAATAATACCGTCTATTGAATCGCTGTCGAACATTGCAGCAAATTCTTTTATTGCTTCGTAGGCTTCATATAATTTTTCACGAGAAATTAATTCTGCTCCCTCGTCCTGTTTATATAAAGGCGCGAGTTTTTCGAGATATGCCCGATAATTTTGCAGCAGCTCCGGCGTTAAATCTTTTATCGTGTCAACGTCGTTGTTATTGCCGCAGTCCTCAAGATATGCCGCCTGCGCGGACAGTTCCGAAGCTCCGATCAAACGCGCTGAACTTTTCAGAGCATGGACTTTTATTGTGTAATTATGAATATCGCTTTCGTTAAAGAATTTTTCAATATCGCGCAGATTATTATTGATTGAGTTATAAAATTGCTGAAGAGTTTTTGCTAAAATTTCTTCGTTAGCGCAATTTTTAATCGCTTCAGAAAAACTTAAGCCCTCTGTGCGCGAATAAAATTCTTCAAGCTCGGATTTATTTTTATTTTCAGGCTCGTTATCAATTTCTGAGGCCGACTGCACGATAATTTTTTCACCCGGCAGATATTTTATTAGAGCTGCTTCGAGTGTCGCACTTTCAACAGGCTTTGAAAGATAATCCGTGAAGCCTTCTTCTAAATATTTATTTCTTGCTCCGCTCACAGCGTCAGCAGTCAGACATATAACCGGCGTGTCAATATTTGCTCCGCCTTCCTGCGAACGAATGTGATTTAACGTCTGTGTGCCGTCCATTTGAGGCATTCTCTGGTCCATTAAAATTAAATCGTATTTTTTATCTTTTGTCAGATTTAGAGCTTCAGCACCGCTTGAGGCTGTGTCTAATTGAATTTCAGTTTTGCTCAAAAGTCCCTCGATGACCGTCAAATTCATGTCTGTGTCATCAACGACAAGAACATGAGCTTCAGGAGCTTTGAAAGATTCCCGATAAGCCTTCATAGCGTGGACGTAGCGGTCAAATTTATCGTGGAAGTTCCCGATTGGTTCGGCTGAAACAATTTTCTGCGGAAGATATATTATGAACGTTGAGCCTTTTCCGTACTCGCTCGCAACTTCAATTTGACCGTTCATTAAATTTAATAAATTATGCGTTATCGAAAGGCCAAGCCCGGTGCCTTCGACAGTGTTATTTTGAACTAGATCAATTCTTTCAAATTTCTTAAATAATTTCGGCAGGTCTTCTTCTTTTATGCCTATGCCTGTGTCGCTGATTTTGAAGACGAGATTTATATGAGCAAGCCCGTCTTCGTCAGTAAATTTTTCGCCGGTAACGTTAAGCGAAACGCTGCCCTCATGAGTATATTTTACGGCGTTGTTCAAAACGTTCGTAACGACCTGACGCACCCGGACTTCATCGCCGTATAATCCGTCGGGTAAATTTTCATCGACTTTGACATCAAATTTCAAATCTTTCTGACGCGCTTTGAAAACTATCATGTTAGTAACGTCGTTCAAAACGGAGCTTAATTTATAATCACTCTCGGCAATTTCCATTTTACCGGCTTCAATTTTTGAGAAGTCTAGAATGTCATTGATAATTGAAAGTAAATTTTTTCCTGCACTCTCAACATTTCGGGCGTAAGTTGTAATTCTGTCGCTCGTGCTTTCGCGAATAATCATTTCATTCATGCCCAAGACCGCGTTAATGGGCGTTCTGATTTCGTGGGACATGTTAGCTAAAAATTCACTCTTCGCTGAATTTGCCCGGCGTGCCTGCTGCATTGCCGCTCTTGCAAGTTCGAGAGCCTCTTCTAACTGTTCGCTGCGTTCCTGCTGTTCTTTGTGAAGCCGTGTCGTATCGGCAACAAGAATAATATAAAATCCCGGATTGACCGCGTAAAAATTAAATTGCTTGTAAAAAATTTTCCCTTCAATTTCGCAGGCTATATTAACTTCATACAAGGAATTTTTCTGCGTTCCAAAAGCTATCGAGTCCGGCGCAAGTGCGTGAGCCATTGAATAAATCTGCTCTTCAGTGCCGTGTAAAATCGGGATAATTTCTTCGTTTATATAAGAGTGAAAAGTTTCGTGCATAAATTTTGGCAGAATGCTTCCTTCGGGTAAATCTTCACTCGCCGTAACGTGATAACGCCCTATCGCCATATAAGCGATCATTTCAAATTGACGGACGAGAATTTTATCGACTATAGTCTGATAAACTTTTGAGTTATTGCACTCTCTTTCAGTTATGAAGGCCGTAACGTGGCCTGTTATAGGGTTGCGGGTCATTGCGGCGGAAATTTCAACGTAACATATATTTCCATTCTCGCGCCTTGATAATAAGACCTGCCTCGTCGCAATTTTGCCTTTAATGTAAGCATCGAGAAGGTTATCAACGTTGAAGGTCTCGATAAATTTTTTGCGTTCTATAAAATTTATATAATTCTTGGCTCGTTTGCTTAATATCTCGGAATAAATTACAGAACTTTTATCAGAGCTGAAGAGATCGCGTCCGCGAATTTCTTCGACAGAGTCAAGCGTCAAATCTACTCGGAACATTCCGAGCGTAAATTTATCCTGATGATAAAAATTTTGACCTATCGAGTCGTAACTCGTTCTGATTTTTTCCTCGTAATTTTTGAAGAGCGTTATATCTGAAAAAGTTAAATACATATAATTTTCGTTCTCAATCGTTATAAAAGCATAATGAACTTTGCACCATATAATATTATTCTTCGCCGTGATTTTTCTGATTTGAATAGTCGGAGATTTATCGGGGGCTTCGTGATGTTCGAGAACGTATTGAACGATCGGCCAGTCGTCAGGGTGAATAATTTTGCTGAAATCGCCGTCAGCATTAAAGCGCGTTGCACTTTCCTGAGAATCTTCCTCCATCATTAAAAGATATTCAGGCGATATATAAACCGCTTCGGGCTTTCCGTCCTTTTGTACGTGAATTAATATTGCGCTGTTGCCTAACTGCTTTATGGTCTCAATAAATTGTTGCTGTTCATTCTGCTGCTGAGACATTTTTTTCAGTTAGGAGTTAGGAGGCAGGAGGCAGGAATTAAAAAAATTTTCAATCCCTAATCCATAATTCCTAATCCCTAATTTTTTTCACTCCTCTTGAAATGCTGTAATTTTTATTAATTATAGCAACACCGAGCGAATTATATTCATGCCCCTTTCAACAAGTTCATTATCAGCCTGACTGCCCATGTGTCCGATTCTGAAAACTTTTTCAGCTAATAAGCCGTAATTGCCGCCGACCGCCAAGCCTTTTTCGCGCAGGAGAGCATTAAAATTTTTCCACGTGAATTTTTCCGGGACATAAAACGCCGTTACAGTAGGAGAAGAAAATTTTTCGTCTTTTGGAAAAAGTTTTAAGCCAATGTTGCGTCCCATATCACGGCATAATTTCGCGGCTCTTTCATGACGCGCAAAAATATTTTCAATTCCCTCATTAATAATTTTTGACAGCGAAATATTCAGAGCTTTCATTGCGTGCCAGTCGTGAGTATAAGGCGTGAATTTTTTTTCGGGAACATTGCGCCAATCTTTGTAAGCCTCATAGCCGGAGTAATTAACGCTCTCTATAACGTCCCAAGCCCTTTGAGATATTGTCGAAATTGAAAGAGACGGAGTGAGCGACAAAACTTTTTGACTCCCCCATAAGCCGATGTCAATTTCAAATTTATCAACGTCAAGCGGAACGCCTCCCGCGCTTGAAACAAAATCAACGACAAACAACGCGCCGACCTCATGAGCAATTTTCCCGATTTCAGCAAGGCACGGCGTAATTGTCCCTGAAGGCGTTTCGCAATGCACAGCAGTTATAACTTTTGGCTTAAATTTTTTTGCGTGTTCATAAACTTTTTGAGGTTCAGGCACGTCATCATAATCAAAGCTGCAAATTTCAGCGGCTGCTCCGAACGTCCGTGCAATGTCCGCAAAACCTTCGCCGAATAAACCTGACGAGACAGCTAAAATTTTTTCGCCGGTCTTGAGCGTGCATTTAAGCGAAGCCCATAAAATTGACATAGCCTCGCCGGAAGTTATGATGATGTCGTTTTTTGTGTGAAGAATTTTTTGGATTAATATTTGATTTTCTTGATATAAATTAAAAAATTCGTCCTCTAAGTCCGGGCTTGCAAAATCATTTTTCCATATGCTGCGAATTTCTTCAGGGACGCTTACCGGACCGGGAACTAATCCGATTTTATAAAATTCCATGATGATAATATTTCCTCCGCTTAGACAAAAACTCCAGAATAGTATAATCATTATAATGCTAAAGAATATTTCAACGGCAAAAAATAAACGGAGCTGAATATGTTATGCCTTACTCTATAAAAGAAATGTCGGAAATTACAAACCTTCCGGCCTCAACACTAAGATATTACGATAAGCAGGGACTGCTGCCCTCGCTCAAGCGCGACGCTAATAACGTGAGAATTTTTGATGACGAAGATTACAGGACAATAAAATTAATTTCTTGCCTGAAAAAATCCGGGCTTTCAATCAAAGATATTAAAAATTTTATGGAGATAACCGCGCAGGGCGACAAAGCATTAAATAAGAGACTAAATATTTTCCGAAAACGCCGGGACACTTTGAAAAAAGAACTCAAAGACATGCAGGAAATTTTAAGCGTCATGGAATATAAATGCTGGTACTACGAACAAGCCTGCGCCGCCGGAACTGAAGACGCAGTGAAAAATCTTGACGAGGCAAAAATTCCCGAAAAATTTAGAAAAGCACGCGAGCATATTTGGAGCCTCATTCCTCATTCTTAATTAATTTCTTCGCGTGTTCTAATGCCTCTGTCATGTCCGGCGAGCCCGATAACATTCGCGCAAGCTCTTTCACGCGTTCATCGCCTTCAATATTTTTCATGAAAGTTTCGCCCTCCGTCCTTTGAATTAATATGTGAGTGTCGCCGAGTGCCGCTATAGAAGCCTCGTGAGTTACGAGAATAACCTGACACTTACGCGATAATTTTTTCAACTGCATACCCGACAGCACAGCCGCCCGGCCTCCGAGCCCTGCTTCAACTTCATCGAAAACTATCGTGGAAGGCAGCCACTCTTCAGGAAGCGAGAGCTGTAACGCCAGAAGCAAGCGGCTTAATTCACCGCCCGACGCAATTTTTTCGACCCGTCCCTCACGCGAGCCGTCGCTAAAAATAAATTCTATTCCGTCAGCTCCGTCGCGCTTTAATTTTTGGAGGCCAAGAAAATTTATTTTGAAAGTTATCCCCGTCATTGCGAGCTCGCCCAAAATTTCATTAACTCTTTTCTCTAAATTTTCTGCGGCTTCGTGCCGGGCTTTTCTAATTTCCATAGCTAGGGCGTTGGCTTTTTTCTTTTCTTCGAGCGAACGCGCCGACAAAATTTCCAGCTCTTTATAACTTTTTTCGAGCCATTCGAGATTTTTATAAATTTCCTCGCAGTAATTTAATAATTCGTTTTCGTCGGGAATGTTGCAAAGACGTTTTAATCTTCTCAAAGCTCCGAGCCTTGCTTCGGTCTCTTCCCGTAAGTTCAAATCGCTTTCATCATCTCCGAACGCGCCGGAAATATTTTTCACAGCGTCATATAAATTTTCAAAAGACCTGCGTATTTCTTCAACGTCCTCATCGCTCATAAATTCATAAAGTTCTTCAAAGTGCGCTTCAGTTTTTTCGATTAAGCCGTTTTCAGAAAGTCCGCCGGTCAAAGTGTCATAGCTTTCCTTAGCTCTTTCGCGCCTTGATATTTTGTGAGTGATGTCGGCCAATAAATTTTCGAGTTTCATTTCAAGCCCCTGCTCCGGCCGGGCAATTTTAACGAGCTCAAAAATTTCTTTTGCGTTTGCGTATTGTCTTTCAATATCGGTGCGGCGTTTTTTAATTGCCCGTAACTCGTCCGCACTGCTCTTGGCCTTGTCGTAAATTTCACGGAAGCTGTTAAAAATTTCGTTCCTGATTTTTTCCGGTAGGCATGAATCTAACATTGCTAACTGCTTTTCATTGTCAAGCAAGTCTAATTGCGCGAACTGGCTTTGAATTTTTACGAGAGAGTTAAATAAATTTGCGCTCTCGTTCAAGCCTGCATTAACGCCCTGAATTTTTGCGCGTGAGCGTCCGTTGTTATTAATCTCGCGTGAAATTAAAGTGTCCGTGAATTTCGCTTCGACGCTTCCGCGATTTTCTCCGGCCCTGATAAATTTCACTCCTCCGCGTCCGCCCGTGAGAAGTTCCAGCGCACGAACGACACTGCTCTTGCCCGCGCCGCTCTCGCCCGTAATGACATTAAGGCCGCCCGAAAAAATGAGGCTTGCCTGCTTTATTCCGCCGATATTATTTATAAAAAGTTTTTCAATCAATTCTTAACGCCCAATCCCGACCAAAAGCCTAATTTTTCTCTCACGATGTCAAGAAAACCGCGCCCCTGTAAATTTAACGTTCTGATTTTTTTTGAGCGTGAGAGCCTTATGTCTATTTTATCGCCCGGAAAAATTTCGTATGCTAATTGTCCGTCCTGAGTGAGCATTAAATCTCTTGACGCTCCACGCGGAATTAAATTTATCGTGTCGTTTTCAGATGCCATCAACGGGCGTGAATATAAAGTGTGAGCGCAGAGCGGTGCCAATAAAATCGCGTCCATGTGCGGCGGAATTATCGGCCCTCCTGCTGAAAGAGCATAAGCCGTCGAACCCGTAGGCGATGAAACTATAACGCCGTCTGCCGGAAGCACGCAGAATTTTTTTTCGTTGAAGTCTATTTCAATCTGCAATAATCTGGCAATAGAATTTGAACTTATAACAACGTCGTTTAGCGCGTAAATTTTATGGAGCGGCGAATTTTTATCATCACGATAGACACAGCACTTTAATACTCTGCGCTCTAAAATTTCAAAATTATCATCGAGAATATTTTTTAAGTCCTGTTCAATTTCTTCGGGGCGGCTAAGAGCAAGAAAGCCCAGATGTCCGAGATTGACCCCGTGCAAAATTATTTCCGTTCCCATGACGTAACGCGCTGCGCGTAAAAAAGTTCCGTCGCCTCCGATTACTATTGCAAGTTTTACGGTCTTGAGCCATTGCTCATCGTCAAGTCCTGCCGTTGTCAGCGCACTGGCTTCTTGATGAGGCAGAAGAAATTTACAGCCGTTTTCATTTCCCCACTGCAATAATTTTTTCGCCATGCTCACTGCTTCGGGCTTGCGTAAATTTACAATCATTCCAAGTTCTTTCATTGCTGCTTCCTAACTCCTAACTCTTTATACAACATGCTCGGCTGAATGCCTTGATTATTTTGATATTTGCCCTTTGTGTAATTTTCATAAGGCTCTGAAATCGTGTGATAATAAATCTGCGCGATTTGAACTCCGGAGTAAATTCTTACGGGCTGAACGCAAAATAATTCTAGCGTCCAATACCCTGCGAAGCCGACATCTCCGAAACCTGCCGTAACGTGAATACAAATTCCAAGCCTGCCGATTGACGACCGTCCCTCAAGCATGGGGATATAGCCCTCTGTCTTTGTATATTCTTCCGTGCGGCCTAAATATAATTTTCCCGGCATTAGCAGCAAACCTTCGGGAGGAATTAAAATTTTTTGAGTCTCGTTAGCTTTTTTCATGTCTAATTCTTTTTCAGAGTAAATTAATAATTCATTGTGCAGTGAAAGATTATAACTGTTCGGATTTAATCTTTCCGGCAAGAAAGGCTCTATTATAATCTCACGGCCAATGTGATTTTTAATTTCAAGTCCTGATAATATCAAGTTAATTTTTTCTCCTTTTAATTGCTTAAAATTGCGCTGATATAATATTACAAATTTCAAAAAACGAGAGGCAGAAAAAAATCTTTCCATGAAACAACAAATTCTAAAGATAAATGAAGTTAAGCAGCTCCAAAAAAATTCTGATTTTAATACGATGGGGATTGTCATAAAAGTTTCGACGCGAAGAGACCGCAACGATAATATATTCTGGGACTTAACAATCAGCGATCAGACGGGCGACCTCGACGGCAAAGCGTGGGGGACTGCCTCATGGTGGAACCATCAGGGCGGCGATCGCTTCATGATTGACCCGGATAACTGCGGCTTCAGGCTCGAAGGGCTGACGGTCGGGTTAGTAGGCAGGGTTGCCGATTTCAGAGACCAGCTTCAATATAATTTTAATGAAATTTATATTGTCGATCAAAATAAATATCCGCCGATTGATTTCAAGAGGCGTTCTCCGCTTAACCAAGATTTTTTAGAAAACACTTTCAAAAATTTAATCGGTGAAATTTCCAGCGAGCCGATAAAAAATTTTCTGAACGCCGTATTTTTTAAGCACGGTCTTTGGGAAAAATATAAAATCTGGCCCGCAGCGTTTGCGCTTCATCACGCATATACGGGCGGACTTCTTGAGCATTCTGTCTCGGTCGCAATCGGCGCAAGGGACATTGCAAAGCACTACGAAGAGTTCAAAATTCCCGTTGACGTTGATTTAATTGTCGCCGGAGCGTTGCTGCACGACATCGGCAAAATTGAAGCCTATGAGGCCGACCCCGTCCCGATTGTACGGACTCAAGGCAATGTCATAGAGCACGTCGCATTAGGCTACGGAATGTTTGTAAAATTTGCCGCGCTTGAAAATCTCGACAAAAATTTAGAACTCGCACTCGGTCATATAATTTTGAGCCATCACGGGAGAAGAGAGTACGGTGCGCCCGTCCTTCCCGAAACTCCCGAAGCGTTTATAGTCAGCTCTGCTGATGACGTTGACTTCAAATTAAGCTACTGGAAAATGCAAATGGAAGCGTCAGGCTATCAAAATGACGTTACCGAATATTTACCGATGATTGAGCGCAGACTTTGGCGGGGAATTTCAGCGAAATGAGCTACATGATAAAAATTTCGCAGGACGACAACGACAGGCGGCTCGACAGAATTTTGCGCGGCATGTTCAAACATATAACGCTAGGCGAAATCATGAAATCAATCAGAAAAGGCGAAGTCCGCGTTAATTCAAAGAGAGTAAAAGAACCGGGCACAAAAATTTTTGCAGGCGATGAGCTTGTCGTTAAATGGCCGCCTGAAAATGAAAATAACGAAAAAGAAAACGAGAAAAAAATTTTTGCTCATAATTCTTGGGGAAAAATAAAAATTTTATTTCAGGGCGAGAACGTTTTAATTCTCAACAAGCCGGCCGGAATTTTAGTTCAGCCTGACGAGCCCGGAGGCGACAGCGTAATCTCCCGCGTATGGGCTATGACAGGCTCAAAAACTCCTGCGGCAGTCCACAGACTCGACAGAAACACAACGGGCGTTCTTGCCGTTGCTCTTCACGGCGAAGCACTCAGGGCTCTCGAAGAACTTTTCAAAAATCGAAGCGTCAGAAAATTTTATTTAGCTGTCGTTACGGGCCAAGCCCCCGAAGAAATTATTATTGACGCGCCTTTATTAAAAGACTCTGAAAATAATTTAGTGAAAGTCTCGGACGAAGGATTAACCGCCGTTACAAAATGCGAAAGAATTGCGACTGACGGGAAATTTTCTCTCGTTAAGCTCGAATTATTGACGGGACGGACACATCAGGCGCGTGTTCATATGGCGCACATAAAGCACCCTATCTTAGGCGACAGGAAATACGGCGATTTTAGAATTAACAGGCTGATGAAAAAAATAACGCGGCCCTTATTGCACGCTTACGAGCTTGAATTTCCTGATAACCTTCGCCCTGCATTGAGTGAAATTGAAGGCAAAACTTTCTCCGCGCCGCTGCCCGATGACATGAAAGAATTTTTGAATGAGTTAGGAATTAGGAGTGAGGAGTTAGGAGTTAGACATGAAAGCTAAAAATTTTTTTGCGCGAATAATTTTAGCGTGTGTAATTTCGTGGGCGTTTTACTGCGCCGTTGACTATTACGCCGTTCATAACTGGAACAATAACGAGTCTTTAATAGTCCGCGTTATCGAAGCAGGCCCGGAAATTCCCATACCGCCGGAGGACGAAAGAGAAGAAAGCTACGAAATGCTTGAGCGCGATACGGTTTTGCAGATTTTATCCGGCACTGACAGCGAAAATTTAATGAACGTGAAAACAGTCAGGCTCGCCGGAACAGGAATTGAAATCGTGAACGGACGAAGATATTTATTAGTCTGGGACATGTTCAGCGACGGGCGCGTTCAATATTCGATCGCCGATGCCTTTAGAGTTTCTTCTGTCGCCGGAATTGTCATGGCAGTCTGTACAATTTTAATCGCGCTTACGGGTTTTCGGGGACTGTTCGCTCTTCTTGGCCTTGCCGCGTCAATCGCAGTATTAATTTTCACTATGATCCCGTTAGTTTCAAACGGCTGGAGCCCCGTTGCCCTTGCCCTTGCTTCGGTTTTAATAATCGCCACCGTAACTATTTTATGCGTCGTTCACCACGTCCGTTATATGCTCGTGGCTTTGCTTGGAAGTTTAGGGGGTGCGCTCTGCGGATTTTTATGCGGTGCTTTAATGGTCTTTTTATGGCAGCTTTCAGGACTTGCAGGAGAAGGAGCCGCGCTGCTCGCTTCAACACTGCCGGGCTTAAATATGCGCGGAGTTTTATTAGCGTCCGTTTTAATCGGCTCGATCGGTGCCGTGCTTGACGTTGCCGTTTCAGTTACTGCCTCAATGTCGGAATTTGTTGACTATGATAACGATATTCCGCTCGACAGGCTTTTATTAGCAGGCTTGAATGTCGGCGGCGAGGTCTTGGGCAGCATGATTAACACCTTGATACTTGCTTACATGGGAAGTTCTCTGCCGATGGCTATTTTAATTTGCAGTGCAGGCGTAGAAATTTCCGGCATCATGAACGACCCGTATATAGCTCAGGAAATTGTTCAGGGCTTGGCCGGGACACTCGGTCTTTTGCTGACTATTCCGGTTACGGCGTTTTGTTTCGTATTGCAGGAGTCTTTAAGGAGACGCGATGATTAAAGCCGTAATAGACATAGGAAGCAACTCTATAAAAATGCGTGTCGCCCGTGTTGTGTGCGGAAGAGTTCATGTAATTCGCGATGAGACTGAAGTTGTCAGGCTTGGGCGCGGAATGTCGGACACTGGAGTTTTGAGCGACAGCAGCATGAAAAATTCCTGCGTTACCGTCGCAAGAATGACCCGAAGGGCAAAAAAGCTCGGCGCAAAAATTTTTATCGCCGGGACAATGGCCTTGAGGACTGCAAAAAATTCAGACGTTTTCATAAAAATGATAAAGGACGCGACCGGCCATGACGTTCATGTTTTTTCAGGAGAGGAGGAGGCAAAATATTCATGGCGCGGCGCGGTTGACGGCTTCAGCACGGGCGAAAATGTGATAATGTTCGACAGCGGGGGCGGAAGTACAGAATTTGTCTCCGGCACAAACGGCAGCGTAAAAAAAATCGTCAGCGTTCCCGTCGGCGCGGTAAATCTTTCAGAGCGTTTCTTTAATATTTACGACATGCCCATAAAAAAAATTTTTTGCGACGAAGCTGTCGAGCATGTCAAAAAACTTTTCACTGAATATAAAATTGATGAGTTTGTCTCAAGCTCAAACCCCTCTCATATTATCGGGGTCGGCGGCGGAGTCGTAACTATGGCGAGCGTAAAGTTTGCCTGTGAAAATTTTATGCCCTCAAAACTTCACGGGAGCATATTGACCGTGCGTGACATAGTCCGGCAGATTAAAATGTATGCGTCATTAACCCTGAGCGAGCGTCAGAACGTAATCGGCCTCCCTGCTTCAAGAGCTGACGTTATTTTAGGAAGCGCGTGCATAATTCTTACGGCTCTTCAAATGTTGAACGCAAATTCTTGTTTCGTCAGCATTAACGGCTTGCGGCACGGACTTTTATTGAGTTAGGAGTTAGGAATTAGGAGGCAGGAGTTATTTTTTTTTTTGCGTCAAAAAAAATTTGAGAACTTATAAAAAAATTTTTCTCCGTAAATTTTTATGGGGATTAAAAACTTTTGAAATTTTTGTAGGTGTAAATGTAGTTGCAAAATTTTTATCTCTTGAAATTTTTGAAGTTAATGAAAATTATTATAACATGGACTATAATTTATAAAATTTTATGAGGAGAGTTTTATTATGCAAAAATTTTTTAGCGTATTAATTTTATTTTCGCTGATTTTTTTTCCGTCAATTTCATCGGCTGAAGAAAAAAATAAAACTGACGGCAGGTCTGCAATTTTAATTGTCTCGTTCGGAACGTCAATGCCCGAAGCAAGAAAAGCAATCGACAATTTAGTAAACGCAGCGAAAAAAAATTTTCCTGAGTGTGAAGTCAGGCTCGCTTTCACTTCCAACATAATAAGGAAAAAATTAGCAAGAGAATTTCGCGAAAATATTTCAAATCCTGTTGAGGCTCTCGCAAAATTAAATGACGAAGGTTTCAAAAAAGTTTACGTCATGCCGACGCATATAATACCCGGCGAAGAATATGACGAGATTAAAAACGTCTACAGTGCGTTCAAAATCTTAAAAGGAAAATACGGCTTCGATGAGTTAAAACTCGGCACGCCGTTTATGAACAGCTCGAAAGATTGCTCAAGAATGGCGGAAATTTTGATTGAACGCTTCAAAAATCAGCTTGCTGATAAAGACACGGCGATAATTTTAATGGGACACGGAACGCCTCATCACTTTGCGAACGCTCTTTATTCTTTATTGCAGGTTGAACTTGATAAAAAACTTTACGGAAAATTTTTTGTGGGAACAGTCGAAGCTGCGCCGGAAATTGATGACGTTATTGCAAATTTGAAAAGGCACCCCGAAATTAAAAAATTAATTTTATCGCCTTTGATGATTGTCGCAGGAGATCATGCTAATAACGATTTAGCCGGCGAAGATGACGAAGAGTCCTGGCTGAATGTTCTTAAAGCTGACGGCTACGAAAATATTTCAAGTTATCTTGTCGGGCTCGGCGAGGACGAGAACATAGCAAAAGATTTCGTGAAAAAAATTCATGAGCTCATAAGCAGGTAGGAGTTAGGAGGTATGAAGTAGGAGGTGAGGAGCAAAAAATATAACAAGCAAATAATTTTTTTGCTCGTAATTTTAATTTTAATTTCGATTTTCAAAATCACTTTCGGCGAATGGAAAATTCCTTTAACCGAAGTGATTTATTTTTTGTTTCATGCAGATGCTTCGCCTGAGGGGGTCGTCATTCGTTCGGTGAGGCTGCCGCGTTTATTGTGCTCAATCGGTACGGGCGGATTGTTAAGCGTAGCCGGAGCCGTCCTTCAGGGCCTGCTTGCTAATCCTTTGGCGGAACCTTATACGCTCGGAATAGCATCGGGCGCGGCGTTCGGGGCGGCACTGGGAATAATGTCTGGCTCTTTTATGATTATGCCTATGGCTTTTATGGGCGCACTGTTCGCTTTATTTTTGACGGGCATAATTTCGATGGGCGGCACTGAAAAAATAATTTTGGCCGGAGTAATTTCAAATTCAATTCTTTCAGCCGGAGTAACTTTTATAAAATCAATCGCCGGAGATAAAATAGGCGCGGTCGTTTTATGGCTCATGGGAAGTTTTTCGGGCGCAGGCGTTAAAGACGTTTACGCGGCATATGCCGGAACAGTTTTAATTTTAATTCCTGCGTTTATATTTGCTCCTGCTCTCGACGCGATGTCGCTCGGCCGGGACCGGGCCTCAATCTTAGGAATTAATGAAAAATTTACGCGGATCATCTTACTAATTTTCACTTCGACGGGTGTTGCTTTAGCTGTCAGTTCATTCGGGATAATAGGCTTCGTTGGCTTGGCAGTGCCTCACATTTCAAGAAATTTAATCGGTGCTTCTCACAGAAAATTAATTTTTCATTCGTTCTTGACGGGCGCGTGTATTCTTTCAATAGCTGACTGTGCGGCTCAGTTTTTAGGCGAGCTTCCTGTCGGTGTATTGACTGCTTTGACTGGCGGGCCGTTTTTCTGCTGGATACTTTCAAAACGGCATTACTAACTCTAAAAATTTTTCTGTGTTAAAATAGCTCAATGCTAAAATTTAAGAAAGGCTGTGTATAAATAATGAAAAAATTAATTTTGTGCGCGTTGCTTGTTGCTGTTATCGTTGCGTTTGCTTCTCCTGTTATGGCTTGGGACATTGCTAAGCAGAAAAATCTTGGCCAGGACAAGAATAAAATGACGTGGTATTTACTTGACTACGGCAAGGACAGCGACGGAGTCCCCTTTGCAATTTCGAGAAAGTATTATACAAACACAACAGTTAAGAATGAGACTATCGAGCTTCTTATGTCGAAGTTTGGAATTTCTCCCGAAGTTGCCGGAAGCCTGTACTTTACAGAGTACGGCTATCAATACAATGAAAACGGCTCGCAGTTTGCTCTGACATATCTGCGTCATTATGACATGCTCGGCAACGAAATTCACGGCACTGAATACGGCACCGATGAAAATCCCAAGACCTTTGCCGCAATTCCTGCCGGTTCGACTCCTGCAAAGGGCGCGGCCTATGCGCTCGGCAAGTCAGTATCTTCTTCGTCGGCCGCAAAGAAGGGCGCAGTCCCCACGAAAAAAGTAAAAGCGAAAAAGAAATAAGCTAACACGGTAAAAAAAGAGACAGTCTCGAAAATTCCGGGACTGTCTTTTTGTATTATCTTCACTGAATAAATCTTTCCAGCTGTCCTAAAATTTCTCGTGTCATCACTAACATTCTTTGACCGATCCACGGCGATAATAAAACTATACACAGAAAGACCGCTAAAATTTTCGGGATAAATATTAAAGTCTGCTCCTGTATTGAAGTCGCCGTCTGCAAAATTCCTATTAAAAGTCCGATTATCATAGCCGTTAATAATATCGGCAGAGTAACGGAAATCATCGTCCATATTGCCCCCGTCAAAATATCTAAGAGGCTCAAATTTGTTACGGGCATTTTTTTATTCCTTTCTGAAAATTAATGAGAAGCAGAGTAATTTTTTCCCTCCTAACTCCTAACTCCTACTTCCTAACTGAAATCACGGCACGTTCGTAAAACTTTTCAGTACGCTCACGACTACTAAGTTCCACCCGTCGGCCATTATGAATAATAAAATCTTGAACGGCAGCGAAATCATCATCGGCGGAAGCATCATCATTCCCATAGCTAATAATACGCTCGATACTACCATGTCAACGACTAAGAACGGGATATAAATCACAACGCCCATTTGAAACGCCGTTTTCAATTCGCTGAGCATGAAGGCCGGGATTAAAACATGAGTCGGAACTTCGGACTGGTTAGCCGGGCGCGGAGACTCCGACATTGAAATTATCAAAGATAATTCTTCCTGACGTGTATATCTGAACATAAAATCGCGGACGGGATTAATGGAATTTTCCCAAGCCTGCTGAGAATTTATATTGCCCGATAAATAAGGCTCAAGGGCATTGTTATAAACCTGTTCCCAAGTCGGATACATAGTGAACATCGTTAAAAATAACGCAAGACCGGCTATAACCTGCTGAGGCGGCGACTGCTGAAGCCCTATAGCTCTTTGCACAAAGCCCAAGACTATTATTATCCGCGTGAAACTCGTTACCATTAATAAAATTGCAGGCACAAGGCTCAACACGGTCATTAAGGCTAAAATCTGGAGCGTTAAGGCAACATCGCGCGGCGAATCAGCTTGGCCCACCCCAAGCGTTAAAGCAGGCAAAGGGATCGTCCCTGAAAGTTCTGGGGCGCGGGGAGGATTTAATATTGCTGCTCCGTAAGAGACTCCGCAAAAAATAAAAATAAAAAAAATTACGGGAATGAAATTTTTAATTTTGCTCTTGAGATTTATTCCATTCTTCATAACTCCACCTGCCCATGAAAGATGCGCCCTTTTGTGTTAAGACGAAGGCTATAACGTCCGGGCCGCAGTGAACGACTAAAAATATATCCCTGCTCGTCAGGCGCAGGGACGACAATATTCTAACGGCTGACGCACCTTTTATATTCTGATTATATTTTTTCATGTACTTCAAGAAAATCAGTGCGCCAAGCGACATAATTATTAATGCTGCTACAGCCTTGATCACATAGGCCGTAAGACTCACATCTGAAATTATTTTATGACAGCACCTTTGTGATTGCTTCGATAACTCTTTCCGGCTGGAATGGTTTTACTATGAAGTCGTTAGCTCCTGCCTGAATGGCCTCAATGACCATAGGCTGCTGTCCCATTGCAGAGACCATGACGATTTTTACACTGGGGTCAAGAGCTTTAATCGCTTTTACTGCGTCAATGCCGTTCATTTCGGGCATAGTAATATCCATAGTGATAATGTCGGGCTTGTATTTCTGGAAAGCCGCAACACCTGCCTTGCCGTTTTCTGCTTCCGCGACGACCTCGAAATCATTTTTAGTGAGAATGTCCTTTAACATCATGCGCATGAATGCCGCGTCGTCGACTATTAAAACTTTTTTACCCATTCTGAAAACTCCCCTGAATAAAAATTTTATAAATTTGCAAAGATTAATTGAATTATAACACGAAAAAATTTAGTTAAAAGTTAATGAGGCTTTTACCCCTAACTCCTAACTCCTTACTGTCTTGCCCCTGATACTATGTCAGTGATACGCACGCCGAAATTTTCATCAATGACAACAACCTCGCCGTGAGCAATTAATTTTCCGTTTACTAAAATATCAACAGGCTCGCCTGCCATTTTATCAAGCTCAATGACTGCGCCGGCGTTGAGAGCAAGAATTTCCGATACGCTTTTTCTTGCCTTGCCAAGCTCAACGGTAACTCTGACCGGAATGTCGGCAATTAAGTCAATGGGACTTGGGTCTCCTCCGCCGCTGCCACCTCCTAACGGCTGAAAAGCTGCCGGTCTAACATCAACTGCCGGGCCCACGTTTTGTCGTCCTCCTCCTATAGAGTTATTATTACTGCTTGCCTGTGGCTGAGGCTTCTTGCCTTCAAGAGCGTCGCGCATATAGCCTGAAATTGTCAGAGCGTCATCAAGCGTTAAGCATGTCCAAATATTAAAAGGCGGCAGTCCTTCAATCGTAACGCTGACGGGACTTGCCCAGATTTTTTTGTCAGCAGGTTCAAGAGAAAAAGCCCGCCAATTTTCTTCACCGAGTGCCGAGCTTGTATTTTCCGGCATCAAGCGGCGGCCGGCCAACATTCCTGCCAAACTCGTGAACGCCGAGCCGACTATCTGGCTTAAACCTTCCTGAGAAGCTCCCCAGTACATATCATTAGGTTCGGGAACTGATGCACCCGTTCCGCCCATCATGAAGTCAGCAAGAGTCAAAGCACCCTTCTGATCAACAACAAGGGCAAGCGGCATGTCGTCCATTCCGCCGAACGTAGTCGAGAATAAAAAAGGAATTTCGGAAAATTTTCCAGTGAAGTCCTCTTGAGTTAAAACTTCCGGGCTTCCTGTGTTTGTCGTTACATTTTTGCCCGCAAGCATATTTATTACGCTGTTTTCTGAATTTGCGAACGTGTCTGAAATTTTTGCGAGCCGTTCCGCGTCCGCGTCAGAAATTTCGCTCAAATCTCCGAAATCTCCGCCTGCTCCTGATAAAAGGGCGTTAATTTCATCGGGGCTTAGTATATCGTCAGGCATTTATTCTTTCTCTCCTTTTTCGCTGCTTTCTTCTATTACCGGCATATCCTGAATTAAAACTTTAGTCAGCTCCACAGCCATGTGTCCGTTCAAAGTGCCGGGCCGCGCCTTAAATCTGACTTGATTGCCGACTCTGACATCAATTTGAGAGTCTTTAAGCTCGTCGAGTTTTATAACGTCCCCAGTCTGGAGCGCGTAAACGTCGTTGAGCGACAAAACAGTGTGGCCAAGTTCCATAGCAAGCGGCATTTTAACCTGCATCATTGAATTATTCAGCCATGTTTTCATTTCGGGGTCGGCCTTGTGGCTCGTAGAAGCGAACCACTGCTGGCTTGACAATCTATCCATTATGGGCTCGATTAAAAAATACGGAAAACATAAGCTGACCATGCCTTCAACGTCCGAGACCCTTAACTTCATAATTACGACTAAGACCATGTCGCTGGGCGAACATATCTGAACAAAGAAAGGGTTGCTCTCCATGCTTTCAAATCTAAATCTGACATCAACAACCGTGCTCCAGCTGTCCTCGAGAAGTTCAAGTATTCGCATTATTACGCGCTCTATTACGGTTTTTTCAATGTCAGTTAATTCTCTGATGTTGCCCGTGAAAGTTCCGCGCCCTCCCAGCATTCTGTCAATAATCGTAAAGACTAGGGCCGGGTTAATTTCAATCAGCATTGAGCCTTCAAATGGGTGCATTTCGATTAAGCCGATTACTGTCGGCTGGACCATATAATTAACAAATTCTTCATAAGCTAGCTGCTCGACCGAAGCAATTTCAGCCGAGACTATGGCACGGATTAAAGTTGAAAGAACAGTAGTCATCTGACGCGCAAAACTTTCATGTATCATTTGAATTGCGCGGAGCTGGTCTTTGCTGAACTTGTCCGGGCGTTTGAAGTCGTAGATTTTTAATTTCGCGTACTCGTCAGCTTTTGAAGCTATCTCGTCGATGGAAGCACCGCTTGAGATAGATTTCATTAAAGCATCAATAGCGTCCTGTGATAATACGTCTGGCATTTTTCAAAAAAATTTTTTACTGCAAAATCATGCTTTCAAATAAAACGCCTACAATAGGAGCCTCGCCGCCAACGTCGGGCAACATTCTATTTAATGAGCGTTTTATGTCTCCTGCCAACTGCAAAGCCCCTTCCGCGCTCATTAAATCATCGTAAACTCTGTCCTTCATGAGCATAAAAATTTCGCTTCTTATTCTGTTCATCCAGCCGGGCGATTGAATGAGAGCTGAAGCACCGTCCTTGTCGATTAGCTCAAGAGCAAGCGTGCAGTCAATGACATGACGGCCAGCACCGGCTAAGTTGCTTGTAAATTGTCCGATTGAGACTATAGGGCCGGGCTCTTTGATAACTTTTCCGGCTCCGATTTCGTTAGCGTCTTTAGGAGCCATTGTACGGCCAAGAATTAAACCGCCGCCGAACCCTGCCCCGAACATTACGAGGCCGACTATTGCGAATATTAAAATGCGTTTCATTTATATAATTTATCCTCCCTGAATGAAAGTCCATTTTCTTAATTTATATTATGTTCCTGCTGTTAGCCGACATTTTCAAGCATACCGTCATCAATCGGTATTGATATTGGTTTCACAATTATAGAAGGGTTCAGTATCTTCAGCCCCTCATCTTTATAGCCTAACATCATTTCATGAGCAGCATCTGTCAACATTTCCTCGCAGTCTTCCAAGTCATTGCCTTCCGTAATTACTCCGGGCCATTCCAGAATTTTTCCCATATATCCATGCTCAAGTTTTCTATAGCAAGCTGTAAAATTTTTTAACATACCTCCTACCTCCTAACTCCTAATTCCTACCTCTTAGGATATTGTGATAAGAAAACAATTTCAACACGCCTGTTTAATGCTCTGTGCGCCGGCGTGTCGTTCGGGACTATCGGCTGTGCAGAACTGTAACCGACCGCCTGCAATTTCGTAGGGTCAAAGCCTCCGGCGTGTTCCATGTAACTTGCAACTGCGGCGGCTCTCATTGCGCTTAACCCCCAGTTGTCTCGATAAATTCCGCCGTTCAAAATTCCTGCGTCCGTGTGTCCCTCGACTGCGGCGGCAGGTACTCTATCTCTCACAAGCTCCGAGATTTTATATAAAGCTCTCTGACCTTCCGGTCGTAATTCTGCGCGGCCGGGCTGAAATAAAAATTGATCACTTATCGAAACGGCTACGCCTCTTTGATTTATTGAGACCTGAATATCCCGCGTAAGATTTTCCGAACGCAAAAAAGAATTTAACGTATATGCTACGTGTCTTGTGTCAATTTCAACGCGCTCGCTCGCGCCCGGACTTGTCCCGACTTCTCCGCTCTTGTTAGGGTCCTGCGACTCTTCTGTCGTAACTCCGCCCTTCAGAACTCCGAGCGAGCCTCTTAACGATAATAAAGCCTTCTGAAATTTCTGCGCGTCTATCGATGACATAGCGAAGAGCAATATAAAAAAGCAAAGAACAAGCGTAATCATGTCCCCGTAAGTACTCATGTAGAACGGGGCTGAAAGTCCGGGCTCTTCAGGTTTCTTCTGACGTGCCATTAATTATTCGCCCTCCTGATTAAATGCCTCGCGCATCTTAGGCGGTAAATAAACTTTTAATTTTTCTTCAACTATTCTTGGGTTTTCTCCGGCTTGAATTGCTAAAATTCCTTCGACCATTAACTCCATTGCTTTAACTTCTTCGGCTGAACGCGCCGCGAGTTTTTTCGCCGTAGGAATTGCAAACATGTTCGCAAGCATTGAGCCGTACATCGTCGTAATAAGAGCGACCGCCATACCGGGACCAAGTGCGCTGACGTCTGCCAAGTTTCCGAGCATTGCTATAAGTCCTATAAGAGTTCCGATCATTCCGAACGAGGGCCCGAACTCCGCGAGATTATCAAAAACTGTTTTGTTCGCGCTGTGCCGATCCTCAAAAACTCCTATTTCCGTGTCTAAAATTGCTCTGACAAGTTCCGGGTCCGTGCCGTCAACGACTAACTGAATAGCTTTGCGCATGAAATCGCTTTCAACTTCAGCAACGTCAGCTTCAAGGGACAATAACCCCTCACGCCGTGCTTTTTCCGCGAAGCTCACTATCATTTGAACCATGCCTATTAAGTCGGGAGCGTGAGAAATAAATACGCTCTTCAAAGCTCCGCCGACAGCTTTTAATCTGTTGCCGGGGTTTGAAATGACAGTCGCGCCGATCGCTCCGCCCAGAGTAATCATGACTGAAGGCATATCAATATATGCCCCGAGATTGCCGCCCGCAGCCATTGACGCGATAACTAGTATCCATGTTGCCAGAAATCCTATGAGACTTGTTAAATCCAAAATGAATCCACCTCTGCCGTTCTATTACGATTCGTCTTTAGTGTTTGCGATTATGCAGGTATATCCTGCCGCTTTTCTGAAGGCTATAATTTTTTTGTACACGTCGCGGACTTTTTCCCTCACGACGTATCTGTGCCCGTTCAGCAGGCGCAAAACTGTATCCGGCGTTACGTCGATCGTTTCAATCATGTCAGAGTTTAGCAAAAATGCTTCGCCGTTCAGACGATGTACTTCAATCATTATATTACAAAACGCCTTTCTAAAAATTCTTAAATCTTGATTGAGTATAATTATACGATTTTGAATGAAAAAAGCGATAAAATAGAATTAACAAAAATTTTTCCGGAGGTGTGTTTCAAAACAATGTCCGAAAATATTAAAGAACTTTACAGCAAAACAGATTTTATAATTACCGGAGGCGCGTTAAAAACTTTAACCGACTTCCTCAACGAAAAAAATATTAAGGCTCTCGTAGTCGAAAAGGTGAGTGCGGACACGCTGAGCGTGATTGACGCGGCCGGGATTGTCCCGGAGAGTTTAACGCTGAAGGACAATATAACAGGTCTTTTCGCGTCTGGAATAGCAAAAGAAAATTTTGAGCTTGAATTTTCAAACGGCAGCGACAAATGGCCGGGCGTTATCCGCGTTCGCGGTTCTGAGTGGGAAGTTTATATTTTGCTCAAAAATATGCCGGAAAATCCGCAGGCACTGCTCGAAGAGTTAAAACCGTGCGCAGGGTTAATAAGACTGTGGCAGAACTTCAAAAAAATTTCAGACACGGAGAAAAAATTATCGCGGCTTTCTTATATGATACTGGCAACGAAAAGCACGCTTGCTTCAATTTTTGAGCCGATGCCGCTTCAATATTTTGCTTCGTTCTTGGCCGATGTGCTTCAGGAAAGTTTGTTCCCGAAGTCCGTAACAATTTTGAGGGACGAAGGAAACTATTTGACCGTCTTTAATGGACAGGCCGATAATATTCCTGCGCGTGAAGGGATTTACGCCTCACATATGCTTCCGCCGACCCCTGTAATAACGAAAAAAGATGTGCCCGTAGAAATCGTCCTGCCCGTAACCGAAGGGGACTGCCGTTTATTCTGCGTGATGCAGTGGGACAAACTACCCGACGAGCAGATGATGAACTTCATGGAACTTCTCGGCAATCTCGCTGTCAGGGCCATAGCTATTAATAATCTCCGCCGTCAGTCAAGAGAAAATGAAGCGAATATTTCGACGGGAGAGTTCACGGTTCTTTCGCTCTCGAACGTTTTGAAAGTCTTGCGCACAGCAGGAAATAAAGAAAAATTTTTCTCGCTCCTTGTTGATGTTTTCATGGAGCAGAGCAGAATGAGTAACTGCCTCTTGGCGGCATGGAGTAAATCACGCAAGGGCTATATAATTTCCGAAAACAGAACGGGACACTTCAAAGCAAATTTAGATACGACTCTTCTTCCGTCATCGGGCGGAGCAGTCTCAAGCGAAAAAGTCAGCGAGGCTTCCTACAATCTCACTGAAAAAAATCCTGACTCTATTTTCAGAACGTGGGGGCTTGCCGGCTGTCCTGTAAACTGGAAGGAAATTATGAAGTCGTCCTCGATGAAATATATTTTCCCGGTCTGTGATGATAATTCACTCGCTGGATTTATTGCGCTCGGAGGTCAGGAGGGAAGAACCGCGCTAGATCGTTCACAGCTTGCTTCACTGCAATTAATAGCGCAGTTTGCTGCGTACGAGTTCAAGCGATTTGATTAAAATTTTATTAAGGTGATATGAAATTTCTGAAATCAGGTTTTACTAGAGAAGATTTATTACGCATTGATGAGAAAGACTTGCCCGTGCTTGCCGATGAGGTGCGGGCAGTTATTATAGACACAGTAAAAAAGAACGGCGGCCACTTAGGCTCGTCTCTCGGCGTTGTCGAACTGACTATAGCAATGCTGAGAAAATTCGATCCGTTAAACGACAGAATTATTTTTGATGTCGGCCATCAGTCGTACCCGTATAAAATCTTGACTGACAGGTTCGATAAGTTTTCAACTTTAAGATTAAAGGACGGCATAGCGGGCTTTCCGAGACGCAGCGAAAGTCCCTGCGACCATTTCAATACCGGGCACAGCAGCACTTCAATTTCAGCGGCGTTAGGCTACGCGAAGGCGAGAGATTTACTGCACGAGAAGAGGCATGTTATAGCGTTCATAGGCGACGCTTCTTTAATTAACGGGCTTGCCCTTGAGGCGTTGAATTATGTTCACGAGACCGGCACGAAAGTGATAATTATTCTCAACGACAACCGGCACTCGATAAGCAACCGCGTCGGAGGATTTTCAACGGTACTCGCACGTCTTTCTGCAAATAATTTTTACAAGAGAATAAAAAATACTATCAAGAGCAAGGGCGGAGTTAATTTAGTTCACGGGCTCGAAAAAATCCGCGACACTTTCAAATTTATGTTAAAGCCAAATAATATTTTCGATGAGCTCGACGTTAATTACTGGGGGCCTTTCGACGGGCATAACATTAAAAAGGCCGAAGAGATTTTTGAGCTTGCAAAAAATTACGACAAGCCCGTTATCTTGCACTTTAACACCATAAAGGGCAAAGGGCTCCCCGAAGCTGAAGCAGACCCGACAAAATATCATCAGCTCTCACCGGCGAACGAAAAAAAATCCCGGACTTGGAGCGAGGCCGCTTCTAAAATCGCCGAAGAGTTAGCACTCAATGACGAAAAAATAATCTGCTTCACTGCGGCAATGGTTACGGGCGTGAAACTCGAAAAATTTGCGCGTGAATTTCCCGATAGATTTTTTGACGTAGGAATAGCTGAAAGCCATATGCTGACAATGGCGGCCGGACTCGCAGCCGGAGGAATGCGCCCTTGGGTTTTCATTTACTCTACATTCTTACAGCGTGCTATGGATCAGTTAATGCACGACATAGCACTTCAAAATCTGCCCGTTGTTATTATGGTTGACCGCGCGGGGCTTTCAGGCTCTGACGGCGATACTCATCAGGGAGTTTTAGATATTTCGTGGTGCAGAGCAATTCCAAATCTTGAAATTTACGCACCGTGTGATGAAAATTCATTGAAAGAAGCTATGCTGATTGCATCAAAACGAAACGGGCCGACGTTAATCCGTTATCCTCGCGGAAGTATTTCAGAAAAAAATTTAAGCCCTGAAATTAAAAATGACGGTATCGTAAAAATTTCTGACGGAAAAAAATTTGCTTTGCTTGCTCACGGCGCAGCCGTTCAAACGATTATAAAAACAAGAGAGCTTGCGAAAAAAAATGACACTGAAGTTCCTTCTCTCTACGACGTGAGAAAAATAAAGCCGCTTGATTTTAATCTGCTCGATGAAATTTTGAAAAGTCATGAACTTGTCGCAGCCGTCGAAGAAAATTATATGCCCGGCGGACTTGGCGAGGCCGTAGCTGCTCGAATAGCTGAAGGAGATTTTAACGTTAAATTAATCCGCTTCGGAGTGCCCGATGTCTGCGTCAAACATGCCACGCAGGACGAACAAAGAGAGATGTACGGTCTGACGGCTGAAAATATTTTGAGCGAGTGCCTGTCTGCCGTCAGGTAGATGAAAAATTTTTGACGCATGAAAAAAATTAAAGAACGTTTAGATAAATTACTGCCTGAACTTGGTCTCGTTGACACGAGGAATAAAGCTCAGGCTTTAATTATGGCCGGCAAAGTCCGCGTAAACGGTCAAGTCATCACTAAGGCTGGAGCAATGTTTGAAAAAGACGCTGATATAACTCTCGATGAAGTATCACACTGGGCAGGGCGGGGCGCGAAAAAATTACTGCGTGCCTTTGAAGTTTTTAACTTAAATGTCAATGAAAAAATCTGCGCTGACTTCGGAGCGTCAACAGGAGGCTTCACTGACGTTTTATTAGCGAACGGCGCGAAAAAAGTTTACGCGATTGATGTAGGCTACGGGCAGTTAATATGGAGGCTTGCAAGCGACGCAAGAGTCATCGTAATGGACAGAACAAACGCAAGATATTTAACACGCTCTGATTTTCCTGATATTATTGACTTCGCAAGCTGCGATGTTTCGTTCATCTCGTTAAAATTAATTTTGCCCGTCATTGACGAAATATTGAGCCCTAACGGCGAAGCGGTCGTGTTAATAAAACCGCAGTTTGAAGCAGGACGCGAAAAAATTTCCGGCGGCATAGTCAAAGATAAAAATATTCACGCTGAAGTTATTGAGAGTGTCGTAAATTTTATCAGGGAGAGTACAAAATTTTCTATTATCGGCCTGACTTACTCGCCCATAAAAGGGACTGAAGGCAACATAGAATTTTTATGCCGCTTGACGCATAATGAAACTGAATTTAATTTTAATATTAATGATATAGTTGAAGAAGCGCATGTTAATTTAGGAGTGGGAAGTTAAAAAATGAAAATGAAGCAAAGAGAATTTCTTCAGCTCTGCGCACGGGGAAGTTATGAAGAAATAGAAGAGGCCATAAACAACGGAGCAAGCATAAACAGAAAAGCTATGTATAACGGCACGCAGCTCCCTCCAATTTTTGTCGCGGTAATGCAGAGCAATTTTGAAGCCATTGAAGTTTTGTTGAAGCATAAGGCAAAAGCTGTTTACGGTTTCATGGCGGCGATCATGGCGAATGATAAATATTTAGCTAAATACTTGATACGCTGCGGAGCTGATATAAACTCCCGTGATATTTATAGCAGAACGCCTTTATTATGTGCAGTTACAGCGAACAATCCGGAGGCCGTTCAATGGCTTCTTGAACTCGGCGCGGACGTTAATGCACCGATCGGCGAAGGGTTTAACGTTTTGACGTACGCGGCTTTTATATTTGTGGAGCAGGACAATAAAACACAGATTTCAGAAATTATAAAAATCCTGATGGACTTCGGAGCGGACTATACAGACGCTATACTGGCATCAATAAAATTAAACAGCGTGCAACTTGCCCGGCTTCTTGTAAAAAACGGAGCGGATATAACTGCGCAGTGCCTAGACGACCGCACTCCGCTTTCTCTGGCCGTGCTGAATGTTCCCAATGAGGATACGAGACTGCTTGAATTTTTTCTAAAGAACGGCGCGGACGCAAACGAAAAATTTGATTTCGGAGACGGAACTATTACGACAGATCTGAATATATTAGTCTCAACGGATAATCTACGGGCCGTCGAACTGTTTTTAGCTTACGGGGCCGATCCGAATTTCAAGGACTCGCGTGGAAGAACGCCGCTGATGTACGCGGCTCTAGTGGGAGAAAATATTGCTGATGCTCTTTTACGGCACGGGGCTGACCCGAATTTAGGCGACGCTGATGGATATACAGCTCTTATGCTTGCGGTAATCGACGGGGAAGTTGATGCCGGAGTCATAAAAAGACTGCTTGACGCAGGAGCTGACCCGGACGTTCAGGATAACAGAGGACAGACTGCTCTAATGTGGGCAATATCTGACAAAGACAGGAGCTCTGAAATTTTAATTTCGGCCCTTATCAGAACAGGCGGACTGAGAGCAGAAAACGGCGCATTATGGTTCAGTACCGCAACTTTTTCCGCAGCAGCAAAACGCGAAGCACAGCTGGACATAATAAAAATTTTAATTCAATACGGCGCAGATTTGACTATATGCGACAACAAGGGTATGAACGCTTTTATGTGTGCCATGATGAATTTTGATGATGAGATCGCCGACATGTTGAAAGATGCAGGTGCTTTGACAAATTTTTTGGGATAAGAATTAAAAAATTTTTATGCTAAAATATTTTTATCCCACTCGTAAATTTTTTTAAGAAGAAAATATTTTACCACTACATTTACACCTACAAAAAGTTCAAAATTTTTTAGTGCTGAAAAATTTTCATGGAGCTGAATAAAAAAATAGAATCAAAAAATTTTTTTCAGCCCTCAAAAAAAATCGCGTATAATAAATTTCACTTCAAACTTTCAAAATTAAAATTCAAAAATAAAATTGGAGGCATTTTTATCAATCATGGCAGACAAAAAAATTAAACGCATCGGCGTACTCACAAGCGGAGGAGATTCGCCCGGCATGAACGCGGTCGTCAGAGCCGTAGCGAGAACGGCAATGCACTATGGAATTGAGTGTGTAGGCATTAGGCGCGGCTATTCCGGTTTAATCAACAGCGATTTTGTAATACTTGATGTTAATATGGTGCGGCACATTCTCGGACGAGGCGGCACGATTTTATATACGGCACGCAGCGAAGAATTTATGACGGAAAAAGGACGCGAAAAAGCTGTAGGGACTTGCAGAATGCTGGGGCTTGACGGCATCGTTGCTATCGGAGGGGACGGAACTTTCAAAGGCGCGTTGGAACTTTCAAGGCTCGGCGTTCCCGTTATGGGTATCCCTGCAACGATTGACAACGACATAGGATGCTCAAATTACACAATAGGATTTGACTCGGCATGCAACACGGCGATTGAATGTATTGACAAGCTGCGCGACACAATGCAGTCTCATGAACGCTGCTCAGTTGTCGAGGTCATGGGAAGACACGCAGGATTTTTAGCTCTTTATGTCGGAATAGCGGTCGGTGCGACTTCAGTTTTAATTCCTGAGCGCGAAGTTGATTTTCAAAAAGATGTTGTCGAAAGAATACAGAACTCCAGATTAGCAGGAGCTACGCATTTTATGATAGTCGTTGCTGAAGGCGCTGGAAGTGCATTTGAAATCGGCGCAAAGATTAAAGAAGCGATAGGCATCGATCCGCGTGTTACGGTCTTGGGACATATTCAAAGGGGCGGAGCACCGACGGGACGCGACAGAGAGACCGCCACGCGAATGGGCTATTACGCGGTCAGGGCATTTGCTGAAGGACGTTCGGGGAGCGTCATCGCTACGCGCGAAGGCGGAATTGTTGAAATTCCGATAGAAGAGGCTCTAGCAATGAAGAAACATTTACAGATGGACAGATACGAAATTCTTGAAGCTATTGCAGCGTCTGGAAGCCACTTAAATAATTAGGAGTTAGGAGGTAGGAGGTAGGAGGTAGTTTTTTTCATTCCTAATTCCTACCTATATTTCACTCCGCCTCGAACATTTTACCGCGTGTGTAAGTGTGTATAAAATTTCTTTTCTTTACGTGTAATTTCATAAAAATTTTTAGCCGTGAAAATAAAAAAAAGGATAAGGTTTTTGTGCTATAATATTTTTTGAAAATTTGATTTTTTTATAAAGCACCTCGACTTTTGGAGTGTGTTCTCCATTTATCATAACTTATCCTGTGAATTATTATATCACAGAAAAAGAGGCGAGTAATTATTAGTCGTGTGCAAAAATTTCCGCGCTGGGTAATTTCTTCGTAATCGCAAGGAATTTTTCAGCGCACATTGTTGTAAAAAATTTGAAAGGAGATGTTACTATGAAAAACATCAAATTATTACGTTGCGCTGTGTTTACTTTATTCGTGTTTATATTTATGTTTACAGTGTCCGTGTCTCGAACTTTTGCCGCAAGCACAAACTCACAACCGTCAGCTTCGGAAGAAGTGATTGAGGTAACCGCTGCAGAGGTTTTCAGGCAATATAAAGAAAATCATGATGCATTTGCCAAAAGGATTTTCAGAAAAAGAGTGAGGGTGAGGGTTTCTGGAATTGTAACAGACAAAATTAATTTTGCGGGAACTCGCACAGTTGTTGTTGGCCTTAGCGATAGCCTTCAAAGTTCAGCTGACATGGCGTTCACAATGAGATGGGCAGATAATGACAACGTAGCCAAGTTACAAAGAGGTCAGAAAGCAACAATAGAGGGAGTATGCAGCAGTTTTTCTTATGGTGCAATTGCTTTTCAGGGCTGCCGAGTGATACCCCCTGCCAAAGCCCCTGCCAAAACAGAAAGCACGCCGCAAAAAATAGACAATTTCGTTTCTCTGGTCATAAATTTATAAAATTTTTCAGCTCCGCAATTCCTGAAAAAATTTCGGGAAAAACGGAGCTGATTTTTTATTGCAGGAAAAAAACTCCTACCTCCTAACTCCTAATTCCTACCTGAAAATTATTCTCCTGCCTCGAACATTTTATTAATGCCGCTTAAATATGCCTGCAGCGACGCTTCAACAATGTCCGTAGAAATTCCTGAGCCAGTGTACATCTCACCGCTTGACGCACTTGAAATTTTAACGACAGCTTCACCGATTGAGTCCTCGCCTTCAGTTACTGCCCTAATGCTGAAGTCTTCGAGCCTTGCTTCAACGCCGAGCATTTTATTTATAGCTTTGAATGCCGCGTCAAGAGGGCCTGCTCCGCTTTCAACGCCTTCCATAAAATTATTTTCGCGTTTGATTTTCACGTAAGAAATTTTCGGAATGCCGCTGCCCGATGTTATTGAGTGGGCTATCAACTGACACGACGGAGCCGTGCTTTCATCAGTTTTAACAATTCTTGAGCGGTGAAGAGTGAGAGCCTCTAAATCTGAACTCGTGATAACTTTTTTAGCGTCGGCTAATTTTTTGAAGCGCGTGAAAATATCTTCGAGCTCCTCGTCGGGAATTTCGTAGCCCATGCTCTCAAGTCTTTCGCGCAGGGCGTGTTTGCCTGAATGTTTGCCGAGAACTAACGCTCTGTGAGGCACACCGATCTCGTCGGGATTCATGATTTCGTAGGTCTGAGCGTTCGCTATCATTCCGTGCTGATGTATTCCTGCCTCGTGGGCAAAGGCATTAGCTCCTACTATTGGCTTGGTGGGCGAAATAGGAACTCCGATGATGTTGCTCAAAAGTCTGCTCGATTTATAAATTTCACGAGTGTTAATGTTCGTGTCGGCTTCATAAAAATCTCTGCGCGTTCTCAATGCCATAGTAATTTCTTCGAGGCTCGCGTTTCCTGCCCGTTCGCCTATGCCGTTGACGGTGCACTCGACTTGAGTCGCTCCGGCCTTCACGCAGGCAAGAGAATTAGCCACTCCCATTCCTAAATCATTATGGCAGTGAACGGAAATATCTACGCCGTCAATTCCTTCGACATGTTCGCGCAGGTATGAAATTAATTCGCCCATCTCCTGCGGCGTTGAATAGCCTACAGTGTCGGGGACGTTGATAGTTGTCGCTCCGGCTGCGATTGCGTTTGAAAAGCACTTCGCTAAAAATTCTCTGTCGGAGCGTGAAGCATCTTCGGCGGAAAATTCTATGTCATTGCATTTCGATTTTGCGTAGGCCGTCATCTCAGTGATTGTCTTCAAAACTTCCTCGCGGCTCATTCTCAATTTATACTGCATGTGAACGTCGCTTGTCGCTATAAAAACGTGAATACGCGGTTTATTTGCTCCCTTCACTGCTTCCCACGCGGTGTCAATGTCGAGTTTATTGCAGCGTGCGAGGCTCGCTATCGTGCAATTTGAAGCGGCTGAAGCTATAGCTTGAACGCTCTTGAAGTCCATCGGCGAAGCGATCGCAAAACCGGCCTCTATAATATCAATTCCGAGCTTGTCGAGCTGTTTTGCCATTACTATTTTTTCGCTCAGGTTCATGCTGCAGCCCGGAGACTGTTCGCCGTCTCTTAACGTTGTGTCAAAAATTTTTACTTTACGCATAAAAATTAATTCCTCCAGTAAAAAATAAAATTCTCAAATTTTCACTCAATCAATATAATTATCAAAGGTCATGTTAAAAACTCTGCCGCCTCGAAACTCGAACAGTAAAACATCTCTGGGCGTTGCCTCGTAGCTCCAGCCCTCGTTGCCTTTTCCGTCAGGTTCGCCGAGAATTTCAAGAACGTCTGAAGTAGTGTCGCCGATGTTAATATCGCCGAACGAAAAATTATTTTTCGCGTCTACATGCCTCAATCTTCCTTCGATGTATTGCAGAGTGAAGCCGGAGTATTCTAAAACTTCCTCATGAAATTCGCGCTGGGCCGGATCAAAGAAAAATTTGCGCCTGTTCGTTCTTTTCGGCCTTCCTAAAGTTGCGCGTGCCTTGTCAGCCGTAACGCCGCAATTTTTTATAATCTGCACGAGAGTTTTATAAGCCTCAGTGTCGGTTGGATAGCTTGTGTCAGTTTCGATATACTTTCCAAAAATCCAAGCCGTTCCTTTTTTCGTAGGGTGATCTATTTTGTACCATTTAGAGCCGCTCGCTTTTATCTCGTCGAGCAGCACAAGCATGTCGCCGTCGTTGGCCTTGCCTTGAATTTTTGAAGCCGTGTCGGGTCTTTCGCGAAGCCTCACGCCGTCGCCAGTGCAGAAGCCGAGAGCAGGGAAATCAATCGCAAAAGCAGCCGAAGAAATAAAAACGAAAATTATTATTAAAAAATTTCTTATGATTTTAATTCTATTCATTGCCGCGCCAGTCCCCTCTCCAGTCCGTAGTAATTGATGTTATAACTATATTATCATCTGAAATTTTCGCAGAAGCCGCAAAAGTACCGGGCCTGTCGTCAAATTTTTGAGAGTTATAAATATCTCCTGAAAGCTCGATAATATTTTCAGTTCTTATAATTTTTTTAACGTCAGCGTAATAAATCGTCTCGCCGTCATCGAATACATCATAGGGCTCAAAATAATAATACTTTCCGTCAAAATAAAACGAAGGCTCAGTGTCGAGGACGCTTTGATTTTTTATTTCCATGCCGAAAAATTTTTTCACTGCGCCTGATACAAACTTGCCTTCCATTACAAAATTCCCGTAGTCATTCGCAGCCGGAGCTCTTGTAACTGTTTCAGCGTTGTTGTGAATATAATTATGACGTATTCCGAAGCGTATTAATTCCGCGACATTAAAAGGATTTCCAAGATGCAAAATGCCTTCTTCCTCGCCGTCAGTCTCTTCGGAATTTGTATCGAAGTTAAAGAGATTTAGTTCAGTAAAATTATTAAGAAAGCCGCTCATTTTTTCTAAGCTGACTTGAGTTTCAGCAAAAGCGTGCGGGGCTACGAACGAAAAAATTAAAATTAAAGCAAAAATTTTTTTCACGATGAAATTCCCCCTCGAAAATTTGCTTCGGCGATGAGACGCTTTACTTCATCAAGAGTAACAAATGAAGAGATTTTTTTTTCTTCGCGCCTCTCCAGCCATCGATTGAAGAACGGGAGAGCCAGCACAGCTAAAAACGCTACGATGAACAAATATACATAATCGTGCATATCATCAACGCGTTTTTCTAAGCCGTCTATACGTGCGGATAACGCTCTCACATCCCCTCTCAAATCTCCAATTTCTGACTTTAATTCTGTCCTCAAGCTACCAATTTCCGACCTTAGTTCAGTTTTTAGCGTCCCAATTTCCGCGTGAAGCCTATTAAACAAGGCTTCGATTTTCGCGTCAAAAACGTCTTTTCTGAGGTAGACGCTCATATCCTCGCTGACTGCTCCAAAAGAAATTGACGAGAGCAAAAATATCAGAAGCATTGCTAAAAAAATTTTTTTCACGAAATATCACCACGCAATTTTTTATTTTACGGGCATTATAACAATTACAGAGAAAATTTGAACGGTTCGAGGCTTCGCGTCAAAATTCCGTGCATATGCGCAATGGCTATTCCGTAATTCACGACAGGAACTCCGGCCTTGACGGCGCGTTTAATTCGCGATTGCATTTCCTGCTCGTTCAGCATACAGCCTCCGCAGTGAATGACAAGAGAAAAATTTTTTAATTCGTCTTCGCTTGGAAATTCTCCGCCGGAAGTGAAAGAAAAATCGGGCTTGGCCTTCGTAAAAATTTTTATCCATGCCGGGATTTTTTCTGTTCCGATGTCGCCGCACTGTCTGTGATGAGTGCAGCCCTCTGAAATTAAAATTTTGTCGCCGTCCTTCAGGTGTGCTAATTTTTCCGCGCCTTTGATTAAAATTTTCAAGCTGCCTTTGTAACGCGCAAACAGAATTGAAAAAGACGTGAGCAAAATATTTTCCGGCACGATTTTATTAACTTTCTCAAAGACTTGTGAGTCAGTTACAACGATTTTCGGGCGGACATTTAATTTTTTCAGAGCGTTCTCAAGTTCGTTATCCTGACATATGAACGCCGAGCAATGAGCGTCAAGAATATCTCGTATAGTCTGCTGCTGTGGGAGTATCAATCTTCCCTTAGGCGCGGCCTTGTCAACGGGCACAACCAAAACTACAACGTCGCCGGGATTTAATAAATCCGAAATTAATTTTTTTTCGGGCACGTCTTTTTTCGCAAGAGCAGCGATTTTTTCTTTCAATAAATTTATATTCTCGCCCGTAAGCGCACTGACGTTTATTGAGTTAGGAGGTAGGAGGTAGGAGGTAGGAGGTATTAAGTCAATTTTATTATTAGCGATTATGTAGGGGAGTTTGCGCTCGTCAAAAATTTTTATTAAATCTTCTTCGGCCTGCGTGAAATTATTATTCGCGTCATGAACTAAGACAGCCACGTCGCAGTTAGCTAAGACGTTCAAAGCGCGTTTCACTCTAAGCTCACCGAGCGCGCCTTCGTCGTCAAGTCCGGGAGTATCAATAATTAATACCGGGCCGAGCGGCAAAAGCTCCATAGCTTTTTTAACGGGGTCGGTAGTCGTGCCTTTTATTTCAGACACGACTGCTAAATCCTGACCCGTTACGGCATTAACTAGGCTCGATTTTCCTGCGTTACGTAAACCGAAAAACGCTATATGTGTTCGTTCGCCCGAAGGCGTAGCGTTGAGCGATGAATTAGAATCTAAAATCGCGTTTGTTGTCATGCTTCATGGCCTCGATATTTTCGCGGGCAATCTCTCTGACGTTCTCACGCGGTATTCTCATCAGTTCGCGTTCAATCATTTCGTAGCCGATTTTTTTAGTCTCCGGGCTTGCGTAGTCTTCGAGATATTCAGTCAAAGTCATTAGGGCGTTAGGGTGGCAGCAGTTCAAAATCTGCCCGGACTTGCAGAGGCTCATAAATCTGTCGCCCGTCCTGCCTGCCCTGTAACACGCCGTGCAGAATGAAGGAATATGATTTTGCTTCATCAGCCATTGAACAACCTCGTCAAGAGTTCTCTGGTCGGATACGTCAAATTGTTCAGTGTCGTGCGGTCTCTCTTCGGTCGTATAGCCTCCAACGGAAGTTCTTGAAGCTCCGCTGATTTGAGAAATTCCCACCTCAAGCATTTTAGCTCTGACTTTTTCGCTCTCGCGTGTTGAAATTATCATGCCCGTGTAAGGCACGGCCACGCGGATACAAGCCGCGATCTTCGTGAAAATTTCATCAGGAATTGAATTATTAAAATCGTCGGGGTTAATATCGTCAGCAGGTTTAACTCTCGGCACGCTGATCGTGTGAGGCCCGACACCGTGAACGGCCTCTAAATGTTCCGCGTGCATTAAGAGCCCGGCGAACTCGTACTTATAGCCTTCAAGCCCGAACAAAACGCCCAAGCCTACGTCATCAATTCCGCCTTCCATAGCTCTGTCCATTGCTTCAGTGTGATAGGCGTAGTCATGTTTCGGCCCGGTCGGGTGCAGAAATTCATAGCTCTTTTTATTGTAAGTCTCTTGGAAAAGAATATAAGTTCCTATTCCGGCCTCTTTGAGCTTGCGGTAATTCTCGACCGTCGTCGCGGCTATGTTGACGTTGACGCGGCGAATGTCTCCGTTTTTGTGATGGACGCTGTAAATTGTTTTAATGCTGTCCAAAATATATTCAATCGGATTGTTCACGGGGTCTTCGCCTGCTTCTATAGCGAGTCTCTTGTGCCCCATGTCCTGCAACGCTATGACTTCGGCGCGGATTTCTTCCTGCGTTAATTTTTTTCGCGGAATAGTTTTATTTTTCGTGTGGTACGGACAATAAAGGCAGCCGTTGATGCAATAATTCGAGAGATACAGCGGCGCAAATAAAACAATCCTGTTACCGTAAAACGCGAGCTTAATTTCTTCGGCGACCTTGTAAATTTTTTTGATTGTCTCAGGATTTTCACACGCAAGCAGCACGGACGCTTCACGATGTGTCAGCCCTGAACAGGTGCAGCCGTGCTCATTGAATTTCGGACGCGACTTCTCTAGCAGCGAGTCGATTAACTCAACATCATTCTTATGAGCTTCAGCGTAAATCAGAGTGTCAAGAATTTCATTGTGATTGATAAATTCATCGGCTTTGAGCGAAGCCGGATTATAGATCGGTTCAGACATAATTAATTTTACCCTCCGTTCTTGCGGGTCAGAAAGAGATTTTATTTTTTTCTTTCCCGTCAGAAATTTTTTCAGAGATTATAGCACTTGTTGTATTCCTACGTTTTTTATAAAATTCAGAGCCTGAAGGGAGAAATAAAAAATGAATACGCCGAAAGTTAAAAAGATTGCCGGGATTTTATACCCGTCCGACAATGAAAATTTATTAAACTGGAGCATTGACGAGCTTGCAAAATTATGGGGAAGGCCGGAAATTTTTTCAACGCCCGTTCCGTTTGATAAGACCGATTATTATCACGACATAGCACCGCATTTAACGAGGGTGTTTGTCTGCTTTCCAGGTCTTGACTACGCAGGAGGGCTGGCCGATTGGAAGCACGAGGCAATTAAAATCGAAGCCAAGAGCAGAGAGCCGGTCAGGGCAGTTAATATTGACCCTGGATATGTTGACGGAGCTAGACTGATTTTAGCGTCAACGAAGGATCACGCCCACAGAATTTATTTACGCGATGGAATTTTTGCTGAAGTAACTTTGCGCTATCGTTTCAAACAGTGGCAGAGCTTTGACTACACGTTCCCGGACTTTCAGAGCAGAGCTTATGATAAATTTTTAACCCAAGTCCGAAAATTATGGCTGATTGAAGTTAGGAGTTAGGAATGAAAAAAATTTTTGCGGCTTTGATTTTTGCGCTTTTATCTTCGGGCGCGTATGCTCTCGAACTTCCCGAAAAGATTGATGAATGGCATTTGACAAGCGAGTATATTCAGCCCTTAAATCTCGAGGCGACTTCTGAGGATTTAGGACAAGTTGTTTACAAAACTTATGAGCGCGATGCTCCTAAAGGCACTCTTGAAATAATTTTGACTGAAGGCACAGGCACGGGAAGTCTTTATGTTCCTGACGAAGTTAAAAAATCAAAAGGCTTGATGCCCGCAAGTGAATATAAAATTTTTGAAATAAACGGCAAAAAAGCAATTTTAGAAATTCAATCATACTTGCCTCTTGCGCTCGCTGTAGAAGTTAATGATGATGTCGTGCTGACGATTGAGAGCCCGTCATTAAATCAGGACGAGTTAATAAAAATCGCGGAGGAAATATTATCGTCGTGGAATTTTATTTAGTTCCCGGCCCGGTGAGCGTCCTTAAAGAAATTTGCAGGGACACATATAAGGAAGGTTAAATATGTTTAATGACTTTTTGAACATTATAAATAATTCATCAGATAAAAGTTTTGATGAAATTTGTAAAATGCTGGAGGTATGTGCTGACCGTGATAAAGATTTTATAGGGACGCTCAAGCAAATAGGAATAATCCCGGAGCATATACAGCCGGACTCGACTGAAGAAAAATTATTTTCTAAAGCGTCTGATATTGTCCTGTCGCGTGCTTTTAGAGAACTGGGGCTAAAATCTTCCGTGCTTCAAGAACGTTCAGATTCAGCAGATGTCATAGCAGAGTCAAAAATATTCGGCTATACTCTCGTAGCTGACGCAAAGATAATGATTATTCTGTTTTATGTGCGCCGTACTTCCAGTACCCGGTGAAAAACAGCCAGATATATTCGCAGGCTCTTGAAAATAATGTCTGCTTATAAAGCTGGGAGTATTTTATCTTTATGTTAGAACATGGCATAAAAGAAAGCATAGAATTAAACTTATCTAAAATCTGGAATTTCAGTAATATTTTTTCGCATAAAGTTTTAGTTTCTGACATGAAGAAAAATTTTTTGCCGGACTTTAACAAATTTCTTGTAAAGCTTATAGGCTCAACGCAAAATTCTCTCGATACTTCTTTGCAGGCGCAAATATCTTCCATTGTTGAAAGAAGTTCCGTTGAAAAATCTTTCTGGCTCGAAAAAATTGAAAAAATAAAAACCTATTCGCGCAAACGGGCTATTGACGAGCTTATAAAATCGCAGAGAATTTACGAAAAAATAAATCAAATTGATTTATTTGTGCATAACATATCATGATTAAGACAGATATTTTTATTCATGGCGATTCCATTGAAATTGTCAAGACGTTTTCTGATAATTCTATTCACGCAATAATTTCAGATATTCCATACGGCATCGGCTTGGACGAGTGGGACATTTTACATGACAACAAAAATTCAGCGTATGGCGGACAATCTCCAGCTCAAATTGTCGGCGGAGGATTATTCAAGCGTAGAGGAAAGCCATTAAACGGCTGGAGCGAAGCGGATAAAAAAATACCGCTTGAATATCAAGAATGGTGTTCTAAATGGGCAAAAGATTGGCTGAGAATATTAAAGCCGGGCGGAACTTGTTTTATCTTTGCCGGAAGGCGTTATGCTCATAGATGTATTTCAGCTCTTGAAGATGTCGGATTTACATTCAAAGATATGCTTGCATGGGAAAAAGATAATGCCCCGCAGCGTGCACAAAGGCTTTCAATAATATACGAACGCCGTAATGATTTCGATAATGCAAAAAATTGGGACGGCTGGCGCGTTGCAAATTTAAGGCCGCTGTTTGAGCCGGTGTTATGGTTTCAAAAACCTTATCGAACGGGAGGTACAATAGCTGACAACGTTATTAAAAATTCTATAGGGGCATGGAATGAAAATGCTTTGACAAAATATAACGCATATGAAGATGCTTTTTCTAACATTATAAAAATCAATATAACTCCAACAGATCACGGCTTACATGCAGCGCAAAAACCCTTGAAGCTTATGGAGCTTTTAATTTCGTTAGTTACAAGAGAAAGTCAAATTGTGCTTGACCCTTTCATGGGCTCAGGAACAACGTGTATTGCAGCGCATAATCTGAAAAGGCACTATATCGGAATAGATATTAACGCCGAAAATATTAAAATTGCAAATGAAAGATTAAATAGTTCTGGGCAATGTGAAATCGATCTTTAAATAAAAAAAATTAGGAGCAAGGCTCCAACTCCTAACTCCTAATCTTTAATTCCTGATTATTTTACAAGTTTCTTGTAGCAGTTCGACACAACAAGCACGGCCAGCGTCATTAAAGCCACTGCGATTATTAATTGCAGTCCGTCAACCATGAATACAAAATTTCCGCCGGAAAGTTTTATGAAAATATTATAGACGCTGATGACTAACGCCGACATCGTTACGATAAACATAAACGTCATAGGCACATAGAGCATAAATCCTTTGCGGCCCGTAACTTTTAAGAACACCGCAAGCGCAGTCAGCACTAACGCGGAAAGCAGCTGGTTAGCCGCTCCAAATAACGGCCATATGCTCGCATAACCGGCAAGGCACAAAGCATAAGCAAGAGCGAGCGTTATTATCGTTGCGACGTAATTATTAGTGATGATTTTTACGATGAAGTTCGGCTCTTTATTTTCTGAAACAAAAAACTCCTGCAAAGACATTTTGCCTATTCTTGTTACAGCGTCGATGGTCGTCATTGCGAGCGCGGATACGCACATCATAATTACGCAGGTCGAAACGTGAGCAGGAAGTCCGAACATCGTGAAAAATCCTCCGATAGCATTTCCAAAAATTTGGAACGGCGTTCCCGTAGGAAGTCCTCCGCCCTGCGACGCTGAACACGCTATGACTAAAGCGACAACGCCTAATAAAGTTTCGACTAACATTGCGCCGTAGCCGACCGGTAAAATATCAGTCTCGTTTGAAATTGATTTTGATGACGTTCCAGATGAGACAAGGCTGTGAAATCCTGATACAGCTCCGCACGCGATAGTTATAAATAACATCGGGAAAAGCGGCTGATTTTTAACGCTCCAGCCCATAAAAGCAGGCATCTCTATCGTAGGATTGGCGACTATAATTCCTACAGCTCCGCCGAAAATCATTCCGAGTAATAAAAATATGCTTAAATAATCTCTGGGCTGCTTTAAGAGCCACATCGGAAGAACTGAAGCTATGAAGCAGTACGCAAAAACGACAACGCGCCAAGCATCTCCATTGAAATATAACGGAAATTGAATGCCTGCCCACAAAATTATGACGACAAGGACCGCGCCTACTATAAATTTCATTCCCTCGCCAACGTTGTGTTTTTTTATTAAAAGGCCAAAGACTATTGCCGCGAAAATATAAAGCATCGAAATTGAAGCCGCCGCCGCGCCGGGCACGTTCTGTGAGCCGTCTTTGTTGAAGCCGCTAAAAGTTCCGGCGAGAATGTCAGCGAATGCCGCAATTACTAAGAGCGTGAAGAGCCAGCAGAATAACAAAAATAATTTTCGTCCCGTGCGGCCGATATATTTTTCGATTATAAGGCCCATTGATTTTCCATCGTTCTTGACTGAAGCATACAGAGCCGTAAAATCCTGAACCGCTCCGAAGAAAATACCGCCGACTAAGAGCCACAAAAACGCTGGAAGCCAGCCGAACATCGCCGCAATTATCGGACCGGTTACAGGGCCCGCGCCTGCGATTGAATTAAATTGATGAGAAAAAACCGTGAAGCGCGAAGCCGGTACATAGTCCTGACCGTCCTCAAGCCTTATCGCCGGAGTCTTTGCCTCAGGATCAATTCCCCAAGTCTTTACAAGCCAGCGGCCGTAAAGCAAATATGCTACGGCAAGAACAATTATCGCAATCCCTACGAGCGTTAATCCGTTCATGAAAATTTTTTCCTTCTTTCATGTTTTCAAAATAAAAATTAAAAAAAATTTTCTGAAAAATATATCACCGCGTGAAAGTTAATTCAAATATCCCGGCTTGTTGTAAATCAGCGCGATTATTTCAATATCAGAGTCCGAATTATTTTCAAGCGCGTGCCATTGCCCGACGTTGATCACGCAGACATCTCCGGCTGTAACATGAGTTTTTCTGCGCTCGCCGTTTTCGCTGTCGCCCTCGTAAAAATCGCCCTCGCCCTTCAAAATATAATAAGGCTCCGTGTCGTTGACATGCTGATGCCAGCCGATGCTCGACCCTGATGGAAGCACAGTGTGTGCAAAAAGTCTTCCGTGTCCGTTTAATTCTTCCTTTGAAACAATATTGCCCACGTAACGAACGCCCTTGCTCTCAGCAAAACCGCCGCTTGCTTCAACTTTAACGACCTTGCGAATCATTTTTAGAAAACCTCCTGAATAATTTTTATTTATTATTATAATTGACTTTTTATTTTCTTTATGCAATTATTTTTACAATTAAAAATTTTTGAAAGGAAAGAAATTTTTTTAAGTGAATAAAATTAGCCTTAGTTCAGCAATTTATTTCGGTTTTCAGATCGGTTTCTGGCAGAACTTCCAGAGTCCTGATTGTCTTTGGCTGACTTGAGGCAAGAAAAAAAAGTTTCGAGATAGTGAACATTAGGAAAATTTTTTAACACCTTCTTAAAAATCAGCCAAAGATTTTTAGAGGGTGTTTTTTATTTTTGAAGGAGTGTAATAAAAAATGCCGGCAACAATGAAAATAAAATGCGCCAAGCTAAATGATGAATTCACCGTAAAAATACGGCACGGATTAATTGAACGTCTTGGGATTGAAATTTTAAGATTAAACGAGGAACGCGACAGCGAAGTTTTATTAATTACTGATGAAAAAATTTCAAATCTTTATCTTAAAAAAGTTATTTTGAATTTTCATCAATGTCCCAAGCCTGAAGATATTAGGCTTAGAATTTGCGAGTTATTTATAGAATTAGGAGAGGACTCGAAAAATTTTTCAGTAGTTCCAAAACTTCTCGAGGACATGAGCGGGCTTGGCCTGTCAAAAAACTGCATAATTGCGGCTATTGGCGGCCGTACCGTTTGTAATGCTGCAGCGTTTGCGGCCGGCTGCTACATGGGCGGAGTAAGGCTCATTCTCGTTCCGACAACTCTGGGCGCAATGATTGACTCATCAATCATCGGACGCGCATTTTTGAATTTACACGCCGGGAAGAAGACGGCCGGGATTTCATATAATCCGTCATTAGTCCTTTGTGATATTGACAGCCTAAAAACTTTACCGCCCGAAGAATACGAGACGGGCATCGCCGAGTTATTTAACATCGCTAAGAGCTGCGGCGGAGAAATTCTTAGATTTTTTGAACGCGGGGAAGTTTCAGACCATATAGAAAAAATTATAGAAAGCTGCATACAATTTCGCTCTAGTTATGAGTAAGTCAAAAAATATATTATAATGTTCACAAATTCTTATCAAACTTCAGGAGGTGTCATTTACATGGACATTCGTTTTGTACAGCGCGGCGCGGAAATCGACGAGAAACTCCGTGAGTACATGGAGAAAAAAATTTCCCGTCTCGAAAAATTCTTTAAGAAGATTCTTAACTGTCAAATCGTTGTAACTCATCATAAGGGGACTTTTAACGTTGAGACTACAGCAAACGCCAACGGAGTTATTTTGCGTGCGGAGGAGGAGGCTTCCGAACCGAGAAAAGCCTTTGACCAGTCGCTGAAAAATCTTGAGCGCAGGATTAAAAAATATAATTCTTATCTCAAGGACAGAGCGCAGCTCGGAGCCGGCGAAGAATTTTCTTTCAGCCTTGACGAAGCTGCAGATGCGGACAGCCCGGTGCCGTTAATCGACAAAGTGAAAAAAGTTGAAGTGCGTCCTATGGAAATTTCCGAAGCAGCAGCCCAAATGGAATTAATCGGCCACACGTTCTTCATGTTCCAGAATGTTGAGACGGGCGACATCAATGTAATTTACAAGCGCGGCGAGGACAGCTACGGACTTTTAGAGCCGGTGAAGTAATTATATTCAAGCCGTTAAAATTTAGGAGTTAGAAATAAAAAATTCTGCTCCTAATTTTTTTTTTAACTTTGCGAAAAATTTTTTCTTTGTGAAAATTTACGACAGCTGAAAAATTTTGAGATTTTTGTAGTCCCCATTGTAGTCCCCAAAATATTTTTTTCTGAAAATTTCTGACTGGAATGAGAAAATTATATCACTGAAAAATTTTTTTTTGCGTGATATAATCTGCACACTAAAATTTTTGGGAGGCGTTTTTTATGAAACGTTTATTGGTTATTGTGGCACTTGTAGCTTTGTTTGCGTCAGCGGCTTTTGCAGGCGTTCAGGATTTTGGAAAGTTTACCGTTGATGTTCCTGAGGGTTGGACTGCAACGGCCGACGGTGAGACAGTCGGGATCGTCAAGAACGACAACACCGCAAGCGCAAGCATAACGGTATCGGAGACTGAAGGCGCATCGCTCAAAGAAATTGCTGATGCTTTCGTTCAGACACTGGGCGGAAAAAATCTAGCGGCCAACGACGGAGCTTATACTTTCGAGTTTACTAACCAGAACGGCGTTGCCAGCAAGGCAGTTCTCTCCGGCGACGACAAGAACTATGCACTCATCGTCATGACCGGCGTTGAGAATGCTCCAGACGATTTCGGCAAGATAGTTAATTCACTTACAGAGAAATAGATTTATAATTTTCAAAATTATTTATTACCTTTCTTCAATTGCGGAGGGCTTGTGAGAAATTCATAGCCACTCCGTAATTTTTTTATATAATTAATTCGGAGGTAAATAAAATCATGAGGACAAAAAAATTTTTTTTAGCGTTGATGTTCGTTTTAATTTTTGCTTCGATTGCAGGGGCAAAGCCTCAAGCGTTCGGGAACTTCCGCGCTGAAGTCCCTGTCGGCTGGACGGGCGGGCTTCAAGGCTCAACGCTCGTTATAAAACATGAGAACGGTAATGCTTCTCTTGCTGTAGCGTTCAACAAAATGGGCGAGGCTTCTTTGACCGACATAGCCGAACGGCTTTATATTCAAATGGACGGCCGGGATTTAGAACAGGACGATGACGGAGATTATTCTTTCAGTTTTATGAACAGTGCCGGAGCTGAAAGCATCGCGCTTTTAACGGGCGGAGACGGTTATTACTTGGTCATTTCGATGAGCGGTTTTGAAGATGATGCGCTGCAAAAAGACTTTGAAAAAATTTTAGACTCTATCGACTGGGAAGACTGAGTTCAGGTAGGAGTTAGGAGTTAGGAGGTGAAGGGCATGAAAAAAATTTTTGCTGCCGTTTTAATTTTAATTTTCGCGTTCAGCGGCGCGGCCTTCGGGAGGATTAACAAGAAGGCTGTCTCAAGGGCCTGGAAAAATATTGCACGCGCCGAAAATTTCCCGGTACTTGAAATAAATTTTGAAGATGACGACGAGCCTAACGCATGGGTGGCTTACGAGGACGAAGAAAATTACAGCGTCCATGTTACGACGGGCTTAATGGAAATTTTAGAGAGCGAATCGGAAATCGCCGGCGTGTTAGGGCACGAACTTGGGCATATAAAATTAGGGCACTATTATAATTTTGAACTGTCCGACACCGTGAGAGCCATAATGGGAGCGAATCTCGAACGCACTGACGATTTAGCTCAGGCCGTCGGAAAAATCGATATGGAATTAAAAGAAAGCAAGTTCAGCCGCGAGCAGGAGACGGAAGCCGACAACTACGGCGTAAAAATTTTAGTGAAGGCCGGTTACAGCTCGTGGGGACTTTATGACGCAATGAAAAAATTTGAAGACAATGATTACGGAACGGAAAGCAACGGCTTTAACTCTCACCCTGCCTCCGAAGAAAGATTAAAAAATTTAGCAGCGCAGGCCCGAAAAAATAATTATGACAGGAAAAATAATCATGAAAAAGAAATTGACAGCCTCTCGGATATTTTAATGGGCAGATAAAAAATTAAATAATAATCGCAAAAATTTGCATTTTATGAGATAATCTTCTTTAATAATAAAAATCCATTTCAAAAAATTCTTGCAGGTGGTCAACTTTTTCGCCCGTCTGCTAAAAGCCGGAAAGGAGCTTTACAAATTACATGATTCAAAGACTACACAGAAGCGATCTCGGCAACTCTCTGAGGACGCTTATGGAAAACGATCCCGCCTTCCGCCCCGTAGCCTACTTCTCAATGGAAGTCGGGCTTAAAGAGTCAATCCCCACATATTCCGGAGGACTTGGCGTATTAGCGGGCGATATTCTCAAGAGTGCCGCTGATCTCGGAGTTCCGATGGCCGGAGTTACTCTCTTATATCGTAAAGGCTATTTCGTTCAGGAATTTAATAACGACGACTGGCAACAGGAAAAGCCGGTTGTGTGGGATCCGACAAAAGAATTAACACTTCTTCCTAATCGCGTTTCAATCACAATGGAAGGCCGGGAAATTCAAGTCGGCGTGTGGGTGTACGAGTGCATCGGCGCGACAGGCTATCCGCTTCCTATTTATTTCCTTGATGCTGATTTTGAACCTAACCACCCTGACGACAGAAAATTATGCTGGTATTTATACGGCGGCGATAATCGTTACAGACTGCGGCAGGAATTTATTTTAGGCGTAGGCGGACTGAGAATGCTGCGCGACTTGGGCTACATGAATATTGACACGTTCCACCTTAACGAAGGGCACGCAGGATTTTTGACGCTTGAGTTAATGCGCGAGCTTGGCTATTACGATCCTGATAAAATCCGCGAGCAGGTTGTCTTCACGACACATACGCCTGTCCCGGCAGGGCATGACTATTTTGAGTTCAGAATGATTGACGAAGTTTTCCCGCCGGACGCTCAAGCAACTATTCATAAAATGCTTCCCGACAGGCCCGGTGTATCGATGACGGAACTTGGCCTGCGCTATAGCCGTTACGTGAACGGAGTTGCGAAAAAACACGCCGAAGTCAGCAACGATATGTTCCATATGGAAACTGTTGACTGGGTAACTAACGGTATTCACCCGACAACTTGGGTCAGTTCGGGAATGAGAAAACTTTATAACAAGCACATACCGGGCTGGGAACTTGATCCCGGAATTTTAGTTCAGGCTCTTACGATTCCTAATGACGAGGTCTGGGCAGCTCATCAGGCTTCAAAATTAAGGCTCTTTGCGCGTATTCTTGAGACCAACGGCGTGCAGCTTGACCCGGACGTTCTGACAATCGGATTTGCAAGACGTGCCGCAACGTATAAGAGAGCTGACTTGTTATTAACTGACGTGCCGAGACTGAAAAAAATAGCAGGAAATAAAAAAGTTCAGTTTGTTTTTGCAGGAAAGTCTCACCCTCACGATGACGGAGGCAAAAGACTTCTTCAGAGAATACGCAAGGCCGCGAAAGAGCTTACGAATGACGTGCCGATAGTTTTCATTGATAACTACAACATGGAAATTGCATCGCTTTTAACGCAGGGCGTTGACGTTTGGCTTAACACCCCCGTGAGGCCCAGAGAGGCCAGCGGAACGAGCGGAATGAAGTGTGCTATGAACGGCATCATGAATTTCTCTGTTCTTGACGGCTGGTGGATTGAGGGCTGGATTGAGGACGTAACGGGCTGGTCAATCGGGCCTGAACCTACGGAGACGAGCGCGACTGCTCATTATGATGAAAATCTTGACGCAGTTGACCTCTACGAAAAACTTGAGAAAAAAGTTATCCCGACCTATTATCAAAATCATGATAAATGGGTTGACATGATGAAACACACTATAGCTCTTGACGCGAGCTTCTTTAACACTCACAGAGTAGTCAGAGAGTACGCGGCTAAGGCCTACTCGATTGACTTCAGAGGCATGTAGATTTAGGTAGGAGTTAGGAGGCAGGAGCTAGGAAGTAAAAAAATTCTTTACAAACTTCTGCTTCCTAATCTAAAAATTAAAGAAAGGACTGTGGCTTATCTATAATGGCAGTAAAGAACAGCAGTAATGCCTTGAAAGTATTATTTGTTACGACAGAGCTTGCCCCGTTCTCAAAGGTCGGGGGGCTTGGCGATGTTGCAGGATCATTGCCGAAGGCTTTAAGTCAGGCTGGAGTTGATGTTCGAGTGGTTACGCCGGCGTGGCCCGGAGTGCTTGAGAAACTTGAAGCGGCAGGTGTGAAACATTCGACAGTCAAAACAAAAGTTTACGCGGCCTATGACTGGCGCATACATTCAGCGGAAGTTATTAAAGCCGACGTGAACGGTGTTGCGACATATTTTCTTAAAGCCGAAGACTATACGGGGGACATGTATCCTCAACAGTTAAATTTCTGGACGGCTTCACCGTTTGCTGTGTTCTGTATGCAGGCTCTTGAGCTCAAGGACGCTATTGACTGGACACCCGATATTTATCACTGCCACGACTGGACATCAGCTTTTCTTCCCTGCGCTCTCGCATGGCACAGACATTATCGCCAGACCGGCGGAAAAAGCATCATGACTCTTCATAACGTTGCTTATCAGGGAGTTTTTGAGCCTTATCCGTTTCTTGATGCTTCCGGGCTTGAGCCTTGGAGCTTCAATTCCTCAACGATGGAATTTTACGGGCAGGTTAATTTATTAAAGGGCGGAATAGTCGCGGCTACGGCGGTCAGCACAGTATCTCCGACATATGCGAGCGAAATTCAGACTTACGAGTCAACCCGCGAACTTTCAGGAATTTTATATCAGCAGAGAGGTAAACTTCGCGGAATAATCAACGGCCTTGATACAAAATTCTGGGACGCGGCCGGAGATAAATCAATTCCTGCGAATTTCACTATAAAGGACTTAAAAGGCAAAGCCGCGTGTAAAAAAGCCTTGCTTCAGAGAGCAGGACTTGACCCGAACTCGGACGCGCCCGTTATCGTCTGCGTGAGCCGTCTTGTTGAGCAAAAAGGCTTTGACATGGTATTCAACGCAGCCGGGCAGATTGCCGAGACAGGAGCAAAATTATTAATTCTTGGCAGCGGTCAAGACTGGATCGAGAACGGATTAGCACAGGCCGCAGCAGCTTATCCCGACAGCATAAAATTATTCAAGGGCTATGACGAACCGTTGTCGCATTTACTCTACGCCGGAGGAGATATTTTCTTAATGCCTTCAGTTTTTGAGCCCTGCGGATTATCTCAGATGATTTCAATGAGATACGGCACTGTCCCGGTAGTTCGCGAGGTCGGCGGACTTAGAGACACGGTCTTTGACGTTGACAGACCCGAAGGCGGAAACGGCTTCACGTTCTTGACATGCGACGTTGACGGCATGATGTGGGCATTGCGCCGCGCCGTTGAGCGTTACAAGGACAAAGAAGCCTGGAAAAAGATAATGCTTGAGGGAATGCGTGAAGATTTCACGTGGGACAAGTCAGCCGGTCTTTATAAAGAGATGTACGAGGATTTAATGCAATGAGAAACAGTTAGGATTTAGGAAACAGAAAGCAGGAACTTTTTTTACTTCCTACTTCCTACTTCCTATTTTCTACTTAAAAATAAAAGGAGGTAAGTTTTTCTATGTATACAGGCAAACACGGAAGAGTTCTGGGCATAGTTCTTGCCGGCGGCAAGGGCGAACGTCTTATGCCCCTTACACGTTATCGCGCAAAGCCTGCAGTTTACTTCGCCGCAAAATATCGTATTATTGACTTCGCACTTTCAAATTTAATTAACAGTGGCATTTATTCAGTTTATGTTTTGACTCAGTTTAAGAGCCAGTCCCTTAATGAACATATTGAGCGCGGCTGGCAGTTCGGCGGAGCCATGAGGGGCAGAGACTTCTTTGTAACGACGGTCCCTGCGCAGATGTGGAGCGGTGAGCACTGGTTTCAGGGCACGGCTGACGCAGTATATCAGGCATTGCACATGATCACCCGCTACAGAGCCGACAGAGTTTGTATTTTCGCCGCCGACCATATTTATAAAATGGACGTTGACCAGATGATCGCGTGGCATATGGCGCAGCACGCCGATGTTACGATCGCCGCGAACGTTGTTCCTGTTGAAGAAGCAAATCAATTCGGCTGCATCAAGACCGACCCTAAGGGCCGCATTCTTGAGTTCATGGAAAAGCCGAAGAACCCGCCTGAAATTCCTGACAAGCCCGGATTCTCTTACGTATCGATGGGAAATTACGTCTTTGAGCGCAAAGTTCTTGAAGAGGCTCTTGACGATGACGCAATGCAGGAAACAAGCCACGACTTTGGAAAAGACATTATCCCGAAGCTCGTAGCTCACGGAATGAAAGTCTGCGCTTATGACTTTTCAACGAACGTCCTTCCGCACCCGTCAGCCGAGACAGAATTAATCCATCAGTGGAGAACTGATAAGCCCTACTGGCGCGATGTCGGAACCCTTCACGCATATTGGCAGGCTCACATGGAATTAATCGGACACGAGTCAGAAATGACCCTCTATAACCCGATGTGGCCGATTAGGACAGTATCCTTCGGAGATCCCCCCACGTATTGCTATCCTGACAACGGACACCCCTGCAACATCAACAGGGTAATGCTTTCAGAAGGAAGCAGAATTTTTGGAGCGAGCGTAACAAATTCAGTCCTTGCCCGTAACTGTCTTGTGCAGTCCGGGAGCACGGTCGAAGAAAGCATTATCGGCCACGACGTTGTAATCGGCCATAACTGCCGCATTAAACGCGCAATCATTGACGGCCATAATATTATTCCTGACGGAACAGTCATCGGCGAAGATCCCGAAGAGGATGCGAAGCACTATTATGTTGACAAGAAGTCGGGCCTCGTCGTTATGGGAGTGCCGAAAGAACTTTATCTGACCGGCGCGGACGCTATTGAAGAAGCTCAGACTTGGGACAACATGGGCTAATTTTTGATTAGGAATTAATCATTAGGAATGAGGAATTAATTTCCCTCGTTCCTAATTTTTTTCTGCGATGACTTATTTTTTTTGCGCTTTTGTTTTTGCTTTGCCTGCTTATCTTTTTGCTTCTGCGGTTTTGCGGGCTTGTCAGATTTTGTCGTGAGTTCCGCCTTCGGCACAAGCGGCGCGGAGTTGATTTTCACGGCTAATGATTTTCTGCGGTCTGCTCTCGCCTGTAACATTGCTATGCGCTCAGCGGCGGCCTTTTTCTTTTCGAGCATTTCTTTATCTTCGCCCCACTCTTCGCCTTTTAACACGGTATCTTGAAAATCTTGAAAGTCTGCAATCGCTACAGGAACAAGCCGCCCGTTTGGAAATCTTATATTTACATACTCGCGTCCCAAGTCGAGACTCTCAAGCGTATATAATCCTTGTTCCGTCTTAATTTTTGCGCCAGGTCCGGGAAGCTTTGCCCATAATTCAGAATAAAATTCTTTCTCGTATGACATGCAGCACATTAAACGGCCGCATAGCCCCGAAATTTTTGTAGGGTTCAAAGCAGATCGCTGCTCTCTTACAATTCTTATGCTTATCGGCGAAAATCCGCGCAGCCAGTAGCTGCAGCAGCAAGGCCGTCCGCATGTAGATAATCCGCGTATTATTCGAGCCTCGTCCCGTATTCCGATCTGACGCATTTCTATTCTTGTTTTGAACATATAAGCTAAATCGCGGACATATAAGCGGAAGTCTATTCGCTGGTTCGCCGTGAAGTAAATATAAAATCTTTTTCGGTCGAGCATATATTCAACGTCAACAAGTTTCATGTCTAATTTATGCTCCTCAAGAATTTCGCGCGCCGTCGATAATGCTTTGCTCTCTTCGCTTCGGCATTGATAATAATTTCTGATGTCCCTTGCGTTGGCCTTCCTTACAAAATCTACGCTCTGCAGCATTGCGTCGGCGGAGTTTTCAAAATTATTTGCAGCATTCTGATATTTTTCCTTCTGTTCTTCTGAAAGCTCACCGCCGGGCAGTCCCATTTCATAGCCCCTAGACGTTCTTATAACTATCCAGCCTTTTATATTGTCTTTTAATTTCACAATCCCTAAATATCTCGGCTTACCAAATATCGTTAAATATATTTTCAATGTTTTTATTTTCTCCTTTGAGTGTCAAAATAATAATATCGCAAAGAAACGGCACGGATAAATTTTTTTTCTCTGCCGTTATTCTGAGCCTGTCGATTTTTTCCGCAAGCATGAAATTATTATTGAGCACCGCAAAATTTTCCCACGCGCTTAAATTTTTTATTACCGCGTCAACGTCAGAATTTTTCCGGGATTTTTCGAGCCATTCAAGCCATTCAGACTCTGAAAGCGGCATTGAGTAAGATTCTTTTTCGCTCTGCATTGCAATTACGCTGAAGCGCGAGCGGCTTCTCAACGTCGGCAAAAATAATCTCCCGTCCTCCATTAAAAATAATAAATATGCGTGCGATGGAGGCTCTTCGGCAAGTTTTAATAAAGAATTTGCGGCGGCCTTCAGCAGTTTATCAGCGCACAAGATTACGCCGAGACGCTTATCAGATTCAAGAGGCTTTAACGCAATTTCCTCGATTAATCCGCGTGTAGAATTTTTATATTCAGCGTCCGTCATTGTTTCTTGATTGCCTATAGGTGCAGGCTTGTCCATGCTGCCGATTATTAATAAATCCGGGTGGGAGGGGCGATAGCTTCCCAAAATAATTTTCGCAAGAGTTTCGATAATCTTATCATGAAAAATTACAGGCGCGGCTATTGCCCTGCAATGCGGAATATTTCCGGCTTCGGTCTCGCGTAAAATTTCCTGCCACGCTACATTAGAAGAGAGATCAGACAACCTTTTATTTCCTCCATTAGGGCAAGAGCTTTTGTCCTGTTGCCCTCGTAAAGAAAAGCATCTTCTAATTCTTCCATAGCCTCTTTGGCGCGTTCGATCGTGATATACATTTTTCGGTCAGTCTTACGCCAGCGCATGTCGCGCTTAATTCTCATGCCCTGAGCAGCACGCTTTAATAACTCGTGCAGCACAGAGCGGTACTCTTCAATCAAGCGTCCGCCCGGAAAAACAGAGAGCCTGTCGGAAAGTTCATAGAGCTGATCTAATAATTCTTCAAGCTCCGTAGACTCCATGACTGCTTCAAATGAAAATTCAGAGGGCGTTACGGCTGATGCCGGGTCTGTGTGCCGTCCCGTGTGTCCTCCGCCGCTTTCTATTCGAGTTTGAGGAGGTGCGGCAGGATTGTCTCCAGTCCGTCGTTTAACTTGAATGCCGGCCATTAAAAAATTCCTCCAGCAAAGAATTAATATTTGAAATTATCGCCTTGAACGTTTGCTCTTCGTCGAGATTGCCGCAGTCAATAGTTAGGAGGTAGGAAGTAGGAGGTAGGAGGTAGGAAGTAGAATAATAATTTCTGTAAAAATCGGAGACTTTTTTAATTAACGCGAGACCTTCGGCTTCAAATTTATCATTGAGATTATTGCGGGCTTTGACGCGCTCAAAAGCAATTTCGGGCGGTAAGTCAAGAAAAATTTTTATGTCGGGCTCAGGAAATTTGCAGACCGTAATTAAATTTTTGACGTGAGAAAATTCTATTTCATGTCCGCCGGATTGATAAGCAAGCGTTGAATCGTTGTAGCGTTCGCAGATTATATTATTCCCTGATTTTATTGCAGGCATGATTATTTTATTGACGTGTTCGGCTCTGTCGGCCAAGAACAATAATAACTCTGAAAGCGCACATAAATCCTTACGCCCTAAAATTAATTCGCGCAAGATAAACGGCTCTGCTGTCCTTATTGTCTTAACGCCCGTTTTATTTTCGAGCCACTTTGCTAATTTTTCGGCCTGCGTGCTTTTGCCCGAACCGTCAACCCCCTCAATGACGATAAATAATCCTTTATTTTTCATTTTAATTTATTTCTCCACGTGGATAATGCGCTTTAACATTCCGTCAACGACATAGTCAGAGCTAAAAATTTTCAGCGTGCCTTCTTTAATGCGGCGTTCTTTGGTCTCGCTCAAAAATTCAAGCTCTTCCGGCAAAAAGTCATCGCTTTCATCATCATTATCATTTTCAGATTTATTTTTATTCAAAGCGTTTTTCAGAGCTTCTCCCATAGTGTCGGAATTAAGTTCGATTATTATTTCGTTGTTAGCGTCAGCAGCTTTGAACTCCGTCAACAGTCTTTCAAGATTGTCAACAGTTTTCAAATTTTCGTTAATGGCTGTCTGCTCCATCGGCTCAACTCCTCCGCCTCTCACGATAACTTCAACAACGTCCGAAGCCTCATCGGGAATTTTTAATTTGAAAGTTTTTTCGGTCGTTCCTGCTCTCCATTCGCGGAGCTTGACTTTAATTTCTACCTCATCGCCGGGCTTGGCCTTCTTAGGTGCGGTAACGTCCTCAATCCTTAAAACTCTCGGCTTCTCCGTTGCGCTGACGCTCAAAATAAAACTTGACGGCATTGTTTTATCAAACGGCTGTGTTAAATAAGTCCCTATCATCTCGGCAGTATCTTTGAAAGCCGCTTCGGTGATGTCCTCATCGGAGAAAAATATATCGCGCCGGGCAAAGCCTTTCGGAACATTTCCGCCCTCTATTCTTAAATTAACGTCCATAGTGCCCTGCCCTTTTCTGTCCCACGCTTCGGCTATAAGCCCCTTATAAATCTCTTCGATTAAATTCGCCGTCAAAAATTCATCAGCGACAACGCGGAATTTATATCTGCTTTTTTTATTTGTATCAAGATTATTGAAATTTAATTCTGCGTAAAAGGACTGCGGGAAAATTCCTGCGCGTCCTCCGATAGCGGCCTCCCTGTCATGCGTTATTGAGCCGTTAATGTAAAGAGGGCTTGCCAGCTTAAAAGGAAATGTACGGCTGTCTACTGTCTCATGAATGAAAACTCCTGCGGAGGGGTAAGAAACTTTGCCGCGCTTCAAAAAATCGTGCCCGAAAGCTAAAAATTTTCCGTCCTTTGTCGTTGCCGTAACAGTCCCGGCTGCGGAGACTTCGACATCTCCCCAGACTAATAAAGCCGCAACAGCGTCGCCGGGCTTGAATTTAATATCTTTAATTTCGAGCGGCCTTGTGCCTGACGAAATGCCTTGAGTGATATTTAGGCCGAGTGCCTTGCTTAAACCTGAAAGCGAGTTCGCGTTAATGCCTGAAGCAGAGAGAGTGAATTTTTTTAACTCCTCTCTCCTCACTCCTGACCCCTCACTATTAAAAATTTTAATCATGTCTTCAATCGGCGTTATGATTGCTAAAGATTGGTCGCTGTTCTCCCAGCCGCTTCTGATTGCGCCGGCTAATTTATTTTTTATGAAGACGGGCGAGCCGCTCATGCCCTGCGCTAATTTATTTTTGCCTGTGAACTTTATTAAAATTTTGTCCGTCATGGCCGCGCCGGGCTTCTGCGGAATGATGCTGACGATTTTAACCGGCATTCTTACAGGCTCCATGCCTTTTATGACTGTCAAAGCATAACCCGACATTCCGGGCTTTAATTCGCTCACTGAAATTAACGGCTGCTCGGGAACAAAATTTTCAGCAAATGCAAAATTGCACGCAGACAAAATAAAAATTATCAACATATAAAAAATTTTTTTCATTACTTCCTGCCTCCTAACTCCTAACTCCTACCTGACTTCTAGCTTTCTGCTTCAAAAATTCCATGATGAAGTCATTAATATCTCCGTCGAGGACGGTTTGAATATTTCCCCTCTCGTAATTAGTCCTGTGATCTTTAACGAGAGTGTAAGGGTGCAAAACGTAACTTCTAATTTGACTGCCCCACGTCGATTCTTTTTTCTCGCCGACGATTGAAGATAATTCCTCCTGACGTTCCTGCAAAGCCATTTCATATAATCTGCTCTTCAAGACGTGCATTGCCGTTTGACGGTTAAGTAATTGCGAGCGTTCATTCTGGCACGTTACGACAATCCCCGTCGGAATATGAGTTATCCTTACAGCCGAGTCAGTCCTGTTGACGTACTGGCCGCCCGCTCCGCTTGCCCTGAACGTATCGATTTTTAAGTCCTCGCTTTTTATTTCAATGTCAACATCATCAGAGAACTCAGGGGACACTAAGACCGAAGCAAAACTCGTGTGCCGTCTGTGAGCCGAGTCGAACGGCGAAATTCTCACGAGCCTGTGAACTCCGCGCTCCGACTTCAAAAATCCGTAAGCATAATCGCCCTTTATCATGACTGTAGCGTTTTTAATGCCTTCGCCCTCGTCCGTCGTGGCCTCAATTACTTTAGCCTCAAAGCCTTCGCGCTCGCAGTATCTTAAATACATTCGCAGCAGCATTCCGGCCCAGTCCTGAGAGTCAAGTCCTCCGCTCCCAGCGTGAATCATTAAAATAGCGTTCGAGTTGTCGTGTTCCTCGTTCAATAATAAAAGAAGGCTTGCGCGTTCGAGTTCTTCCCGGAGTTTCGCGGAGCTTTGATTAAATTCTGCCTCTAATTCCGCGTCTGGAGCGTCCCTCAAAATTTCCTCAAGCGTAATTAAATCATCGTAAGCTGATTTTATTTTTTTCCAATTTTCGAGACGCGAGTTAATTTGAGAAAGTTCTTTTAATTTTTCCTCGTGGCCTTGTGAGTTCCAGAAGTCCGGCTGTGAGGTCAGGTCCGTTAATTTTTTCGATGCGGTTTGTAATTTAGGAATGTCAAAGACTGTCCTGCACGTTCTGAATAAGTCCGCGCAGTTCTTCCAATTCTGATTTTACGTTGGTTTCGCTTAGCATTAAAAAATATATAGCCTTTCAAAAATTTTTCATAAAATCATAACACATATTTAGACTTGAGTTATTACTTCGTGGGAAAAAATTTTTTATGCTAAAATATTTTAATCCTTTCTATTAATTTTTCTTTCTAAGAAAATTTCACTAAGAAAATTTTTTTGCAACTACATTTACAATTACAAAAAGTTTCAAATTTTTTTCTTGCCATAAAATTTTACGGAGCAAATAAAAAAAATAGAATCAAAAATTTTTTCACGTGTCCATAAAAAAATTTCTCCGGCTTTTTGCGATAGACCGGAGATTTTTGTCTGTCATAAAATTTTTTTTCATTTTGTGATTAAGCGGCAGGCATAAGGTTTTGAATTTCCATTTCTTTTATTGATGCCTTGATTGAGTTCGCGCCGTCCTTAGAAGCGTCATACTGTTCATCTTCGCGGCTAACCGGCTCAATGATGGGAGTGCCTCTTGCAACTTCAGTCCTGCTCTCCTGCTTTTCAGTTTTTTCTTTAATAATTTCCTGTCTGGCTTTTGCTGCGATAGCGGCTGCTCTTGCTGCGACCTGTCTGTCTTGTCCCGACGGATCTGCCGGAGCGTTTGCCGCCCGTTGAACCTGCTCCATATTTTGCAGAGTCTCTTCAGGCGTTCTGCCCTCTTTGAGCTTAATCGGAACTTCGCCGCCGGTTATGTAGCTCTGCCCGTCAGGTCCTTCAGTGTAAGAATAGCTAACCGCTCCTCCGAGATTGCCCGCAGCGGCTTTGTGTGCGGCCTCGTGTGAAATAACTTCGCGCTGTATCTTCTCAAGCTCTTTCACTTGAGCTTCTTCCTCTTTTGAGATTTCGTGCTCTTCTGCGTCAGCTTGAATAATGTTCCGGGTTTTATCTTCGGTCTTGTCGTTGCCGGAGGTGTCTCGAACTTCCTGCTTTATGCTCTCGATATCTTCCTGAGCAGCTCCTCCGCTTACGCGGTTTAGATCTTCTTCACTGCCCTTCATCGTTACGGACGCACCTGTTATATAACGCTTTCCGTCCGTTCCCATTGAATAATGATAAACTGTATGGACCTGAGTATCTTTTCCGAGCTTGGCCTTGAGGCTTTGCTCTTCAGCTAAAATTTCCTGCTCTTTTTGCTTTTTTGACTCGTCAACTTCTTCAATCGATGAAGCAATATTATTGACGCGCCCAACAGCCCTGACAGGTTCTAAATATCCTGCCGACAGCATTGATGTAACCTGCATGATTTTCCACCTCCCCTATAAAAATTTTACGTACATTATACTAAATTTCTTTAATAACTTTACAGGGATTGCCGGCCGCAAAACTGTTCGGGGGAATGTCGCGTGTTACGACGCTGCCTGCTCCGATTACGCTGCCTGCGCCTATTGTAACGCCTCCTAAAACTGTAACGTTTGAAGCGAGCCAGCAGTTATCTTCAATTATAATTGGCTTGCCGCATTCGAGGCCGGTTAAGCGTTCTTTATATTTCAAAGGGTGAACGGGAGTTAAGAGCGACACGCCTGTACCGAGCATGACATTATCGCCGATTGTTACGGGGCAAACGTCAAGAATTGTCGTGTTAAAGTTTGCATAAAAATTTTTGCCGATGAAAATATTTACGCCGTAATCAAAAAAAATCGGCCCTTGAAAATAAATTTCTTCTTCGTCGAATTTTCCTAACAAGTCCCGAAGAATTGCACAGCGCGTCGCCTCGTCAGTCTCGAAGGTCTGATTATATTGAGTGCAAAGTCTGTGAGCTTTTTGCCGCATTTTTACAAGCTCATCGTCAGCCGGATTATAAAACTCTCCGCGTATCATCTTTTCCCGTTCAATCATTTTTCTAACTCATAACTCCCTGCTTCATGGATTTTACATATTCGCCTATATAACTTGGCGCGTCCGTTCCGTACTTTTCTAGTATTTTAATTATAGCAGAGCCGATAATTGCGCCGTCCGAAATATCAGCCATCTTCTTAGCTTGTTCAGGCGTAGATATGCCGAAACCAATCGCGCATGGAATATCGGAATTTTTTCTGACAGCTTCAACTATTTTTGCCAAGTCTGTTGTTCTTTTGCTTCTCGTGCCGGTTACGCCTAAACTTGAGACGATATACAAAAATCCTTTGGCTTCTTGGGCTATCATTGCAATTCTATTTTCATTGGAAATTAAACTGCGTAATTTTTTGCTATTCTCCGTATCCACTGAAAAATCTTTAAGATTTCTGTTATTAACGCTGATTATTTTTGCACCGGCTTTTAATGCAGTTTTAATTTCGTTTTCGTCATGAGCTTCAACAAGAGCAGAAATTTTTAATTCATTGCAATGTTATAATTTTATTAGCTCAACAAAAAAATTTTTACTGAAAAAGAAAAAATTTTACATAGGGGGGAAAGTTTTTTATGAAAAAGTTTTTGGCTTTGTTTTTGTTAACAATAATTTTTGCGCCTTTTAGTGCTTATGCAGAAAATTCGATTAAAATCGGCATAATTGGGGCAATAGACGTTGAAGTAGAAACGCTGAAAAATGACGCTGAAATATCAAGAAAAATCACGAGGGCAGAAATGGAATTCTGTGAAGGAAAACTTGGAAATATCGATGTTGTGATTGTGAAATGCGGAATGGGAAAAGTAAACGCCGGAATATGCGTGCAAATGCTGGTTGATATTTTCAATGTTACTCACGTTATCAATACGGGTGTAGCAGGTTCGCTGAATAATGCTCTTAATATCGGCGATATTGTCGTGGCTGTTGACGCTGTCCAGCATGATTACGACGTAACGCCCATAAATTTTGAGAAAGGCGAGATTCCTTATACGGGGCTTGTAGCTTTTAAGACTGATGAAAAATTAAGAGAGCAGGCCGTGAATGCCGCTAAAAAAGTAGCACCCGGCATTCAGATCGTAGAAGGACGTATCTGCACGGGGGATCAATTTATTTCAACGAAGGAACAGAAAAATAAAATCATTTCGTCATTTGGCGGAGACTGCTGTGAAATGGAGGGCGGAGCAATAGCCCAAGCGTGTTATCTAAACAAAATTCCTTTTATAATCATTCGTTCCATTTCAGATAAGGCTGACGAGACAGAGACTGTTGATTTTAAGGAATTTGAGGCGCAAACCGCGAAACTCTGCGCTAATATCACCGAATACATGATAAGGAATTTTTAGAGAGGCTTTTATGACGATACCCAAAAATATTTTTAGAGAATACGACATACGCGGCAACGCTGACAAAGAATTAACTGACGAGACAATAAAATTAATCGGCAGGGCTTATGCTACTTGGCTAAAACGCGCTGAAATTTCCGGAGCCGTTGCGGTCGGAGGCGACGCGAGACTTTCAACACCGCGAATTAAAAACGCCGTAATCGAAGGAATTTTAGCGACGGGGCTTGACGTTATTGACGTGGGACTTGTAACAACGCCCATGCTTTACTGGAGCCTGATTAAGTTTAATCTCAATGGCGGAGTAATGATAACAGGCTCGCACAATCCGGCGGACATGAACGGCTTAAAATTATGTTTTGAACGCGGCACGCTGTGGGGCGATGACGTCCAGAACATAAGATTAATCGCTGAGTCAGGAAATTTTGAAGAAGGTCAGGGCAAATTAACTCACACCGACATAAACGAGAGTTATATAAAAATGCTCGTGTCAAAATTTTCTCTGCCGTTCACAAAAAAATTTAAGATCGTATGCGATAGCGGAAACGGCGCAGCCGGTCCTACAGTTAAAAAATATTTCGAGGCTTTAGGCTGCGAATGTATTTCACTATTTGATGAGCCTGACGGACATTTCCCTAATCACCACCCGGACCCCCAGAAACGTGAAAATCTTAAATTTTTAGTTGAGCGCGTTAAATCTGAAAAAGCTGATGTCGGTTTTGCATTTGACGGAGACGCTGACAGAATCGGAGTAGTTGACGATACCGGCGAGGTAATTTTCGGAGACAGATTAATGACGCTGTACTGGAAAGAAATTTTAGCAACTCATAAGGGAGCGGATGTCATTGTCGAACCGAAATGCAGCCTTGTTTTGCCGGAATTAGCTGAAAAATTCGGCGGTAAAGTTCTCTACTGGAAGTCGGGACACTCATTAATTAAAGCTAAAATGCGCGAGATCGGTGCGTTGTTCGCGGGCGAATACTCCGGGCATATGTTTTTTGCCGATGAATTTTTCGGGCATGACGATGCTTTTTATGCGGCAGGGAGACTTTTGCGTATCATGTCGAAATTCCGTGAGCCTTTATCGCGATTGATGCGCGGCGTTCCTGTTTATAACTCGACTGATGAGATCAGAATACCTTGTGCCGATGACGTGAAATTCAAAATAACCGAGAGAATAAAAAATAAAGTCCAAGCTAAATATGAATGCAGTGTCATTGACGGCGTAAGAATTTTATATCCTGACGGCTGGGGCTTGATACGCGCTTCAAATACTCAGCCGGTCATGGTCGTTCGCTGCGAAGGAAAAACTCAGGAAGCATTAGAAAAAATTATGACCGATGTTAAAAATATTTTGCTTGAGGAAGGACTGCCCGACTTCACATGGACTTTTTAACCGCCACGACACAGGCAAGACCGCAATATGGAATAATAATTTTTCCTGAAAGCGGTCTTCCTCTTCCTGTAAAATCCTGCACGCAGCTTGAAATAGGCTTCGGCAACGGAGAATTTACTGTTCAATACGCAAAGGCTAATCCCGAAATTTTTTTATACGGAATTGAAATTTCACAGTCATGCGTTTTGCGATGCTCAAGGCGTGCCGCTGACTTAGATAACTTAAAAATTATAAACACTGACGCAAGATATATGCTGCGAGAATTATTTGAAGATGAGACGCTCGAAAAAATTTTTATGCAGTTCCCATGTCCATGGCCGGGCAACGGCAACGCTCACAGACGTGTTACAGCAAGGGATTTTTCGGACGGATTAGCGGCTGTATTAAAAATCAACGGGATTTTTGAAATGGTATCAGATGACGAAAATTATTCCCGTGAAGTCTGGCGCGTTCTTGGCCTTCATGAAGCATTGAGAGCGGAAAATTTTGAAATCAATCCGGCGCGTGAAATCACGACTAAATATGAGCGCAAATGGCTTGAGCAAGGCAAAAATATTTTTAGATTGACATTCAGAAAAATTAAAGAATTTACAGTTACACGGAGAACAACAAAAAAAATGCACATAAAAATAAAAAATCAGGTGAGTCACAGCGACGTTGAGGCACTGAAAAATATTTCGGGCAAGGACGAAAACAAAAAAGCATTTTGGAAATTCGGAAATAATTTTAGCTGCAGAGAAAGATTTTTGTTGGAGACTTTGACGAGCGATGACGAATTTGAGCAAAAATTTTATATAAATATCTCGCCGCGTGATGAGGGATTTTTAATCCGCCTCGATAAAACTTCAGGGGCTTTCTTAACTCCGGCAGTGCGTTCGGCTTTGACTGACGCGGCACAAAGGCTTTGTACAGGTAAGAATTAGGAGGTAGGAGTTAGGAGTTTATGAAAGATGTCAGGCCGACTTCAGGAAAAGTTTTGCAGGCGTTGTTTAATATTTTGGGCGATATTGAGAAAAAAATTTTTCTTGATTTATTTTCAGGCACCGGGCGCGTGGGGCTTGAGGCTTTGAAACGCGGCGCGGAGTCATGCGTTTTCGTTGAGAGCATTAAATCAAGAGCTGAAGCCATAAAAAAAATTGCGCCTGACAACGCCGTGATATTATCGCTCGAAGTTCGCCGGGCTGTGTCGTGGCTGCTCAAGCGCGAAATGAAATTTGACATAATTTTTGCCGATCCTCCGTATAATTCCGGCTGGTGCGACGAGATTTTGACGCTCATGAATTTTGAAAAACTTTTTGCTGATAACTGCGTTTTTGTAATTGAACATTCAAGCCGCGAGCCAATAAATAATATTAATATTAATGAAAATTTTGAGATAATTTCAGAAAGAGATTACGGCGAAACGCGTTTAACTTTCCTAAAATTGACATAAAATTTTTATCCTGCTATATTCGCCCTTGCTTAAAAAACTTGAAAGGACGATTATTTATTTTGCAGTCAACTTCAAAATCAATACATAGACAGGTAATTTCAAATATAATTCCGGCTATCATAGTCGAGTTAATGATTTTAATTTATAACCTAGCCGACACGTTTTTTATATCGCAGACTAATGACCCGTTTCAAATTGCTGCGGTGTCGCTTGCAGGCCCGGTCTTTATGATGTTAATAACAATGGGAATTGTTTTCATGGCCGGAGGAATGTCCTGCATATCGCGCGCACTCGGAGCAGGAAATAAAAAGCACGCTGACAGTTTAGCCTCGTTCTGTATATGGGCAGGAATTGCGGCAGGCGTCTTAATGACGTTTATATTTATGCTTTTTATCGGGAAAATTTTAATTGCGATAGGCGCGAGCATAAATACTTTTATTCCGGCTTATACTTATCTTTCAATAGTGATGGCTTCGGCTCCGTTTGTTCTATTCAGCATGGCCTGCTCAGGAATTTTAAGAGCTGAAAACCACGCGGCCCAAGCAATGAACGGACAGATAATCGGGAACGTTGTTAATATAATCCTTGACCCTATAATGATTTTATATTTTGACATGGGAATAAAGGGAGCGGCAATAGCTACTGTTTTAGGAACTGTCGCAGGAGCAGGCTACTATATCGGCTATTTTTTAGCAGGCCAGTCATCACTGAACATTCACATTAAAAATTTTAATATTAAAAACGGAATTGCCCTGAGCATTTTTGCCATAGGCATTCCTGCGGCTCTTGACCCGTGCCTGATGAGCATATCGCAGATGATAATGAATTCTTTAATGTCGGCTTACGGTGATATGGCGGTCGCGGCGGCCGGCGTTTCAATGAGGATCGAACAGATAGCTGTTTTAATTGCGATGGGCTGCGGACAGGGAGTTCAGCCGCTGCTCGGCTTCTGTGTCGGAGCAAAGGACTGGGACAGATACAAAGGCATGTTGAAATTTGCGTTAAAGTTTACAATTTCTGTCAGTCTCTTCATGGTCGGAATGTGTTATATATTTACGAACGGAATAGTTAGAGTATTTTTAACAGAGCCGGAAGCGTTCGGTTATGCCGTAAAATTTTTAAGAATGAAATTAACGAGCAGCGTATTGTTTGCGATATTCTTTATTTTTATAAATGCTTTGCAGGCAATGGGAGCGGCGAGGGCCTCATTTATTTTAAGCGTCTGCCGACAGTGCGTTCTGTATGTTCCGCTGCTTTTCATCATGAATTATTTTATGGGAGCTTACGGGCTTATATGGGCGTTGCCGATGGCCGAGCTTCTTTCACTTCTTCAGACCGTTATAATTTACGGAAAAATCGTATTCGAGCCAAAAATTTTTGTTTTATCTAAGTCTAAGTAAGGAGAAAAATTTTCAATGAAAGTCAGGGCAGTATATCCCGGTTCTTTTGACCCGATAACAAACGGACATATTTATATAGCTGAAAGAGCGGCGGCAGTTTTTGATGAAGTCATCGTCAGCGTACTCATTAATGAAAGAAAAAATGCGTCCTTCAGTGTAAATGAACGCTGCGAAATGGCGCGAGAGTCGTTAAAACACGTCAGCAATATAAAAGTTGACAGCTTCAACGGGCTTTTAGTTGATTATGTCAGACAGAAAGAAGCAGGAGTTATAATTCGCGGCCTTCGTGCTATGTCTGATTTTGAATATGAATTTCAAATGGCCTTAATGAACAGGCAGTTAGCTCCCGAAATAGAAACTTTTTTTATAGTTACTGATCCAAAATATTCGTACGTATCAAGTTCAAGCGTAAGAGAAATTTTTCACTTCGGGGGAACTGTCCGGGACGTTGTCCCCAGCGTAGTATTCGAGAAGCTGACTTCGCGGCGGTAGTTCACACAGAGCATTGTAACGTCATCAAATTGTGGAACGCTGCCGGTAAAATCATTAAGGCTTTTCAAAACGGAGCCCTCAATTTCCTGCGGCGTTTCGCATGGATTTTTGTTAAGAGCTTCGACAAGTCCATCTTCGCCAAAATGTTCGTCATTTTCATTATGAGCATCAACTACTCCGTCAGTATAAAGGAAAAGCGTGTCGCCTTTGTTAAGATTTAATTTTCCTGACGAGAATATAATATTTTTTAATATCGCAAGCGGTCTTGCATGAATGTCGTCTATGATTTTGAACTCTCCGCCGCTGCGTTTCAATGCCGGGTATTCGTGGCCGGCGTTGACGTAATTTATTTCGCCCGTCGAAATCGTCAGAACTCCAAACCATAACGTAACGAATAACATTGCTTCGTTGCCTTCATATAATTTATCATTAACTTCACGGATTATTTCATTAATATCATTAGTTGAAGACAAGGCACAGTCTTTTAGAGTCGTCTTTGCTGTCATCATGAACAGAGCCGCAGAAATTCCCTTGCCCGATACGTCGCCTATAACTAACGCGATGTGATCGTCATCAATCATGAAAAAGTCGTAAAAATCTCCGCCGACTTCTTTAGCCGGACGCATTGAAGCGTAGAGCGAAAATTCATCGACGTTCGGAAAATTTTTCGGCAAAATTCCTTCTTGTATTGTTGCCGCGAGTGAAAGCTCGGTGTTGATTCTTGCGTTGTCGGCTGAAAGCCGCGCAGCTTCTTCGTTATATTGTTCGAGAGTTACGGCCAATAATGAAACGTCATCGGCAAGCCGCCCGATCTCGTTGCGTGATTTTATTGTCTCAAGTTCTATGACTATAGAGTTGCTGTCCTTGCGCCTCGTAAATTCTCTTACGCTGCTCTGAACTTTTTCAAGAGGCCGAAGCATCAGCATGTAAAGCAAAATCGTCAAGATGGCCCCTGCTGCTACGAGCAAGAGCGCGTTTTTTATTTCAACCGAGATTAAACTGTCGTAGATTGCATTTTTTACATCGTCCCATAAAAATGCTGCTGTTATGTGGCACAAAATTTTTCCGTTTATGATTAAAGGCATGTAGCCGTATAAAATTTCCTGATTTTTTAGCTTTACGTGTTCAAATTCGTCGGACTCTTGGCCTGACTCGTACATATTTTTTATTACGGGGTGCTTTGACATATCGAGCGACCATATTGTGCCGAGCTGTTCTTTTATAAATTCATCGTGATTTTTTTTATCAACGGCGTTGAAAAAAACGAACGCTGAATTAATTTCAGTTTCGAGCGGCCTGACGCAATATAAAATAAACGGCTGAAGCATGGTTTTAATTTCGTCAAAGTCCGACATTAATTCCCGGTAGCAATATTCAGCAAATAATAATTGCTGGTCGGGCAAAAGATTTTCTTCAATTTCTTGAGCAGTAATTTTTTTTCTGTTGATTAAAAATTCGTAGGGGACTTGATTATATTTTCTCAAGTCCTGAGAATTTCGAGAAATGTCAATTAATTCATAGTTATTTTGCCAATATTTGAGAAGCCACTCAATCGAAGCGAAGCCGCTCATCATTCCTTCAACGTAATGAGTTAATCTGCGCTTGTTGTCAATTAGGCCCGACATATAAAAATCTGAGCCGCTGTCATAAATTGCAAGCCCGTTTGTTGCCACAGCAGCACAGAATAATACAGCAATGATTAAAGCTGTCTGCGTTAAGATACTTTTATTTTTTTTTAAATCTAACGGCATTTTTTCATGTAGGGCTCGAGCAGGAGGCAGGAAGTTTTTTTGTCCCTTGTTCCTACTTCCTACTTTCTAGTTCTTACTTCTCTTCGCTCCAGAGGCCTCTGCTTTCCTGACGGGCTTCTCTCTGGAAATGCACGAATAAATTTGAGTATCTTGAGTTCGGCTGGACGGTCATCAACTGCGCGTAACCGTCAAGCAGTAATTTTGCGTTGAACATATATTCGCGTATCGTTTCTTCGCTGTCGAGTTCCTCTCTAGTCGGTTCTTTGAGCCACACGTAAGCCAACATTCTTCCGTAGCGGTCTTTAACTTCGACATCAGTCTGAAGCCATACAGTTTGATCCGTGAGTTCTTTTTTCGTGAAGTTGCTCGCTTCTTTGCCGTAATATTCGACGGGCTTATTAGGGTGGACTGTTTCGGGTGTATTCACGCCGATAAATCTCACGCGCTCTTTGAGATATTTGCTGCCGTCATCAAAAATAAAAGAAATGATCGCCGTGTCGCCGTCAACAACGCGCTCAATCTTTGCTTTATATACGGTGTTGCGCCTTATCTCGAGACTCTGAAGAGCATTCGGGCCTTTATGGTAATGATATTCGCCTGTCTCTTTGTCAACATGGCCGCCGTTCGCGTCGAGTTTCCCTGGGTGGGCGAATGACATTGAAGCAAGCACAAGTATTAAAATAACCGACAGCGCAAAAATAAATTTACGCTTTAACATAAAATCAAGTCCTTTCTAAAAAATTTAGATTAATAAATCATAAATTACGCGAATAAAAAATAAAGCTAATACGACAAGTATAACAGGCCGGACAGCTTTTGCGCCTCCCTTTTCAAAAAATCTTGCTCCGATATAATTTCCGGCTATGCAGAAAATTCCTGCTATAACTCCGGCAATTAAAATAACTTTGCCGTTCATTAAATACACAGCTAAGGCCGCGACGTTCGTTGCGAAATTTATAGCCTTTGCCACGCCGTTAGCTTTCTGTACGCTCAACCTAGCCGCACCGGCCAAGAGCAGCAGCATGAAAGTTCCCGCGCCTGGTCCGTAAAAACCGTCATACAGTCCCAAGAAAAAAGCAACTAATATGCAGATTATATAAGTTTTTATTGTGATAGCCTGCGAATTTTTTTCTTCTCTCAATAAATTTTGGCTCTTAAAAACATAAAGCGCGGTAACAGGGACAATAAAGAGCATTAAAATTTTGAAAATATGCTCGCTGATTAATAAAGCTATCTTTGCTCCAAGCGACGAGCCGATAAGGGCGAAAATTATTCCGTACGCTGAAAGTTTCAGGGGCATATAGCCGTCAAGCAAAAATTTTGTGAATGTTATCGAAGTTCCCATAGCCGAGCTGATTTTATTTGTGCCTATGGCGTAGTGAACGGGGAAGCCGGCGATCATGTAAGCAGGAAGTGAAATTAAACCGCCTCCGCCTCCTATAGCATCAACAAGCCCGCCGAGAAACGTCAGCGGACAGATTATGAACAACTGTGAAATTTGCCACTCCAATTTTTTTTCTCCTGCATGTTAAAATTTATTTTAATCAAAATATAACACAATTTTATTTTCGGGAGAATTTCATTTATGTATTCTGTTGAGCAAATAAAAGCCATGGGCAAAGAAAAAAATGAAAATAACCTTTTAAAACTTTTTGAGATATTCAAGCTCCCTGCTCCTATTGATATAAGGCGCGAAATTGTTTCTTCGATAGGAAGACAGAACGACAACGATAAAGTTTATATTTTCATGAAGCGCGAGGCTTTTAACGCTGATAATCCTATGGAATTGATTTATCAAATTTTTAGGACGTGCCTTTATAAAAGCAAAATTGATAAAAGATTTTCAGACTTAAAGCAGGAAATAATAAATTATTATAAAAACGAGAATATAAAAAAAATGAATGAATTTTATGATTTCAGGCAGCAGAGAAAGAATATGCCTCTCATTCATAAAATTACCTGTCCTTTGCTGCTTGTCGGAGATTCTTCAGAAACGTTAAAAGAACTTCCTGATAACAGCATTCAGCTCGCGTTTACTTCACCGCCTTATTATAACGCAAGAGAATACTCTGATTATAAATCATATGCAGACTATCTCGAAAAAATGAAAAAAATTTTTATTGCCTGCAACAGGGTTATTGAAGAAGGAAGATTTTTTATCGTAAATGTTTCGCCGGTAATAACGAAAAGAGCCGGGCGCGAATTTGAAAGCATAAGATACCCTATTCATTATGATTTTCATAAAATTTTGACCGAAGCAGGATTTTATTTTATTGACGAAATCATATGGATAAAACCTGAGCCTTCACTGCCCGACAGAGTGAGCGGATATAAGCAGACAAGAAAACCTTTATCTTATAAACCGAACTGCATAACTGAAAGTATTATGGTCTATAGAAAAAATTGTAATTTTCTTCTCGACAAAAACATGAAAAATTATACGGAATATGAAAAATATGAGAATGAAGAAATTGATACATCTAATTGCTGGTTTATTGCTCCTAAGTATGATAAAAATCACCCTGCCGTATTTCCTGAAGAATTATGCAGACGAATATTAAAATATTATTCTTTGAAATTATAGAAAGAGAGGAGCCGGGATATTATGACGTTCGAGGACGAAGCAATAAAAAATACAGTCAGCAAATTAATTTCTGTTAAAGATTACAGAGACGAAGTAATAAATTCGATTAATACGATTTTCTTTGACTTCAGCATAAATTTTTTCAAGCAGATTGTGGATGCAAAAATGAACAATCGGGAAATTAATATGGACTGGTACAAAGAATATTTTATGAACCCGAATAATTTTACGTCTGATGAAATTGCAAATTTCGCAGGACTTAACAAAAAAAACATCACTAATATTTATGGCACGTCTTCAAGAGAAATCGTGCTGACCGCGGCAAATAATAGTTTTGAATATCTGCGCTCGCTTCTTAATGAACTTGAGAACGACGCTGACAGCGGTTTAGCTATAACAATTACAATCAGCTATAACGACATTACTGTAAAACTTTCTTTGACAGAGAGCCTTTTAGTAATTAATGCTCTTGCCACGAAAAAAATTCAAATTCGCGGCGGTGCTTGGAGTTCAATCGGCAAGAAAGTTGAGAAGCCGTTGTTAGACGAGCTTTGCAGAATGGCAAATGTTCCGGCGGAAAATATAGATAACAAAACTTTCAAGAAAAATAAAAATTTAGCTTACGACAGAGAAGTTGACTATAAATTAATCAGCAGGACAGGGAAAATTTATCGCACTGAAGTAAAATTAATGGGCAAGGGTAATCGCGCAGATGCTACAATAGCAAGAGACAGCGATATTTTTATCGCTGATATGTTGAGCGAACAAAATTGCGCTCAATTAAGCTCAAGAAATATTCACTATCTTGTTCTTAAAAATAATGAAAACTCAATAAATAATTTTGTTAAAATTCTTGACGATTTAGACATTCCGCACAAGGAGAAAGAAAAAATTTAATCATGATAAAAAAAATTTTACATACTTCCGACTGGCACATAGGCCGAAGATTAAAAAATCATGAACGTTATGACGAGTTCAAAAAATTTTTTGCGTGGCTTGAAGAAATAATAAAATCAGAAAATGTTGACGCGCTTCTTGTTGCCGGAGATATTTTTGACAACACGACACCTTCGGCAAGGGCTCAAGATATTTATTATTCATTCTTGGGAAAAATCGCAAGGACAAACTGCCGTCACGTCGTTATTATTTCAGGCAATCATGACTCGCCGGCTTTTATCGATGCGCCGAAAGATTTATTAAAACTTTTCAAAATACAAGTAGTCGGCAGTGCCTGCGAAAATCCTGAGGACGAAGTTAAAACGCTTTATGACGATGACGGACAGGCGGAATTAATTGTCTGCGCCGTTCCGTATCTGCGCGACAGGGACGTAAGAACTTTGAAGGCTTGCGATGACGTTGACAGCCTCGAAAATTCTTTGTTGACGGGAATAAAAGATCATTATGAAAAAGTTTTTGCTCATGCCTCTGAAATTCGCGGAGCTTCAAAAATTCCCGTTATAGGCATGGGGCATTTATTTGCACGGGGCGGAAAAGTTACGGAGGGGGACGGAGTGCGCTCTCTTTACGTGGGAACTGCCGTCGAGGTCGGGAGCGATTTATTCCCGGATTTTTTGACGTACACCGCGCTTGGACATTTACATTCACCGCAAAAAATATCGCGTGAAAATATACGCTACAGCGGTTCGCCTCTTTCAATGGGTTTTGGGGAAGCAGGGCAGAAAAAAGCCGTCTATGTTGTCGAACTTGACGGAGAAAAATTAACGGGCTTGAAAGAAATTTCCGTGCCGACTTTCCAGAGGCTTGAAAGAATTGAAGGCGACATTAATAAAATTTTTGCCGAACTTGCAAGATACGCCTTTCAACGCGAGTCAATATGGCTTGATATTACATATACCGGCAGCGAAGCACTCGGAGACTTGCAGGAAAAAATTGATAATTTCTTAAAAGATTTTCCACTAATTGAAGTCTTGAGCATAAGGGACGAGAGCAGAAAAGCCGAAGAAAACGTCAGCGAAAATATTTCTAAAAATCTTGAAGAAATTAAACCTCTTGAGATGCTCGAATTTTGCTTTGAAAAAAATAATATCCCTGACTGTCAGAGAGAAATTTTTATCCCAATGTATCAGGAAATTTTGCTGAAGGCCGCAGCTGAGTGAAATATCCCGGCTTACAAGAGCGGCATTTTCTAATTTTTTTGCCTCTAAGTATATAATTATTATATTTTTTTTAGAGAGGAGATATATTTTCAATGAGAGCACCTTATTTTCTAATGATGTCCTTCGCTGCGGTTCTTCTTTTCGCAAATTTATCATTTGCCGCAGAAGTTCCGGAGAATTATACAAATTCAATCACAGCTATTGATTTTTACCCGTACGGAGCAAAATTTTCGTTCAGGGTTGAGCCATACGACAATGAAAAAAATTTTAAGGCAGTTTTGCCCGGTTCTTTCAATGCTGATTCAATCCGCTTGATAAATCCTGAAGATGTTGAAGGAGATATCCGAATAGAAAAATTTACAAGAGAACGCTGGATCCCTTCACAGCTCGTGGCTCTGAAGTCCGAACTTGATGAACTTGAAAAAGAAATCAGCAGACTTGACGCGAAAAAATCCGCACTCGAACAAACACTCGAAATGCTTAAAAATTTTGAGCCGGAAAAATCAAATCCTGAAGCGTTATTAAATTATATTAAAGACTCTCAGGCTTTGAGGCTCGAGACAGAAAATGAACTTGTCGCACTGAAAGCAGAGATAACTAGAAAGCAGGCCAAGCAGAAAATTTTATCGGCTGAATTAAATTCGCGCAGGCCAAGCGGCGACACAAGCTATATATTAATTACGGGCAAGACGATGAATTATGCAGACTTCTCGGCATTCACACCGGCTGCCTCGTGGTATCCCAAATATATTCTTGACTTAGACTCTTCAAGCGGCAAAATAGAGGCTGATTTATTTGTGAGAGCTTCGCAAAAAACCGGGCTTGACTATAAAGGCGACGTAACACTTCACACAAAGACACCCGACGAAAGAATCACAAAGCCTGTTATAAATCCCCTGAGGGTCGGAATAAAACCTAAGGAAGAAACTATAGCTACTGTCGGCGCGGCAAAATTTTCGCGCAATAATAGAATGTACGAGTCAGCCCGAATGGCAATGCCCGAAGATATTATGGCTATGGAATTTGATGAAGATGTAAACGCGCCTGCCCCTACGGTTAAAGAAACACTCGCGGACAGAACTGTCGAAGCAACAGGCACGCTGACCGGCGACGGAACAGAAAGAGATCTCGAAGTCTACATGACTGATATAAAATTAAAGGGCGATGTATTAATTTTGCTCATTCCCGAAGAGAGAAACGACGCTTGGATAATTGCGAGCATGGACAAGGAAAACGATAAATTAATTCCGGGCGAGGCCGATCTCAGAGTCGACGGAGCAACCGCAGGAAAAATTACTCTCGGCGAATACGGAGAGAGCCAGAAAGAAATTCCCTTCGGCTATGCCAACGCTATCACAGTCAAAAAAGATTCTCTAGTCGAGAAAAAAGGCGTATCGTGGTTCAGCGGAGTCTTCAACAGCGGCTACAAACTTGAAATCACAAACGGAACTTCAGAAGAGAGAGTTATAACCGTTAAAGACAGACTGCCGATACCGACGGACGAAAAAATTAAACTTGAAGTGAAACGCATTGAGCCGAAAGAGAAAGAACGTGACAGAGAAAACAGACTCACTTGGGAAATTACTGTTCCGGCCGGAGCAACTGTGCCGATTATCGTAGATTACACTTTAAGCTATCCCAGCGGCGAAGAATTACAATACAGGTAGATTTTTCACAATGGGTCAGAATAATTTTTTGAAGTGGATTACTTTCCCTCCCGTCATTGCGATTCCGACAATAATGCTTGCACGCGCAATGGGGGAGGGCAGTATCGTCGGCGAAGTTGATTTAGCTATATGGGGGCTTGTGTGGCTCCTCTTCATAATTTTGAGCGTGCTCTACGGACTTTTTATAAGCAACGGCTTTGGTGTTGGGCTCGTGCCTCTTCAGGCTGTGGCGCAGGGAATTATATTATGCCCGATGTCAATCGTTTACGGCGCAAGAATGTTTCAATGGCTCGGAGTTTTATTCGCTGTCTGCGGAGCGGCGGCTCTTGTTGTCGTTTACAATCAGGCCGAAGAAGAAAAAAATAAAATAGTTCCGGTTGAAGTTGAAAACGACGTTAAACAAATTCCTTTGAATTTCGCGATAACTGACGACACCGGCGCGATATTAAACGCAAGCGAAGATATGTTAAAAGTTTTACAGGTCGAGAGAATTGACACGCTCGGAAAAAATATCAGCGAATGGTTCAGTCCCGTCTCAAAGACTGCGGAGATTAACGAAAAAATCTGGGACGTTAAACGTATCGGCATGGATAACGGAAAACGTTTTTACTTTGAGCTTACGCCTAAAGCACTCCCGACCGGCGACGAAAATTCAGAAAATCCGAGCGACAGCGGGCAGCCTGTTCAATTTATTGACCCTGACACTCAGCTTCATTCATATCGCTACGGGCTTACAAGAATTTCTGACGAGCTCTACAGAGCCGGACGCTACAATCACCCCGTCAGCGCGATCATGATCAGAGTCATATTCCCTCAATTACTGCCCGATGACGACATGGAAAAATATATCAGGCCGTTTCGAGCTTACTGCGCCCGCGTAATTAAAGACGTTCGTCAGAGCGACACTGTAATTCAGACAGGAGAGTTTCAAATTTTGACTGTGCTGTCTGAATGTCCGTATCAGATGATGGAAAATGTAGCCGAGCGTCTAACAGCGATAGTCAATGCCTTGTGCCCGACGTTTGAAGAATTTTTGCACGTTACTGTTTTAACGGTCAACGAATGTTTTGAGGGAAGCAATAACCTTCCGACAGCGCAGGAACTTGTTGACAGGCTGACACATGCAATGACGCGGAAATATTCAGCAAACGCCTTGTCGAATTAGGATTTAGGAGTTTTTTTATTATGAAACGCAGTTTACTTAATAAATTAATATTAAATTCATGCGCTTCGCCTTTTTTATTCGGGATATTAATTTTTGTGCTTATCTTCGTTGCCGGAGATTTATTATTTCAAGCCGCAAAGTTAATAATTGAACAGGGCGTGGCCTTCGGAGTTGTAACGCGGTTATTTTTTTACAGGCTTCCCGAAGTTGTCGTGATGACTATTCCGATGTCGTCATTGCTTGCAGGACTTTTGGGAATGTCAACACTCAACGCCGGCAGTGAATTAATCGCGCTGAAGTCGCTCGGTATTCCTTTCACGAGAATTTTAAGACCGGTTATTCTAACTTCCGTTTTAATTTCTCTTATCGGTCTTGGATTTAATGAGACCGTTGTTCCGCTCGGCTCGCTTGCCGCCGACAGATTAATGAGATACGAAATAATGAAAAATCAGGCTTCGGCACTGCAGGAAAAAGTTTTTTTGCGCGACGAGGAGGGCGGAAGATTAAAGCGCGTTTTATACGTTGACGAACTCGACACAGGCAAAGGCTTAATGAGCGGAATAATGATGCACGAATTTGATGACGAGGGCAGGCTCACGACAACATTAAACGCAAGGCGCGGAATGTGGCTCGATAATCAATGGTGGATTGAGGACGGAAGAATGTACAACGTAACTAAAGAGGGCGAAATAATTTTGCTTTTGAGGTTTGAGCGTCAGAAATTGGCCTTGAGATTATCGCCCGAACAGTTGCAGAGAAGTACAAGACGGCCTGCAGACATGAGCGCACATGAGCTTTGGACTTACATAAAGCAGGCCGACGATCTCGGCGCGGATCTTTCAAGATTGTGGGTAATGTTCCACTTGAAGCTCGCAGTCCCTTGGGCGTGTGTGATCATGGCAGTGCTCGGAGCAGGCTTCGGAGCATCGAGGCGCGGACGTTCTGGCGGCGGCGTGGGCTTCGGAATAAGCGTTGTAATAGTCTTTGCTTATTACGTTGTAATGTCGTTCTGCAGAGCGTTAGGCGAGGCCGGAAATATTCCTCCTGTAGTCGCCGGCTGGGGGCCGAATTTTATTTTTATGATCGTCGCTTTATTTTTTGCGGTCAGAGTTGATAAAGTTTAATTCAGGTAGGAGTGAAAAAATCCTCTAATCCTTCATAGATTTTTAAGGAGAGCAAGAAAAATTGATTGAACTCGAAGATTTTGAAAAAGTTGAGATGAGAGCCGGGACTGTTCTTGAAGTTACAGAAAACAAAAAATCAAGAAATCCTGCTTATGTCGTGAAAATTGATTTCGGCGAAGAGATTGGCATAAAAAAATCTTCCGCTCAAATTACAAAACTTTACAAGCCCGAAGATTTAGTCGGGACTCAAATTATTTGCTGCGTGAATTTGTCGCCGATCCACATCGGTTCCGTTAAAAGCGAAGTCAGAATTTTAGGTACTGACTCGGAGCAGGGAGTTGTTTTGCTGAGACCTTCAGAGCCCGTTAAAAACGGCGACAAAGTTTTCTGAAAAAATTATGAAAGATAATATCGCTTTGATTGCCGGCGAGGGTATTCTGCCCGTCGAGATTGCAAAGAAGCTAAAAGATATTCAAAATTCTACGTTAATTATTGCCCTGCGTAATGACACGGAAGTTTTAAGACCTTACGCGGGGCATTTAATTCGCCTGCGGATACCTAATCTGACTCGCGGCATAAAGGAAATTAAAGCTCACGGCGCAAATAAATTAATAATGGCCGGGCGGATACCCAAAAAAATTATTTATACTGTTCCGTTTTTTCTTGATAGATTAGCATTGAAAGTATTAAAAAATTCTCTGCGCGATGACCATTCTTTATTGGGTTCAATCGTAAAAGTTTTTGAGGACGAAAATATAAAAGTCATTCCGTATTGGCAGATTTTGCCGGAATTTTTAGCACCGTCAGGGCAGCTCTCAAAACGCAAGCCCAACGAAAAAGAATTAAAAGATATTGAGTACGCAAAAAAAATTTTACGCGTAACATTGCCGCTCTCGTTCGGGCAAAGTATCTGCGTTGCTGATGAAGCTGTCGTGGCTCTCGAAGCAATGGAAGGGACGGACAACATGATTAAACGCGCCGGAACTTTATCAAAGCGCGGAGTTCTCGTCAAAATGATGAAAAAAGATCAGGATATGCGTTACGACTTGCCGACGGTCGGGACGAAAACTCTTGAGAATATGCACGAGGCCGGGCTGACATGCTTGGCTATCGAAGCAGGAAAAACTTTGATAATGGAGCCTGAAAAATTTTTCGCGCTTGCTGACAAATTTAATATTGCAGTTATAGGAGTTGATAATAATGGATAAAAAATTTGAATTTCAAAGCCCCGCAACTGCCAAGAAAATTTTAGAGTTTATATCACAAAGCCTCCCTGCATTCAAACTTGACTCAAAAGAGGTTATAAGAAATGAGTTAGTCTGTGAAGAAGCACTGCTAAAGCTGATTGAACACGCGGACTTCACGAAGAAAAATTTTATTTCAGTGAACGTAAAAAAATTTCTCGGCGATGTCAGCATAGAGTTAAAAGTTCCCGGCCCGAAGTTTGATTTTTACTCAGATTCGGAATTTTTGGCCGATGATGATAATTTCGACAATGAAGGCGCGATCAGAGATATAATTCTGCGTTCGTTTAGCGACAAAATTACTTACAGAAATAAAAAAAATTTCAACGCCGTAAATATAACGGCTGTGCGCTCTCAATATTCTAGCCTCTATAAAATTCTTGCCTCTTTAATTCTTGCTGTCGTTACGGGAATTTTTTTGAAAAATTTTGTTCCTGAAAACTTAGCCGTGATGATTAATAATAATATCTTCACGTCTGTTCATAAGATTTTTATAAACGGCTTGAAAATGTGTGCAGTTCCGATTATTTTTTTCTCTGTCATTTCCTGTTTTGCGGCCGAGAATATCGAGATGGCACAAATGAAGCGCGTGGGAGTTAAATTATTTTCCATGTTTGAGTCATTGCACGTTATTTCCGCTTTAGTAGGAATTTTTTCGGTATGGCTTTTCGGTACGGGGAAGGGAGCGAATTTAATAGCCACTGTAACTTCCGGGAATGTTCAAAATTTTAATTTATCTTTGAGAGACACTTTTATGAACATAATACCGGGGAATTTTATAAAACCGTTTCTTGACGGAAATTTGCTTCAGCTCACTGTCTTAGGAATTTTTATAGGCATTACGGCAAAGGTAACGGCGGTAAAAAATTTTATAGCGGTTGTGAACGACCTTATAAAAATTTTTGCAAAGATAATAAGTTATATGCTGCGCTTTATCCCGTTAATAGTCTTTTGTTCGATTGCGTCTGTTATCTTAACGACAGGGCTTCAGACTTTGCTGTCAGTAATTAATATTTTATTGACTATGTGCGCCGCGTTTTTAATTTTGAATGTAATACTCTCATTAATGATTTTTTTATTTGCACGTCTGAATCCTTTGACATTTTATAAAAAGTCGCTTCAAGTTTTCATAACCGGGTTTTCAACTAATTCAAGCGATGCTACTATGCCTGACGCTATGAGATCTCTTGAAAAGATGGGAGTGCCGCCGGGCGTTTATTCGTTTGCAATTCCTTTGGGCATGGCGATATCTAAAATGGCAAACCCGATGTATATGTTTATCTCGATATTATCAGTCTCAAATATGTATAACGTAGAGATTACAGCGGAAAAAATTTTATCTATTTTTGTACCGGTTACCTTTGTTATTACGCTGCTGCCGGGTATACCGGGAATTATGCTGACCGCGATGTCTTCTTTCTTTGCGGCGGTGGGCTGTCCTGCTGAAGGCATTGCGTTTATTATGGCTTTGGACATTATAGCCGGAATGATAATTAAAACTCAGGGCAACGTTTTCGGCGTTACCGTGCCTGCATTGATAATAGCAAAGCAGGAAAATTTATTGAACGTTGAAAAATATAATTCATGAGAAATATTTTTGTCTCATGCTCAAAACTGTACTGACTGGAGTCTGAAAAATTTTTTGAGCTTGTAGAATATTGTAGTTATAGGAGTTGATAATAATGAATAAAAATTTTGAATTTCAAAGTCCCGAAACTACCAGTGAAATTTTATCACAAAGCCTCAAAGAGCTGAAACTTAGCTCAAAAGAGGCTGTCCGCGCCGAATTAATGTGTGAAGAAGCTCTCGTGAAATTAATTGAGCATGGAGATTTCACAAAAGAAAAATTTATTTCCGTCAACGTGAAAAAATTTCTCGGCGATGTCAGCGTTGATTTGCGCGTTCCCGGTAAAGAGTTTGAGTTTTATATCAATGCTGGAATTTCTTTTTCTGATGATGACAGCGATTCAGCCGAAGCTATAAGGGATCTTGTCCTTCGTGCTTTCAGCAATCAAATAAAATACAAATACGCAAGAAATCATAACAGCGTCAGGATCACGGCATTACGCTCGCAGTACTCAAATTTATATCGCATGTTGGCGGCTTTAATTTTTGCGGTAATTGCGAGCTTTGTCATGAAAAATTTTATGTCCGAAGAAATAACAGCGATGATTAACAGGAATATTATTGAGCCTGTTCACTCACTGTTATTAAACGGCTTGAAGATGTGTACAATTCCGATAATGTTTTTCTCGATCATATCATGCTTTTCACAAACTGCCGGAGGTAATTTGTCAGGAATGAAACGGGCAGGCGGCAAAATGTTTCTTCTTGCAATATTGAACAGCATCATGGCAGTTTTTATCGGAGTTACCGTTGTGCTTATGTTCGAGGTTGGAAAAGGAATGAATTTGACCGCGATTGCAAGTCCGTCAGTATCAGCGGCTCAAAATGTTTCATTATCGTTTGGCGATATGATAAAAAATTTTATACCTGATAATTTCTTAAAACCTTTTTTGGAGGGGAATATGCTTCAGTTAGTGGTGCTGGCAATTTTAGTCGGAACAGCAATAGGCGCGAGCGGTTCTAAAATAATCGTGTCGGTATTCGATGAAGTTAATAAA